>NZ_CALPDF010000015.1 GCF_943193175.1 Neobacillus muris
CCCTTTCATGACGACAAATTTTGCTTGGGCCAACGGTTTTTTGGCGCCTTGACCCTTTCATGACGACAAATTTTACTAGGGCCACTGCTTTTTTGGCGCCTTGACCCTTTCATGACGACAAAATTTACTAGGGCCACTGCTTTTTTGGCGCCTTGACCCTTTAAAAGCGACAAGATCCCTTGGGTTTACTGATTTTTTGGCGCCATAAACCCTATTTTATTTGCCAAAGAATCGTCCTAACGAAGATGAGATAAACAACAATATTTAAGAAAGCCGAGCTAAGGAATACAGAATCCGCACCCCACCATAGGACCATCCAGCCGGAAACATACATGGTCAACGGCATGCCGACACGAAACAAAGTACCAGTAATTCCGCTGATTCTCCCAATCAATTCAGCCGGAGTTTGTTCCAGCCGAAAGGTATAGGCACTCACCGTATACAGCGCCAAAGCAAATCCGCTCAAGAATAACGACACTGCGAGAAGCTTCACATCATGGGCAAAAAACATCCCGATATAAGCAATCGCGAAAATAAGTGAAGATGTACCAAAAACAATCCCTAAACCAACGATCTGCCGCAGCTTATTCACAATAAGACTTCCTGCCAGTCCGCCGATCCCCGCAAAAGCCATAATCGAGGCAACCGCAGCTGAAGTCATTGCCAATTCTTCCTTTGCATAGATAACCGCAGTCGTACTCACAACCGTCATACTGCAATTCATGACCGCAATAAAAATAGTCATTAACCAAAGCGGTTTATTTCCGCGGAAGGATTTCCACCCCTCTAAAAAGTCCTCCGTAAACGTAGATTTTTTTCGATCAGCAAAACTTTCCTGACTAGACGTTAACTGCGTCAATAATACGAAACACAGGAAATAGGCCAAAGCTGTTATCAAGATCCCGTCATAAAGAAATGGGAGCAATAGAATAAGACCTGAGATCACCGGTCCCATCACTCCGACAAACGTTTCAATAAAGGAAAATTTCGCATTGGCCGAAGTCATTTGCTCCCTTGGGACCGTCAACTTGGTTAGGCTTACCTGGGCATTAAAATAGCCGTAATTCAAGGTCATTAATAAAAAACCAATGACATAATAAGGAAACAGCAGACCTACATCCAGCCGAATCAGCTGCACCATGGCTAGCAGTAAGAGAGCCTGCCCCCCCACCATCCACATCGCCCATTTTCTCTTTTGAACCCGGTCCACAATCACCCCGATAAAAATGCCAAAAAGCAAATTAGGCAGGAGCTCGGCCGTCCTCATCGAGGAAACCGCAACAGGTGAATGGGTTAATTCATAAATAATTAATGGCAGTAGCAATTCATATATTTTATTTGCTACACTTATTAAAAAAGTGGAAATAACCAGAATGGCAAACGATTTATTTTTCCAAATACTGGTCTGTTTCGTTTGTGTTAATGGCAAGGACATTTTCCTACCCCCTTTGTTTTTCAGATTACTAAACAATGAGATTGCTAAAAATGGAAAGATGGAAGAGTTTTATTTCATCTTTTTTGAAAAATCGTCATGGGAGGCTGTAATGCAATGAAGGAATTAGTCGAAGATTTTATTCAAATCAGCAATCATTATCCAGTAGAAAAGGTCAGCAGCCCCTTCATGGTCACAGTGGAAGAACTCTCCTCCATGCTGTTTTGCACGCCCAGAAATGTAAAATTCATTTTGAATAAAATGATTGATGAAGGATGGATCCGATTTGAACCAGGACGAGGCCGTGGAAAAAAATCCACCCTCACTTTATTGAAGTCAAAAGAGGAGATTCTGTACGAGGAAGGAATCCGCTTGATTCAGCGAGGCGCGATCTCCCATGCCTTTGAGTTGATCAGCAAGCATGGGACCCCGATACTCCGGCTGCATTTGTTGAACTGGCTCGGGGAATATTTTGGCTATAAAAAACAGGACAATGCAACTGGCTATAAAGAAATCCTTCGGCTCCCTGTATTCCGAACGATCAATACCTTAAGACCCGATCTTGCTTACTATGATTTTGACGTCCATCTTGTTAAACAAATTTACAATACTTTAGTGACGTTTGATCATAACACCCAGAAAGCAACAGGTAAATTGGCTCATTTCTGGGAGGTAAACGCGGACAAGACCGTTTGGACTTTTTTTCTTAAGAAGGGTGTCCTGTTCCATCATGGCAAGGAGTTCGAAGCAGCCGATGTTGAATTCACAATCAAAAGACTAACTAGACCAGACTATCCGCAGGCATGGCTGGTTTCAACTATCAAACAAGTAATGGTGATCGATCGATATACGATCCAATTTCAATTAAACAAGCCGAATGCCTTATTCCTTCAGTACCTTTCGTTCCCGGCACTATCAATTGTGCCCCTTGATGAGAGTATTGATCATGATGCCATGCTGCCAACAGGAACCGGGCCGTTCCAAGTGGTCAGCTGCCACTTGGACCAGTGCATCTTAGAAGCACATCCCTATCATTTTGAGGGCCGGGCCTTTATGGACCGAATTGAGATTATGAATATCCCAAAACTCTTTCCTGAAGGCTCTCCATTATCGAATAATATTTTTATCAACACCGGTGAAAATCAAGCCTATACCAAAAATCCTGATTGGTCTGCTTTAGAAGATACCTATGATGGATGCTCCCTGTTAACGTTTAACTTAAACAAGCCAGAGAGTCCCCTCTGCCACAAACTTTTCCGGCAGGTTTTGGACAAATTGATCAATCGCCGAAAAATGATCCGTGATTTAGGCTATCCTCGTGTTTATCCAGCAAGTGGATTCGAGCGCAGCAAGACCCGAACGCAGGACACACAGGAGATCACGCCAGATGAAATTAACAAATGGATCCATCATTCTGGATACCTTGGTGAACCTATTAGGTTGTTTACCTATGACCGCCATGAACAAGATGCCAACTGGCTCAAGCAGGAATCCATGGAATATGGAATTAATTTGACTGTATCCATCTATAGTTGGACGGATATGCTGGATCCTGCTATCATGCAGCAGGCTGACTGTATCTTATTTGAAGCCGTTTGGGGAGAAGACGAGTTGTCAAAAATAGAATTGTATCAATCGGGCTATAGCTTTATGCGGGTCCATCTTGATGAAGAAAACCGGAGGATCCTTGATCAAATCATAGAAAAACTTCTGAATGAAGAAGAAAAAACAGCAAGAGATCTGCTATTTGATGAAGTCGAAGAACGATTGAAGACTGAGATACTTGTCTCCTTTTTGGTTCATAAAGATAGTCATACAAATTTTCATCCGTCCATCCGCGGAGTGAAACTAAATTCCCGGGCCAGCGTTGACTTTAAGGATATATGGATCCATCCAGATTCCTCAAAAAATTAAGCGGCTCCCTCTAGGGAACCGCTTGTTTTGTGATGCATCGTCATTATCCAATGTCTTGACGGCGTTTTTGTCTATTTCTTTGCAATTCACTTTGTTTCCATATGTATTTTTGCATATAAAGCCTAAGTACTTCTTTCATGCACTTTCCATTTCTCTCCACCGCATCCCGAAAATCATCTCTTATATTTTCTGGAATTTCAATGGTTAATCGAACCATTTTTGGAATGGCTTCGTTCCCCTTGCTCTCCCTAATATTGTTGTTTCTCCCTATCTGGTTCATCTTTCTGCCCCCTGTCTTAAGATATACCCCTTTTCAAATTAGTCATAAGAAAACAAATATTTATAATAGTTATAATAAATTAAATAATAACAGTAGTAAACGTATTCAATCTTCAATTGTTTTTCGACAAATTCCGACATTCTTTCGATTATGTTCCACATCCCTCAGACAGAAACGGTCATCGTGACAGACATTTTTGAAGGAATAAAGGGATTTGGAAGACAAATAGAGAACTAATTTTCAAATACATTAGGGAGTTTTTTATACTATGGAAAAAATCGCTGTTATTTCTGACATTCATGGAAATATCCCTGCACTGGAATCCGTGCTAGCGGATATAAATTCCAAAAACATAAGGAGAATTATTTGCCTTGGTGATATAGTTGGCAAGGGGCCGCAATCAAGCATGGCCATCAAAATGATTGAAAAGCATTGTGAAAGTGTTGTTAGAGGCAATTGGGATGATTTTTTCCCTAAGCCGCAGGAATCCGCCGTTATCAAATGGCACCAAAACCAAGTAACAAAAGAACAAATGAATTATTTAAAAGAACTGCCATTTTCAGTGGAGTTTATGATGAGCGGAAAGCTTGTCAGAATGTTCCATGCTTCCCCCCGAAGCGAGTATGAAAGAATCCGTCCTGGGGACCCTCTCGAACGTCGATTGAGCATGTTTGAAAACACGGAACTCACACAAAATATCTCTGAGAATAGGGAAGCAGATGTGGTTTGTTATGGAGATATTCATGATGCCTTCCAGCAGCATATAAAAGGGAAAACCTTGTGCAACGCAGGCAGCGTCGGAAATCCGCTTGATCTCACTCAAGCCTCCTACGCCATACTGGAAGGAGAATACGGGCAACAAGAAAATGGAGTTTTTTCGATACAGCTTGTACGCGTTCCATATGACATTGATTTATCGATCCAATTAGCCAGAGAAGCGGAAATGCCCGAACTGCAGGAATATATACAAGAATTAACAACAGCCCAATATAGAGGTTTAAAAAATAGAGCAGATAACCGGCATCCCCAATAATTGGAACTATTACCTTTCCCCGTTACTTATACAAGTTTTTGTGTTACTATTTTAAGGGTATTTAATATTATTAAGAGAAAAAAGTAACAACGGAGGAAAGAAAAATAATGTCCGAGAATATCATTGCTTTAATATTAGGAATCGTAGAAGGCTTAACAGAATTTTTGCCTGTATCATCTACTGGACACTTGATATTAGTCGGTAGTTTGTTGGGCTTCCAAGGGCAAAAGGCAAACACCTTTGAGGTTATCATCCAATTGGGGTCGATGCTGGCTATTCTAGTATTGTACTGGAGAAGATACCTTTCTCTTTTAAATTTTAGTACGATCGGAAAGCCTGAAAAGAAATTAGATGTGATCCACATTATTTTGGGAGTAATACCAGCTGCTTTAGTTGGATTATTATTGCATGATTTTATCAAAACTCAGCTTTTCTCGCCCAAGGTTGTCGTAGGAAGTCTTGTTGCCGGGGCCATTTTGATGATTTTTGCCGAAAAGCGGCATCCAAAGTTCTCGGCTGGCACAGTGGATGAACTAAGCTACAAACAAGCTTTAACGATCGGAATTTTTCAATGCTTGGCTGTTATCCCTGGTTTCTCTCGTGCGGGTTCTACAATTTCTGGGGGGTTAATTGCAGGAGCCAACCATAAGACTGCAGCTGAATTCTCATTTTTAGTAGCACTGCCGATCATGGTAGGGGCAACTGGGCTGGACTTTATTAAGAGCTTGGATTTCTTGCATGCATCTGATATTCCGATGTTTGCGATCGGGTTTATTACAGCTTTTGTTGTGGCAATGTTAGTAGCGGTTGGTTTTCTTAAACTAATAGAAAAAATTGGCCTGACAATTTTTGCCTACTATCGAATTATCCTGGCCATTTTATTTACGATCTTTGTCATCTTATAAACCGTATATCATTAAATAAGGCTCGACTATATGTCGAGCTTTACATTTGTTTACGAGTTCCTTTATTCAACCTTACCTTCCCAAGCTGACATTCCGCCAGTCATGTTGATAACATTGAATCCATAGCTTTCAAGGAATTGAGATGCGCGGCCGCTTCTGCCTCCTGATTGGCAAATCATGATATACTCCTTAGATTTATCTAATTCATGCATACGGAATTCAAGTAATCCTAAAGGGATATTGATGGCACCAGGTATCTTGCCAGCCTTTACCTCCTTTACCTCACGTACATCGATCATGTTTAATTTCTTGCCGGCATTTAATAGTGCTTCTACTTCTTTTGCAGTTAGCTGTTTCATCTTTTTTCCTCCTTAATCTCTTTATATATTCCCTTTTTCCAAAGGGGCATTCCATCGTAAAATCAATTACCCTAATAGGTATTAGCCTGTTTAAAATAAATGACAGTGCTTCACCTTTCCTCAACGGCTCTTTACAAGGAGATTGACTGCCTCTTTTACTAGATCTTCCATATTTTCACCTTGACTCTCCGCTTTTTGGACGCCTTGCAGTCTTTGTCCTCTTCCATCATTTTTAAAATTCCTCTTACCTGCCCCTCAATGCGTTTTACTCTATTTTTGACTTGATCATTGTAGTCCATGAATGAGTCACCTATCCATTCGTTTCTATAGCTGCTGCTCCACCTGACATTCCAAATACGAGTAACACTTTACCCGTCATCTTGCCCCGCAAGGATTATACCCATACAGGTATTATAAACGGTATAAAAGGATTGTAAAATAAAATGCTTTTAGGTACGAAAATTATCCAAAATTGCTGGTGAACGGACATGATACATATGAAAAGGAGGCTGCTATACTTTGCAGCCTCCTTTTTTGAAGGGAATCCATAAAAAATAAATCTTATCCTGTTTTCTTATCATACTTCTGCCCTTCCTGGACAAATAAGATGCCTAGTTCATGATGGTCTCCTTCGAATAACGCACGTTGGACAAAACGGATTTCACCGTTTGTATCAAGGACCTCCAGCTTGCAATGCGCCCGATTTTTCTGCAAAGCTTCGTAAAACAACGTTTCATCACGGACTATTACACCGTTGGCCTTTGCAATAATTTCACCAACCTGAAGACCCATTTTACACGCCGGTGAATCGGGAATCACCCCAATAATCATCAAACCGTGATTTTTCCTTGAAAAATAAACCGGTCTTCCCTCGTCCTTAAGAAGTGCAAACAAGGAGATCAATTCACGGCCAATTACCGCAAGTGCCGCAGCGATAATCGACACAAGCGGATACCAATAACCTGCGCCAGCAACTATAGTGATGACCAGACCAAACACCATAACCTGACGTCCTAACTGCTTAACTGCCAATCTAGGAAGCATCCCCTTTATTTGCTGATAAAAACCGATGGCAAACGGCACAAAAATCAGCGAATACTCTTTCGCTCCTAAATGAAATACCGGCCACCACTCAAATGGCAAATGAAGCGCATCCCCGGGGACCAGCAAAAACAACGGCACCATCCAAACCCGCTTGACTTCATGCACACCAATGGTTTGCCCCCGTTTACTTTTTGCCAGTTTAGGAGATGTCCCTTTGGGTCCATTTTTATCAATCAGAATCCCTTCCGCTATTAAAAGAAGACCAAGTACCACCACAATCGAAGGATAGACTTTGTCGCCGATGGATTGAAAGGCTTCGGAAAACAGCGGTATCGACCAGCCTTTTTCAGCCATCAGAATTATGGCAAAAAATGCAGCCCCCATTGTATAGGCAGGAGAAATCCAGCGGACATTGGTGGTCAGTGACCATAAAAAGGTGAACCCTGCGATTAACACAAGCGCAGCAAAAGGAACCGCTATACCTGCACAAATCGTTGCTGCCGATAACACCAGTCCGATCAAAACTCCCTTAGGAAACAGCTGCCTAAGTTCAAAATACGCATCCTCTGCGCGAATATGGAAATTTTTCCGCTCACGTTTTACCCTTCTAACTCCTAAAATGCCGGCGAGGAAAACGAGATAGTAAAAAACAGGATGAAGAAATAACTTGCCTGTCCCCTTCAGAAACTCCACAAGCCATAGTTGCACCACTTCCTGCCACCTGCCTCTATAAAAAATTCGTCACTCATATTAAAAAGTCTCTTAAATAATATTTTACCAAATTGCAGTAATAAAAAATATTGCTAGATTCTAGAAAAGCAGTGTTTTCGTAAAAATCTTTTAAAAATAAAACAGTGAACCCGTCAATCAAGGTTCACTGTTTCTTCCAATCTCCAAGATTATTCTAAAACAAGCCGAAGCGCCGTCTGCAGTTGAAGGTCATTTTTTTCTTTTTTCATTTCTTTGATGGCTTCCTCTTCCAGTTTAGCGGCAGTCTTAGCATCAATTTTCCCAGTTACAGGCAGGTCATTTTCCTGCTGGAATCCTTTTACAGCAATCTCTGTTTGTTCGCTAAAGTAACCATCTTTCCGTCCCGGGGCATAGCCCAGTCCGGCTAAAATTTCCTGGGCGTTTTGAACCTGCTCATTATTCATATCCTCTGACAGCGTCTCTTCCACCTGAACCGGGTGCGTTGCAAAAATGGCTGGCTGCTCAACTGGCACATCCGGCTGAATGCCCTTTTTGTGAATCCAATTTCCATCTGGTGTCAGCCACTTAAACAAAGTAAGCTTGATATTGCTGCCATCTCCCATTGGCACCGCCTGCTGAACGGTTCCTTTGCCAAATGTTGTCTCACCCACTAGCGGATAATCCGCCCCTTCTTTTAAGGCCCCTGCCAATATTTCTGAGGCTGAGGCACTCCCTTTGTTTACCAAAACAGCAACCGGATAGTCTTTTTTCTTGGTTATGGTTGAAAAATAACGCTGTTTATCTCCATTTCGCTGCTCAATTTGAACAAATGGCTTATTTTTAGGGACAAACTCTTTCACAATTTCTTCCACACTTGATAACAGCCCTCCTGGGTTCCCGCGGACATCAATAACCAGTCCTTTGATATCATCCTTTTCCAACTCGTCAAGCTGCTTTTTAAAATCTTGAGCTGTGTTTTCTGAAAAGGTGGTAATTTCCATGTAGCCCACCTTTTTCCCGTCTTGTTTCTTGATGTCGGAATGGACCGTCTCAAGTGGAATCTCATCCCTTTTCACTTTGACAGTCAGCGGTTTTTTCAGTCCCTCTCGGGCAATTTCCAAGGTAACATACGTGCCTTTTTTGCCTCGAATTTGCAATGTGGCTTCTTGCAGGTTAAGGTTTTCGACACTTTTGCCGTCCACCTTTAAGATTTGATCATTTGGCTTGATACCTGCCTTTTCGGCAGGAGAATTTTTAAACGGTGATATTATCACAATTTTGTCATCGACGTTCCCGACTTCGGCTCCGATTCCTTCAAACGAGGACTCCAAGGTTTGGGTAAATTGCTGTGCCGTCTCTTTGTCCATATAAACAGAATAAGGATCTTCCAAAACGGAGAGCATCCCCTGAATGGCACCCTCCACCAACTCTTCCTCTTCTACTTTTTCCACATAGCGGCTTATAATTAGCTCATAAGCCTGCTCGACTTTTTTAAGATCGGTTGTCTCCACCGCAGTGTCAGTCGATTTATTGTTCGCAGAAACCGAATCTTCTAATTGTGACGGTTCTTCCTTTTGCTCCAATACCTGCAGCCCTGCATAGGCGCCTCCTGCTCCGGTCAGCAGCGAAGCGGTCATTAACAAGGCAACCCATTTTCGATTCATCCGGTACCCCCTCCATTATTGCTTGTTTTTATAAAAAGAAAATCCTGCAATCAGCAGTTTGATACATACGCAATGTTTCCCCTGAAAAAAACATCTGCCAATGTTTGTAATTTTCTTTAATATATGGGCAGCAATTCCTGCCCCGATTATTAACATATATGAAAGGAATGGACGAGTTATGAAATTATTTATTTATTCTTTGTATCTCCCAGTCTATTGGGCTTATTTTGATACACAAAAAAGGTGATGCATCATTTGCATCACCCTCATAGCTATAGCCCTGGAATAATTCCAACTGGATTAATTTTATTTCGCTTATCTGCTTCCCATTTTCCTTTATGCAATTCAAAGTGTAAATGTATACCGTCAGCTTGCCCCGTTTCTCCCTTTATGCCAATTTGCTGACCTTTCTTAACAGTTTGGCCCTCACTAACCAATCTGCTTCCACTCACCATATGGGCATAAACTGTAGTATAAAGCTGGCCATTTACCATAGAGGTAATCATTACACATTCACCATATGAACTCGACAAATAAGATCTGAATACGATCCCATCAGCTGCAGCAACAATTGGATCAGAATTGGTTACACGCCCAAAGTCAACCCCATTATGAAATTCATTGTTATACGTTCTATATCCATATCCAGAAGTAACCGGACCATTTGTTGGTCTGGTAAATGCCCCACTTGAAACACTGATGGATGCATTACTACTAGATTTTGACGACGAAGCCGACTGTTGTTGTTGCTGCTGCTTTTGGCGTTCTTGCTCCTGTTTAATTAATTTCTGGATAGCAGATTCCTGAGCAGCCAAGGCTTGTTCCTGCTCCTGAAGCTCCATTTTATATTCGTGGGCTTCTCCTTCCTGCTCCACAAGGTCACCTAATAGCCTGTCCTTTTCCGCACGCTGTTCAGCTAACTGCTGATTCATTTTCTCTAAATCTGCCACTAGTTTTTCGAGATCAGCCAGATCCTTTTCAACCTGAGCTTCCTTCTCTTCCAAGGTCTTCTTGTCAGCTTCCTGCTGCTTTAAAATATCTTGGTCTGCCTGCATAATCGTGGCAACTGCATTTGCCCGGTCAATGAAATCGCTGAAGCTGGTCGCCCCCATTAACACATCCAAGTAATTGACGGCTCCACCCGTTACTTGGTAGTTACGAATCCGGTCTTTTAATAGTAAATTCCGTTTCTCGATTCGCTCACTAATGACCTTAATTTCATCTTGCAGCTTAGAAATTTCAGCCTTTGTTTCATTAATTTTCGCAGTTTTCGTTTCAATTTCCTTGGTTGTGCTGCCAATCGCCAAATCAATCCGCTGCATTTCGGTCTTTACGTTCGTTTGCTGATTTTTCAAGTCATTAATTTGTCCTTGAACATCATTTAAATTCGACTGAACACCCGAGCGTTTCTCTTGAATATTACTTTGTTCTTTCTTCAAATTGGAAATAGATTCTGCTTGTGACTGTAAAGGAATGCCTCCAAAAAAAGTTCCCAGCCCAACCGCAGCGGCAGCGGCGAGTAGTTTTACCGACTTTCTCAATTCGATTTCTCCCTTCCCTTATCTCTCTATATGTACAGGCAATCGTTGTTTATCTGTTGCACATATTTAAACAGCGAAACCAGAAAGGAGCTAAAAGCACCTTTCTGGTTTTGGGGTTACACTTTTAAGAACTTACGTACGGACATGACGCTGCCCCATATCCCAATCAGGGCTCCCATTAACAGCAGGATTCCAGACACCTGATACATAAATGGATCAAATGGCAGCACTCTAATAAAGGTTCCCTGTAGTTTTGGACCAAGATAGTCATATGCCCGATAGTAGGCGATGGAAATCAGAATGATTGGCAGTACTGCCCCCAGAATCCCCAGCCACAATCCTTCCAACAGGAATGGCCAGCGGATAAAGCCGTTGGTTGCTCCTACCAATCTCATAATTTTAATTTCCCGGCGTCTAGCAATAATCGTTATTTTAATAGTATTGGAGATTAAGAAAATAGCAGTAAAGAACAGGCCGACAATCAAGACAATCCCAACATTTCGGCTTGCCTTAATAAATTTAAATAGCTTTTCAACCTTGCCTTCACCATAGTTCACTTTTGAAACAAAATTAAGCTTTTCAATTTTCTTTGCAGCATCCATGGTATCCGTCGGTTTTTTTGTTTTCACGATAAATACGTCATTTAACGGGTTATCTTGTTCAAATAGCTTAAATGCCTTACCTTCTTCACCCATGCTTTTGACTAAATTATTTAATTCCTCTTCCTTTGAGGAAAACTTAACGGATCCAACCTCTGGCATATTTTGAATGGAATCTTTTAAAGCAGTTTGATCCTGTTCGGTTGCAGCCACATCGATGTGAACGCGGATTTGCACGTCCTCTTCAATGGTCTCCGCCACACGATTTAGGTTCATCATAATGACGACAAAAACGCCAACCAAGATGAGGGTAATTGTAACAGCACTCACGGAGGCAAATGTCATCCAGCCATTTCTGCTGATGCTCTTTAAACTTTCGCGGGCGTGACGGCCTAGTGTTCTAATTTTCATAACCGTATTCACCTCTTTGTTCATCACGGGCAATCTTTCCGCCTTCAATGGCGATGACGCGATGCTTGATTGTATTAACAATTTCTTTGTTGTGGGTGGCCATCACCACGGTAGTTCCTCGATTATTAATCTCTTCAAAAATTTTCATGATCTCCCAAGACGTATCCGGATCCAGGTTTCCGGTTGGTTCGTCGGCAATGACGACTTTTGGAGAGTTGACAATCGAACGCGCAATGGAGACACGCTGCTGTTCTCCACCTGACAGTTCAGTAGGAAGCATTCTTGCTTTATGCTTTAAATTAACTAAATCCAGCACTTCCATGACGCGCTTTTTAATATATTTTGGCTGTGCCTCGATTACCTCTAAAGCAAACGCAACATTTTCATAAACAGTAAGAGTCGGAAGCAATTTGAAATCCTGGAATACAACCCCCAGCTGGCGCCGGAACTGTGGGACCTTAGTATTCTTTAATTTGGCTACGTTCACGCCATTTAACGTAATCGTCCCAGATGTCGGCACTTCCTCCCGGTACATCATTTTGATGAAAGTGGATTTTCCGGCACCACTTGGTCCGACCACATAAACAAATTCGCCCTGGTTGATCCGGACGTCGATTCCATTAATGGCGGATACGCCATTTGGATACTTCTTATATACTTCTTGCATTTCTATCATTCAGATCACCTGTTAGTTTATTTTCGTATAGAAATAATTCGACAATATTCTATTCTATTTCACAAAAAGAACCAAAATACCAAACAATCAGTGCAATTTCTTGCATGTTTTCATTATAACATCATAATCCGCTAAAAAAAGTGGTAATTATATTACAGTTTCTTTTCAAAGAATACTCCCCATGGCGTTTTTATCCAATAATACCAATATTCTTGTAGAACCCATCCTTTGTTTGTCGAATTTTATTCATTGATTAACCATATAACTATATGGTAGTACTGTCAATCTTTGTGGAAAAATTATGGGGACAGTCCCCCGCTGCGTTAAAGCGCTGCTTGGGTGGAGGACTCTCCCTTGAATTAAGAAACGCCCTGTTCAATACAGGGCGTTTAGGAATATTATTTTTTAGCAGCGAGCCAGTCTGCTACTTCATCAGCGTCATCGCCCTCTACTACATTTGGCGGCATAGCGCCTTTTCCATTTTTAATTATGTCTCGGATTTCGTCTTTCGTGTAACGGGAGCCGACTTTTGTTAAGTCAGGACCCATGCCGCCCTGAAGATTTTCGCCATGGCAGCTTGAGCATTTTTGGTCAAATATTTTTGCACCGCCTGAAGCCGTCTCATCTCCAGCTTTGTCCTCACCGCCGCCGCAAGCAGCCAGTCCCATTACAAAGGCTGTTCCGATTAATAGTGTTAACACTTTCTTCTTCAAGCTAATCCCCCCTTAAGGAATAAATCCCATCAATGTATAAGTATACCAGCATTATGAACGCTTGAAACCTTCTCCTAGCACCTCAGCCGCATCCATAACCACGACAAATGCTGATGGGTCAATGGTTTTAACCAATTGTTTCAATTTTGTGAACTCTGTTTGATCAACAACGCACATCAAGACTGGTCGTTCGTGTTCAGTAAAACCGCCATATGCCGATAGTTTTGTCACACCCCGGTCAATTTTATGCAAAATCCCGTGACGGATTTCCTCTTGCTTTTCGGTAATAATCATTGCCATTTTTGACCGCCCAAAGCCAATTTGAATTAAATCAATCGTTTTGCTTGTAACATAAAGTCCGATTAACGCGTATAAGGCTTTTTCTATATCAAATACGATGGCTGCGGCCAGAACAATTAATCCATCTATGAGTACAACGCATCTGCCCAAGGTAAAGCCTGTATATTTGTTGATAATCTGTGCGGCTAAATCCGTGCCGCCTGTGGAGGCATTGCCGCGAAACACAATCCCCAAACCTAACCCGACACCTATCCCGCCAAACAGCGATCCAAGCAGCGGATCATTGGTCCATGGCTCCACCTCTTTTGTTAAGAAAACAACAAATGGCAGGAATATGGTTCCCGCTAATGTTTTTGCCCCAAATTGCTTGCCTAATAAAAGGACACCGGCGAAAAATAGCGGGATGTTAAATGCCCATTGGACATAAGCAGGTTCCCAGCCAAACAGTGATGTAAGAATGGTGCTGATCCCGCTGACACCTCCAGAGGCGATCTGGTTCGGGAGCAAGAAAACATTAAACGAAACGGCTATAATAGCCGCACCGATAAGGACTAATAGATAATCCAAGGCGATTCGCATTTTCGGGCTCGAATCCAGCATATTTCCTATATAATTCATATGTATTCTCCTCAATCATCGTTTTATAATGATGAACCGAGAGTGAGTATAACATGGTCAAATATTGGGTGTAAATGGCATTGCACTGCCGTGATAAAGGGGTAAACTAATTATTAGCTTTTGCAGGTAATAGCGTTTTGATGATAAACTTCTCGTTCCTTAATCAACCATTTTCACAGTTTTATCGGTAGTTATTCTTTTTCTTCAAAAAAAAACGCCACAGCATTTACACTGTGACGTCTTTGATATTATGAGATTCTTGAACGCAAGTAAGCATCAATAAACTGGTCAATATCTCCGTCCATGACACCTTGGACGTTGCCGGACTCCGCACCTGTCCGATGATCTTTAACCATGGAATAAGGGTGGAACACATAAGAACGAATTTGGCTTCCCCAGCCGATTTCCTTTTGCTCTCCGCGGATTTCCGCAAGGGCCTTTTCTTTCTCCTCAATTTCCCTTTGATAGAGCTTGGATTTCAGCATCTTCATGGCATGCTCGCGGTTTTGAATTTGGGACCGTTCCGTTTGGCAGGCCACCACTATGCCTGTCGGAATATGGGTAATCCGGACAGCCGATTCCGTTTTGTTGATATGCTGTCCGCCTGCCCCGCTTGCCCGGTACGTATCTACTCTTAAATCCTCCGAGCGGATTTCAATCTCTATCTCGTCATTGAACTCCGGCATAACATCACAGGAAACGAAGGAAGTATGCCGGCGCCCTGATGCATCAAACGGTGAAATCCGCACCAAGCGATGCACCCCTTTTTCAGCTTTCAAATATCCGTAAGCATTATGTCCTTTGATGGCAAGGGTAACGCTTTTAATCCCTGCTTCATCCCCTGGTAGATAATCCAAAGTCTCAACCTTAAAGCCTTTCTTCTCCGCCCAGCGAGTATACATTCTAAGCAGCATTGAACCCCAGTCTTGGGATTCTGTTCCGCCAGCACCTGGGTGCAGCTCTAAAATAGCATTATTTTTATCATACTCCTCACTGAGGAGAAGCTGCAGTTCATATTGATTCAACCGTTCTGTCAGCTGCCCGAGCTCTTCTTCCAGCTCCGCCTGCAGCTCAGCATCATTTTCTTCTTTGACCAACTCGTAAGTAACTTCGAGATTTTCAAAGATCTCATTGAGTTCGTAAAACTCATGAACTTGGTCTTTTAAGGCATTCGATTCACTGATCACCTTTTGTGCCGTTTCTTGGTTGTTCCAAAAATCGGGGTGAAGCATTTCATCTTCTAGCTCAGCAATGCGGGCTTCTTTGTTTTCAAGGTCAAAGAGACCCCCTAAAGTCCGCTAATGTTTTAGCTGTTTTTTCAAGCTCGTTTCGAATTTCCGCTAATTCCATATTCGTCACCTCTATAAAAAATATATCATAACTACATTGCAGTTTATTCCAAAACAGTCTCATTGTTCTTGTCCATTATACCGTGACAACGGTCAAAAATTCAAAAATCAAATGGAATGCGGAAATTTCACCTGTCGAACTCTCCTTCTTATTGACAATCAGTTTTCTAAAAGTAGGAATGTATATTGTTATTCATGGAAGTACCCTCAGAACATAAAAAAGGCTGCTTCATATTTAAAAGCCGCCTAATTATTGATTACTATTAATTTTCTAAAAGCATTAAGGTCATGGATTTGATTTATGTTTTTTCGTTATGGATTACTTAATTTAGTAGGAGCATGCGCTGCTTCCATAAATGACTTAGATGAACCGCCATGGCACTCCGAACATGCCAAATGCTTGGTTTTGGAAGTATCCGTTGGGTCCAAGTCATGATTAGCATCTACTGTCTGTCCGACTACCCCATAGATGGAAGTCGCCGTTGTACCATCATGGCATTTCATACAAAAATCCTTTTCCTTCGATGCATCCCAAGAGCCTGTCGCTGCTGTAAAATCTTGAGGGTTTTCATGGCCTAATTGTGTTTTTAACATTTTAATATTTGTTGAACCATGCGTTTCGTGACATTCAGAACAAGGTATGGACCCATTTAAATTACTTCCATCGGCTTGTAAGGCTTGACCATCCGGTAGTGCCAAGAAATGTCCGGATTCTGCAGCAGATTTTGTATAGTATTTTTCAATGTCTGTAGCTCCATTTTTCTGATTATTATTATTATTATGACACTGCAAACATAATGAATAGTCTTGAACAGTGTTCGGTGCATCAGTATCCGTTATTTCCTTTGCTGTTATTTCACTTGTAGCGGTCAACGACTTTTTATAGGCTAGCGCACTGTATTCCACACCCGGAAAACTATTTGTATCAAAGATACTTACTTTTTTCTGAGCATCCTTGTCATAGACTAAGTTATCAATATGACATTTACCACAATGAGTATCCAAACTATCAATTTTAACTGCTGTAAGTTTATTTTGATCTGGATCATTTGCCACAGAAAGATTTAAATCCTCACCGTTATGTTGATAAATGTAGTGGTCCTTCAACAGATTGGAATTTTCTTTTGACCACTCCATATGCGGATTATGGCAACTTGTGCAGGTTGTTGCATCTTTTAATTTGTTTGTACTATTTTTGCCATAGTCTGAAGGATTATCATGGTGATACGTGGCGCTTATCCCACTGGTTACAGGTGCATTTAAAGTTCCATCATGACAGGCGGTACAATAGTTTTCAGAGGCACTTTGATTAAGTTGTTCATTAAAATCAATTAGGTAGTTGCCTCCCTCCCGTGATGTGGTCATTTGTGCCTTTACATCTTTTTGGTAAGGCGAGTCCACATGGGTAGTATGACAAGATGCACACATATTAGTATTTAATTGATAATGGCCATGCGGATTGGAAGAATCTTTAGTATTCTCATCCATGTCGTCCCAATCTACATTTGTCCCAGTGGTAAGTTGAAACTTTTTCGAAAAAACGGGACTTTCCGAATCGTCAACGACCAGGTCTTGGTCCAAGGTAACTGTATAAGTCTTGTTCAGTTTCAACTCATCCTGTGCAGCGGTAAAGAGTATCTCATAATAGTACTTTCCGTCGGTGGGGTCCAAGTCCAATTGGTTAACTTCGGTTATTCCTTTAATTACTTCTTGCCCTGGTCTGCTAACAATTATCGGTGTTAAAGACTGGTTATCATCCATCTTTTGTTTAAACTGCTCCATCGGCTGATCATCTGCGATTATAACCTTTATTATTGCGTCAAGCGGAACGTGGGTAAAATCTTCACCAACTTGTTGTTCGGTGCGGTCAGCCAGAAGAATCTTTGCTTCAGTAACATATGGCCTTTTCAAGAGGATAGAAAAATCAATAGAATCCTCTGTTACAGTACCGGCTGTTGTATCCTTCATTTCTATCGTAATAGTATGTGTTCCTACTTCTAATGCTAATGCGTTTATTTTAAAAGTCCAAGTCTTTGTCGTGCTGTTGGTATTGATGATCCAATCTGATACATTTGCGGCGGAATCAGATAGGTTCTCTCCGTTCTCTTTAGCAGTAAAGAGTAAATTATTTGCCGAAGCATCAGTCACATATGTTCCGGTTATTTCAATATCCTTTGTATTTAATTGGGTTCCAGATTCAGGCGATGTAATTGAGATATCCTGGATAACTGACAATTGTGCTGTATCAATTGTAAAGCTTATGGATGATTGAGCCAACTCTTCTCCAGTTGAATTCTTCTTCATTTTGATTGTCAGTGTATGAACTCCATCACTTAGTGACTGTGTTGATAAGGACCAAGTCTTTGGTGAACTTGTGTCATCAATGGTCCAAGAGGAGCCAGAAATAGCCGTTCCATTTTCGTCCGCTGTGAACACTAGATCTTCCTTAGCGACATCAGACGAGTAATTTCCTGCAATGACAACATCTTTCGAGTGAATTTGTTCATTCTCAGAAGGTGATGTCACAGTTAAGGACTCAGTTTCTCCTACTGCAAATACATCAACGATCGGTATGGAGAAACTAGTAGTTATCACAAGGATCATGATTAGACAAATATAATAACTTGATTTCATTTTCAAGAGGTTTCGAACCATCCGCAACCAGCCCTTTTACTTTATTATTTATGTACTATGTATATTGGTTTATATTCTATATGAGTTTATATATACATTATATCAATGTTGTCTGGATAAAATTGGGGCAGAAATAAAGCGATTTATCGACGAATTTGTGTCGTAGCTTTTGACAAATTTGTGTCTTTTCAAGATAATTAAAGAAAAACAAGGCAGCAATCACTGCCTTGCTTTTTTCAAATCGTATTACTCTTTTAAAAGCTAACAAATAGTGGGCTAATTGTTGGCTTTTTTAATTGGTAACATCCCATCTTGCTTCTCCAGGCATACCGCCTTTTAGGTGTTCACCAGTGCTGGTATCTGCCTCAGTGTTACGCGGGCTGCCGACGAAACTTTCGCCGCCGCCATGGCAAGCATAACATACAGACATGCCAGTGTAACGTTTTAATGCAGAAGAAGGGTTAGGATCTTTTAAGTAGTCAATAGCTCCCTGATTATTTCCTTGGAATGCTCCGCCACTTGCTGTTAAATCAAATATTGAGTTGTCATTTGCATCGTGCATGATTGAAGCTTCAGTACCATGTGCATAGTGACAACGTACACAAGTAAGCTCGTCTCTACTTACGTTAGCATGACGGTGTGCTGTTGTATAAGTTCCACTAACATCGTTACGGGATTCAGATAGATAGTCAATGTGACAAGCCGCACAGTATTTGGTCATTTCAATGCCGCTGTCAGGAACGGTACCATCCCAAAGATGTTCAATATTGCCATCTGTTTCAACGTCAATACCGAGTGCAATGTTGGCGCTCTTAATATTGCCAACATCGGCACCATATGCAAAACCATCTTTATAGACAACTTTCAAATTGGAAGCCAAGTTTAAGCTGCTTGCCTCCGGTTTACCTGCCGCAACGTTATCATATGTTGGTGCATCACTGCTGTATAATACAGTATTGGCTGTAAATGGATAGCTTAACTCACGTAACCATAAAGAGTAGTCAGCTACATATTTTGAGCTGCTCCATCTGTAGGTTTGGATAACAAGAGTATTTTCATCTGTAATACCAGCGCGCGAGTAGAAGCTGTTACCAGTTCCTGCAGTTTGTTTTACTAATACATATGGATATGGTTTATTTCCAGCAGCTTTAGATGCTGTTCCTGCAGCTGTTGCTTCTGCAACACTGTTGTAAATCGGAATATTAATAAATAATTTACCATTCGGGCTGGTTTTATTATCATAGTTGAAGGTTTTCATAGCATGCCCAGAA
Source organism: Neobacillus muris (assembly GCF_943193175.1). Lineage (GTDB taxonomy): Bacteria > Bacillota > Bacilli > Bacillales > Cytobacillaceae > Neobacillus > Neobacillus muris. Next base: position 19,434 of record NZ_CALPDF010000015.1, read on the forward strand.
TAAATAGTAACTGTACTTCTAGTACCAGTTGATTCAAGGTATGGAACTTCACCCCATCCAGCTGGATCAACCGCCAGGTTGTTTTCTTCAGCAGAACCTGATCCGTGGGCGTTGTGGCAGCTTGCACAATCAAAGTCTGCCGTTGCATTTGGATTTCCTCCAGGTGCTGCACTAAGTTGCACCGCACCGTCAGCATTGTGCATGGAGCCATTTTGATTAGTACCATGTACATCAAATGTACCTTGAATAGATTCTACCGTTTCCGTCGTTGCAGGAGCAAAGCTGTTGTAGGCGCCAGTTGTACCATCATGGCAGGCGGAACATGTGCTGTATACGCCATCTTTGAACAATAAGGCATTGCCTTCTGCAGCTGTGTGGGTTTGGTGACAACTTGCACAAGTGTTGGTATTGTTTTGGAAAGCTCCATGGGTAGGATGTGTTGAAGCTTTACCTACAGTATTGTTGGCGTTATTGAGGCCAGAACCGTCAACATCTAATAATCCGTCCGGATCATCAGCAATGGAAGCCATTTTAGGGTTCGAAGTGCTTGTTAAAACACCGAATTTCACGCCAACGTCACTAGCAACACCATCTTTAACCGTATATAGAACCATTTTGTAAATAGTACCTACTTGGATGCCTGCTGATGCCGGGATATCAATACTATCCTGAACACCTGCTAGTACTACCTTTTCAGGCGACGTATACAACTCCGTTGTATACGTATTAGCAGTAGTATCTTTTGGAAAAACTTTTACAACAAATGTTTGGTCAACGGAAGCCGTGTTTTTTAAACCAAAAGTAAAACCGCCAGTTCCGTTAGCTTTTACGGATTCCCAGTAGGTTCCTCTGGCGAATGCAGTTGTACTTAGCAATCCCACTATAATCAGTGCTAAGAATAATGAGAATCCAAACTTCTTCTTGCTCATTCCAAAAAACCTCCCTATTTATTTTTCTCTCTCTCTCTCTCTATCTATAAAAAAATCTTCTATAAATCTTCTTTTGAGGCACCACCTCCTATAATGCTTAGAATTATTAATTATAGACAGCAATCCGTTGGTTTACAGTATCAGTAACAAATACTTCCCCGTTATTATCGACAAATAAACCATTGGGCAAGTAAAACTGTCCCTTGTCGCTGCCAATTCCGCCTATTTGGAAAACCTGTTCCCCTTTTTGGTTAAATCCATAAACATAATGGGTCATGTTATCGACCATTAACAAGGTTCCATCTGGTTCTACTCCAACACCTCGTGGATTCACGAATTTGGTATCTCCTTTATTATTCTTGGAACCATTGATAACTCGGACATACTCGCCATTTTTTTTAAAAACTACGATGCGCTGATTTCCTGAATCAGATACATAAATGTTTTTCTCATCATCAAGCGCGACAGCATTTGGTGCATTCAGCAGGTCGTCTTTATTGGCGGCTGTTGAGACTTCCAACAATTTTTTCCCTGTTAAACTATATTCAAATACTTTACCGAGCTTAATGTCGGTTACCCATAAGTGATTGTTGAAAATTCTTAACCCTGCAGGCGACTGAAGAAAGTCTGCTTTATTTTCGTCATTGGTAAAGTATTTTACAAACTTTCCTTTTGAATCAAAAATGGATATCCGATTATTGTACAAGTCGGCAACATAAATATTGCCTTTTTTATCACCAGTAATTCCGTACGGGAATAGGAATTCCCCCTCTCCAGTTCCCTTTTTGCCGAATTTAAAGATAAATGCTCCCGATATATCAAATACTTGTACTTGCTGGTGATTTGTGTCCGTCACATAAACCCATTGCCCGATTTTTGTCGCATCCATTGGTTTATTGAGAGGGTTGTCCATATCTCCCTGAATGTAATTGCTTAAATTTGGCTTTCCACCTTTGATATTGCTCGCTACCTTAACAGCATCATTTTGAAGATGGAAGAAGTAAATGACTGTAAATAATACAATCGTCAAAGCCGCAATGGTGCCCATCCAAATATAAACTGTTTTTTTCTTCACCGGTTCCATCTCCTCTCTAGTTCTTTTTAGATAACTTATCTAGTTCTTTTAATGCGGGTTTATAGGTCGGATCATAGGATAAAACTTCCTTAAACAAGTTTTCCGCATCCTTTTTCTTCCCCTGGTCTCTAGCGACTAAGGCTGCTTCATAAACAATATCCGTGTTTGCAGGTTTATAGCGTGCCGCCTCCTCTAGGGCAGCAGAAGCTTCTTTGTACATTTTTAATTTGCGGTAGCTCCTTCCTTTTAACAACAGGCTCTTATAATCCTGCGTGACTAAACTGGAAGCCTTTATCGCCATTTGCAAAGCATCATCATTTTTATTTTCTTTATCGTAAACAATCGCCAGATTCAAATAGGCACCGTAACTTTTCTTATCAAGGTTTTTGGCTGTTTTTAATTCCTTGATGGCATTACTATCATCACCTTTTAAATAGTACGTGTATCCTAATTGAACCCTAAGTTCAGCGTCATTTGGCTTTGCTTTCACCTGTGATTGGTAATATTTTAATTGTTTTGTAATTTCATCACTTGTTTGGTTCCAAAGATACTTTTCACTGATATAGTAGCCGGCTGAAAGGCAGATGGCTAAAGTTGCCGCAAGGATAATCAATGCTTGCCACCATGTAAACTGGTCTTTTTTTACTTTTTGTACTTCTTCTCTAGAAGGTTCTTGTGCAACTGGCTGTACTGGACTTTCCATATTACCCCTCCTCATCTTGTAAATTCTTAGGATTCCTTATGACAGGATTTACATTTCTGCTCACTGTGACAGGTATAACACTTGGCAGATGGTGCCGTAATTCCTGTTAAGTCAATCGGGTGGCCTTGTCTGTAATCCGAATTGTCATGACTTGCCGGGTGGCAGCTGTTACAGGCAGGGGCTGTACCGGTACTTGATGTTGATACCGCGTTTGAAGTCAAGCCATTACTCGTCGTTCCAACGGTTATACTTTGCTCACCATGGCAAGCCATACACCCTGATTTGTCCTGCTTTGCTAACGCGCCATGGGCGTTGACATAATTGGCTCCGTGACTTTCCGGACGCGTACCGGTATGACAATTTTTACAATAGGTGTTTTCTTTCGCATAAGCTTTGGCGGGTATCGTTTCCTGCTTTGTTGACCCTGTTTTCAAAAATTGTTGTGAGGCAGGTGCGTTTGTTATATCCTTTATTTCATCACTAGACATGTATTGATGACAGCTATCGCATTTCTGTATGTCCTTATCTGCTAATTTCCCATGACCCTGTGCTTTAAAATCTGCGGCTGTATGGGATTTTGGCACCATGTTGGAACTGTGGCATGTTTCGCAATCGGTAGCAATATTACGCGCTTTATGGCAGTCCATGCATGTCTGCATTTTCGGTTCTGTATATTTTACCGTCATCATTGATTTTGCCAAAGAGCCATCCCATTTGCTGTAATCAGATTTAAAGGTAACGTTGCGTTCCGAAATATCCCCGTGAGCCACGCCGCTATGGCATTGGGTGCATTTAATGTCTTTCTCCAGGTGCTTATCGTGGGGAATAATTAAATCTCCGGATGGTGTCACTTTGCGATTTTCCATATTATGGCATTCTTCACAAGCTGAGTTTGGGATATCCTTCGGCATTTGGATTGGTGCTGTATAGGTATCAGTTCCCTTTTTATAAAGCTCTACCACAGTATTGGCCTTGCTTTTTGCTATTTTTTCTACCCCAGATCCCACGTGGCAGTTAACACAATCCACTTCGCTATGTGCGGAGGTTTTCCATGTGTAATACTCTGGTTTCATTTCATGGCACGATGAACAAAACGTTGAACTTGTGGTCGCTTTTAGCCCTAATCCGCCTACGGTAAAGAAAAGGGCTAAAAACAACACGGTTAGAGTTGCTATCTTAATTAACCTATAACTATTACGAGGAGGGGCCGACCGCGTTTGTTTTTCTTCTTCCATAAAATCTCCCTCCAGTTTAATAAATCTTTTTACTGTACATCTGATTTAAACCCTGTTCTGTGACAGTATTGGCAATAAATATCTGTCGGAGCTTTTGCTTCAGTTGAACCATCTGCCGGTTTCTCGCGGTCGTGGCAGACGAAGCACTCAGCCTTTTGTTCTGCTGTTTTCGCATTTAAAGCATGTCCAGTCAACCAATAGTTGCTCTGATCGTGACTCGCAGGACGGTTGGCGTGACAGGCGCTGCAAAACTGGTTGTTTCTGGTTTGTTCTTTTCCAACGGTTAAATTCGGTGTATACTTGCTGGTTTCTGAATCCTGCCCATTTGATTTTATAATCGAATCAAGATTGCCTGTTGGTACATCTTTAATCCACTTAGAATCTTGGTGACAATTTAAACATTTGTCTAATTGCTGAATGGCAGTGCTGCCGTGATTTCCGCTCCAATCCGATACTTTGTGATTTTCCGGAACTTTTATTTGTTTGTGGCAGGTCTCACAAGCCATAGACAGTTTCACATCTTTTTGCTGCTTTCCGATTGCCTGTAAAATAATATCCTGTGTTTTTTCATCCTGGACAGCCGAGTCTGAAATTTTTGCTTCAGTTGTTTCAGTGGTTGCCGCTATATCGGTTGTTTTCTTACTGTTTACTTCTTCCGTCTTTTCTTTCTCTTCTTCTGGATTCTTTGGTACGAGATATGCAGTATCCTTCCAAGGCTTTTCGCCGTTGTTGACTTTATCGTGGCAATCAATACAAGTTCCCATGTTCGGGTCGGTGTATTCCTTCGTCATGACAAGTTTCCCTGTTTCTTCTGTATACTTATCCCGGTCTTTTTCGGTATTAAGCTTACGGACCCCAATTTTGCCATGCGCAACCCCTGCGTGGCAGGAGATACAAGGAACCCCTTCCTCAATATGGCCTTTATGATCAACTTTCAAGTCACCGGAAGCGGTTACCAGCCGGTTCTTGGAATGACATTGTAAACAGTTCTCATCCGATACTGCCTCATCTACGGTTGAAACAATTTGCTCTGGAATGCCAGTCACATGATAGTACACTTCTTTTAACGACTTCATTTTGTGCAGTACCATCGTAACGGCACCTGGTTTAATATGACACTGGACACAAGTCAGATTGCTATGGGAGCTGGCCACATACGTTGTATGCTCCGGCGCCATTTCGTGACAGGCTTTGCAGAATGTCGGAGAGTTGGTAAAAGCGATGACACCATATCCTCCTGCACCAATCACAATAAGTGTAATGATGGATGCAAACATCAATTTCCAGCGTGTAACCGGATCCTTCCAGTTAATATTTTTTATCCAATGCCAAAGTCTCCGGAAGATTCCCTTCTTTCTCTCTTCTCTTGTATCGGGATCGGTCTCTTTGTTTTTCTTTTTCCCCCATAGAGCCAATTTCCTCACCCTTCCCATATTTATTTGGATATCTATTTATTCTCCAGATTAACCTCTCTAAAGGTAGTATCCATCATTATGAGAGTATATTCCAATGTACAATTTGTGAATATTTTTCCATAAAAAAAGCGGTTCTATTTTCACCCAAAAACAACATGTAAATGTTGATATATAAGCATTCTATTAACATCATTAATATAGTGATAATATGAATAGAAAACTAATATTTATTCATAATTACCATCGAATATTCACCCCTCATTCACTCCCCTCCTATTTCCACTAATACTTTGGAATCAAGCAGGTAAGAAAAGTCATCATCCTGTCATTTTTGTCGAAATTCCGAACATTTTGGGATGGGGAGATTCTTGATATGGCAAATCCAGTTCCAGTTTTCACAGGATATAATCGTTTTTCAAAAGCTTCCTTCGCTGGCCAAGCAGGGACAAATTTTGCAGAGGCGCTAACAGGTTGTCACTCCGTTGTTTAAAATGGTAAGATGAAGAAAGGATTATCTGCCATTTGCAATAGCATTCAGTGGTTTTTAGTAATGACAAAAAGGAGCGTTCATCATAATATGGGGATTTTAAATAAAGTCTTTGACTTGAACAAACGTGAGCTAAAACGATTAGACAAGCTTGCTAACCAAATTGAAGCGTTAGCTTCTGAAACCGAAAAACTGACAGACGAACAGCTTCGCGAAAAAACGGAGGAATTTAAATCCCGCTATCAAAAAGGCGAATCACTCGATGATCTGCTGGTTGAAGCATTCGCCGTCGTCCGCGAAGGTGCCCGCCGCGTACTTGGCCTTTACCCATACCATGTACAGTTAATGGGCGGTATTGCTCTCCATGAAGGAAACATTTCCGAGATGAAAACCGGTGAAGGTAAAACCTTGACAGCCACCATGCCCGTATACTTAAACGCTATTTCCGGCAAAGGGGTTCATGTTGTAACGGTCAACGAATATTTGGCCCACCGTGACGCCACCGAAATGGGCGAGCTGTACCAATTCCTAGGCTTAACGGTCGGCTTGAATTTGAACAGCATGGATAAAGAGGAAAAGCAGGCAGCCTATGCGGCTGATATCACATATGGTACCAATAACGAGTTCGGATTTGATTACCTGCGCGATAACATGGTCCTTTATAAGGAACAAAAAGTTCAACGTCCGCTTTTTTACGCGGTTATCGACGAGGTTGACTCCATTTTAATCGATGAGGCGCGGACTCCATTAATTATTTCAGGACAAGCTCAGAAGTCTACTGTCCTTTATATGCAGGCAAACGCTTTTGTCCGCACTTTAACCAAAGACGTGGATTACACCTATGATGAAAAAATCAAAGCCGTTATGCTGACAGAGGAAGGGATCAGCAAAGCGGAAAAAGCTTTCGGCATTGAAAACCTGTTTGATATTTCACATGTCACATTAAACCATCATATTAACCAGGCACTGAAAGCAAACGTAACGATGCACCTGGATGTGGATTATGTCGTTCAGGATGGAGAAGTCGTCATTGTTGACCAATTCACAGGCCGTTTGATGAAGGGGCGCCGTTACAGTGAAGGCCTGCATCAGGCGATCGAAGCAAAAGAAGGCGTGGAAATTCAAAATGAAAGTATGACCATGGCTACCATTACGTTCCAAAACTACTTCCGGATGTATGAAAAATTGGCCGGTATGACCGGTACTGCAAAAACAGAAGAAGAGGAATTCCGCAACATCTATAATATGAATGTTATCGTGATTCCAACCAACCGCCCGATCATCCGTGATGACCGTCCAGACTTAATTTACGCCACCATGGAAGGCAAGTTCAATGCAGTAGTTGAGGACATTGCCCAGCGCCATATGATGGGACAGCCGGTACTTGTTGGGACAGTTGCAATTGAAACCTCTGAATTGATTTCAAAAATGCTGCTAAAAAAAGGCGTCCGCCACAATGTATTGAATGCGAAAAACCATGCCCGCGAAGCGGAAATTATTGCCGAAGCAGGGCATAAAGGCGCCGTTACGATTGCGACCAACATGGCTGGACGCGGTACAGACATTAAACTGGGTGAAGGCGTAAAAGAATTAGGCGGTCTTGCTGTTATCGGCACTGAGCGCCACGAAAGCCGCCGGATTGACAATCAGCTCCGCGGACGTTCCGGACGCCAGGGAGACCCAGGGGTTACCCAATTCTACTTATCAATGGAAGACGAATTGATGCGCCGCTTTGGTTCTGACAATATGAAGAGTATGATGCAAAGGCTTGGCATGGACGATTCCCAGGCCATCCAGAGCAAGATGGTTACCCGCGCGGTAGAATCTGCCCAAAAACGGGTAGAGGGCAATAACTTTGATGCACGTAAACAACTCCTTCAATACGACGACGTTCTTCGTCAACAGAGGGAAATTATTTACAGGCAGCGGGATGAAGTAATCGAATCAGAAAATCTAAAAGAAATTGTGCAGGGCATGATTTTACGTTCCATAGAGCGGAATGTTGGTGCCCATACACCACGCCATGAGGACGAAGAAGAATGGAATCTGCAAGGTCTCGTTGATTACGTACATGCCAGCCTGCTGCCTGAAGGCGACATTACTTTAGTAGATCTAAAAGGTAAAGATCCTGATGAAATGGTTGAGATGATTTTCGCAAAAGTAAAACAGCGTTATGACGAAAAAGAAGAACTTCTTCAAGATCAAATGCGTGAGTTTGAAAAAGTCGTTACCCTTCGTGCTGTTGACTCCAAATGGATCGACCATATTGATGCAATGGATCAGCTTCGCCAGGGTATTCACTTAAGGGCTTATGGACAAATTGACCCGCTTCGTGAATACCAGCATGAAGGATTCGCCATGTTTGAATCGATGATTCAATCAATTGAAGACGAAACCGCTATGTATATCATGAAAGCGGAGATTCGCAATAATCTGGAACGGCAGGAAGTCGCGAAAGGCCAGGCTGTGAATCCAAAAGAAGACAGCGAAACGGTCAAGCGCAAACCGAAGGTAAACAAGGAGCAGATTGGACGCAACGATCCATGTCCTTGTGGAAGCGGCAAAAAATATAAAAACTGCCACGGGGCAGCGATGTAATGAATGAAAAAGAGAGCCGGCGGGATGATCGCTGGCTCTCTTTTTCATGTTTGACCGAATAGCTTTTCCATATATCCCCAGGTTTTGCAAAAAAAATCTAAATATTATTGAATTATATCCCTTTTTTGCAGAAAAGTGCCCCAATTTTATAGAAAACCATCGCCATTCGAATATATCCACATGTGGATACTCCTATATGAACAAACTAAATAGCCAGGCATCAGCCTGGCTATTGGAATGAATCTTGTTGTTTCATAAACTCCAACACTTCTAAGTCAATCCATCCGATCTTCTGCTCGCGCATCTCGAAGTTTTCAGTGTGAAGATATGTCGTAAGAGCCTTATATAAGGTCACGTCATCTCCCTCCGTCTCCGGCAGATAGTTGAGACGGGCTAACTGCCTAATAACCTCTGCCCTGACTTCGCCTTCGACTGCTGCCACTTTTTCGGGACTTGAAGGAGCAAAATAAAGCCGCTGAAGCTGGTAAATGCGCATCAGCTCCTTAATTGGTTCTGGATGGTCGTCCACTCGAAGATCAATATAGCGGTCATTAAAGCCGCCATAGCCTCCTTTTTCTTTGACCACCAATAAAGCAGCCGATTGTTTGCCGCGGCTGTCGCCTCCAGCTTCCTGCCCCGCTTCTAATGCTGCCAGCAGACGTTCAGCCAGATTCCCTTCTGCAGACTGAAACGTCTCTGCCATCACCGTAACTGTTTTTTCATTGACTAGAATATTCCCTTGCGCCGCAAAATGAGCCCCCGTCATATCGCCAGCCCAATCATAGCAGGCAGAGCCTGTATACGAAGCGGCATTTCCTTTAGCGTCAATCAGCCCGACTTGCCGCATTTCTTTGTCCGGGTCATCAGCCAGCAGTAATTTCAGCGTTTCTTGAGCCGATTTTCCTTGCCCCATTAGGTCTAAGGCTATTGGGCCATATGCTGTATTGGCATACGATTGGGTTGCTGCTGCTCCTGCTCCAGCCCTCGCCCATGGAACCACTGCCCCTACCCCTAAAAACTTGGATTGGACGGCAATTCCCCATTCTTTTCCTTCCGGATCATAACCGACTATTGAGAAAGTCATTTTTTCCCCTCCGCAACTAGGCTAAAAAGATTCCCCCATATACTAATGCCCCGGCAATGACATAAGCAGGATGCACCTTTATTTTTTCCATTAAAATATAGCTGACAGCACCAATAAACAGTGTTTGCCAGATGCCAAAATCCTGATAGGATTGAAAAATGAAATCATAGGTCATGACGCCAAGCAACACCGCAATCACGGGCCTGACAACAGTTGTCATATTTTTGACCCTTGGGGATTCTTTATATTTCATCAGCAAACTTAAAAGGGTAATCATCAGTATTAAGGATGGGGCTACGGTTGCAAATACCCCAACCACCGCGCCTAACACCCCTCCTTGGGCATAACCAATATAACCCGCCATTTTGGTGGCAATAGGGCCAGGCAGCGCATTCCCCATGGCCAGCACCTCGGAAAATTCCTGGACCGTCATCCAATGATACCGGTCAACCACTTCCGCCTCTATTAACGGGATCGAAGATGGACCTCCTCCATACCCCAGGATCCCTGGGATAAACAATGCTAAAAAGATATGCAGATAAATCATGCTGATTCCTTCTCCTTATTCTTGGCTACCTTGCCATTGTCCCCCTTTATTAGTGCCCCGAGCAATAGGGCAAAAATCAAAATGGCCGGATGGAGGCCAAACCCCTGAAGAATAATCAGACTAGCAGCCACAAAAATAATCGTCCATTTCCATCCGAGATTGGACTTTTTCGATTTCACGACAAAATCCCAGGTCAACGTGCCCAACATGACAGCCACCACTGGGACCACACCTCTCGTCGCCCCTTGCACCCAAGGTTTATCTTTAAACGCGTTTAAAGATGTCAAAAGGATGACCATCAAGATGATGGTCGGCACAATGGTTGCAGCAACCGCACTGATCATCCCCCAATATCCGCCGACTCGGTAGCCAATATACCCAGCCATTTTTGTATTAATTGGACCAGGAAGTGCATTCCCGAGCGCCAAGATATCGCCAAACTCATCGGAGTCCATCCATTTATATTTTTCCACTACTTCCTTATGTACAAGCGGAATCGAAGACGGTCCGCCGCCATACCCAAGGATGCCAACTCGGAAGAACGCTAAAAAAATTTGCCATTGCTTCAAAGTTGGTCCCCCCTTTCTAATGGTAAACTATAAAAACCTATTACAATTTCCAGCTTATTCGGTCCCAGGCTGATTCATGTCTTTAAATGTCCACACAGTTCCCGATTTAATTGAAACTCTAAAGTGTTACTGTTATTTTACCACGAGGCAATGGAACCATCCGTCCTCGGCTCTGTGCCTCCCATTAACACTCCCGTTTCCGGATCCCGCCAGATAATCTGTCCGCGTCCAAAACCGCCGGAATCAACAGCTACTTCAATCTGATGTCCTCTTCGGGCCAGTGCTTGAGCGATGTGGTTCGGAAAGCTTGGCTCAACCTGGATTTTCTTTCCTTCCACCCACTGCCACCTCGGCGCATCAAGTGCCGCTTGAGGATTTAAACCAAAGTCAATCGTATTCATAATCACCTGCATATGTCCCTGCGGCTGCATGTAGCCGCCCATTACCCCAAAGGGACCGATTGCTTGATTCCCCTTTGTTAGGAAACCAGGAATAATCGTATGATATGTCTTTTTGCCGGGCCTTAATGCATTCGCATGCGCTGGATCCAATGAAAAATCATATCCGCGGTTTTGCAATGAAATCCCCGTTCCCGGGACAACAATTCCAGATCCAAAGCCCATGTAATTGCTCTGAATATAGGAAACCATATTGCCTTCACCATCGGCTGCAGCAAGATACACTGTGCCTCCTCGAGGCGGCTGATAAGGACTTGGCATAATAGCCTCACCACTGATTTCACTCCGTCGTGACGCACCATACTCCTCGGACAGCAGTGTCTCAACCGTGACTTTCATATCGGCAGGATCCGTAATAAACGCCTTCCCATCTGTGTAAGCTAATTTCATCGCTTCCAGCTGCTTGTGATAAGTGTCGACTGTCTCTTTTTCCGTAAAATCAAAGCCCTTAACGATGTTCAGGCCTAAAAGCGCCACTAATCCCTGGCCATTTGGGGGAATCTCCCACACATCATAGCCGCGGTAGTTCACCTTGATCGGCTCGACCCATTCTGACCGAAAGCCCGCTAAATCTTCTTTGGAAATAAACCCATTGTAGCGCTCGGAAAAGTCTGCGATTTTTTCAGCAATTTCCCCACGATAAAAACTCTCGGCGCTTGTTTCGGCGATAGACCGCAGCGTCTTGGCATGGCCTTTCGAACTCCAGATTTCTCCCGCTCTTGGGGCTCTTCCATTAGGGGTAAATACATCAAACCAAGGCTGGAACTCTTCACCTGTTAGTGTCTGTTTAAAATTCCTAAATGCACGCTCCCAATTCTTGGCCAATATCGGGGATAACGGATAGCCGTTTTCTGCATATTCAATTGCGGGCTTCAATACATCCGTTAGCGGAAGCTTTCCAAATTTCTCCGATAACTCCGCCCATGCTGCTGGTGCTCCCGGCACTGTGACTGGAATCAGGCCGTGCGCAGGAATCTTGTCATAACCGCGCTCCTTAATGGCCTCTATCGTCATTTTTTGCGGTGCCGGACCACTGGAATTGAGTCCATGGAGCTTGCTCTTTGTCCAAACTAACGCAAACGCATCGCTGCCGATCCCATTGGAAGTCGGCTCCACCACAGTTAAAGCGGCTGCTGTCGCAATTGCAGCATCAATGGCGTTACCGCCCTTTTTTAAAATTTCAAGACCTGCCTGCGCTGCTAACGGCTGTGAGGTCGCAACCATTCCGCGGTTGGCAAACACCGTAGTACGCTGGGATGGGTAAGGGTGATATTGAAAGTCAAACTTCATGATTGAACACCTCTTTCTGCTATTCTTGTTTTCTATTATAATGAACATTCTAAATTTAGTATATCTAAATAAATTTCAGAATTTAAAATGATTGTTTAGCACCAGGATCTCTCTGCACAAAAAAAACGCTGCCAGGTATACTTGGCAGCGTTCTGCTTATTTTATATTATTGAGCTTCAATCAGCCCATAACGGCCGTCTTTTCGGCGATAGACTACATTTGTCCGGTTTGTATCAGAATTAGTGAACACATAGAAGCTATGTCCTAGCAGGTTCATTTGCAGAATGGCTTCTTCGCTGTCCATTGGTTTCAAATCAAACCGTTTGGTGCGGACTAATTCTAAATCCTCATCGTCATCATGAACTTCTGATGCCCCCGTAGGTGCAAATGCGAGCGGAACATTTCCTTTTTCACGGAACTTCCGGTTAATTTTCGTTTTATGCTTGCGAATTTGACGTTCCAGCTTATCGGTAATTAAGTCAATTGCTGCATACATATCAATATTTGTTTCTTCAGCCCGAAGAGTTAAATTCGGCAGCGGTATCGTCACTTCTACTTTGGAGGTTTTATCTGGATTAAATCTAAGATTGACATTGACATTCGCATTTGGTGCTTCAGTAAAATAGCGCTCCAATTTAGAAATTTTCTTTTCCAAATATTCTCTGATTGCTGGAGTTACCTCAATGTTTTCACCACGTACGTTATAGTTCATGTGTGGAGTCCTCCTTTATTTAAGGCTATGTATTACATTTCTATTTTACCCTATAAGAATCCTGCTAGTGACTAATAAAAAATTTGTCGATTTATTGACAAAAACACTGGGAAAATAGTGAGAAAGTTCAACTACATTTTTGCTTTACACGGGAGATTTTTAGTAAAATAATTGGTTATTCATCTTTATTTTAATATTATCAGGGACAATTTTCCACAAATATGGGCAGCGAATAAGGTAAATGGATGTGATATTAAAGGAGGATGCTCGATGACCACAGAAGAGAGAAGAACATTAGCCTGGCATGAAACTTTGGAATTACATGAAATGGTGGCGTTCCAATCCACCGGGCTGATGAAACTAAAAATGTCAATAAATAAAGTGACCGATCCCGGTTTAAAGGAACTTTATCGAAGATGTATCCGCGACCTTGAAGCAAACCTTAGAGAATTACTAAAATTTTATCCTCAAGCAGCAGGTTATCAGGGGCGTGAAGAGGAAGTTCGCGAAGATATGGGCTTTTTTGCAGCTGATTTGCTCGCCCTATCGAAAACATTGGTACGCAGCCTAGCGATTGCGATAACAGAGACAGCGACGCCCTCCCTTAGGAAAACATTTAGCAAGCAGTTAACTGGCGCTATCCAGGGGCATGAAAGAGTGTTTAACTACATGTATGAGCATGGCTACTATCCTGCTTATGACCTGGGCCGGCTATTGGGGAATGATATGCAGTTAGCTGAAAAGGCACTTGGGATGAAGATCTGAAGGGAGTCGGGGCGGCGCTTAGCTGCCGTCCCTTCGATTTTATGATTTCAAGACATGTCATTGCCGGCCTCTACCTCGCCAATGTTAGAGACTTAACACTAACGGCTCCTGCACCTTTTAAGAGTTTTGCAGCATGCCTTAAAGTTGACCCGGTTGTATATATATCATCAACCAAAATGGCCCTTTTCCCTTGCAATTGGACCTCATGAATAAATTGAAATACCTGCGGCAGATGGATACGCTCTGTCCGGGATTTTTTCGACTGCTTTTCTGAATGGATTCGGGAAAGTATATTTGCCGGTGGAAACCCTGCTTCAATGATCATCGCTTCCGCCTGATTAAATCCTCTCTCATAAAGCCGCTCCTCACTTAACGGAATTGGAATGAGTAAATCAATTTCCATTTTTAAAAGTGCTCTTTTCATATCCTCTGAAAAAACTTTAGCCAACATATAATCCCCACGAAATTTAAACTTGGCAATCACCTCTTTTAAAAAATCATTGTAGTGGAAAATCGGGCAGTTTTTCTCAAGGAGACCCTGCCACTGAGGATCCTCTTCCCATCTCCAGCAGTCATGGCATAAATCCCCATGACGAAAATCATCTGCCAATGCTGCAAACGAACGGCCGCATATCCGGCATGTCTCCCCCTCAATCCTCTCTAACCTCCCTTCGCAAGTGCCACAAATAAACTGGTCGGTTTCAATGGATAAAAGCGATCTCCAACCTACCTCTGGGCGGATCAACTGATCGCAAATCAAGCATCGTTCTTGCAGGAAAATATTCATATCTGTCCCCCTTAAGTGTTTATTGATGATCAAGTAATCCCATTTTAAATCCCTCTCGGTTCATCATTAAGATTTGTCTTTTGGCTTTCAACATCTCTTCCGTTTTCCCATAATGAAAGAATGTCACCATCCCGTCAGGATGATCCTTGCTTCTGCCCGCCCTGCCGGCAATTTGGACAAGCGCGCTTTCAGTAAAAATACTGTCTTCCGCTCCAATGACAGCCACATCGATGTTTGGAAAAGTAACGCCCCGCTCCAATATGGTCGTCGTCAGCAGCATAGATATTCCTTTTGCCCGCATTTTTTGGACTTTTTCCTTCCGCTTAGGGTCTTCCGCATGAACAGCTTCTATTTCGGGAGCAAGCTGGCGAAGAATCGGGAGGGCTTTCTCCATCAATGGGATATGCGGGAAGAAGATCAAGGCCTGTTTTCCGGAATCTATCCTGTTTTTGGCCCATTGAAGGACCCTAGGAGGGAGCTTGCCTTTGTGAAGCAGCTTTTGCCAATTTCCACACCAGGAGAATTCAGGAACCGGCAGAGGCTGGCGATGGAATCGGGCGGGGATGGTCGTAAAATTTCTCTTTCCTGTTCGGCATTCTTGCTGTCATTTTTGATTTGGAGTGGCAGAGAGATAAATCAGTGCTGATTCGGATTTTCGAGCATGAATCGCAGCGTGTTGAAGCGATTCTTCCACCGTATAAGGAAAAGCATCGACTTCATCGAGAATGATCGCATCGAAAGCATGATAAAAGCGGAGTAATTGGTGGGTGGTGGCAATGGTAAGCGGGGCATATACATGACGGTCTTCACTCCCGCCGTATAGAACAGCAATCTCGATGTCAGGAAATGCTGATTTCAGCCGGGGTGCCAGTTCAAGCACGACGTCTGTCCTTGGTGCAGCAATGCAAATTCTTTTAGTCGCTGCGAGAGCGGCCTCAATTCCTGCAAAAAGCACCTCCGTCTTGCCTGCCCCGCAAACGGCCCATACAAGCCATTCTTTATTTTGAAGAATCGCCTCAACTACCTGATCAGAAGCTAGTTGCTGACCTGCGGAAAGTGTTCCAGACCACCCCATAATTTTTGCTGGAAGCTCGGTGTCTGGTTCAGGCCCATTCCAACCGAACAACGGTGTGCATTCACTTATTCGACCCATCATGATGCAGTGACGGCAATAAATGCATGTTTCTCCGCATCTAGCACACTGGAATGCTCCAAATAGCTGTGGATCCTTGTTTCCGCACCGGGTACATACTGGCAATTTTCCTTGATACTCAATGCCTTTTCGGTAAGTTATATATCCGTTCTCATAGTGGGTTTGAATTTCGTCGAAAGGGAAAGGGATATCTTCAAACAGGAGTTGCTTGCCGGTGAGAAATTGCTGGAGTGCGGGGTTATAGGAGAATTCTGGTTTTAGTGCAGGCTGAGGGATTATTGGGAATTGAGAGATTCGAAGGGAACCATTCGAGGTAAATTTTTGCGGGAATATCTTGTTATTCTCAATTAAAAAACGCATTAGATATTGTTCATCTCTTTTCTAAAAAAGTATTTATATTACTTCTCCGAATAGAGTTATTTTTCCTTTTTATTTTGAATTACTTTTAGATCTAATGGTTCTTGTGAGATTTTAAAATGATTAATTTAAAAATAGTAAACTTTAATTTTATATATATTTTTAAATATGACAATAGTATTATTAAATTGTTAATAACCTAGCCAGAAAGGATGAGAAATGAGGTTAATAAAAAATATTGGAACTATTTTACTAGCAGGAATTGTTTTGGTATTGTTTACAAAAATATCATCATTGGCTTCAGCACAAACAATCGGACCATTAGGAGTGATTGATTCACCAATAAATGGCTCTACTGTTAAGGGACAAATAATGGTGAATGGATGGTATTTGGATGAATCGAGTGTATCAAAGATTGAAGTATTAGTGGACGGAGCTGTCGCAGGTCAGGCTGCCTATGGAGATCCAAGACCAGATGTACAAAATGCTTATCCACAGTACAACAATGGGAAGGCTGGCTTTCATTATACTCTCGACACCACTAAATATAGTGATGGAATACATACAGTTACAATCCGGGGGACAGGATTGAATGGCCGAGTAAACACAATACCAGGCAGCACCATCGTAATCTCCAATGTCAAAGGATATGTCGATAATCCAAGTGCTGAAAAAGCACTAATCGGGACTATTAACGTGTCAGGGTGGGTTTTAGATGAAAGCGGCGTATCCAAAATTGAAGTACTGGTGGATGGCAGACTGGAAGGGCAAGCTGCGTATGGAGATACCAGACCGGATGTCCAAAAAGCTTTTCCCCAGTACAACAATGGGAAGGCTGGCTTTCATTACACTCTCGATACAACCAAATTCAATGATGGGGCGCATACTGTTACTGTTAAAGAAACAGGATTGAACAACCGAGTTACCACATTATCTGAAACTATAATAACCTTTGAGAATGTAAAAAGTTATATAGACAACCCGGTTTTCGGAAAAACACTAACAGGTACTCTTAATCTTTCGGGATGGTTACTAGATGGCGGAGGAGTTTCCAAAATCGAAGTATTAGTGGATGGAGAATTGACAGGTGAGGCCGTTTATGGTGATGAAAGAACAGATGTCCAAAAGGCCTATCCACAGTTTAATAATGGTTCAGCAGGTTTTCATTACACTCTCGACACTACAAAGTTTAATGATGGCAGCCACACTATTACGGTTAAGGAAACAGGTGCAAACGGGCATGTCACAATATTGCCCCCTATAAGTGTCTCCTTCTCAAACGTAAAAGGATATTTGGATCAGCCTGCATTCAATTCTATCCTAAAAGGAAAAAGTAACATATCTGGTTGGTTTTTGGATGCTGGCGGGGTATCAAAAATTGAAATTCTTGTGGATGGAGAAGTCTCAGGACAAGCCGTTTATGGAGATGAAAGAACAGATGTCAAAAAAGCATTTCCTGAATTCAACAATGGTTTTTCTGGGTTCCATTATATCTTAGATACCACAAAATTCAGTAATGGCACCCACTCGATTACCATTAAGGAAACCGCAGCAAACGGTCGAATCACAATGTTTCAGGAAATAAAAGCGAGCATATCAAATGAAGTAAAAGGATATCTGGATAATCCAAATCCGAATTCCCATGTAATAGGAACAACGAATGTCTCCGGCTGGCTGTTAGATCCCAGTGGTGTTTCCAAGATCGAAGTATTAGTGGATGGCCAAGTAACTGGAGAAGCCGTATACGGTGATGAGCGCCTGGATATTAAAAACGCCTTCCCAGAATATAGTAACGGAAAGGCTGGCTTCCATTATGCATTAGATACCTCACGTTTCCCCGATGGGATACATTCCTTATCCATCAGAGAGACAGGGGTGAATGGAAGCATTAACCAATTAATTAATATTCCTATTACAATCTCAAACTTTAAGGCATATCTGGATAATCCTATTCCTGGCACAAAAATGAAAGGTACCTATAACCTTTCCGGCTGGTTGTTTGATGAGTTCGGGGTAGAAAAAATTGAAGTATTGGTAGATGGTGCAGTAGATGGCCAAGCGGTATATGGAGATGCGAGACCAGATGTACAAGGTGTTTTCCCCGAGTATAACAATGGAAAGGGCGGCTTCCACTATGCCCTTGACACAGCCAAATATAGCGATGGAAAGCATACAATTACGATTAGAGAAACAGGAATGAATGGCCGTGTAAACACATTGCCTGAAACGACCGTTATCTTCAAGCAAGTCTTCACTACAGTATTTTTGGACCCAGGACATGGCGGTTCCGATCCTGGAGCAATTGGCGGCGGCTACCGGGAATCTGACCTGAACTTGGCTGTTGCAAAAAAGGTCCAATCATTGTTAGTAGATCGTGGTTATACTGTTTATATGTCTCGTAATGATGACACTTTTGTTGAATTGCTTGATCGTTCTGAAATGGCCAATAATTTAGCCGCAGATATTTTTATTAGTATCCATCACAATTCAACAGGTGCTGGACCTACTTCTGCTTCTGGTATCGAATCTTATTTTTATAAATATAATCCGGATTACCCTTCAAAAATCAATGTGGATATGCATAATAATCCCGAAAGGATTTCAAAGAGTATGACACTTGCGAATATCATCCAAAATAATATGGTTGAGTATACAGGTGCAAACAATCGGGGAACTGATGGACAATCATTTGCAGTAATACGTGAAGCAGCTATGCCTGCAACTTTACTTGAGCTAGGTTTTATTAACAATGCAAGTGAGCGTCAAAAATTAGTGGCCGATTCTTATCAAAATACATTAGCAAAAGCAATTGCTGATGGTATTGATGAGTATTTTAAAAATTATTAATGTATTTTAAATGATTAAGAAAGTACATCATTTCAAAAAAGGACTAGAAAAAATTTTCTAGTCCCTTTTTAATGAGCTATTTTTTCATCCAGCCCATTCCCATCGATCCTTCACCCAAATGGGTGCCAATAACAGCCCCAAAGTAGCCTATAGAAAACTCAACATTTGGATATAAGGTTTCCAGTTCGTCCTTCCATTCGTTCGCTTCTTTCTCTCGATTTGCATGGATAATAACAGCGCGATAGGCTTTGCCGCTAGCCGCATCTTCTCCCAGCAGGTCACTAATCCGTTTCAATGCCTTTTTCCTAGTACGGATTTTTTCAAAAGGAACAATCACTTTGTCTTCAAAATGAAGCAATGGTTTAACCTGAAGCAAACTGCCAATGAATGCTTGGGCACCTGACAGCCTTCCGCCCCTTTGCAAATGCGATAAGTCATCTACCATAAAATACGCTCGGGCAGTCTTTTTCAGCTCCTCAAGCCTCTCCAAGATAACCTCGGGAGTTTTTCCTTGTAAAGCCATCATCGCAGCTTCAATTGCATACAAGCCCTGAACCATACAGCTGATTTCTGAGTCAAATGCAAAGACTTTAATTCCATCCACCATCGTTCCGGCTGTGATGGCTCCTTGGTACGTCCCGCTGATACCGCTTGATAAATGGATGCTGATGACTGCATCATAATCCTTTGACAGCTTTTCAAGCAATTCAACCATCTGGCCAATCGGCGGCTGGGAAGTCTTTGGCAGCTCTTTTGTCCTTACCGCTTCATAAAATTCACTTGCTGTTATATCAATTTCTTCTTGTAAAACCTCTGTTCCGAATATCACTTGTAACGGAATCATATGGATATTCCATTTTTCCCGTATATCTTTCGGAATGTACGCGGTACTGTCAGTGACAATTGCCGTTTTCATCTTAATAACCATCCTTGTTAGTTTTATATCAAACGTTTGCATAAACATCATTGTATATGAATCAAACCAAAAAAGCATTATGAAATGGCTTAAATTTCCCAACATAAAAAGAGCATACACCTGATGTATGCCCTTTTACTTGCCATGATTTCATAATTGTTTCTTACTTATCGAACCTCTACCCAGCCATTTTTAATGGCGGATACCACTGCTTGGGTACGGTCATTAACGTTCATTTTTTGAAGTATATTACTTACATGGTTCTTAACTGTTTTTTCGCTGATGTATAAAGCTTCGCCAATGCCCCGGTTGCTTTTTCCATCGGCCAGCATTTGCAGCACTTCGCATTCACGGCGTGTTAATAAGTGCAGTGGACGGCGAATTTCAACTGTTTGGGCGTAAACACCTCCGCGTGAAACGCCTGCTGCCAATTTACGATATTCATTGACTAGATTGTGTGTTACCTTAGGATGCAGGTAAGAACCTCCGTCAGCCACAACCCGAACGGCCTCAATCAAGGCATCCGCATCCATTTCCTTCAGCAAATAGCCGCTGGCGCCTGTTTGCAGGGCATGGGTGACATAATTTTCATCATCATGAATCGATAAAATAATCACCTTTGTATCTGGGTATTTTTCAATCAACTCACGGGTTGCTTCCACTCCGTTAACTTGCGGCATATTAATATCCATAATCACCACATCAGGGCGGTGCTCCTCCACAATCGTAAGTGCATCACTGCCGTCATCCCCTTCGGCAACGACTTTAAAGGATTTTTCAAATTCAAGTATTCTTTTAACGCCTTCTCTAAAGAGCTGGTGATCGTCAATAATCGCAATTTTTGTAGTAGTCATATGTAACCCCTCCTGGTTTCTCCGTGTTTTCCTGCTGGAAAGCTTTTATCTATTGACAGTTCTTGATTGTATTATACATATTCATGTTCATTAGCATTATTAATTCTTTAATGGAACCGTAATGAATACCTCAGTTCCTTTTCCAATTCTTGAATCAATGGTGATATCACCATCGAGAAGTTCCACCCGCTCCCTCATGCCAATTAATCCGAATGATTCCGGCTTTTTATGGGAAGGGTCAAACCCAACTCCATTGTCCTTTATTAATACCGTAATGCCTGTATTGGCGATTTCTAATTGGACTTTTATCTGACAGGCATTGGCATGCTTCAAGGCATTTTGCACGGATTCCTGAATCAAGCGAAACAAAGCCACTTCATATTTAGCTGGAAGCCGGCACTCAAGACCGCTGTTGATAAAAACAATTTCTGATTGATTATGGTATTCCTCAATCGTTTTTAGGTATTTTCTTAGGGTAGGAACGAGCCCCAAATCATCCAAGGCCATTGGACGTAAGTCGTAAATGATTCGACGGACCTCATAAAGGGCAGCACGCACCATTTTTTTGAAGCTGTTAATTTCAGAAAATCCCTCTTCAGGCCCTTTCTCACGGAATACCCGTTCCACTAAATCGGAGCGGACGATGACGTTGGCAAGCATTTGCGCTGGTCCGTCATGAATTTCCCTCGAAAGCCGCCTGCGCTCTTCTTCCTGCGCTTCGATAATTTTCAGCCCAAAATCTTCTCTTGCCTTCGCATTTTCAAACGCTTCGCCAAATTGTTTTAAATCACTCTGCAGGTAATTCATGACCACAGAAATTTGCGATATGAGCTGCTCTGCCCGGTCAATCGTGGAATGTATTCCAATCAGCCTGCGCTCAAGTTCATCTCTTTTTTCAAGGAGCTGCTTTTTGTACTGCCAGTTAATGGAGAGATCCATTTGCAATTGATGCGCCTTTTCGTAAGCATCCCGGATTTCTTCTTCTGTATAAAGCTTAAAATTTTTGCTCACTTCAGAGAGCTTTTGCCTGGCATCACTCACTAAAATTTCTAGTTGATCTCCTTCATCCATCAATTTTACCATCATTTGCTGGATAGAGGTAAGTTCATTGGTGATATTTTCATAGTCTTCCCGGCATTGTTCGCTAATTCGAAAAATGTCACTTTTACTGCATGTCACCGTTTCAAGCATTTCTTCGCGGATTTCATCAATGGATTTCACATTCATCTGTTTAATTTTCATTTTGGCTCCTCCAGGGGATATTTTCCCTTTAGGTCTGTAACACCTTGTGAATATTGAAAAAAATTTTTTAACAGCCATAGACCCAAGCCTGGTTTTGCTTTAGAGTAGTATAATAAATGAAGATTTTTTCTACTGCTCCTTTTTGCCTATTAAGACTGTATATATTATACCATTCGAACTTTACACCCAGATTAAAGGTATATTACAGAAATTTTTTTAATAAAAGGAAGGATTTCACGATGCTGCCTCGTTATTTAACAGTTAAACAATTCGGAGAACATGAAATTACGATTCAAAAGTCCCGTTTCATTGCCCATGTCGCTAGAGCTGAATCAGAGCAAGAAGCCCAAGAATTCATCCAAACGATTAAGAAAAAGCATTGGAACGCTACACATAATTGCTCCGCTTATTTGATCGGAGAGCACGATCAGATTCAAAAGGCGAATGATGATGGCGAACCCAGTGGAACCGCAGGCGTCCCGATCCTCGAGGTATTAAAAAAAAGAAACCTTAAAGATACGGTTGTGGTCGTGACCCGTTATTTTGGCGGGATCAAATTAGGTGCCGGCGGCCTCATTCGTGCTTACGGCAAAGCCACCTCAGAGGTCCTGGATGCAACAGGCATTGTCGAACGGCGGCTCGTTCAAGTCATGCAGGTTAAAATTGACTATACATGGCTTGGAAAAATTGAAAAAGAATTACGAAGCTCCGAGTATAAAATGAAAGATATACATTATTTAGATATCGTCAATATCGAAGTCTTTGTAGATGGAAGCAAAACCCACTCGTTTACTGAATGGATGATTGAATTAACAAACGGCCAATGCACCATCCAAGCAGGAGAGACCCTTTATCTAGAAGAAGACTTTGTAAGAAATTAACAATACCTTTAGGGAAATTATAATAGGACTTGAAAAGGAAAACAATTGGGAAATAAAACGGGACCTAGTTTAGCTGGGTCCCGTTTTTTGTCGTTATTTGTTTTATGACCTTCCTTTAGCAAAGCTTGTCCTTAATGTTTCGACAATGTTCAAAACAGGGCGATAGTTTTTTCCTACAAGACCAATTCGCTCGGCAAGGATTTCGATAAAAAAGATGACGATTGCAATTAAGAAAATGGCTCCTCCAACTTTAGCCTGTGAGTATATAACAGCCACTAATCCAAAGAATGCAGCCATGGCATAAATAAGTAAAACGGTCTGCCTGTGAGAGTAGCCGATACGGAGCAAACAATGGTGAAGATGCGATTTGTCCGGCGCTGATAATGGTTTTTTTTGAATGACTCTTCTAAGAATAGCGAATACCGTATCAGAAATAGGCACACCTAAAATGATAACGGGAATAACGAACGAAATAAACGTAATGTTTTTAAACCCGAGAAGAGATAAAACCGAAATAATGTATCCTAGAAATAATGCGCCCGTATCACCCATAAAAATTTTAGCCGGATGAAAATTATATATTAAAAATCCTAATGTGCTGGTTAGGACAATTAATCCAACCGCTACCACATATAAGTTCCCCTGTATTAAAGCAATTCCTGAAATGGTAATTAATGCTATAGAGGACACCCCGGCCGCTAAGCCATCCAATCCATCAATTAAATTAATCGCATTTGTAATCCCTACAATCCAAAAAAGTGTGAAAGGGATGCTTAATAAGCCAAACTGGACCTGTCCACCAAATGGGAGGTTTATAAATACTACTTCTAAATCGCCAAGAAAGACCACACTTAAAGCAGCCAATAACTGACCAATCAACTTATATTTCGCTGATAGCTCAAATAAATCATCTAGCAGGCCAGTCGTAACAATAATGAAGCATCCGAGTAAAATAGCAGGCGATGAGTGGTTTTCCGGCTGAAGAAGGAAAACTCCCGTCAAAAAGCTGACAAAGATAGCTAAACCACCCAGCCTTGGCATTATGGATTGATGGACCTTTCGTTGGTTAGGCCTGTCTGTTGCACCAATAAGGAAAGCTAATTTTTTTATGAGCGGTGTTATAAGCACCGTTAAGATAAAACATAATACCAAGGTAAGATAAAGCATACAAAAATCCTCCTTAAAATTAATTTTGTCCTTAAGGAGGACTTTAAAACATGTTATTGACTGTAAAATTTCGGAAGATAAACCTTTTATTTTTAATTTTATGCATTAAAAATAAAAAGCCTAAAAAGATTCGAAAATCTCTTTAGGCTGGATAAACTACTTAACGATTTCGTAAATTAATTGGCTTAAGGCCCTTCATTAGCTTTAACAGCGGTTTATAATCCTCACGAACCAAACCAATCTTCTCAACGATGATTTCAATACTAACCAACAGAACCAAGATAACGATTAAGGAACCCCATACTGTGGATTGTGAGAAGATGAACGCACTTAATCCAAAAACAGCAGCCATTGCATATATTAACAGTACCGTTTGGCGATGGGTAAATCCGGCTCTTAATAAACAATGATGCAGATGCGATTTGTCTGGTGCCGATATTGGCTGTTTGTTAACAACTCGCCTAATAATTGCAAAGAATGTATCAGAAATTGGCACTCCCAAGATAATTACAGGAATAACCAGGGAAATAAACGTTACGTTTTTGTAACCTAACAAGGATAATACAGAAATCATATAACCTAAGAATAGTGCTCCTGTATCACCCATAAAGATCTTAGCTGGGTGAAAATTGTAAAACAAGAAACCTACAGTGCTAACTGCTACAATTAAGGCCATAACCGTAACATATCCGTTTGCCATTACTACAGACATTCCTGCGATGGTGAATAGAGCAATTGATGAAACACCGCCTGCTAAACCATCTAAACCATCTATTAAATTAATTGCATTTGTAATGCCAATAATCCAAATCATTGTCAGCGGAATACTTAGAAATCCAAAGTTAATTGTCCCGCCAAAAGGCAAGTTAATAAATTCAACCTTTAAGCCGCCATATATTACAATAACAGCAGCTGCTGCAACTTGACCTGCTAACTTTAACTTTGGAGAAATTTCTTTTACATCATCCAATATGCCAGTACAGATAATAATAATACTTCCAATCACAATTGGAAGATGATATTCACCAACTGGCTTTAAAATCAGAATTCCAATAATAAAACTTAAAAATACCGCCAGTCCGCCTAATCTAGGCATGATCCGTGAATGAACTTTTCTTTGATTTGGTTTATCTGTTGCTCCAATTATAAATGCAAGTTTTTTTACTAGTGGGGTAAGAAGTATTGCAGCAAAAAAACAGATTGCTAGATTAAGATAAAACAACATACGGCCCTCCGTTAGTTCATATCCACGGCAACAATTACATGGATATTACTTTTCATTCAGTTAATTTATTCCGTATAACATAAAATCCATCCTAATGGATTATATCATACCGATCCAGATAAATAAACACTCTATTATTCTTCAACTAGTACATCCCTTAATTCCTTAAATAAAGTATCTTAAATAATTCTTAAATCTAATGAGATTATTAATTAATTGTATAGACGGTATACAACACGAAAAGTTTCATTGTGAAAATAATTCATAATAATGTACGACAAATTAATAATTCTTTTTATCGCAATGAACGTATACATATTTTGAAATTTTTTCTATTTAATACAAAAGCGCTTGGAAATCCAAGCGCTTTTGTGTCATTTATCATTATGTTTATATTTTACTCTTTCGCACTTGATCGGAACTATTTATATGCTTCCTTTTTATTTTGCTTCATTTAAATAGGCAGCCAATGCCGCCTTCCAATCACGCAGTGGAGTCAAGCCTTGTTCTTCAATCTTCTTTTTGCTTAGAACAGAATACTTTGGTCGAGCTGCCGGTCTCGGGAATTGCTCTGTAGTCAACGGATTAACTTTTACATTCAATCCGGCCTGTTTAAAAATTTCAACAGCAAATTCATACCAAGAACAAACACCGCTGTTGGTGGCGTGATACACACCATATTTTTCAGTTCCCATTAATTCAACCATAAATTTCGCTAAGTCAACTGTATAAGTTGGTGATCCAATTTGATCGTGGACGACCCCAACCTCACCTCGTTCTTTACCAAGGCGCAGCATTGTCTTTACAAAGTTTTGACCATAAATACCAAATACCCAGGCAGTCCGAACAATAAAGAATTGCTCCAAATATTCCCTAACAAATTCTTCCCC
This sequence comes from Neobacillus muris, assembly GCF_943193175.1. Lineage (GTDB taxonomy): Bacteria > Bacillota > Bacilli > Bacillales > Cytobacillaceae > Neobacillus > Neobacillus muris. The sequence continues at coordinate 45,620 of NZ_CALPDF010000015.1, forward strand.
TGCAAGTTTTGTTCTTCCATATGCCCCTAATGGCTTTGTTGGTTCATCAACTTCATAAGGTTCAGTCGCTGTTCCATCAAAAACATAATCTGTACTAATATACATTAGTTTAGCCCCAGCCTGCTTAGCTGCTTTAGCCAAATTTTTAGTGCCTAATGCATTTATTTGGTAAGCCAGATCTTCATTCTCCTCTGCGGCATCCACATTGGTATAAGCTGCACAATGAAGAATAACATCCGGTTTAATCTCATTAATGAAAGCTAATACATTCTCTTCAATCGTAATATCTAATTGTTCACGGTCGGTACCAATGGCTTGATGATTTTTTTTCTCTAACTCCAAAAGAACATCTTTCCCTAATTGGCCAGCTGCACCTGTAACAATAACTTTCATTATTCTACCCCTAATCTGTCACCGTACTGTGATTTAAAGTATTCTTGATATTCACCAGAAATGATGTTTTCCCACCATTCTCTGTTATTTAAATACCATTCAATAGTTTGCTTAATCCCAGTTTCAAAATTATATTTAGGTGACCAGCCAAGCTCATTACGAAGTTTTGTTGCATCAATAGCATAACGGCGGTCATGTCCCGGACGATCTTTAACAAACTTGATTAAAGATTCAGGTTTGCCAAGCTGCTTTAATATCGTCTTGACGATATCAATGTTGGTACGTTCATTGTTGCCGCCAACATTATAGACCTCTCCAACACGGCCATTATGGAGCACAAGGTCAATCGCTTGACAATGGTCTTCAACATGGAGCCAGTCCCGGATATTTAAACCATCCCCATAAACAGGAAGCTCTTTATCATTTAATGCATTAATGATCATTAGAGGAATAAGTTTTTCTGGGAAATGATATGGTCCATAGTTATTAGAACAACGTGTAATATTTACTGGAAGCCCAAATGTCTCATGATATGCACGGACAAGCAAATCAGCCCCAGCTTTACTGGCACTGTAAGGACTATTTGGCGCCAATGGAGTTTCTTCTGTAAAATAGCCGGTCTCCCCTAAAGTACCATACACTTCATCAGTTGAAACCTGAAGATATTTTTTCACTCCAAAGCTCTTCGCTGCATCTAGTAAGGCAAGAGTTCCTTGAATATTAGTTTGAACAAAAATTCCTGGATCTGTAATACTTCTATCCACATGTGATTCAGCAGCAAAGTTAATCACATAATCAAATTTTTCCTCTTGGAATAATCCCTGTACAAAGTCTCGGTCCGCAATATCCCCCCGAACAAACTTGTAATTTGGCTTATTCTCAATATCCTTTAAATTCTCTAAGTTACCTGCATAGGTTAGTAAATCTAAATTTACGATATTATACTCCGGATGTTTATTGACCATGTAGCGGACAAAATTACTTCCAATAAATCCTGCTCCGCCTGTAATTAATAACTTCATGTGCTTCCTCCTATTTCTCGTAAGTAAAGTTAAGATGTGCTGCATCTTTTAGTCTTGGATGCTTTGTGTCCTTTTCAGACAGAATTGGGCTGGCAGTCGGCCAGTCAATCCCAAGATCAGGATCATTCCACAAAATACCGCCATCATGCTCTGGGGAATAGTATTCATCAACTTTATAAGCAACAGTTGTGTCAGGAACCAATGTACAAAAGCCATGCGCAAAACCCTTTGGAACCAGCAGCTGGCGTTTATTTTCCGCGCTTAAGATGACGCCTGCCCATTGTCCATAAGTTGGTGATCCTTTTCGAATATCAACCGCCACATCATAAATGGCCCCCGTGATGCAGCGGACTACTTTCGTTTGAGCTTTTGGGTTTAGCTGAAAATGCAAACCTCTTAATGTGCCAGTTGGTGCCGACAAAGATTGGTTGTCCTGAACAAAATCATAATACAATCCCAACTTTTCAAACAATTCCTTATTATAGCTTTCCATAAAATAACCACGATGATCACCAAATACTTTTGGTTCTAGTATTTTGACTCCCGGTAACTTCGTCTCAATTACATTCATTTGTTTAACCTCACTTATCAATTCAATCCTTGATTAGCGATTTTAATCAAGTATTGACCATATTGATTCTTTTTTAATGGCTCGGCGAGTTCTAATAGTTTATCTTTTGTAATGTATCCCATTTTGTATGCAATCTCTTCAAGGCAGGCGATTTTTAAAGACTGTCTTTTCTCAACCGTTTCAATGAACTGGGATGCCTCTAATAACGAAGCGTGTGTACCAGTATCCAGCCATGCATATCCACGGCCTAGTAGTTCAACACTTAACTCACCCATTTCAAGATAAGCCTTGTTTATATCCGTAATTTCTAATTCACCACGTGGTGATGGCTTAATATTTTTCGCAATCTCAACAACACGGTTGTCATAAAAATAAAGTCCGGTAACAGCATAATTTGATTTAGGGGCCTCGGGCTTCTCCTCGATGGAGACAGCCTTGCCAGACTCATCAAACTCTACTACACCAAAACGTTCCGGATCGTTGACATAATATCCAAATACTGTCGCACCTTTTTCGCGAGAAGCCGCCTTTCGCAATAGGTTGGTCAATCCATGGCCATAGAAAATATTATCGCCTAGTACTAACGCGACATTATCATCCCCAATGAATTCATCCCCTAAGATGAATGCTTGTGCTAATCCGCCTGGATGAGGCTGGATTTTATATGTAAAGTTCATGCCTAAATCGGAGCCATCTCCCAATATTTGTTCGAATCGTGAGATATCCTCTGGTGTTGAGATAATTAAAATATCTTTAATGCCTGCTAACATTAATACAGATAGCGGATAATAAATCATCGGTTTATCATAGACTGGCAATAGCTGTTTGGATACCACCTTCGTCAAAGGATAAAGTCTAGTACCACTGCCACCTGCAAGTATTATGCCTTTCATTTATATCAACTCCTCCTAATTTTCTACAAAAAACTTCTTAATGTCCCTTCCCCATTATAAAGAAGGACCGAGTAAAAAGCCAAAATCTGATTGGAAATGTAATGAAAACTTAAAATTAAGTACGTTTATAAATTGCGATAGCAAAAATGGTCCGAAGCCGCCCTCTTAACTGAATGAATAATGACCTTTTTTTCATGCCAGTGACATTGCCTCCATGGCGGACATATTTCATCAGTGGCTGATCGATAAAAACAATTTTTTTCTTTTTGAGCATACAAACTAGAGCAATCCATTGGTCATGCATTTCAATGGAGGATGGAAACGGCAAGATGTCTGCAACTAATTCCCTTTTAAATGCCATCATTGCCCCAGTAAAAGCATTTTTTAATATGTTCCCAAGTACCCCTTGATTTATGTTATTCTGATTATATTGATTCCAAGACGGGCTGATGGATTCAAGACTGCCATTAACTACATAGGCATCATGAACAACAAGGACAGCTTCCTGCTCCTTAAAGGCCTTGACTACAGTTGAAACTTTATTGTCCTCCCAAAGATCATCTTGGTCACACAGAAAAAGGATATCTCCCTTTGCTAAAGATATCGCTTTTTCAAAACTTTTAATTGCTCCCAAATTTCCTTCATTGACAATAACTTGAACCCTGCTGCCATAAGTTTCATTAATGACTTTGACCGTATTGTCTTTTGAACAGTCGTCTATTACAATCACTTCATCATTAGGACCCAGTTGTTTTAGAACCGTGTCAAGCTGTCTTAGTACGAACTGCTCACCATTATACGTTGCCATACAAACTGATAACATCATCATTTAGCTCCTTCTAAAATGAAAAAAGCTTACGTAAGGTATACATGGCGATTTTCTTATTTTTGACTTTCAATAACTGCTTAAGAAACCGCTTAGCAAGCTGTTTTTTATAGGCCAATAATAAATCTTTTTTGTAATTTTTGTAAAAATTTATTTCGGATTCTATAATGCTCTGATATCGGCTGAGCGATACCCTGCTATAATCCATAACGGATAATTCATGTTCCAGCACTGAGTCTATAACAAATACCTTCCGTCCTCTTGCGTATATTTCAAAGAATAGCCAGTGATCCAAATAATCAAGAGGGAATTCCTCATTAAACCCGCCAATTTCATTTAAAAATTGTGTTTTAATGAGAGTACCGGAGTTGATAGCCATGACTGGCTCTTCTTGAAGCCCGGCCTGCGGCCGCTTATTTTGCAGAGGACGTACAGAATGACTAAACACAGGCGAGATCATGGTATTTTCGCTTATAATTTTTGGAACGATAGCTGCGACTTCATCTTCTGATATTTGTAAATGTAATATTTCGTTGATATAGGAACTAGTTAATTGGGTATCATGATCTAACAATATCAGCCAATCGGACCCATTTTTTTGAGCAATTGACCATGCATAATTATAAGCAGCAGCTATTCCTAAATTTCTTGAATCATGATGATATACTATATCAACATTTGATATAGCAGGCCGCTCAATACTTTGCCTTATTGGACTATTATCATAAATAACAATTGACAAATCCCCAAAATTTCCATTGTTTTCTTTCAACGCCTCTAAAAGTGAACAATAGGTAGTCGAATCTTTTATTTTTGTTTTATATACCACTATTACTAAAGTCAGCTTCATCTTTAACAGCCTTTGAAGTTATTTTTTTTTCACTAAAAAGTGAAAATAGCAAGGGATAAACAAGTTGGAAACTTAATCCCGTGAAAGAAAACATATTACTGAAGGTTGTAAATACAAATATAGAATTCATTATTACAACGCCAATGACCAAGTACTCACTATTCAGCTTTTTAAGCAATAAAATATAAAAGAAGGCGAATAAGAAGGCGAAAAGAACATAAAATGTAATTCCAACCCATCCTAGTATTACATACGGCTGAGCAAAAGCAGTTGACACATTTAATTCAGGCGTAATTAAAAACCCTGCTGGTATTTCGATATTATACATAGAAACTACTCTCTTGCTGATAAAATCAGGCATTGTTTGAGTAATTGTAAAAACAAAGGAATCATAAACACTCACATCTTTCTCAAAAGAGAAATTGTTGATTGTTTTCTGTAAGTTTGCAATCGGTGACGCAACATAAATATAAGCCCAAAAAAATTCCTTTGGAACTACTGATTCTTTAAATTCCTCTGTAGCCCCGCCAATTTCTAAAAAAAGAGTATTGTCAAACAAGGATGTATTGGTTTGATAGGAATTATTCACCCTCATATTTCCAGCAACCCCGAAGAGATACAAACCAAATATCATTAAGACTGACAATCCAATTATTTTTTTTACCGTAATTTTGGACTGATATTTAATTAAATAAATAAAAACACAGCTCATTAAGATAATAAGCAGCATACCTCTATTTAAAATCAAAATAGAAGGCACTAATGTCAGCGTGTAGAATATGATTGATTTCTTTCTTTGGCTGGCATCGGAAAGAACAATTTGAAACAGATAAAGTGAAAAAAATGAATTAAATGTAACCAATAAAACATGGAAAGTCGGGATACCAAATTCTGTGTAACTTAAAGGCGTATTAGTGAACATTGCCAAAAGTGGAAAATTTCTATGATATAAAAATTCCAAAACGTATCCGGCTAAAATCCCATATGTGATGAGCTCCAAATGTTTCTTGTAATAGATTTTATGAAAAGTAATGATTTTCTCCTTCGTAAAAACCCTTCCTAAAAAATATGCTGCAACCATTGAGCAAACCAAAAAGAGCAGCAATGGTAATTCTAAGTTTGGAAACAGTGTTGACCATCTTAAAAAGTATGCAACCAAAACTGCCAGGAAAGAAAGAATATAAATAAAATAAGGATTAATCAAACTCCAGCTTGCCCCCTTTCCATAGTGGGTAAAAACTACGATTTTTTGGATTTAGAGGTATAGGACAGTACGAAAGAAAACACTGCGCCAATTATAAGGCCGATTATAGCTCCCATAATAATATTAGCATTAGATCTCGTTTGTAATATTTGTGCTTCTTGTCCTTTTTGAGCCTTTTCAACGATTTGCACTTTTGTTACATCTAGATAATTGCCAATTTCCTGTTGAAAAACTTCAGCTACATTATTTACCAGATTAGTTGCAGCGGATGGTGTGCTGTCTTCAACAGTTATTCTTAAAATTTGGGAGCCATTTTCAATCCCAGATTTGACCTTATTCGCAATGACTTTTGTGTTATCTTTTAAACCTAATTCTTTTTTTACTGCATTAAGGATTACTGGTGTATTTACCAAAGTTTGCGCTGTATTCATAAAACGTGCTGTGTCATCAGCTTGATTAATAAGAGTATTGGTTTGGTTAGGCTGTTGCTTGATTAATACTAAAGCCGATGTTTGATACGTTGCAGCTGGAGCTGGACCTGTTAAAAATTTCCCAGCAACTCCGCCTATAAGGCCAAGTAACAAAATCAGCCAAATGAACCTCTTTAAGATTTTAAATAAATCTCCGATATACGTTGACTCTCCCATGATAACCTCCTGGAAACAATTTAGTTTTCATAATAATGCAAGTATGGGTATGATTTATTTTATACGGCACACGCGTTAGATCAAAAAAAACGCCACCCCCATTTATTAAAATATTTAAACATCGAATGCATAAATATTTTAAATAGCGCAGGATTTTTATGGGCGCCGCGTTCATAATAATGAACAACATTTGAAAAAGGACTATAAACAATACGTTTATTGTTATTTTTTAGCTTTAAACAAAGATCATAGTCTTCAAAATACATAAAATAACGGTCATCAAAACCACCAACACTCTTGAAATCCTTTCCGCGCAAAAGCATAAAACAACCTGACCCGATTCGAATGTCAACCAGCCGGTCATCTGGAATATCTCTAAGCTCATAAGAAGCCAATCTCTTTTGGAATATTTTTTTGACGAACTTAAACGGAATAAATCTCAAAGCATAATCAAATACAGACACCCGGTCACGCATTAAGTGCTGCGTAGTTCCGTCAGAGTTAAGCACCTTTGGAACCAATAATGCAATTGATTCGTCCCTATCAATGACCTCAATCATTTTAAGCAGGTCTTCCTTAACCAATATTACATCCGGATTAAAGACTAAAAAATATGGTTCGTCTGAATTCAATAAATTATAATTGTGACCAAAGCCAAAACCGTTATTTTCATGATAAAAAGTGATATCCACAAAGTCTTGGTACGCTTTTAACTGATCTTGATAGTCTTTATTTGAATTATTATCGAATACTATAATCCGAAAACGGGAGTCACTACTGAATTCTGTTCTTAAATTATCGAGAACCTTAAAAATGTGCTTACTGTTATAGGTAACAATGCTAATTGCAACTTTTGCATTTGACAATGCCTTTCACACTCTTTCATTTAAAATACAAATTAAATTATGTAACAAAATCTAATATGTTTCGTCTTAATTTACGTGATGTCGACAGGCAAGGCAATTTCCTTGCTTTATTTTCTTCTAATTGTGTGAATAAAATTCTCTATTTCCAACAGAATTAAAGAAAAATCGGCAAATTATTCTAAATTAGCCTAGCACTCAGCCCATCAGATGTAAATTATAGCATCATCTTGTCATTATTTGTACTTTATCTGTCGATTTTTTTTTATTTCCAGTTGAACTAATATCGACAGGATATTATAATTTTTAGTAAGATTGCATTAAATTACATTAACTAAACCTGTACAGAGGGGATTGAATAATATAAATGAATTCTACTAGAGAAGGTAGAAAAAAGCAGAAAAAGAGATTTAAGAAATGGATTAAGTTAAGCTTCTTTTTATTCTTTATTCTGCTAGTCGGCGGAGGGATTTATTTCTATAACTTTTATAACAACGTTGTCAGTGCTGTTGATAAAATGAACAAACCGATTTCCAGAGAAGTTTCCCAAAAACGGGAAACCAAAGTTGAAGTGGAAGAAAAGGATCCCATATCCATCCTTCTCGTAGGTGTGGATGAACGTGAAGGGGATAAGGGCAGAACAGATTCCATGCTTGTCGTTACGGTAAATCCAGAAAAGCAATCTACCAAAATATTAAGTATCCCTCGTGATACTCGTACAAAGTTAATTAACAAAAATAACCCAAATAAAAATCGAATTGATAAAATAAATGCAGGCTATGCATATGGCGGCATTGAAGAGAGTATCGATACAGTAGAAAATTTTCTTAATGTACCAATAGATTATTATATCCAGGTGAACATGGAAGGATTTAAAGATATCGTAGACGCTGTTGGCGGGATAGACGTAGATAACCAATATGCGTTCGAATTAGATGGCGTGAGACTGAAAAAAGGTCCGCAGCACTTAGATGGTACAGAAGCACTTCAGTATGCACGTATGAGGAAAGCTGATCCAAGAGGTGACTTTGGCCGTGCAGAAAGACAGCGGGAAGTCATTTCAAAAATTATTGATAAAGGCAAATCCATTTCAACTTTAACGAAGTACGATGACATTCTTGCCGCACTTGAAGAAAATATCAAAACTAATTTAACACTTTCAGATATAATTGATATCCAGTCATCCTATAAAAATGCTGCCGGAACCATTGATAAACTTGAAATTCCAGGTGAAGGCAAAATGATTAATGGTGGTTGGTACTTCATTGTTGAAGATGAAACACGGCAAAATCTTTCAGACCAATTACGTGAGCATCTAGGCTTAGATCCGGAAATGGTTGCGGAAATAAGCATAAATTCATAATCCTAAACAGAGCCCGATTTATTTGTCTTGTACGGCATAATAAGTCGGGCTCTTTTGCGGCAAGCATAGAGTTTTATTTTCAGCTTCTTTTTTCAGCAATCATTTTCTAGTATAATAAGCTATTAACTTTTCTAAATTATTTAAGGTCATAGCTCCAACAAGGAGGTTATTAGTGTGAAATCGAAAGAAAAAATATGGAAATATCTTATATTATATTTTTTTCTATATGCTTATCACTTTATTGTTGAAAAGTTTCCGGGGGATGATGAATATTTCTCGAAAATTTCAAACCAGAAGACGATCATTGAATGGCTATACTCCAGATATATGGATTGGTCATCGCGAATTTTTCCTGATGCGATGGCGTATCTGCTGCTCGACCACAAAGTATGGTTGTGGAGACTATTCAATCCACTCCTGTTAATTTTCTTAGCAGCTGCAATGGCAAGAATTTGGAAAAGAAAGATTACGTTACTGGAAATTTTGGCCGTTCTTTCGATACTGGGTTTCTTTGCACAAAACGTATTAAGTTCAGGTGTTTTTTGGATAACAGGTTCGATGAATTATTTATGGCCAATTACTCTCGGATTACTCGTTATGGTTCCATTTGCGGATAAAATTTTCAGAAATCTTTCTCTAAATAACAATTTTTTGTTTACTTTATATCTTCTTCTTGCCTCTTTAGCATCTGTCGGAAATGAACAAGTATCACTATGCATATCATGTTTTGCAATTTTAAGTCATATTGTCTTGCTTGCGAAAAAGCAATCACTAGATAGGAAATTACTGGCTATGACGATCGTAATGATTTTAGGGACTAGTATAATGCTGCTAGCCCCAGGAAACGAAGAAAGATGGATCCAGGAAGCTGCCTACTGGTACCCAGGGTTTGAAAATTTAACCTTAAAAGAGCATTTATATTTGGGCACCATCTGGGCATTTGGGAAAATATTTTATGATATGAGATTTCTTGTATTTTTGGGGTCTTTCATTACAATCATTACTTGTTTTCAATCCGAACAATTAAAAAACCATTTTATTTTTAAAATATTCACCATTAGTTTTACAGGAATTATCATAATAAACCTTACTGGACTTGGACAAGAATGGCTAATTTCGTTCACTAATATTAAAGATTTCGACTTTAGTGCCAATTTATTATCGTTTTATAAAATGAATAAACCATTTATACTAGCTTTGTTTCCTTATATATTTTGGATAATTTACAGCTTGATGCTAGGCTATTTAATGATTAAATCAACAAAATATAAAATATTTGTTTCTATCTGTCTGCTTGCTTTTATTGCCACTCTGGCTGTCATGTTCTTTTCCCCAACGATTTATGGATCTGGAAACCGGGTGTTAACAGCAGGTTCGGTCATTCTAGGGTTGGTAATAGCAGGGGAGCTTTTAGAAAAAAATTGGATACGCAATCCATTTTATTTATCAATATTGGCATGTTTCCCAATTATGAACTTAGGATATATGTTACTTAAATGGATGAGGGATGGATTTAATCCATTTCTATAAAAAGAAAAAGCTGGCTCCAATATTCTTGAAGTCAGCTTTTTTTATTGAATGACACAATCAATAATTATCTTTGAATAATTCCTTTTCTTACTTTTTCCATATTTGTGACCGGTTGAGAAGATTCCTCTTTTACAATATAGTTAGGCCTTGCCTTGACTTCAATAAAAATTCTGCCAATGTATTCCCCAATAATCCCGAGAAATATAAGCTGAAGTCCTCCGAAAAATAACATAATGGAGACAATTGATGCATACCCGCTTACTGGGTTTCCATAAACTAGCTTTGAAAAAATGACATAAAACATATATAGAAAAGCAGAGCTTGCCGTAAACAGTCCAAAATAGGTTGCCCAGCGCAATGGAGAGATCGTAAAGGAAACAATGCCATCAATGGCGTAATGAACCAGCTTCCAAAAGCTCCAGCTAGTATTGCCAGCGGCTCTTTCGACATTCTCGAATTCAATACATTTTGACTTATAACCAACCCACATAAATAAACCTTTAGCAAAGCGATTTCTTTCCCTCAAACGCAGGAAGCTGTCAACAGCCTTGCGGTCCATTAAACGATAATCCCTCGCCCCATCTACGATGTGAACATCACTCATTTTATTGATTAATTTATAAAACTGTTTTGCAAACCAACTTCTTAGAGGAGGCTCACCGCTTCGCGTTGATCTCCTTGTATACACGACATCGTATCCGCCATTTGCCCAGTCTTCAATCATCTGAGGCAATAATTCAGGAGGATCTTGAAGATCGACATCCATTAATACGACTGCATCCCCACGAGCCGCCTCAATACCAGCCAGCATGGCTGCTTCTTTTCCAAAATTTCTGCTAAAGCTGATATATCTTACATTCTTCTTCGCATTGCTTAGTTCTCTCATTTTCTGCTCTGTAGAATCCTTGCTGCCATCATTTACATATATAAACTCATAATCAGCATATCCAATTCCTTCAATCACTGGTTGAACAGTAGAATAAAATAATTCAATCGATTCTTCTTCATTATAACAAGGAACAACAATAGAAATTAGCTTCAATTTATACACCTTCTTTATCAACATAAGCTGATGATTAGTTAATTGTTCACCACTTAATACCTTTTTATTAAAAACAGATTTATTTTAACATAATTAAATCCATATTCATATTTTCGTTTAGTCTGTAACTGGAGGTCTTTTCTTTCTTTCAAAGAAAAATATATAGACTAAGAAACAAACTAATATGACAGTTGAAAATACGAGTGACCCATATAACACATTAGGGGAATAATGCAGCTCCACTTTGTGGCTGCCCCCCTTAAGCGGAACACCTATAAATTCACCAAGTTTTAAACTCTCAACTTGCTTACCGTCCACGGTAATTTTCCAGCCCTTATCGTATGGTATTGATAAAAATAATACTTTATTATCCTCCACATCTATATTCCCTGCTATGAAATTATTTCTAAATTTTTGAATATGGAAGGCACTTTGGTTTATTTCATTTGTTCGTTTACCAACTAAAGTATAATCAAGTGTATAAAATTTAGGTAACGATACAGACTGAGCATTCTGGTCAAGTTGAAATTTGGCATTTACTGTTTCGTTTTCAAAAGTACCCAAATCCAAACTATTCAAAAAGCCTAACTTAGCTCCCTGTATTTCGTTTCCATCGATTGACAGCGAATATAACTGATCATAATTTTGATATTCCTCATCTTTCAACTGTAAATACAATTCCTTCAAGTCATCAACTTTAATTTTAAATTCTATAAAAGCTGGATTTTTAGGGTCCATTTTTTGAAAAGATTTTGTATCTGCACTGTAACTTATATTGGTTAGGTTATAATCAACTGAATGAAGTTCTTTATAATAAGAAGAGTTGCCATTATAACTCCCAAGCATTGTATTTTGTTTTTCCATCCAATTATTTTGATTTTCCAATGAAGAAAATTGTTCCCTGTTAATGAGAAATCCTATTGGCAAGCTATAGTTATTTTTATATGCTTTGACTTTTCCATCTTCAAATATTTTCTGATAAATTCTTTCATCCTTTGAATGAAGACTCACTGTATAATGAAAACCGAAAAGCATATCTGAAACAAAAATTCCATTTTTCATATTAGCTGCTCTTGAACTGGCAGCATATCCTAGCGAACCTAAAAATTCATTTAATTTTCCATTGCCTGTTGAGGTATAGATGGACATTCCATTATATCCATATCTTAATGATTCATTTTCGGTTGAAAGCAGCTCATTTTCTGGCTTAACCCTATATAGGCCTTTATCCGATTCCAATATGTGATTAATGGCATTTTGATAAGCTGGATTGTAAACCTCGTCCCAATCTGCAGGACTAGAAGCGGCAGTATAGTTACGAAATATAAAAAATGAATTACAGAACAAATCAAACGCGACGATACAAAGCAATATCAAGTTGAGTACTCTCTTGTATTTAAATTGAACCTTTGCTGCCTTAATCATCAAGAAACAGAATAGGGCCGTCAAGATTAATACATTTAGATATAACTCGGTTAATGTGAAGAAGTTTTGATCTGAGAGTTTATTTAAAAGACAGATGACAACTATATTAAAACCATATATTTTCCAAAGGAAAGGCAGCATTTGCCTATCCAGCGCAATATAAGCTTTTACTGACAAAATAATTAAATAAAAGGAAATTAAAAATGCGAACCGGTAAAATGCTCCATTCGGAACCTCAAAAAGATGCCAGACATAGTTCAAAAAATTACTTGGTATACTAAATAACATGAAACTTAATAACAATAAATGGGTCATTCTTTCTTTTAAAGAATATTTTTTGTTAAGGAAGTATAAAGGTACTAATAGTAAGGCGAAAAGCCCCGTATAAATGCTTAAATTCTGAACTTCCGTCGTTCCAATGAAAAATCGTTGATAAATATCAAGCGGATTTATGGCAAACCCCTTATACTGATACGCCGTACCGCTATAAGTATTATTTTTTATCTGAAGATAGGTAGGCAATAAAACAAACATAGAAAAGCAAACTGCTAAAATAACACTTTTAAAAAACAAGGCAAACTTCTTAGTAACTTCTTTCTTTGTGAAATTACTTAGATATATCTGCGTTAAGAAATATAAAAACACAAATATCCCAGTCATATAAGAAATGTAAAAGTTTGAAATAAAAAGAAGCGTTAACGTAACCAAGAATAATTTATACCTGTCTTTATTTATGATGAGATGGACTGAGTAAATTAAAATTGGCAGCAAATAAATACTATCCAGCCACATCGGCAAAAAATAGTAGGTTATAGAAAACGACATTAGCGAATAACTGATAGAAAAAATCACATTTTTTATTTCAGTCAAGCCAAATAATTTTTTCAGCATAAAACTCATAGCAAGGGAGGCTAGACCCAATTTAATTAAATAAATAACAATAACCGCCTGAGGAATCAGTTCTCGTGGAAAAAAAATAATTAATAAAGATAAAGGACTGGATAAATAATAGCAAAATGTTGGCCAGAAATTCGTACCCATTCCATAGTTCCAAGTAAAAAGCAAACTTCCTTGCCCATGCAATACATCGTACAGATGATCATAAAACAAAATAATTTGGTAGGGAAGGTCAATATACCAAATTGTATTGGAACCGAATGGCACTATTCTCAATAAAAAAAATGCTGTTAATATAATCCCAATAGGTATAATAAATGCCAAAAAAGTAAAAATCTTATTCATATATGTACTATCTCCTTAACTAGATCTAAGGTTAATTTCTCTCGAAAGTCAATTATATATGTACGATTACAATATCACCAGATTTAGCGTATTTATAACGCATTTTTTTCGTACTATCCCATTACTATCCCTCTGGAAGAGAAACCGATAACTCAATGCACACAAAAGGATAACTCAACGATGAGTTATCCTTTTAAAACATTATTATAATGATTTTCTAGTTATTAAACAATATGCCTCCACCATACAGCCATCCTTCTTGACCATCAACTATAACTCTGTACCAAAGGCTATCGTATGGATATTTTGAAGAATCACCTGGGTAGTAACTAACATCTGAGTTATAGCCCAAAACCTTTACAGGAGTCCCGGCTCCTAATTTTCTAATTAACGTTGAAGTTGAAACGTATGGGAGTATCCTAAACGATAAACCATCCGTAGTAACTGTGGCATCTTTATCCATATTAATCATGATACTGGCTGGATACGGCTGGCCTTCTGGTATATTCCTTCCAAAGGTGGGAGGTGCTTCAGGCGAACTTGGCATAACTGTTGATTGGAAATAACTAGTTGCATCAAACGGTTTTATTGACTGCATCAAATTGGCAATTCCATTGGCCCAACTTTGATCTGTAGCATACCTTACATTCATGCCTTGCAATGTTGGTCCATTATAATAGCTTCCAGTTTCATTTAAGTAATTCTGCCTTACAATAAATGCCTCGTAAATAATGCTGTCACCGCCATTTGGGAAATAATAGGCACAAGTAAATGGGCAGCTGTTATATGCGCCATATCCATAAAGATTATGCTTGTAAATACTTAAATTAGAAAATCCCCAGCCAGTTTCCCAAATCGCATGTGCGACAAGATATTGTGCATTTACGCCATATTTATTCTGGGCATCTATGAAACTTTGTGCATATGCCTTCAAAGGACTATCAGGCCGTTTTTGATTAAAGAAATTAACGATATCTGCTGCTGTGATATTTGCCGGTTTTCTTAAATCAATTTGAGTGTAAGGATTGCCATTAAACACATAGATAATACTGCTAAGTGAAGAGGTCGATCCATTTCTTCCCGTTTCTTTTACGGTTAAGGTATGCTGTCCTTCAGAAAACTGTAAGGTATTAAGGGAAAATTGGTAACCTGAGTTTCCATTTTGAAATTCCGGAAAGGCTTGCTGAACATCAGGACGGGCACTGCCATACTGAGCTTCCCCTTTTAATTGGCCATCAACATACACTTCAATTTTGGATACGCCGCTCATATCTAAATACCAGCCGTTTACACTGATATCTCCTTTTACCGTAGTCCCGCTTAATGGAGAGTCAATAGAACCAACAGGTGAAGGGTTTTGAACATTCACTGCTACACTTTGTTGATTTTCTGCCCCGTTACTTCCTGTTTCTCTAACCGTTAAGGTGTGCTGTCCATTGGTTAAATTCTTCGTGTTCAGAACTCCCTTATATCCAGAGTTAGAGTTTTGATACTCTGGAAAGGCATTTCCCACATCTGTACGGGAAAAACCGTATTGAGCTTGACTTTGAACGACTCCATCGATTAATACCTCAATCTTTGAAACACCGCTTGCATCCAAAAACCAGCCGCTCACTTCTACGTCTCCTTTAATGGAAGCACCATTAGCTGGAGAATCAATGTATCCTTTTGCCGGCAGATTTTGAACATTCACTGTTACTCTGTCAAGAGTATTTACAGCCCCATTTTTTCCAGTTTCTTTCACTTGGACGGTGTGCTGGCCGTTGCTTAAATTCTTCGTTTTAAGGGTAAACTTATATCCTGGGTTTGGAGTTTGGTATTCAGGAAAGGCACTGTATACATCGTTGCGGGGAATTCCGTACTGCGCTTCCCCCATACTTTTTCCATCGACCAGCACCTCAATTTTGGATACGCCGCTGGCATCTAAAAACCAGCCGCTCACTTCTACGTCCTCTTTTATGGAAGAACCGTTTGCGGGAGAGTCCATATATCCCCTTATTGGTGAATTTTGAACATTCACCGTTGAGCTTTCGAAAGTATTGACTGCCCCGTTATTCCCGGTCTCTCTAATTGTTACAGCATGCTGACCGTTGGTTAGATTTCTGGTATTAAGGGTAAATTTATATCCTGGGTTTGGAGTTTGGTATTCAGGAAAGGCACTGTATACATCGCTGCGGGAAGTTCCGTACTGCGCTTCCCCCATGCTTTTTCCATCGACCAACACTTCAATTTTGGATACCCCACTTGAATCTAATAACCAGCCGCTTACTTCTATGTCCCCTTTTACAGTAGAACCATTTGATGGAGAGTCCATATATACCCTAACCGGAGAATTTTGAACATTGACCTTTACGCTTTGGGTAGTGGCTGCTCCATTATTTCCAGTTTCTTTAACAGTTATAGTATGCTGGCCATTGGATAGGTTTTTCGTGTTCAAGGTAAACTTGTATCCAGAGTTGGCATTTTGATATTCTGGATAAGCATTTCCCACATCGGTCCGTGCCAGTCCAGTCTGCGCTTCTCCCCTGAATATTCCATCCACCAGCACTTCAATTTTGGAGACCCCGCTGGCATCTAAAAACCAGCCGCTTACGTCTATGTCCCCTTTAACAACAGAACCATAAAGTGGTGCATCAATATATCCTTTTGCCTGGAGATTCTGTACATTCACTGTTACTGACTGGAGAATATTAGCAGACCCATTATTCCCGGATTCTTTAATGGCCAGGGTATGTTGTCCATTAGATAGGTTCTTTGTATTCAAGGTGAATGTATATCCAGAGTTTGGATTTTGATATTCTGGAAAAGCATTATAAACATCAGTACGCGGACTTCCATATTGAGCTTCGCCCATGCTGTTTCCATCGACTAATACTTCAACCTTTGACACCCCAGAGGCATCTAAAACCCATCCGTTAACAGTAATTTCCCCTTTAATAGTTAATCCGTTCAAAGGAGAATCAATATACCCTCTAGGAGACAGAACTGTATCATCCGCAAACACTTTACTATTATTAAACACTATTAATATAGTAAAAAGTGCTGCAAATAATAAATATTTAATTGTCCTAGTTTTGATAGTTTTCACCTCTCTACTTTTATATTTAACAGATTAATAATATCAAACAATTATATATTCGACAATTTTAAACGACATTTTTTTATGGAAACAAATTTCCTATTATTCCATTAAAAATGTCAACTATGGCACAAAAATAGCCCCGTCTTCATGACGGGGCGCATATTCTTGGCTATTTACTTTGCTGAACTGATTTAAATATTAAAAATTTACTTGCAAAGAAGTTTATAATCACGACAACAATATTTGCCAAAATTTTGGCTAACATATCATCCATCGCAATCCATTCTACAAGTACAATCATCATTCCCAAATCGATGCCGTATGATAATAGTCTAAAAAAGAGGAAGGACAATAACTCCTTTACAAGAACTTTAAACCCCATATCTTTGCTGTTAAATACAAAAATCTTATTGGTCACAAAAGCAAAGATAACTGAAATTAACCATGCAATGGAAGTAGCAATTTTATAGTCGATATTAAAAAATTTGGCCAGTACAGCATAACAAACTATATTAACAAGGGTAGTAAGGACACCAAAAATAATATAACTAATCATTTCTTTTATATTTTTCATCTTACATCTCCAATTGGTTATAATTCTTTGTCATTTACACGCTTCCTTCTTTTTACATAAACCAGCAAAATCAATATTAACATACTGGATGCACTTGTAACCATTCCTACTTTAAACCCTTTTGGCAGGTAAACCAATTCAATCGAATGTACACCTTTATTTACATCAAGGCCAATAAATCCGCCCAGCCTTTTTACAGGTACTTTTTTGTTATCCACTAAAGCTGTCCAGCCTTCATCGTAAGGAATTGAAAAAAACATAGCATTTGAATTCTTTGCGGTTATTTGTCCCTTGATTGATGTGTTTGTCCAGCTTTGTAGCTGAATGGTTTCTGTTCTGAGTTGATTTATCCT
Source organism: Neobacillus muris (assembly GCF_943193175.1). Classification (GTDB taxonomy): domain Bacteria; phylum Bacillota; class Bacilli; order Bacillales; family Cytobacillaceae; genus Neobacillus; species Neobacillus muris. The sequence goes on from NZ_CALPDF010000015.1 coordinate 63,500, forward strand.
CTTTTCAAAGCTTGGAATATCTAGTTGGTAAAACAGGTTTTGGGTTAATTGTGTTTTAGGCACTAAAAACTCAATCCTAATCGTTACCATCTGCTGGTTGTATGCCCCTAGATCCAATACCCGGTCATTATGAAACGTTGGATAAACTCCTAGTGGCTTATCATTTACAAAAATCCTTGTTTCATTATATCCCGCGAAGCCTTTCCCGGCAGCCAGCAATGTATACAGCTGTTTTTTGCCAGAAACCTTAAAAGTGATCTCAATAGAACCTTCTTGACTTGGATCTTTTTTTCGAATATATTGAACGTTTGCGACCTTTGTCACATCCAGATTGTTTAACTGAATAGAACTTTCAGGAATAGGTGTAAAATACTTTCCATTACCCAATAGAGTATTTTGTTTCTCGAATGGATTATCCTCCTCAGTATTAAACTGAACCTGTTTCTCATCCAGCATAAAGCCAATCGGAAGAAAATTCTTATTGTGATACAAACAAACATCCTCATAGCACTTTAATTTGTCGTAACCATATTTATTTATTTCTTTATCTGAAATCATATATTTAAATGCAAATAAGGCATCTGAAGAAAGTAAACCTTGATTTTGGGCCAAGGACCGCGATCCCAGTGTCGAACTATATCCAATTTCCTGCATAAATGCGTGCAATGTCCCATTTGCCAGTGTATTAAAATTAGTCATTCCCTTATACCCGTAGCGGATCGAATCATTGGGAGTTAATCCAATAGCTGAATTCGTTCGATAAAAGCCCTTATCTTCTTTCCTTAGGTCATTTGCCAAATTCTCGAATGCAGGACTTGCCATATTGTATTGGGCACGTGTGATACTATATCCAGGACTGCTATTAAGCGTTTTAATATGCTGATAGGCATTAACCCCCATATCTAAACAAACAAAAAGGATGATCACACCGGAAATCCATTTTCGATGGCGGTTGAGTACGGCTTTTCCATACAAAAGCACACTAAAAATAGTTAGAAAAGCCATATTCATAAGGGCCTTTTTTATTGACATTAACTCCGGTTCCATTTTGGTTAACAGCATTAACAAAAAAACATGAACTAAATAGACCTTAAAAAGTGATGGCACATTATCTTTTTTAAACTCAGCATATGATTTATATGCAATCATTATTAAGGTAAAGGAAAGGACAAAAGCAAATCGGTAATCGTATCCGGAAGGCTGGGAAAAAGCATGCCAAACAAAACTTAAGCCTTTAATCTGCAAGCTGAGCCATAAGATAATTAAGAATGCAAATGACAATAGTTTTTCTCTGCTTCTGATATTACCGTTCAAAAAAAATAATGGGGCAAACAAAAGTACTAATAAACCGCTGAATACATTAGGCAAATCAAAAAGATGCTGGCTGCTGCTATAAAGCTTTGGTAAAAATTCAAAGAAACCAAAAGCAGGATCTAACATATTTTTGATTTCAATATGCTGATAACTGTTGCTTTTTAACGCAAAATAGGTGGGAACAGTAATAAATGCCGATATACCACCGGCAAGAATTGTGCAAAACATAAAATAAGCAAATTTGATACAAATGTCTTTCATGTTCAATTTGGAAGCAGACAAGCCTCGATAAAGAAAGTAGAGAAAGGTAAATATACCCGCAATATAAGCCATGTAAAAATTAGATATAAACAGAATTGATAAACTAATAATTAACAATACATATCTACTCTTAAACAGATTTTCGACCGCCAATAAAACTAGTGGAAGCAAATAAATACTATCCAGCCACATACTATTAAAAAAGTAGCCAATAGCAAACGAAATCAAGGAGTAAACAGTTGAAAATGTGAGGCTCGTCATTTTTTCTGCATTGCCAATTTCCGAGAGAAAACAAAACATGAATAAACCAGATAAACCAATCTTAATAAGAATCATTAAAACAAAGGCCTCTGGCAGATGAGCTTTGTCAAAGATAAGGATGACGAACGATATGGGGCTGGATAAGTAATAAGCGAATGTGCTCCAAAAATTCAATCCCATTCCAGCTTCCCATGTATAAAGCAGACTTCCATCGCCTTTTAATACATCATACAAATAGTTATAAAATTGTATATATTGGGTGTATTCATCTCCCATCAAGATAGAGCGTTCCCCAAATGGGTATACTCTCCAAGCAGCAAAAACTGATCCTAAAATAAAAAAAGGGACTAAAAAAGATAGGAAATAAAACTTCTTTTGAAAAAATAACTTACGCATCAAATCCCCCGTTCATTTAAGGTAAATCTAATATGTATATTACGAATAGGCATCGTTTTTCCGATGCCCATTAAAATTTATCCTCTTGTCATTTGTTTTACCAATATTAACGATGCTTTAATGGCTTTTCTCTGGAAGAATAAATACAAACCGTAACCAGCAAGATAAACCATTAGCCCCATCCAAGATGCCATAAACCAGCCAGCGAAAATAAAAATAACCGTCATGGCCATTTCAAGAAACGTGTCTTTAAACACAGATACCTGAAGGAATTTTGATAAATAGAACTCCGCCAAAGCACTGCGGAAAGCTAATAGAGCCACAATCGATACAATTGCTAAGGAAAGATTCTTAAAGGCCAAGGTGAACAGCAGTGTAAGAATGATGCTCAAAACGACCGATGCTACATTAATGCCAAGCATTAACTTTTCTTTTCGCAATGTTTTGAGATAGGTGTTTATTAGCAACGCCATTTTTCCTTCATAAATACACATTGGAAATAATAGCGCCATGAACATGAGCCCTTCCTTATATTGTGGCAGCCAAGCTGGTAAAATAACTGATAAAGGGTAGTAAACGACAAGCAGGCCCAGTAAAGGGACCATCAGAAAGATCCTCATCGCAGTAAAAATAGTTGGCAGCTTTTCTTCGCTTGTCCGCCTTAAGACCGGGAACATAACAATACCAACCGCATTGATAAATACCATCATCAGACTTGAAACACTCAAGACTAACGAGACTTTTCCAAATGTTGCAACGTCCCATGTCCGTTCAATCCCAAAACGAACAACTCCAATAATAAACATGCTAGCAATATTAGCAAACATCAATTTGATCCCTACACTAATATTGTTTAACATTTCTTTAATATTAAAATAGAACACAGATATTTTTTTAAAAACCATCTCTTTACAGCAGTATGCAGCGTACAAAAGGGTCGCGAATTTACCAATTATATCAGCAATAATTAATAACTTGAATTCTCTGATGCCGATTAATAAAAAGCACAAGATTAAAACACAGTAAATAACTCGTTCCCATAATGTTATTTGAGCGTACTCTTTAATCCGGTTAGTTCCCTCTAAAACAAAAAGAAGCATGAGCCTCACATTAACAATTAACATACACAATGCAGTAATGTTAAAAATGAATAAACGATTAGCATCCGAACTAAAAATAGTTGATATTCCTATGATAACCGCACCAATGATCACCTGAAAGATGACCAGCATCCAAAACTGCGAGAAAAATAACTCTTTATTTAAGTCCTTATATTCTTTTCCACCGTATCTCAAGTATATCCCGTCATTCCACCCAAAGTGCAAAAAACCCACATAGGATGAATAAAAAAGATATAACTGCCAATAGCCATAATCTTCTACACCAATCAACTTTGGTACAATTAAAATTAATACGGTTGAAATGATTAATGATATGAGATTGGATGACAGGGTGTATGAAAAGTTTTTAATAAAAGTAATTGCCTTATTATTCAACATTCATCCCTCATCATTACAACATTTTTTCTTTTTATAGCAGCATCTATACACCGAATCTACGTGCATTTAATAAAATGCAGCCACGTCTTTCTTAGATAAGCCAAATAGTCTTTTCCTGTGAGATTATAGCGCTTTCTGATTTTTTTCATAATCGGGGTGATCGCACGGTCCATATAAATAAAAAACAGCCCTAGGAAATTCAATTGATGATATTTAGATAGGAAATACAATTCACTTTTCACCATCTCAGTATCAACAAATAAATTATCCTTACCAGTTGTCAGCCCATGATGATGTACAATCTTAGCATTTGGCAAATAGTAAGCTTTGCACCCTGCCGTATGCATTTTATTGGATAGAATATCTTCTTCGTAATATAAAAACGTATTTTCATCAAAAAAGCCTACTTTTTCCCACATCTCTCTCGTTGCCATAAAACAGCAGCCGGAAAATTTATATATAGGGATCGGGACATCTTTAATGGAAGCGGCTTGCAGGTAATATTCCTGCTCATAGTTCATTTTTGCCTTTGAGGAGGCAAAATTGCTTAGCTTCGTATTATATAAAAAATAATCCGAAGTTTTTATTGGCTTTAAGGTTGGCAGATTTTGCAGATCACCTTCTGGCGACAAAATGTATGGGGCTGCAACGGAAGCATCCTCATGTTCATTTAAAAAAGTATACATGCGTTCTATGCTCTCATCTAAAAAAATTACATCGTTATTGGTAATGGCAATGATGTTATGGCCGTCATTCATAGCAGCCTTAATACCAGTATTATTCCCCCTGGCATACCCTAAATTTTCGGACTGGATCAGTACTACATTTTTATTTTCATGATATTGTTCATTAAGTCTTTCAAAGGAATCATTAGGTGAACCATTATCAACAATATAAATGGTATAATTTTGCTTACACGTTTCAAAAATGGAATCCACACAACGGAACGTCATTTCCCATGTGTTGTAATTTAAGATAACAAAGGCAATCATTTTTTCAACTCCAGATTGTTCCATAGTTCACTGCTCTATAGGTCTTTCTTAATTTTATCCCAATATAAGCGATAAAAATTCACCAAGATTTTAGGTGAAATAACCGCCATCGTTAAAAGTATTTTCTTCTTTCGATTATATCCATCTTTAAATAGTAATGGTTTTAATTTGCTCCGGTCTACATCAATTAAATAATTATATTGGTTCTTTTCATCTTTGAAATATTTGTCCATATTGATATATAACATCAGACCAGTTAAAAACCATTCCGCATATACTTCATTTGCTATGCTTGGATAGTTTTCAAGATAGAATAAATACATATTTTCTCTAACTTCATACTCATCCAACCGCTTTTTGGAAAAGTCTTTTCGCATCGTACTTTGGTCATTATATCGGTAATAATAGAATGCCTGGCCTGTGTAATAGATGCGATTGGCCTGATGAATAATTCTATAGGCAAAATCCATGTCTTCAAGGATATACCCTTCTTTAAATCGAATTCCTTTAAATAATTCCTTCCTATATAATTTATTACAGGGGCTAAATGTAAGTCTTTCATTTAAGTATAGTTCATGCATGGCAGAATTTCTGTCAAACAATTCATCAGTGGTGTTATTACTATATAAATGGCCTGTAGAATCTTTGCTAAATTGCATTAAATTGCATGCTGTAATCTCAGCATCTGTTTCAATAGCTTTTGTATACAATGTGTTATACATATCTTGGTGAATCCAGTCATCACTATCAACAAACCCAATATAATGACCCTTTGCTGCCTCAATTCCCTTATTTCTAGCCGATGATTGCCCGCCATTTTCTTTATGAATAACAAAAATTCTTTTATCCTTTTTAGCAAATTCATCACAAATAAAACCACTGCGGTCAGTTGAACCGTCATTGACTAATATAATTTCAAAATCTGTAAAAGTTTGATTTAATATACTTTCAATGCAGGGTTGAATGAAATTTTCAACATTATATACAGGGACTATAATACTTATTGTAGGATTCATTAAGTTCTTCTCTCCATTGAATCTTAGTGTGATATTCTAAGCCATGTTATTTAACAGGTACTGAAATACATTCCCCTTATTAAACAAATGGTATTATAGCATAGATGTAACCACAAACGAAGTGCTTATGAAATGTCTCACACTTAATTGGCCATAAACTCAGAAGTAAAAAAAATTGGGATCCTATCACCAATTTTTTCATAAAATATCCCATTATTCCAGTGTGTACAAAGTATTTAAAAATGATAATAATGCCAAAATAAGTAGAATTATTTTTATAATAGTACCATATTTATTTAATCTCACCTTAACGATTTCCACATATAAGAATACCGAGCAAATTAGGAATGCAAAGTACATAAATATAAATGTTCTTTCTACTGAAGCCCAAATTGTTGGTGAAAATGCCATTAACAACCTAGATCCAAATCCAAGTAAAATAATAAAAATAGTTACAATAGAATATTTTTTATCGGAAAAAACCAAGAATAATGAAACTAATATTGATAAAAAAACTAAACTTAAAATAATATCAGGGATCCAGCTTATAATAGAAACAAAATTCACACCTGTTCCATACTGAGTCATAGAATTCTTAATCTCAAAAAACCCTGGAAATAGCCCTCCTAAAACAGGACTAAGCAAACCAAAAATCAGGCTAGAAGTTATTGGAACGAAAGCAATCCATTGATATGTTTTATTCTTTTGAGTAGTCATCATACCTATCATTAATAATAAACTAAAAACTATAAAGATAACATTGGGCTTCATTACAAATTCAAACCAAGAAGAGGAGAATCCCATCTCGATTTTTCTTATGAATGAAATGTTATTATAATCAGGAAACCATCTTCCTACTTCACTGATTTTTCTTATTTCATTACCCGGTGTTGTTAAAATGAATAGAATACTCATTAAACATATTATTGTTTGTATGAATAAAAATCCGTTCATTTTTTTGTTGAAAAATAAATAAATTGATACCATCAGATAAACAGCAAAAAGTATGGCAGACATTTGTTCCTGGTTAGCAGAAAAAATCAATGCTGGAATATAGAGTAAATACTCATACCAAAATATTTTTTCATTAAACAAAGTTTTCTTAATAGGGATCATAGCTATTAAACCAAAAGATAATGGCCAAAGGTAATTTAAAGTAGTTGCCATCCAACCTGCAGACCCCATATGTGTAAAAGGATACATAAATAGCAAACCTATAATGATCCAATTAGTGGCTCTTTCATGATGAGAAGGCACCAATTTGGATATACTTACGGCACCTAGAATGATTATAGCTGTATCAAGGATACGCCATAATGGTTCTAGATGTACCAATATAACAAGTAAAGCTTCTATGAAAATTCTTGATGACCAACTGTGATATCGATCATTTAAAAATGAAATCATATTTGAATTTCCCTCTTGGAGAATGGGATAGAACATTTCTTTATCGTCCCCCCAGCCTAGATTAATGCATGTATGTATGATAAACATTCCAATGCCTAAAATAACAAATGGAAAGTACTTCCATTTGATTAGAGATTTAATTTTTAGGAATTCCATTTTCTCTCCTCCTTTGCAACTTATAATTATACAAATTATTTACATATTATTTTAATCAAATACTATTACGATATTCCAAGGCTAAATGAATCATGGACCATAGTAAAGGTGTCCCGAATTGATTCGAGACACCTCAATTTTCGTAACCAATAAAAGCACTTTTTTTAACAGCTTAGCTTTTTTTCGGCTCAAGTTTGCCGAATGTCAGCTGCAGATGTAACAAATATTGTCTATGTTTGGCTCGCAGAATTGAATCTGCACCAAATGCCTAATAAATTTTTTTGCTATTCTAATTTACACTAACAATGATTTCTACTGCAAGAGTGTTATTTTGGAGATCAGCAGTTACATGTTAATATTCCTCAATTTTTTGTGCCATGAATTTTAATAATTCCTCTCTTAATTCCTCGTTCTCAAGTGCAAATTCAATTGTGGTTTCAATAAACCCTAGCTTTTCACCCACATCGTATCTTTTGCCCTCAAATTCATAAGCAAAAACACGTTGAATTTGGTTTAAATTCTGTATAGCGTCGGTTAACTGAATCTCACCGCCTGCTCCTACTTGCTGCTTCTCTAAAAACATAAAAATTTCCGGAGTGAAAACGTATCTTCCGATAATCGCCAAATCGGAGGGTGCTGTACCTAATTGAGGCTTCTCAACAAAATTACGAACTTGATAAGACCGGCCATTTTGGCCAATTGGATCAATAATTCCGTATCTGTTTGTTTCTTCGTCCGGTACCCGCTTCACACCAATTACAGAAGAATGAGTTCTGTCATAAACATCGATCAGCTGTTTTAAACACGGAGTTTCTGCCTGGACAATATCATCACCAAGTAAAACCGCAAACGGTTCATTTCCAATAAAATTCCTTGCACACCAAACAGCATGCCCTAATCCTTTTGGTTCCTTTTGCCTGATATAATGAATATCGGCCATCTTGGAGGGCTCCTGAACTTTTTCCAATAAATCAAATTTCTTTTTATCTAAAAGATTTTGTTCCAGTTCATAGGCATAGTCAAAGTGGTCCTCAATCGCTCTTTTTCCTTTACCTGTCACAATGATTATATCTTCTATTCCCGATTCCACGGCTTCTTCTACTATGTATTGGATCGTAGGTTTATCAACAATTGGCAGCATTTCTTTTGGCATGGCTTTTGTTGCTGGCAAGAATCGTGTACCAAGACCAGCTGCTGGAATAATTGCCTTTCTTACTTTTTTCATTCCATCTTCACCCTTTTTCCCTTTTTACTTTCCTATGTAAAAAGATCTTTATTTTTATTTATTATGTTCATGGCTTTGCACTTCGAATCCTACTGCTTCTTATTTTACTATAAATTTATTCTACTTAATATTAATTTGTGAATGAAAAGGATTAACCCTTTTTATTTCAATAATAGCTATCAATGGAAAACAGCTGACCTAAAAGCAATTTATATGCCCTCAAGATCAGCTGTTTTTTTAAACTTATTTTAACTAAGCATTTAACCTGCGTTTTCTAAAAATAAGTGAAACCACTCCAGCTAGCAGGACAATGAGTCCAATCACTAAATAGTTGTAACTATTTGTCGCTGTGGAAGGCAGATTATTGCCGGAAACATTGGATGGCTCCCCTTTTGCGGTTCCATTATCAGTTGGGTCAATCGTATCCCCTGGAGCTTCAGGATTGTCTGGAGTTGCTGCATCAGCAAGCTGAATTCTTCCCTCAATTTGAGCAGAAATTGGCTGTTTTTGCGCTTTTACATACTCAACAGATGCATCTAAGTCCGACATCCAAGTTTCACGATTTGTGCCAGATTTCAGGATGGTGAAACCATCACCGCCATCAGCCATAAAGTTATTAACAGTCACCGTATATTCAGCTTTTGGATCAATTTTCTTGCCATTTGGAAGGAAAATGTCCAGTACCTTTTCACCGTTAGGCAATTTTTCTGACCAAGTATAACGGAGGCCGGAAATTTGCATAATCCGATTTTGGGTTTCTTGGAACTGCTGATTTAACAAAGTTCTTACTTGCTCGCCCGTCAGTGTCATGGTCACAATATCATTACCAAATGGCTGGATGGCAAATAATTCGCCCCATGTAATTGGGCCTTTATTCAGATCGTTGCGGATACCGCCAATGTTCATGAAGGCAAAGTCTGTATCAGTAGCCGCGCGCATGCCGTCGGCAATCAGGTTTCCAAGAGCCGTCTCGCCTGCTTTATTAGCTGTACGGGTAATATCAGCAGATGCTTCACCCACCACTTGTTCTGTAATCGGCGCAATGTCCGCCTGGTACTGAGCAAGTTCAGCTTTAATTTGGGCATCAGGTGTAATGCCATCATGGAACGTGGATACAACCTCAGCCTTCTTAGCCACGATATCCTTTGAGACTGGATCAATTACTAAGTCAACATCAGAGAATGCTGTACCATATGAATAAGATTGTACAAGCAATTTTCCGTCTACAGTCGAATTTAAGTACTTGTGGTCATGTGCCCCAAAAATTACGTCTACCTCATCATCAACCGCATTTGCAATATCCACTACTCTGCCTGTTGGATTAGAACCATCAGCAGCAGAAGTTCCAGGATCATGTGCAAGGACAACAATAGACTCAACACCCTGCGCTTTTAACTCTGCTGTATATTTATTGATGGCGTCTACTTCATCTGTGAATTTGACACCTTTTGTTCCGCTGGCAGTAACGATACTTGGTGTTTCCGTGGTTACTACCCCGATAAAGCCAATTTTTACTCCATCAATTTCTTTAATGACATATGGGTCAAGAATTGTTTTCCCCGTATTTTCGTAGACCACATTTGCCGCAACATAAGGGAAATCAGCCCCTTCAAAGGTGCCATATTTTTCAACTGTCGCATTATGCGGTCCGCCATTGATCAGGCGCAGCATTTCAGCAACACCTTCGTCAAATTCATGGTTGCCGATTGTGCCAATATCAAAGCCAATTTCATTGAGGAAACGAATAGTCGGCTCATCCTGCAATAAAGCAGATACCGGACGGCTGGCCCCAACGGCATCCCCTGCTTGAAGCATAATGGTATTTGGATTCGTAGCTTCTCTTTGTTTTAAGTATGCTGCCAAGTACTCGATTCCGCCAACATCTTTGCCACTGACTTTTGTTGTGTAATCTAATTGTCCATGTAGGTCATTTATGCCTAGCAATTGAACATGTACTTTGTTCTTAAAGGTATAGACACCCCAAGTGCCGGAACTGTCCGTTTCAGTTGTAAGAGCACTGATATTTTCAGACTGGTCGGCATATACCTTTGCCTCAGGGGCAGATCTAAAGGTTAACTGGACCGTATCATTGACAGGAGCTATTGACCAGTTATTATCTGCACTTGGATTCACGACTCCTTGCTGCTGGATATAGTTGATCAGCACTTGACGGCTTTCATCAGGTGAATTGATCACGACTTTTGCACCCCCGCCTTTAAGGCCTGGGAAGTTGCCGCCTCCGCCTGCACGGTAATTATTGGTAGCCACAACGAACTTTTGGTCATCCCTTACCGGTGTTCCATCAGGCATCTTTAAATCTACAATCCGGTGAGAGTCTGGGTTCAATAAATCCCCATTTGAAGCATACCTCGGCTTCTTGGTAATATCGATTTGATAGTTAACCCCATCAATTACATCATAGTTATAGGATGGGAATGCTTCCTCAATAATATTTTGCGGCTGTACATCGTCAGGATTGACAGTTTTGAACTGCCCAGCCGACATTTCCAGCCATTCTCTTACCTGAGCCCCAGTCATTTCGACCGCTTTAAGGGTATTCGGATACAAATATAAGTCATTTGCACTCTTAATTGAAAGATCCCCGGCAGCAATGTTCGTATAATAGCTTGGGCCGCTTCTTCCGCCTGCTTTAAATGGGGCGCCAGCTGATAAGACCGGAACATCCTTATACTCTGGAAGCTTTTCATCAATCCATTTTTTCACATAAGAAGTCTGCGCATTGTTAACAATTTGAATGGTAGGGTCATCTTGGACTTGTGCAAAATAGCTGTACAATGGGGCAGAAGTTTTCCCGATTGTTCCACGCACATAGGCTAGAGTGCCCTCATGCTCAGGCTCAACATCCGCAACAATGGCTGGATCCTCAACTGTATCGGCAGCAACTGGGCGGTTTACGGATTTAGAGGCAGCTTTATCCACCGTCCATTTCCCATCCTGCTGAACAAGAGCCAAATCAAGCACTCCAAGGTTGTTGCCCCAATAACCGGCCTCCACTGCAGGCGTGCTGTTAATATGTCCATTTTCGTTATCCATACCAGGTTTGCCTGTAAATGAGGCATCACCTGGGAAGTTAACATGGGCATGTCCAAACAGAAGGGCATCAATTCCAGCAACTTTACTTAATGAATAAACAGCATTTTCTGCCTCTTCCTGGCCATCATTAGTGACATCACAGCCGGAATGGGCGATGGCGACAATCACTTCTGCCCCCTTATCTCTCATCTCTTGAACATATTTTTCAGCTGTTTTTACGATATCTTTTACAATAACTTTCCCTAAAAGGTTATCGCGGTCCCAGTTCAAGATTTGCGGCGGGGCAAATCCTACAACTCCCACTTTCACTGTACTTTTGTTGCCTGAAGCGTCGGTGATTTCTTTATTAAGAATTTCATATGGAGTGAAATAGTTTACATCATTATCAGGATTATTATCCCCGTCATCTTTATAGATATTGGCATTGACAATAGGGAAATCAGCTTTATCTGTAACTTGTTTTAGATAGTCCAAACCATAATTAAATTCATGGTTTCCAACGATTCCCGCGTCATAGTCTAAGTAATTCATCGCTCTAATAATTGGATGGGTATCATCTGCGCCTAATGGTTGAACTTTGGCAACATAATCTGCCAGCGGGTTCCCCTGAATCAAATCCCCTGCGTCAAATAGCATCGAGTTTGTTGCTTCAGATCTAGCTTGGTTAATTAATGTGGCCGTTTTTGCCAAACCAAAATTAACTCCATTCGCTGTATCTTGGTAATAATCATACGCTCTGACGTTAGAATGTAAATCGGTTGTTTCCAGAAGCCGTAGAGTGGCCGTTGTTCCAGTGACAGTCTCCGCTTTAACATTGTTTGAAACGGCTGGTGAAACCATTGTACTGAGCAGCAAAGCCGTGGCAGCTATTTTGCTGATAAAACTTAATTGTTTCTTTTTCTTCATCCGATACACCCTTCCCTTTCATTCATCTTTCTATAAATGGAAGAAATTCTAAAAAAAAGATCCCCCCCTTTTTCTGTTTCGGCAGTTCCTGTTAATCTAGCATCTATAATATTTAGACTTTAGGAATATTGTCGAATTTTTTGATTTGTTGCACTTCAATTATATATTTCTATATACCTATCGAAAAGATTAATCTCTTTTCTTTTTGTAAAATTTGTGTTACATAATCTTCCAAACAAATGACCAACTGGTCTAAAATCATCACTAAAGTGACAAAAAGCAAGATTTCTCGGGAAATAACGGTAAATAAAGTCAATCCCAGTTCTATTGATTTTAGGAGAGGGGCCAATACAAATTGTACTATTTTTTTACAAATCTCTCCCTGATTATGATACATTGGTATTACAAATATTGGGGCGGCATTTGCTTTTAAAATACTTAATTGAAACTGGCCCCATGCATTATTGGAACGGAGACCTTATCATGTTGACGGAAGCCCAACAAAAGGTAAAGCAGGAACTGGAAGAGCTGAAGGTGAATAGAATACTTTTTGAAAAAGCAAGAACGGTCAGCCCGGTTTCATCACAGCCAAAAATAAAATGGCCGATTTGGGTCCTTGCCATTCTTACAGGCAGTTTTATTATTTGTTTTTTTGCCGTGTCCCTAACAGCACCATCAAGCATAAATATAAGCTCCTACTTATCCAAGGAGTTGGATTATAACAAAAAGAGTGCCAAGCTACTGGCTAATAGCCTAAGCCATCCCACACTAGATGCGCAGCAAGCTAAAAAGGAACAACGAATGTTATGGGACCAAGCGAATCACTTGTCAGTTCCCGTTGGTTTTAAAGACCATCAACAGGATTTCCTTTCATTGCTGGAACATCGGCAAATGATTTTAACCTACCTATCTGAAACTGGCACTGTTAATCCAAACATTCTCAATCGATACCAACTTGAGCTAGAAGTAAAACAGGAACTAGCACTCGATAGTCTAACGAAAGCATTTAATAAACAAAACATTCCATACCATATTCATGACGACGGTTCCATCCAATATTGGATCGGCCAGAAGCCCTTCGATTACAATATCAAACAGAATCCATGACCTACAGAAAAGAGACTGCCCCCATTGGCAGCCTCTTTATTATTGTTCATTTGTAATGGCAGCATCATCTAATATTCCCTGTTGCCACTTCAACCGTCTTTGCCTTGATTTTTCCAAACTAAATAAAATGATGTGAACAACCAATACACATAATGCAACTAATTCAACCGCGTATTGAAAATAGTACCACGATAAAGTGGCCGTTATGTCATAAACCGAATGGATCATGACTGTTACCCACAGGCTGCGTGTCCATAGCAGGATAATTCCAAACAAAAAACCCATATCCGCAAAGGTCACAATCGCCCCAATTTTTACCGGCCAAGGCTCAACTGTATCCAATGTATGATCAACACCAAAAAAGATCGACGTCCAAAACAAGGCCAGCATGACAAAGAAATCTCGGCTCCCGGCCGCCCATTGGCGCGAAAAGATTTTTTTGCAAAGCATAAGGATAAGCATCATATAACTGAGCCGCCAAACTTCTTCCAAGCCGGCTAGCGAATCTGTGTAAAGATCTGCCCCGATAGTATCCACTTGATCGACAAACGACCAAAGTGGCGTTGGTTCCGTTTCATCTTCGACCGCGTAGTCTCCAGAGGTTTGCGTAAAAGTATAATCCTCTACATATTGCTCATAACTTATGCTAAAATCGTCAAAGGTGTAGCTTGAGTATATATTGATGGCATAGCTGCCAAGGAAAAAAATCAAAAACCCACCTGTAAATTGCAGCATCAGCTTACGCTTTCGCATAGGTTCATCCAATTGAGGCTGAAGCCTGCGGTGAAGCTTTAAACCGACAAAGAATGATGATACCATCAAAGCGTCATAAAGGGTGCTGGCCAAATAGCTATAACGATTTAAATAGAGAAGAATCTCTGCCCCAAATGTTACAATCAGGATAGCTGCGAACAATTTTTTCGATACTGGTTCAGTTAAATTTGTTGTCATGAACGCCTCTCCTCGCAAAAAGATTGTTGTCATACGTCCTCTCATCCTGCTAACAAACGGACGGCCAGAATTCCCAATCCATTCAATAATACTAAAAATAAGAAACAGGCAATCATCCACTTCCATTTTCTTGACATGACCTAAAGCCCCTTTATCGTTAAACCTCCTTAATGGAAGCCAACAATTCAATAGATTGTAATAGTAATAATTTAACATACCACTAGTTAAATATCATTAACATTATTCCACTGGTCCACACCATTTTTTGTAGGAATAAATTCCTTTCTTTATAGGACAATTTTCCCATTTTTGATTTTTATCAAAAAATAACAAATATTACATTATAAAATAGAAAAAGGAAAAAAATCCGATTCTGTTTATGTATATAAAAGTAGGGGGATTAGTATGAAGCTGGATGTTGCAAATGAGACGGCTAAAGCAAGAAGAATCGGCAACTATGAAGATACGCTCCAATCGATAAAAAACAGTTTAGAAGGCTTTAAGACCAATGTAAATTCAGGATGGAAAGCCGAGGAAATGAGATATTTCAATTCTGCTATCGATCAAGTCACAAGCCGGCTGGCAAAAATCGCTCCGCAGCTCTCCTCTATTGAGTCAGACATTATTTCAACTGCAAAAGCAATCCGGCGGGAAGAGGATGAAAAGGAAGCGGCAGAGAAAGCAGCACGGGAAGCAGCTGCAGCCAATCAGGCAAAATAGTTATCTTATACAGAAAGGGGGACCTTCAAGTGTCGGTCATTAAGCTGAATGAATCTGTCATCAATAGTGCGAATGGCAAACTCAGCAATACTATTTCCAAGCTGTCTAGTGCGGAGAATGAACTTTCACAATTGGCCAGCCAGCTCGACTACCGAGTTCGCTCGCGAAGCAGTGCAGACACACGCCTGCGCAGCCTTTGCAATGACCTGGAAGAACTGAAGGATCAATTGAAAAAGATTGAAAGATTTGTAAGCAGCAAGAGCGGACAATACTTTGATGTGGAAGATTACTTGGAGAAATATGGGTTCCGGCAAATCAGCATGCTTCGATACTATGATTTTGCCTTAGCCAAAGACCCTTTCTTCATGATGGCTCTGGCAGGCTCAGGACTGGGATTTCTGTCAGGGACTTTCCGGTCAGAAACGCTCCTTCGCTATAAGGGATTAAGGTTTACTACTGTGGAGCGGAATGGAAAAATATATCTCAAAGTATTGGGCGGTGAAATTGGCCAGGGAAACTCATGGCAGTACAACCGCTATCGGGACTCATTGGTGAACCTATTGGGCGGCGATAGCAGCACCTTTAGAAGACGTTTCGCAGAACGGCTGGTCAATGGCGGTGGAATCCCGCTTTATGTGGATGGCCGGGGCACCATTAATGATAATATGCGCCGGTTTGAAAGATTGTCTACCGTGAACCAGTTTATCGAGGATTATGATAAATCAGCTTGGACGAGAATGAAAAACGGATTCAATCCCTCATTAGTGGATGGAATGAAGGTTTGGCAGGACTTTGGCGGCTGGAAAGAGGCTACAAATCTTTCACGGACTGGCAAGTTCTTTGGAGCCGCCGGGACGGTATTAACAGTGGGGAATAACTTTGTGGAAAACTTCAGGTCGAACGGCCATTGGGATTTCTCCCTGGAAAACACAAAGACCTTTACTGTTAACACAGGCGTCGATGTTGCGACTGGCGCCGGAGCGATGGCAGCAGGCGCAGCCATCGGTTCCTTTATCGCGCCACCCATTGGAACAGTAGTTGGGGTCGCAGCAGGTGCAACGTTTAACTTTCTCATAAATACAAAGGTCGGGGGCCCGCCGCCAAAGAGTGTCGTCGACCATACAAAGGACTTTGTCAATGACCTGATTGACAATCCGGTCGATGCCATTGGAGACCGGGCAGCTGCGGTTGGAGAGAAAATCGGGGATGTCGCAAAAGGTGCCGGAAAACTGGTCAATAACATTGGCAAAGGGCTTGGCAATCTATTTGGAGGGTGACAGGATGCTTAACAAGTGCAGTGAGGATGATTTTACCATTATCAGGGATGTTGCTTTTGGCCGGCTTCGGCCCAATCGGATCCCCTTATTTTTTATGGCTACTTTAGTTTTCAGCTTAGTGATTATTGCTTTTTCATTACTGGCCTTAGGCAGTGATGGAGCGGTTGACCCCCTTTTATCCTTGGTCATCCTGATCGATATGGCCCTATTTGTGGTCCATTTGTTTTTTGCCTTATTCTTTTTAAATGACAAGTTTTGCTATAAGTTTCAAAGGTTCCAATCGATTTTGCTTTGCATCATTTCGTTTAAGTTTTCGATAGAAACCTATCTGGCGTACTTTTTCCTGCTTCATGACCGAAATGCCGCGCCGTATATGGCGGCACTGGGTCTTGTCCTATTTTTGGGAGGAATCGTATTCATTATTCTTTCAACCATCAGGGTGATGAAACGGGTACAACAAGGGGAATTTCGCAGGGGCGGCAAAGGGTTATTTAATTTTTCAGATTCAAAGGTGTACATCAGTTTGCCATTTTTCTTCGGGATTGTGATGTTGGCAGGGTTTTTGCCAAGAATCTTTTCCGATGACAGTTCTTATATGTCCGCGGAGCCGTTTGTTGCCTTGTTTTTCTGCTTTATTATTCAGTATGGAGTAGCCATGGCTTGGCCAGAGTTTTACCTGCTCTCACACTGCAAAAGCAGGTTTGATTCCTTCATCATCGAACGGCCACAACGGAATGGAAAAGGAGGAGCGGCCTATGAAAATAAAACGAAGTCCAATAAGATTTAACAATGTGATTAGCTATACCGCCATTTGTAAAATTACCGAATGGCATCAGGCCGCGACGGAGCTCCGAAACTCGGTGATCGAGAACGGCCTGTACGGGACCGGACCGGTTATTTTTCAAGTCAGCAGCTTGGATGAGACGGCCCAAGAGGCACAATATACTTTTCATATACCTGTCAACGCCCCAGTAAAAATGGCGGCCGACAGCCCCTTTCAGTTTACTGAAAGCTTGGCCTTTGATGATGGCCTATTAATCCGTCATGCCGATCTTGACGAAAGTATCGATGACTCATATGCCCTGCTCTATGCTTGCGCTGAGGCCAATCAGGTTAAACTGCAGGAACCGTTTTTTAACATTTACTTGGATGTTTATGGTGACGGAATCATTGATGTCTATGCGGCGATTGTAAAGGAGGATTAGATCCTAATGATTAATCCTCATGACGCAATTAAATTAACGAATGTCATTTCTCGCAAGTATCGCTTTTATTATCGGGATTTGGAGCGATACTTAGCAGAGTTTATCCAAGACATTTTTTCATTAAACTTAACGATTAAAGGGCCGTTGATTTATTCCTTACATAATGTCCCAATGGACGAAATGATGAATGTTGAATTTTATATGCCCGTTGCCCAAGATCGGGTGGAAACTCCACCGGACATGGACTTTCATAGTTATTTTTTCATTGGCCCGATGATTTCAACGGTTGACCTTGTGAACTCGGAAGCAAGCATGGAGGCGGCATACGCGTCGTTGTTCCATTATATGGAGCAAAACCATTTGCGGCAGGTGACCCCCATTTTTCATGTTGCATCAGGAGACGAGACATTGCAGTACATGACGGTCAAAATTGGAGCAGCAAAAAAGGATATCGAGGAAATTTGGAAGTAATACGAGTAAGCGCCATCCGCAAAAAGGGATGGCGCTTTTCTATCGTTAAACTTTGATTTGCTTATATCCAGCCTTTTTTCTCGGCAATGCTGGCGGCTTCGGTCCGGTTTTTGGCTCCGAGCTTATGGATGATCTCCGATATGTAGTTGCGGACGGTTCCAGAAGACAAATAGAGTTCTTTCGTGATTTCTTTTGTTGTCTTGCCTAAAGCGGCCAGCTTTAAAATTTCCTGCTCTTTTTGGGACAACGGGTTCTCTTCACGAATTATGTTAACCGTCAACTCCGGGCTGAAGACCCTTTTCCCAGCGACTGCCTTGCGGATGGCATCAGACAGCTCATCAATTTCCCCATCCTTTAATAGATATCCATGGACACCAGCCTTGACGGCCCGTTCGAAATAGCCTGGGCGGGCAAAAGTGGTAAGGATGATGACCTTAGCGGGTGAGGACCTGCGCACCAATTCCTCCGCCACCTCCAATCCATTCATGACTGGCATTTCTATATCCATAAGACATACGTCCGGCTCGAGTTCCACAATAGCATTTAGTGCTTCCTCTCCATTTATGGCTTGGCCGATCACCTTCATATCAGACTCTAAATCTAATAGAGAGCCAAGCGCACTTAACAGCATTCGCTGGTCTTCCGCGATAAACAACCGGATCATATTGCCTCCTCCCCTCTTTTTATAATTGGTACCGTTATTTTTAAAACAGCTCCATTTTGATTGGATAATGCCAAATAGCCATCCACAAGTGCCAGGCGTTCCTTCATGCCGTTAAGGCCGTTTCCAAACAGCTTTTCCTTTGGAATCCCCATTCCATCATCCGCTATGATGATGCTCATTTTCTCGGTTGATAGTTTAGCTGTTACCTGGCAATGGGCGGCCCGGCTGTGCTTAACGACATTGGTTGCCGCCTCCCGGACACACATGCCAACAATGTTTTGCGTAAACGGCGGAATTCTGGAAAAGTCGGCTTCCCCATCGTAATGGTAGGTAATACCGGAAGCCCGCAGAATCTGCTGGATCTGCAGCAGCTCCTCCGCAATGGTTGCGGCCCGCATATCAGAAACCAATTCACGTACCTGCTTTAATGCCGACCTGGAGGTGATCTCCATTTCCTTAGCCTCACTCCTGGCCCGGTCTGGATCTGCCGGCAGCAGCCGCTGAACAAGCTGGCTTTTAAGTGTCAGCAGGGATAATGTGTGGCCAAGGGTATCATGCAAATCCCTGGCAATCCGCACCCGTTCCTCCCGTTTCACCAGTTCCTCAATTTGCTTATTCGCCTTGGCGAGTTGTTTTTCCAGCTCCATTCGTCGATTCATGGAACGGATTCCAAACGGGGAAATCAGCATGATAATTAAAAATGGAATGAAATAGATCAGTTCTGATGGTGTTAAGGGAGTTTCTTCCCGGATCGCATAATAAACAAATGGGAGAATGACAATCATTGCTAGACTAGCCAATCTCCGGTAGAATACCCTCTTATTTTGGTACCAGCCAATGAAATTTGCCGAGAAAAATCCTAGAAAAATATAATTTATGTCATAGAACATACTAAATATAAACACAATCGCCATCTGCACCGACAGCCAATAAGCGAACTTCTTATTCCCCATGCTAAAATAAAGCTGCCGGTACGTGACTAAAAACAGCAGCACCATTCCATAGCCCATTAGCTGCTTAATCCCATATTCCTTCGTCAAATTATAGATTGGAAACCCGATATAGATGAGAAAGATATAGGGAAAGAAGCCGTATTGGCGCGGAAATAGGCTAAAAGCTTGTTTCATCCTCATCACACCGCTTCTTGTTTTCTTCTAATATACTTTGATAGTAGCATGAACAGGATCAAATAGGCGATTAAAATAACAATATTTTTCCAATCTGGCAGCCCGCCGCCGACAATTTCCCAGGCGCCGTTTCCAAAATGGTAGGAAGGAAGCCACTCAGCAATTGTTTGCATCATTTTCGGCATCACATCAAGCGGCATCCATAATCCCCCTGTTACTGCAAGGACCATGTATACCACATTGCTGATGCCGGCAGCCGTTTCTACTTTTTTCATTAAGCCAATAAGCGTACCTACTGCCAGAAAAGGAAGTGATCCGAACAAGATCCACAAGCCGCTCATCACCCACTCAAGGGCAGATAAATAGACTCCATTGATGATGGCGCCGGCAGCGAAAATAATCGTGATCGATAACACATGGATGACACTTTGGCCGATCATTTGAGCCGCAAAATAAACACTATCTGATAATGGCGTCGTCCGAATGAACGTCGACCAGCCCTGCGAACGCTCCTGCACGAGCCGGATACCTAGTGTCATCATCGATGATCCCATGACACTAAATACCGTCATTGACATTAAATAATGGGCCTGCCATTCTGCCTTATCAGGGACATCAGCATTTACCAAATTGGTAAACACATAGTAAAAGATAATCGGCATCACCAATGACCAAAATACGAAATATCTGTTTCTCAAAACTCTCATCATCTCTGTTTTGCATTGCACTTGAAATGCTTTCATTTAGATGGCCCCCTTGGTTTCGCTAGTCAGCTGTTCGAATGCTTCCTCCAGCCTGCCGCGTTCTATTTGTATATCCCGTGCTCCGATTTTCTCTTGAAAAATGAACTCGAGTACCCGGTCCGTGTTGGCTGTTTCGGCGTAAACCCGGTTATTTTTTCGATAGATCCGGTCGATTTCGTTATATTGATACAATTTTTCTAATGAAGTTTCTGGATCAGTGATAAACGAAATGGATGATTTGTTGATGCTGGCTTTTATTTGTTCGGGTGTTCCGTCGGCCACAATGGCCCCGTCCTTGAACAATAGGATGCGTCCTGCCGCTTCATCGGCTTCCTGCAGGTAATGAGTGGAAAAAATAATGGTTTTTCCTTGGTAAGCCAGCTGCCGCACTGTTTCCCAAAACTTTTTTCTAGCGGTAATGTCCATGCCCACAGTTGGTTCATCGAAAATAATGAGTTCAGGGTTTCCTGCGAGTGCCAGGGCAAAACTGAGACGTCGTTTTTGCCCGCCGGACAGTTTTTCTGCCCGGGTTTTTAAATCTTGTTCGGTTAGGCCCGTCAGTCTGATGAGGTCTTCCATTGGAAGGGGGTCCGGATAGTAGCTTCTAATTAATGCGAGGATCTCCCGCACCTTTAAGCCCCCCATCACGCTGACCTCCTGCAGCATGGTGCCGAGTTTTTCTCTTACTTGTTTTTCGTAAGGAAGCCTGTTGAATAAGCGAATTTCTCCTGTGGTCGGTTTCAACAGGCCGAGTATCATGGAGATGGTGGTAGTTTTCCCAGCTCCGTTTGGTCCCAGGATGGCTGTTACTTCGCCCTTGTTTATGGAAAAAGAAACGTTGTTGACTGCGGTTTTATGTTGAAATGACTTTGTCACGTTTTTTACTGTTAAAACTTCGTTCATGATAGGAACACCTCCCGATTTCTTGACTTTATTGTACTGTGGAAGGGAGTGTCATTTTTAGTAAGTGATGTCACCAAAATGAGGTGACAAATGTCATATTAATTGGATGTCATGTGATTATTTGAAATTGGCATGTTTAAAATTTTTGGGGAAGGCTTATGATGACAAGATTTGGGCTCTTATCCTGATTTTTGTCATCATGACTATTTCATGACGACAAAACTTGGCCTCCGGCTCTGGTTTTTGGCGCCTTGGACGCTTCATGACGACAAAACTGAGACCTAGTCACTGGTTTTTGTCCTCTTGGACGCTTCATTACGACAGTACTTGGGCTCCGGCTCTGGTTTTTGGCGCCTTGGACGCTTCATGACGACAGAACTTGGCCTCCGGCTCTGGTTTTTGGCGCCTTGGACGCTTCATGACGACAAAACTGAGACCCTGTCACTGGTTTTTGTCCTCTTGAGCGCTTCATGACGACAGAACTTGGGCTCCAGCATTGTTTTTTGGCGCCTTGGACGCTTCATGACGACAGTACTTGGGCTCCGGCTCTGGTTTTTGGCGCCTTGGACGCTTCATGACGACAAAACTGAGACCCAGTCACTGGTTTTTGGCCTCTTGAACGCTTCATAACGACAGTACTTGGGCTCCGGCTCTGTTTTTGGCGCCTTGGACGCTTCATGACGACAAAACTGAGACCCTGTCACTGGTTTTTGTCCTCTTGGACGCTTCATGACGACAGTACTCGGGCTCCGGCTCTGGTTTTTGGCGCCTTGGACGCTTCATGACGACAAAACTGAGACCCAGTCACTGGTTTTTGTCCTCTTGAACGCTTCATGACGACAGAACTTGGGCTCCAGCATTGTTTTTTGGCGCCTTGGACGCTTCATGACGACAAAGCTGAGACCTAGTCACTGGTTTTTGTCCTCTTGGACGCTTCATGACGACAGTACTTGGGCTCCGGCTCTGGTTTTTGGCGCCTTGGACGCTTCATGACGACAGAACTTGGCCTCCGGCTCTGGTTTTTGGCGCC
>NZ_CALPDF010000016.1 GCF_943193175.1 Neobacillus muris
GCGGGGCCTTT
The DNA here is from genome assembly GCF_943193175.1 of Neobacillus muris. Lineage (GTDB taxonomy): Bacteria > Bacillota > Bacilli > Bacillales > Cytobacillaceae > Neobacillus > Neobacillus muris. The sequence goes on from NZ_CALPDF010000016.1 coordinate 12, forward strand.
TCACCAATAAAATGGAAAAGCACCTACCCAACCTATTGAATTTTCATAGAACTTTTGACACTACCAAATAAGAAAAAGTCCCCCTTAGTATGGGAGGACTTAAAGAAATTTAACCATTTTTTAAGGAGCAGTCGTTAAAGAAACAGTTGCTTCTGATTTGTACGTTTTCGCATAGGCGTCCGCTCGGACTGTTAACTCAACGCCTAAGTCAGAAACAGTGTAGGAACCCATACCGCCATTAAGTGATGCAGATAACAGTTTTACTGGACTGTCTGTATCCAATGCCAATACCTGTTCTGCGGAAACTGGCGTAATAGTATCTACTGGAGATGATGTATCATCTTTTTGGGCTACAGTTGGAGCAGTTGTCAATTTAAGAGAGCCTGTAGGCAATGTTTTGCCGCCTGATACAAAATCGTTTGCTGCTGTGTCAAATTCTTTGAATTGAGATAATGTCATGGTTAGGTTCCATCCTTCACCAGTACCACGAGCATCAACAATATCAGATATGCCCCAATTTGCAGTAGGTGAAACAACTTTTGAACCAGTTAGAGTTGCAGAAAGTGGTGCGAATGTAATAGCGCCACCAGTTAAATCCCCACCATCAACAGTTGCACCCGACAATTCTGCAGCAAATGATGGCGTGCTGAATACAGTTGCAGTAATGCCGAATACAGCAGCAGCAGCGGCTATCTTTTTGAACAATGATTTATTATTTTTGACTCCCTTAGAATGATTCAGGGAAACGAATTGTTTTTTCTCCATTAAAAATCCCTCCAAAATAAAGTTTGATTTGGAAGAATCTTGAATTCGAACTCAAATTTCGAGTCTAATTCTCCATTCTTCACAGCAGTTCAGCCACCATAGTCCAATTACGTTAGGTCTGTAACTTTGCGGTCCCAATTTTTCAACTGGTTTGCCTTTGTTGTAAGAATGAGAACAATTTTTGACTCTCTGTATCTATGTCGAATTTTGTTGTTCATCAATCTCTGAAACTAATATTAAACCGTAATTAAAAAAATGAGTAGATATCAAATTTTGGTAGTTTATTAATTAGCTTATAAAAATTAAAACAATAAGGTTTTGCTTTGTTCGGGAGCTTTAATTAAGATTAGATAGAATAAAATGAATAACACTACATCATGTGGCATGAAATGTCGGATGGAGTACTTTTAATTTTGATATCCTCTATCCAAGGAGGGATGAAGGTGGATTGGCTTAAAAACGTGAATAGTGCCATTGGAGGAAAATCTTATGGAGGACATTGAAGGGGAACTCGATCATTATATTGGATCGGCAACAACAAAAGAGTGTCCGGAGAATTTACAAGAACTAGAGGTTGCTGCCTCAACATGGGCTGTATTTGAGGCAGTGGGACCATTTCCTGAGACTTTGCAAAAGGTTTGGGGACGTATCTGTTCAGAATGGTTTCCCTCTTCTACTTATAAACAAGCAGAGGGACCTGAAATATTATGGAACGAACACAAAGATTTTGCCTCACCTGCTTTTAGAAGCGAAATATGGATACCAGTAAAAATAATCAATTCGAAATAGCCTCAAGTGGGATACTGTTATTAAGGAATTGTCATTATGAATAAAGGTGGATGTGACACAAAATATGGAAACGATTCTAATTGAAAAAGATATAAAAGTGCTTTGTATAACAGCAAAATCTTTTCCGGACGGCATACAGGATGCGCATGAGAGACTTCATGAAATTCTCCCATTTTCAAAAGAGAGAAGATACTTTGGCATATCCAGGCCAGAAAGAGGCGTAATTGTTTACAAAGCAGCGGCGGAAGAGCTGGGAAACGATAAAGGGGAAAATTTACATTGCGAATCATTCATTATTGAAAAAGGGAAATACAGGTCCATAACCTTATTTAATCATAATCATGACCCTCAAAAGATTAGTAAAGCATTTGAGGAGCTTATTTCCTATTCTGATATCGACCCTAATGGCTATTGTATCGAATGGTATCATGGTGATGATTTAAAGTGTATGGTAAGACTGAATCCATGAAAGCCATAATCCTTGGTAAATAGAATAATCAGCAAGGATTAATTTTCTTGTTTCGATGATGGTCTGGTTTTTCTGAAAATATATTTTCAGATTTCCAGGCCTTTTTTTGCACACTTTTTTCTGGTCTGACATTTTCAGCGATTTTATTCCATAGGGGTTTGTTATTCTAACATCTATTATTTTGAGTATTCCGACCGATTTACTTGAATTTAATATCTTATTTAATATATAATAAATCCATTATTGTCATTGAAGTATATTTCGAATATTCTGCAACAGTGAATTTAAGGTACTTAGCTGCCCTAAGAATTCTACTTGTTCAAATATAGTTGAAATAATAAATAAAAGAGAATTAGGTGGAGAAATATGAAGAAAGAGTCAACAAGAAGTGTTCTATTAGGAGCTGCTTTTTTAATGGCTACAACTGCTGTTGGGCCGGGGTTCCTGACACAAACATCAGTTTTTACAGAGCAAATGATGGCTAGCTTTGGCTTTGTGATTTTAATTTCGATTATTATCGATTTCGGAGTGCAAATTAATATTTGGCGCATCCTAGCGGTTGCCGGCAAAAAAGCGCAAGATATTTCCAATGAAGTGCTTCCAGGACTAGGCTATTTACTAGCTTTCTTAATAGTTCTAGGAGGCCTTGCTCTCAACATTGGCAATATCGCAGGTGCCGGTCTTGGGACAAACGTTTTATTTGGGATATCACCTGAATTTGGTGCGTTTATCAGCGGTTTATTAGGAATTGCAATCTTCTTAGTGCGTGAGGCAGGGAAGGTGATGGACCGTTTTGCACAAATCATGGGGTTTGTAATGATTGCTTTAATCATTTATGTGATGTTCTCTGCACAGCCGCCTGTAGGTGAAGCTGTTGTCAGAACCTTTGTTCCAGAAAAAATAGATATGCTGGCCATCGTGACACTTGTAGGCGGCACGGTAGGTGGATTTATTCCATTTGCAGGAGGGCACAGGCTGATCGAGGCTGGAATCAAAGGAAAAGAGGCGCTGCCTGAAGTGACTAAGGGGGCAGTAAGTGCGATTGGAATTGCCTCTATTATTAGAATTTTCTTGTTCCTTGCTGCGTTAGGGGTGGTTGCCCAAGGACTCATACTGAATCCTGATAATCCGCCTGCATCTGTTTTCCAATTAGCAGCAGGAGATATCGGCTATAAAATATTTGGGGTTGTTATGTGGGCTGCTGCCATTACCTCAGTTGTCGGCGCTGCCTACACTTCCGTTTCTTTTATCCGTTCATTTAGTAAATTTGTTGAGAAATATTCCAATTGGTTTATTGTTGGATTTATCGCTGTTTCAACACTAGTGTTTGTGCTGGTAGGAAAACCGGTTAAGACATTAATCTTAGTAGGCTGCTTAAATGGATTAGTGCTGCCGCTTTCCTTATCGATTTTATTAATTGCTGCCTACAAGAAAAAAATTGTTGGAGATTATAAACACCCGCTTTGGATGACGATTTTTGGGATTCTTATTGTTATTGCCATGGCATTTATGGGTATCAATACAATCATTAGTGGAATTCCACAATTATTTGAATAAGACATAAGCTAGAATAATGCAGGGCTGTCCATTAAGGAGTCTGACTCCTTAATGGACGGCCCTATTTTTATGTGTGATTTAACCATAGGCCCCCCCTTTTAATGTTTGACGGAATATTACAGTTGATAAAATATATTTCCCTCTATTCTGGGCACATTATCCAATATGACAAAGAATGAGGAGGGTTTTTCATGTCAGTTCAACACAATCACATAAAGTTAACGGCAACTGAAATCTCTTATTTATGGAGCTCATATCTTGCAGATACTATGTCAGATTGTGTTTTACAATACTTTGCAGAAAACATTGAAGATAGCGAGATCAAATCATTGGTCAATTTCGCATTGGATTTAGCTCAGCATCATATTGAAACGATAAAAGGGATCTTTTTAAAAGAGGGGATCCCTGCTCCTATAGGGTTTACAGAAAAGGATGTAAATTTAAAAGCACCCCGTCTATTTTCAGACAAATTTTATCTCTATTATCTAAAAAATATGGCTAAAAGTGGACTAGCTACTATTAGCAGCGTTTTACCAAACATATATCGGACCGATGTTCTCTCATTTTCTTCAGAATGTTTAACTGCTTCTATGGAGTTAAGTAATAAGGTGACAAAGCTATCATTAGAAATGGGGCTGGCAGTTCGTCCTCCCTCTATTCCATATCCAAAAGAAGTTGAGTTTGTGCAAAAACAATCATTTTTATTAGAGGGTCTAGGCAAGCGTCCGCTTACTGGCCTTGAGATTACAAATCTCTATGCGAATATTCAAACCAATCAGTTAGGTACAAGCCTTGCAACAGGATTCAGCCAGATTGCTAAATCAACTAAGGTTAAGGATTATATTCTCAGAGGAAAGGCAATTGCACTAAAACATATAAAGGTTTTCAGTGATTATTTAGTTAATAGCTCATTGCCTATACCTATGTCGTTTGATCAAGAAGTTACGGATTCAACCGAATCCCCTTTTTCAGATAAATTAATGATGTATCATTTTAACTTAATGATATATTCTGGAGTTGGAAATTATGGCATGGCTGTTTCCCAAAGTCAAAGAAGTGATATGGCAGTGGATTACTCCCGTCTTTTGGCAGAGGTTTTAAAATATGGCGAAGATGGAATAAATATTATGATTAATAATCAGTGGTTAGAGCAGCCTCCATTAGCCATTGACCGCAAAAAGCTGGCGGAGGGTTAAAATACGGACCACTTTATTTTACCTTGAACTGGAGAAGGAGGGTTATTTGCAGATGAATGCGGGGAATTAGCATTCTCCTTGAAAAAGAACATAACTCTATTGGCAGCGGGTGTGATTCTATGATCCTTTCCATATACCTTTTTATCATCATTTTACTTTTCATTTTCTTCTGCTGTTATAAAAAGAAACTTCATCTTTTTGAAATTTTCTTTATATGGCTGGTGGTTTGGTTAATCACACACCATTTCATCTATCTTAATTGTTAATTTAAAGGTAATTGGTTTTGTAAAATTAGAGAGGTAAAATATGCTGCTTTATTTTCCGGGAAAATTTGATGTGAATGAGTGGACCATCAGTATTGCATGACTGCTAAATTTGCTGTTATTTATAATTTTGCCGAAGCGATTTCCGAAAGAAGTGACTCCACTTATAGTCTTATTAAGTATTTCTTTTCCAAAAATTTTGGATCACACGATAGCAGCAAAATCCATTAACTTATACAACCTTAATGATATGAAGCAGTATGAAATGTTTGATGTAGTATTGTAGGGTGTCTATCCTGCTATTGGTTATTTATTTGTTTATATATTGGATCGATATAACATAAAAAGAATGAAATTAGCTGGGTATTTCCTCCCTTGGAGGTTTCTTGGAGTTGGAACTGATTTTTTATTGGTAAAGCTGCATGTGTTTAATTACACGGGTTGGAAACTTATTTATTCCCTGTCAGTATATATTTGCGTTCTTTTGCTTACTTATTTGGCTTTTCAATTGATTATGTATTACTACAATAAAAAAATGAATCCGAATACCGGATTAAACCAAAATGAATATAGCGGTGAATGGCAATGACTGGCTGAATCCATTGCGGGCAAAGGAAAAACCGCCGTCTTTTTTTGACGGCGGTTCCTTTTCCTATTACTTGCTTGCTAGTTGAGCTTTCTTAAGGTTAAGCGCCTTTAGATCGAAACGATCTGCGTTCATTACCTTGACCCAAGCAGCAATAAAATCACGGACAAACTTTTCTTTATTATCGTCCTGAGCATAAACTTCGGCAATGGCACGCAGAATGGAGTTTGAACCGAACACTAGGTCAACTCTAGTTGCTGTTCGCACGACTTCACCTGTCTTGCGATCATGTCCTTCATAAAGGTTTTCTCCAACAGGCTTCCATTCTACTCCCATGTCAAGCAAGTTAACAAAGAAGTCATTCGTGAGGGTGCCTGCACGATCAGTGAATACGCCATACTCAGTTCCACCATAGTTTGTGCCTAAAACGCGCATGCCGCCAATCAAAACAGTCAGTTCTGGTGCCGTAAGGTTTAAGAGCTGAGCCTTGTCTATTAGAAGTTCTTCCGGACTAACACTATACTGTTTCTTTTGATAGTTGCGGAAACCGTCAGCGATAGGCTCGAGCACTTCAAAGCTTTCGATATCGGTTTCCTCTTGTGCAGCATCACCGCGGCCAGGAGCAAAAGGAACCGTTACATCAAAGCCTGCATCTTGTGCAGCCTTTTCAATGGCGGCACAACCGCCTAGCACGATCAAATCGGCCAAGCTGACTTTATTATCCAGGTCCTTTTGAATGCCTTCTAGCACCTGAAGCACTTGTGCAAGTTGTTCCGGCTGATTCACTTCCCAATCTTTTTGCGGTGCAAGACGGATGCGGGCACCGTTCGCACCCCCGCGATGATCCGAGCAGCGGTAAGTGCTGGCAGAAGCCCAAGCAGTTGTGACAAGCTTGCTGACAGTAAGTCCTGAGTCTAAGATCTTGGCTTTAATCTGAGCTATTTCAGCATCTGTTAAATCATAATTGCCAGCTGGTACTGGATCCTGCCAGATGAAGTCTTGTTCTGGAACTTCTGGGCCAAGATATCTTGCTTTAGGACCCATGTCACGGTGTAAAAGCTTGAACCATGCGCGGGCAAACACATCAGCAAACTCTTCTGGATTCGCATGGAAACGGCGGGCAATTTTTTCGTATGCAGGATCATGACGCAAGGCGATATCGGTCGTAAACATCATCGTTGGCACTTTAATGGATGAATCTTCTGGATCCGGTGCCAAATGCTCTTCATCAGGATCTACAGCAAGCCACTGCCATGCACCAGCAGGACTCTTTGTAAGCCACCATTCATAGCCTAATAACATATCAAAGTAACCATTATCCCATTGTGTTGGGTTAGGAGTCCAAGCCCCCTCAAGACCGCTTGTGATTGTGTCGCGTCCTTTGCCTTTGCCATATGAGTTTTGCCAGCCTAGGCCTTGTGCTTCAATAGGAGCAGCTTCCGGCTCTGGACCAACATTAGCCGCATCTCCTGCGCCATGTGCCTTGCCGAAAGTATGGCCGCCTGCAATAAGGGCAACGGTTTCTTCATCATTCATCCCCATACGCCCAAAGGTTTCACGAATGTCACGAGCCGCTGCAATAGGATCTGGCTTGCCATTTGGACCTTCTGGGTTAACATAGATCAGGCCCATCTGAACAGCTGCAAGCGGATTCTCTAGATTACGTTCACCAGTGTAACGTTTATCATCAAGCCATTCCTTTTCAGTGCCCCAATAGACATCTTCTTCTGGATGCCAAATATCTGGGCGTCCTGCACCAAAACCTATTGTCTTGCCGCCCATGGATTCAATCGCAACATTACCTGCGAGGACGAGCAAGTCTGCCCAGGAAATTTTGTTGCCATATTTTTGTTTAATTGGCCAAAGGAGCCGTCGGGCTTTATCAAGGCTGACGTTGTCAGGCCAGCTGTTCAGCGGTGCAAAACGTTGGTTGCCAGTGCCGCCGCCGCCGCGGCCATCACCCGTACGGTATGTACCTGCAGCGTGCCAAGACATACGGATAAATAATGGGCCATAATGTCCATAGTCAGCTGGCCACCAATCTTGGCTGTCTGTCATTAAATTGCGAAGATCCTGCTTAAGAGCATCGAAGTCCAGCTTGTTAAATTCTTCTGCATAATCAAAGTCTTCTCCCATAGGGTTTGATTTTTTATCATGCTGACGGAGAATATTCAAGTTTAATGCATTGGGCCACCAGTCTCGATTTGTCGTGCCGCTTGATTTGTAACTAGTGGCACTTCCGTGATGAAACGGGCATCCTTCGATGTTACCATTGACTTTAGAATCCATTTTTTTATCTCTCCTTTTGTATAAATTTAGTGGTATATAATTATTCATCTAGTTTTAAGAAACTTAAACTAGAATGATAATTGCAAGAGTTAGCGGTTATGCTAAATTATGAAATAATTAAAAATAATCTAGACTATGTGAATAAATTTATTATAGGAATAGTTTTGTCTATTTTTGTTTTGAAAAGGTGACAAAATGATGAAGTTTCATAGGTAAAGTAAATTAAAAATGCAATGTGAGCTAAGCAAAAGAAGTATTTCATAGAAGAGATTACTTAAAGAAGAATGATTGATAAGATATTTGAATAGAACCAAGGGTCATAAAAAATGCAATATATTCATCTATTACCATTTTAATGAAGTGGCATGATAATATGCAAGTCTTAAGGATATCCAATTAAAAATCTTTAATAGATCGAATCAAAAAGCGGCCAATGGATTCTTTATTGCGTGAGTCCATGTGCTGTTGTTAGGCAAGTATATTCTTTCAATTCCAATATGTTTTTCAGAAAAATAGGTGTTATGTTAATCTTATAGAATATATATAATGATGGAACAAATGAACTTCCAATATTATAGAACTTTAAGCAGAGGGAATGGACGGTATGGAAGAGAAATTACGAAAGAATGGCGAGGAATGTTACCGCCTGGCTGAGCAGAATGCAGCAGATTATTTTCATTTACTTAATCTTCTTGTCTCGCAAAAAAATTATGTCCCCATCTTAACAAATGATCTACTGTCATGGAAGAAACAACATGTATATCCTCTTTCTTTCCGAAGCTTTTTTTCTAAACGAAAACCAGTAACAGGGCATTATCAAAAATATATCCAATGGCTCCATTACACCAATAAACTGGATCCTTACTTGGAGCGGAGCATCTCTTATATCTTTTTAAGGGACTTGGGAAAAGGACTGGATCACAAAGACACTTCTACCAAGATTCGGACAACAGTGGAGGGCTTGAAACAACATTTGAAAATCAATCATCATGAAACAGCAGATCCGTTGAGTATCGCGGGATTGTACCGGTGGGCACAGAAGGAAGGGATCGAGTCAGCGATTATTTGGCTGATAGATAAACTAAAAAAAGCTGCAGCATATATCCCGAATGAAATGGATCCAGAGCATGCCATCCGTAAGCTTATTAAAATTATTGCTGGAGTAGTTATGAATGTGCTTGATGGGCTGGAAGAAGGCATTTCATCAGAAAAACGAGTCGAGGCCCTTGATGAAGCCATTCGGCTAGGCTATTCTTATGGACTGGCCTATCCTTTTATTGATGATCTCCTCGATGCAAAAATACTGTCTAAAGCAGAGAAAAAACGATACTCCGATTTGATTCGTGCCACCCTGATAACAGGATCAGCTCAAAAGCTTGGTGAATGGCCAGGGGAAAACAAAGATCTAATCCGATATATTCATAACGAACTTAGCGAGGCGTTCGAATATATTAAGGACCATCAGAAGCAAGAGAACAGCAAATTGTTTTTTGAACAAGCTTTCGTCTTTTTTCAGTCTCAGGAATTGGACCGTATAAAGGATCTGGAGAATGAAACTTATACGAATGAGCAGCTTTATATACCGGTCATTTTAAAATCATCCTCTTCACGTATGATTGTCCGATCCGTCATTAGTGCTCCTGAGAATGAGGAATTTGACCAGCATACTTTTTATTATGGCATTTATAATCAGCTGGCGGATGACTTTGCCGATATGTTTGAGGATTTAGAAGAAGAAAGGGTTACTCCATATACCTATTTTATCCGGCATCATGAAAAGCGAACGGATCTTATCAATCCCTTCGAATTATATTGGGCGGTTATTTGCCATCTGATTCATGATGTGTATCATGCTGATGCCAAATCACTTGAGGTAGTCTTGGATCGTGCCATAAATGGTTTAAAACGATTTAGAGAACGGCATGAATCCAAAAAATATAACGAAGTAATGGAGCTTTTTGCCTCGGGAATCCCTCCATTAAATCGGCTGGTTCAGCAAATGGTCCGAAAAGCAGATGATGTGGATTTCTTTGATAAGCTGCTTCGGGACCATATGATCATGGTTTTGCAGAATGAGCGGAATGAAAGGGAAGAATTTTTAAAAACCATTGAGATGATACGGAATCAAATTAACAAGATCTTGCCTGTTGCCCATCATGATTCGTCCCTATTAATGGAAATGCCAATCATAGATGCTGCTAACTACAGTCTTAATGGTGATGGAAAACGGCTGAGACCGATAATAACCTGGGTGGCAGGTGTTGACGGTTACGGTTTAGCGGCTTCGGCAATGGTGCCGTTATTAAAATCATTGGAATATATGCATACCGCCTCCTTAATTTTCGACGACTTGCCGTCTCAGGATAATGCGTCCTATCGCCGAGGCCGTCCGGCATTGCATCAAGTATATAATGTGGCTATTGCGGAACTGACCGGTCTTTTTCTGACTCAAAAGGCAACGGAGGAGCAGGCTGCCCTGAACGGCTTCGATGCCAAAACCGTCCTTCAGCTGATTCAATATTCGGCTAGAGTAACGGGAGAAATTTGTATGGGACAGGCAATGGATTTGGAATCAAAGGGAAAAGCATTGACGCTGGCCCAGCTAAATAAGCTGTCCTTTTATAAAACAGGATTGGCTTTTGAAGCATCACTAGTTATGCCTGCTATTCTTGCCCAAACAAGTGAATTGGAAATAGAAGCCTTAAGAAGGTTTGCCCTTCATGCAGGAATTGCGTTTCAAATTAAAGACGACCTGCTGGATGTAGAAGGAGAGCAGGCAGCATTAGGCAAACCTGTTGGCATGGATGCCCAAAACAACAATTCAACTTTTGTGTCCGCCCTGGGGGTGGAGGGTGCCAGGCAAACTATGTGGGACCATTATGCCCATGCAACGGAGATTCTCCAGGATATTCCGTGGAATACCGTTTTTCTTAAACAATTACTGAACTATATGGTAAACCGTGAGCGTTAATAGAAGGATTTGCTGTTAGTAGTTGCTAATGATAAATTGAAATCTTAAACTATTCATAGTATCAGACTAAATGCAATGGGTGGTAAGATGGCCAAAACAATTGTTGAAAAATTAAATTTAAAAAAGTATGCAAAAGCAGCGGTATTAAATCTGCCGGAAGGTGCAGATTATATGGCTGGGCTGGAGGGATATGACTCAGAGCTGGCAGATCCTCCTTATGACCTGATTTTTGCTTTTGTGCTTGATTTGGAGTCTTTTAAAGTTCTCGTCAATCAAGTCATTGAAAAAAATAATCTGAATAAAAATGGCTATTTGTTTGTAGCCTATCCGAAAAAAGGAAATAAAGTTTATTCAACTTTTATTCATCGTGATGATTTATTTCCAAGCTTAGGCGTGAACGAGGAAGGTTTTGTGGGCACAAGCAATATCAAATTTGCCCGCATGGTAGGATTAGATGACATTTTTACGGTTGTCGGCCTAAAGGAAGAAACTAGAAACAAAAAACAAACGGCTGCCAAGGCAAGTCAATGCGTGGATGATTATATTGAATTAATTCCAGAGGTCGAAAAAGATTTAAAAGACACGCCAGACCTGCTGGCATTCTACCAATCGCTCACAGAAGGGTATCGAAAGGACTGGGCACGATATGTGTATAGTGCCAAACAGGAAGCAACAAGAGTCAAACGGAGGGATGAGATGAAAAAAATTCTCGGGGCCGGTTATAAGTCCCGGGATTTATATGTGAGAGCTCATTAATATTAGAATGTTTGTTGTAGCCCTTAAACGCGAGTGTTTAAGGGTTTTTTAATTAGATAAAAGCTTAGAAAGAAAATCGAAGTCTTTCATTCTTCAATTACATACTTTTGTACTATTTAAACAGTAAATATTTACCTTAATATAGGGGAGGAGGTGTGTTACGATAGGGACAAAAGTCTACGGAGGATAAAAATGGAAAAGCGTTTGAAGAAATCGGCAGAATCGTTTGATTCAATCCTCTCAGCAGCCATTATAGGTGGTTAGGCCATTTGAAGCAAAGGCCGGACCGATTGTCCCATGGTTTGACCAACCGGGAATGGGAACACAATTTTTTGCGGATTATAAGATTAAAGATATATTTGGGAAGGACGTACCTGCAACAGTTGAAAACTTATTGAACAATAGTTACATTAAAAAGCCGTAGGAGATTGATAGATGATGAATATTAAGCAAGCAGCTGATTTATTAGAGAAGGAAGGAATTGCTGTAGAAGCGGGGGCGCAGTCCATCCATGTGATTCCTAAGCATCAGAGTTTCCACCTTACGAGAGTATCCCAGACGGAATCAAAGGTTCAATTTATCGGGGAGAACAATCAGGAAGTCTTTGAAACCACGGAATTACAAGACTGGGTTGCATACTCGGCGATGTTTGATTTTGTCTATTTGCTTTCACTTTTGGAAGAAACAATTAACCGGTACGTAAAGACCAATCCATTAATGAGATTAACAGAGAAAGAAATTGCCGCTTTTATAACTGCATAAATAGCAGCTTCCACCTCATGGCGGGGGTAATTCATTCTTTGCATTAATAGAATATCTAAAAAACTGGAGGAATGAACCTTCAGTTTTTTTTATTCATCATGCCTGCAGAATCATTTTTTATGGTTCAGTAAATAATAGCAGGGAAACAAAATACTTTGGCAGGAGAGAATAAAAAGAATGGAACCAAACCAAAAAGGACTATCCGCTTGGCAATTAACGATGATGGCATTGGGAAGTGTCATCGGGGGTTCGTTTTTCCTAGGCTCGTCGGTAGCAATTCATGCAGCAGGCCCTTCCATCATCATTTCCTATATTTTAGCAGGAGTGTTAGTGTATTTTATTTTATATGCTTTATCTGAGATGACCGTAGCAAATCCTTCTGCTGGATCATTCAGTACGTTTGCTTCACGGGAGCTCGGTGAGGGAATGGGCTTCATAACAGGCTGGCTTTACTGGACGGGAATCGTTTTGTCTATGTCAAGTGAGGCCACAGCCATTTCCATACTTTTCCGGAAATGGTTTCCCGGGGTTTCCATTGGACTCCTCGGCAGCTTGATTATCATTGGAGTAACAGTGCTAAATCTTTTAGGAGCCGATAAGCTTGGCAAACTGGAGAGTGCTCTTTCAGGGGTGAAAATATTTGCGATTATATTTTTTATCCTGACAGCCATAGCATTAATTTTTGGCGTGCTTCCAAATGCTGCGACAATAGGAGCAGGGGAGCTGGCGAACGAGCCGTTAATGCCGGGAGGTATAACAGGGATTGCAGGAAGTATGCTGCTCGTGATTTTTGCCTATGCGGGCTTTGAAATAATTGGTTTAGCGGCAACAGAGGCGAAAAACCCTACAGATACCATTCCAAAGGCGATCCGATATACCGTTTTCGCTCTGGTAGGACTATATATTGCCTATGCGGCTGTACTGCTTCCGCTTATACCTACAGCATCACTAAATGAAAATATCAGTCCAATGGTTGCATCTCTCACTAGATGGGGCATTGGCTGGGCGGGAGCCGCCATTAACTTAGTGTTGATTTCCGCCATTCTTTCTGCCATGCTGGCCGCTATATTTGGGCTTGGAAGGATGATTCGGTCGCTTACGGATGAAGGACACGCACCTTCCTGGCTGAAAGATCGGCGTGATGTTCCATACAAGGGGATTTTATTTTCCGGGGTGGCGATGCTGGCAGGGCTGGGCTTTGGGCTATTGTTTCCAAGAGTTTATTTAGTGCTAATTAGTACGGGAGGTTTTGCTTTAATTTTTACCTATGCCGTGATTATGGCCAGCCATATCCGCTTTCGAAAAAGGGACGGCTGCCCTCCAGACGGAATATGCCAAATGCCGGGATTTCCATACACTTCTTGGATCGCGCTGGTAAGCATGGTCATTGTCCTTATCAGTATGCCGTTTATTCCAGGACAAGGGACGGGGTTAATCGCCGGTATGGTTATGGTTCTGTTCTATACCTTGATTTATTTCGCTATGCGTTATCGAATCAAATCCCGGGATAAAATGGAAGCTCATAAAAAATTTCATCCGAAAAGCTATCAGCATCGAATATTAACCGAGTTTTCAAAGGAACTAATCGATGAGGACAGGGAGAACAACGATTAAAAAGGAAGAATAAATAATGAAGTGGAGTTTGAAAAACTTTCCCAAATTAAATTAGTTGCTTTTTAATATACGTGCAGAGTTTTTTTATATAAAATAAACTAGTAACTCTAAATAATCTAAACAATCCAAAAATAATCCTGTTATTATTTCAGAAAGGAGCTAAATCTATGAAATTGGAAGAAAACCAATTAACAGGAACTGGAAGCAATGCTCATCTGAATCAATTGGCATCCGTTGGTCAAATTGCAGCGGGTATTGCTCATGAGGTGAAAAACCCTTTGACAGCCGTTAAGGGGTTTTTGCAGCTGCTGCAGCAGGAGCATGATCATGAATATTTAGAAATAGCTCAATCAGAATTAGAAAATGCCTTAATTACGTTAAATAATTTACTTCAGGTATCAAAACCTGACTTGGAAGATGAAGAAGTTCAAAAGATTTTTTTGTCCGTAGAATTGGAATCGATTCTAAATTTGTTTCAAGATAAACTCTATGACATTACGATTATCACTGATTTTAAAAATATGGATGTTTCCATTATTGGAAAAAAGAATCAATTTAAAAAGGCCTTTTTTAACCTTATCAAAAATGCCATCGAATCGATGGACGGCAAAGGGACATTAACGCTTACCCATAAATGCGAACAAGATGAAATCGTTGTTTCCATAAAAGATACAGGCGCTGGTATACCTCAGGATAAACTTTCAATGCTGGGCACTCCGTTTTTTACGACAAAGGAAACGGGGACTGGCATGGGGCTAATGCAAGTTTTTTCTGTTATTTATCAACATGGCGGCAAAATAGTGGTAGACAGCAAAGAAAATCATGGAACCACTTTCATAATTAATATCCCTCTGCAGGGACAGTTGAAACCAAATGGGGTGAAAGCATTGCCGTTGGAATATGTTGAAGAATCATCGATTAAAGATTTTTTCTTAGGGAACCGAAAAGCTTTTGAGGAAAAGCTGCTCGATGAGGCCATCAATGTAAAAGATCAAATTGATGAAATTCAAAATATCGGAAATATCAATCTATTAAACAATGCCCATAAACTTGTATTATTTATCGTCGAAGGCCGCGAGCACGACTTAATCTCATTTGCCAAGCAGGAGGGCGTTGCCTGGGCGAAACATTCCTTGACCCTTGCCTTGAAGCTTGAGTGGGTAAAAGCAATTAGGAGAACGATGTGGAATTTTCTATATCAGTATGATTTACTTAACCAAACACAGGCTGACAGATTGAGCTTTTTCTCATTGGAGAAAAACATCAATGACTTAATGGATCAATTCCTTACATATTTCTTCATCAGCTATTCTAAGTTTAAAGATGAATTGCTGGAGAAGCAGCATAAACTGGTTGAACATTTGTCCGTTCCGATTATTCCGCTAAATGAGGAAATCTGCATTTTGCCATTAATTGGCACTATCGACGATAGGCGGATTATGACCATTCAAGATAAGGTGCTGGCAGAAATTGAAACCAACCATATACATACATTAATTATCGACCTTTCCGGTGTTGCGTCGATAGACACGCAAGCAGCAAATGATTTAGTTAAGGTAATAAAAGGCATTTCCATAATGGGATGTAAGCCGATATTAACTGGATTGCGGGCTGAATTGGTAAAAAGCCTCATTTCCCGCGGAATTGGGTTAAACTCGCATGCCGAATTTAAAGGGACGCTAAAGCTTGCCTTGCATGAGGTTGGATTTAAAAAACAACTGCAGATCGAAATGGAATAAGCATTTGTTAGTTACCTGGCAAATGCTTTTTATATCCAGTTAAGTGTGCCGTTTTTGATATAATTAGAAAATATTCCTTTAAATAGAATTTATTTGTTATACTCTTAAATAGAGAATCCGCAAATATATTCGAGGAGTTATCTAGATGCCAATTGATATTGAAATCCTGTTTTATCAGGTATTAATTGTCCTTTTTCCAATAGTAGTCTACCATTTGTTTTTTATTGAGAAAAAAAGCGACCGTAACAAACCCCTTTCAAAGCTGACCTTCATCCTGTTATCCATCTTAGTTCTCGCCATGGCAAAACCCATTCAATTTTCAGATGAATATATTTATGATTTCCGCATCATTCCATTTCTCATATCGTTTGTTTATGGAGGCCCCATTTCGGGGTTGATTGTTACCGCTGCTTTATTAGCCATTCGTTTTGTAATAGGCGGGGAAGGTTTTTTTGTTGTTTTAGTTAATTATTCTTTAACCTGTGGGGTACTGCTTCTTTTTAATAAAAAGATAAAATTATACCAAGAGAAAAATAAGCTCCTATTCATTAGCCTGATCTTTTGGGCCAACACCTTTATTGTGATGCTCACTCTCTTCGTCCAAAATGAAAGCGGCCAGGTCAAATTTATGCTGCTTTTTTATACCATTACATGGGTCTGCATGCTGCTGGTTATGTATATTATTGAAAATGTCAATCAGCAGCTGGAATACCGTGAGAAGCTGCAAAAAAATGAAAGGTTAAATGTTGTCAGCCAGCTGGCTGCGTCCGTTGCTCATGAAGTCAGGAATCCCTTAACTTCCGTTCGGGGTTTTTTGCAGCTGCTTTCCGATGATGAAAATTTGAAAAAAAATCAAAGAGAATACATCGAAATTGCCATTAGTGAATTAAATCATGCCCAATTGATTATTAATGATTATTTGTCCTTAGCGAAACCAAACATAGAAGAATTTTCGTTCATCAATATTTCAGAGGAAGTAAATAAGACGGTTGCTTTGATGACCTCTTACTCCAATATACAAAATATCTTGATCCAGACGAAAATTCAGGAATCCCTTTTTATTAAAGGAAATAAAAGTGAAATTAAGCAGGTACTGGTCAATATAATGAAAAACGGAATAGAAGCGATGAATATGGAAGGAACGCTAACGGTTAATGCATTCCAAAAAAACGGGTTTGTGTTGATAGAAATAGGGGACAGTGGAAGAGGAATGACGCCGATCCAATTAAAAAAGCTCGGAACCCCTTTTTATACGACTAAAGAAAAAGGAACAGGCGTCGGTTTGACGATATCGTACCAGCTTGTGGAGGCCATGAAAGGAACTATCATGGTGGATAGTGAGCCGGGAAAAGGGACTGTTTTTACTATCTTGTTTCCTAGTGCCAATCATTAAGCGTATAAAAAAATCCCTCATTCAACTGCGAAAATCCAGTTGATGAGGGATTTTAACATTGCAAGTTATATTAATTAAATCGTTACAACAAACCTTCCTTTTGCCTGCCCTTTTAAGATAAGAGAAAGTGTTTCAGGCAGTTCCTCTAATGTAGCCTCTTGGGAAATCGTTTCTAAAAGTCCAGACGGTTTGAGGTCAGCAGCCATACGGTTCCATAATTCTTTTCTTACCTCCATTGGGCAATACACGGAATCAATTCCAAGCAGGCTGACGCCTCTTAGGATAAAAGGAAAAACAGTGGTCGGCACATTACCGCCTGCGGTCAATCCGCTCACAGCGACCGCCCCGTTGTATTGAATTTTGCTTAAAACAGACGCCAAGTACTCCCCGCCAACAGGATCCACTGCTCCGGCCCATAGCTGTTTATCCAAGGCTCGGATTTTTCCGTTATATACCTCTTCACGGGAAATTATTTCTGTTGCCCCAAGATTATGTAAGTAATCATGTTCGGCTTCCTTGCCTGTACTTGCCACTACATGATATCCTCGTTTCGCCAGCATGGCTACTGCAAGGCTTCCAACACCGCCAGTTGCTCCCGTTACTAAAACCTTGCCCAAATCTGGGGTTAATCCATTTTCCTCTAAACGCTGAATTGAAAGGGCAGCGGTGAATCCTGCAGTTCCATAAGCCATCGCTTCTTTTAATGATAAACCGCTAGGTAACGGGACAATCCAATCCCCAGGTATCCGTGCATACTCACTATATCCTCCATAATGAGACACGCCAATCTCATAGGAGGTGGCGATCACTTCATCCCCTTCTTGAAAGCGCGGGTCTTGGGAGGATACCACGACTCCTGCCAAATCAATCCCGGGAACAAACGGATAAGATCGCACTATTTTTCCATCCGGGCTGCTGGCCAATCCGTCCTTGTAGTTGATGCTTGAATAGGCCGTTCTGATTAAAACATCACCTGCGGGAAGATCGTCAAAAGATAGATTTTTAATAGTTACAGAGAAGTTGTTGTCCGTTTTGTCCACCACTAATGCCTTAAATAGTTCACTCAAAATTCATTACTCCCTTCGATAAAAACTATATTAAATGTGTAAATATATTCTATCTTACTATATACAGCCTGAAAAATTTGTCACAATCCTGCGAACTTCTTAACGTGATATCTGAAGTCCTTCTCACTTGAGCTGTTTTTATTGTATCCAATTTCCTGTATGTTTGGCGGGACTGCCTTATAATAAAAGTAACAATGAGCCACAGGAGGGATTTCAATGTACGCAGCAGGTCAAAAGGATATGCAGCAAATGGATGAATATACAATGGGCACTCTCGGACTGCCTGGCATTGTGTTAATGGAAAATGCAGGTGCAAGAGTTGTGGAAGAAATGGTAGCAAATGCCCCAAATGCTAAACAAAGGGCGGTCATTCTTGCAGGGGGCGGAAATAATGGCGGCGATGGTTTTGTCATATCCCGAAGACTGGCTGATATCGGCTGGAATCCTCTTCTATGTTTGTTAGTAGATCCAGAACGAATCAAGGGGGATGCCAAGATTCACTTTGAAGCCTATATCAAAAGAAACCTTCCCATCATTTATTTGAATGGAAAAAATTTAAATTCACTGCAAGCAGAATTGAATCAGGCGGACATTATCGTAGATGCGATATTAGGGACTGGTGTGAATGGGCCGGTAAGACCGCCGCTTGACCAAGTGATATCTATGGTCAATGACTATAGCGGAAGAATACCCATTATTTCTGTTGATATTCCATCAGGGCTTAGCAGTGATACTGGTATAGCAGCGGGTGAAGCTATTAAGGCCGACAGGACGGTTACTTTTGTTTTTCCGAAAAAAGGCTTTTTCTTACAGGATGGTCCTATGCATGTAGGAGAATGGAAGGCAGCAAATATTTCTGTGCCCGCTACTGCTGCTGCAGAATTAAAGCTGGATATGCCGAAAATCATAACAGAATCACTTGTAAAGGACTTTATGCCAAAAAGGCCTCAAAATGGACATAAAGGGACCTTTGGGCACACATTAATTTTGGGAGGCTCTCGGCAATTTGTGGGTGCCCCGATTTTTGCAGCTAAAGCGGCACTTCATTCAGGAGCAGGGTTGGTGACATTAGGTTTGCCAGAATCTATTTATCCCATGGCAGCCGCACAAAATCCGGAATCGTTATTTTTGCCATTGGCGGATGAAGACGGCCATTTTGCGGCAGTGGCTGTGCAAGAGTTGATGCCCCTGTTGAGTCAGTTTGATAGTATCGCGATTGGTCCCGGCATGAGCAGGTTTTCGTGCGGGAGAGAATGGCTGCGAAAATTGCTCGGTGCGCTGACTGACCAAACCATTGTCATCGACGCTGATGCGCTTTATTTGCTAAGAAACGATCTCGATTTTTTCAGCAGCTTCGAAGGGAAGGTAATCTTTACCCCGCATCCTGGGGAAATGGCAGCGCTATTGAACCTTTCAGTAAAAGAAGTTGAGGCCAATCGGCTGGAGATTGCCAAGTCGTTTGCTATTCAAAACCATATTCATTTACTTTTAAAAGGACATCGTTCGATCATAGCCAGCACTGAAGGGGAGGTATATATCAATCCATACGGACATGATGCTCTTGGCAAGGGAGGAAGCGGCGATATCCTTACAGGTCTGACTGCCTCGTTCTTGGCACAAGGGGCAGAACCAATAAAGGCAATGATCTGCGCAAGTTTTTTCCATGCCAGAGCCGGTGAAGAGAAGGCGAAGTCCCTCTCACATTATGGCGTGATGCCGCTTGATATCATCGATGGGGTGAAGGAACTGTTAAACAGCTTTTGAATCATGAGAGTAAACGGCTTCTATAAAACATCATAAATCGTGTTTTTATTTAAAAAAAGTCTTGCCATTCAGCCGGCAAGACTTTTTTTATAAAATGTTTCAAGGAATAATTTCCATTTGGGTGCTATAATTAAAATACTAGTAACCTATTTAAAATCTTTAAATACGCTTTTTTTGGGAGATGAAGATGATGGGGTTATTAAAAAAAGGAATGAGTATACTACATTTTGATGAAACGTATTTTTGGCAAAGGGGGCTCCAAAACCATAAGCATGAGGACATTGATTTCACGAATATGAAACACGTAAACTTGTATTGTGAAGCTGAATCATTACAATTATTGAAGAACAGGCTGCAAAAACGAAATCAGAAGGGGATCACTTTTATTGGCAGTGGAAACTTCCATTATGTCACCTTTTTATTATTAAAGGAAATTACCAATCCCTTCACATTACTATTATTTGATAATCATCCAGAT
Source organism: Neobacillus muris (assembly GCF_943193175.1). Classification (GTDB taxonomy): domain Bacteria; phylum Bacillota; class Bacilli; order Bacillales; family Cytobacillaceae; genus Neobacillus; species Neobacillus muris. The sequence continues at coordinate 20,470 of NZ_CALPDF010000016.1, forward strand.
TTAGGGGAAGAACAGAGTCAAGAGCAAAGTTTGCTCTCGTGCGGATCTTGGGTGTCATATGCTCTTAAAGAAATACCTTTACTGCAGAAGGTCGTCATCATCGGCCCTACAGCCAATACTTTTTACTCCACTAATCCTCGAGTCATATTTTTCCCGTTTAAGGGCAGACACCAATATTCAATCCAGTCCATTCTATCAGTCATACAAACAAAAAATATATATATCAGTATCGATAAAGATGTTCTAAATACCACAGAGGCCATAACGAATTGGGATCAAGGGACCATGAAGCTCGATGGATTAACCCATTACCTGGAATGGTTAGTCCATGAAAAAGCGGTGGAGGGAATCGATATTTGCGGAGAAGCTCATTTATCACCCGTACACGCCTTTTTACCAGAATATCAGGCAATGATTCAAAAAAATGAAACGGCTAATTTAAAAATATTGCAGGCGTGCTTAATTGAGAAATACCAACAAATTAAAGGGGCATAGCTTGATCTGATTATTATTGAAAATTGTTGTTAATTTGTTGATTTTCTTCCTATAAATTAGAAAAATGTGTGATATGTTCAATTTGGAAAGCGCTTTAAAGTAAATCTACCCAAAGGAGGTTTACTAACGATGAGAGCACAATTAATCGAACCAAACACAGGTCCCCATATCCAGAAGGAAAAAGAAATCGTAAAAGAAATGATTGAATTATACTGCCAGAAGAATCATCATAAGGAAAAGCTTTGCAAAGAATGTCAAGATTTAAAAAATTATGCAGTTTTAAGGCTTTCTCTATGTCGCTTTGGCGAGAAAAAAGCTTCATGCTCGAAATGCAGCATCCATTGCTATAATACTAAATACCGTGAAAAAATAAGGGCTGTCATGAGCAGTACATGGCCATGGATGTTCCTTTATCATCCTATTTATTCCATTAAGCATATGATGAAAAGCCAAGGGACATAATCAAACCGATTTTTGAATTCAGCAAAAAAAGCGCCTCTCCTATTAGGATGAGGCCGCTTTTTAATAAGATGATTTTTATTTCGATTAAAGGAAAAAACAGCTTATTAGCGAATGCCTTTCATTAATCGTTGGATTTTTGGAGCGATAATCATCAAAATTATGCCTAAAACAATAGATGCTCCGCCAATTACACCGAAATACGCCATTTCCGTTTCTGGTGTGTAGAATTTCACTACTTGTGCGTTTAGTGCTTGCGCTGCAGCACTCGCAAGGAACCATAAGCTCATGGTTTGTGCGGAGAAGGCTGCAGGAGCTAACTTAGTTGTAGCTGATAAACCAACTGGAGATAAACACAGCTCGCCAAGTACACAAATTAAATAGCTAAGAACAAGCCATAATGGATTAACCATTGAATCAGTTCCGCCAAAATAGGCTGGCAATAAAATGACGATAAAGGATAGTCCTGCAAACAATAGACCTAATGAGAACTTTTGTGGAATCGATGGTTCACGTTTTCCTAATTTCATCCAGATCAAGGCAAAGATTGGAGCTAAGGTGATAATGAATAATGGGTTTAACGATTGGAACCATGCCGGTGAAATATGAATGCCGGCAAAATCTAATTGAGTTCTTGTATCTGCATAGTTAGCAAGGATCGTTGAACCCTGCTCTTGAATTGCCCAGAACATAACAGCTGCAATAAACAGCGGAATATAAGCAATTAGGCGAGACCGTTCATCAGAAGATGTTTTTGGGCTCCGATACATGCGGATGAAATAAATCGTTGGTATCAAAATACCAAGAATACTTACTAGGTTGATAAATCCTTCAAATGTTAGGATTCCGTTTGGAATAGTGAAGAAACAAATAATAGCAATAATCAGAATTGCGATAATAAAATAAGTGAATACTTTTTTCTTCTCAGCTGATGAAAGCGGGTTGGATACTGCTGTACCAGCAAGACCAAGACTTTTCTTTTTTGTTGCCATGAAGACAACTAATCCAAGGAACATACCAACAGCAGCAATACCGAACCCTAAGTGGAAACTAGTATTCATAATGGCTTTAGAACCAACAATTAATGGGGAAATGAAGGCTCCAAGATTGATCCCCATATAAAAAATACTGAAACCTGCATCACGGCGAGTATCTTTTTCAGAATACATTTCACCGACAACAGTGGAAACATTCGGCTTTAACAATCCTGTACCTAATACAATCAATACCATGGAAACGAAGAAAAAGGCGATGCTTCCAGGAATCGCGAGGGCAATATGGCCAAGCATGATTAAAATCCCGCCATAGAAGACTGCTTTTGAGGTACCGAAGATACGGTCAGCAAACCATCCGCCGATAATTCCGGACATATAAACGAGAGATCCGTAAATGGACATAATGGATAAGGCAAGGGTTTGGTCCATTCCCAAACCACCCTTAGTAACACTATAATACATATAGTAAACGAGGATAGCTCTCATTCCATAATAGGAAAAACGTTCCCAGAATTCAGTGAAGAAAAGGGTGAATAGCCCCTTTGGGTGCCCGAAGAATCCCTTCTGAGGAACACTTTCTACAATTTTCTGTCTATTTAGTTGAGACATGTAACAACCTCCTTTTGTTATACTATAATACTTTTTTCGACATTTATTTGTCAAAAACTATTTTTGGAAAAAAAGCAATTATCAAGGAAAAACTACATCTTTTTTTAGAAAAATAAAAATAAAAGTTATTTCAAAAAAATGATTAATTTCTGATATATCTATTTATTTTCGGATTATCTTAAAAGTAAAAAGCCTCCAGGCGATTTTCCTGAAGGCTTTTTAGCTTTTAAGATTTTAAGGATATAAGCGGTAAAGAATGATTAAAAGAATAAAGGTGACAATGTCTAACCTAGCCTGAAAAGCAAACGGAAGAAAGCCGGCTTCCAGGTTAGGCAATTTGGTTAGCAGCAATGCTCCTGCCATAATTGCCATTAGTGGGATTGCCGCATTTTTCACAGACTTATTCAATAGAATCAATAATCCGCAGCCAATTTCTAAAATAATGATCACATTTAGCATAATATGCGGATAGGGCAGTCCTAAATGGAGAAAATGGCCGGCGATATCGGCGTTCAAAAATTTCATGAGCCCGGATATGATGAATACATAAGCAACAGCATAACGGATCAGTTTAAAAGCTGTAAACGAAGTGTGCAAGCTGTCCATCCCCCTTTTTTAAACTTTATGCAGGATGAGGGACAATCGAGTACTTTTTCTTCAATAAATGATACATAAACAGCTGATGGACTGCTGCGAAACCAAATCCGTTCTATTAATTTTTCCGTGCACTTAATACTAATTCCTATTTCATGAAGCGTCACGTCCTTTTATAGAGCGCCTTTCTCTTTCGTATGCTTCGGTACGGATTGTGAAGGCTTCTTTTCTGGCTGTTCTAATAATCACTGCAGCTTCCTCACGGGCATTGGCAATGATTTGTTTAGCTTCCTGTGAAGCTTTCTTGGTAAGTTCCTGCTGTTTAAGCAGCTCCTTCTCTGATTCCCGTTTTTGTGTTTCGGCAAGCATAAGCTGTTCATCGATTGTTGCTCTTCGATGTTCCATCGCCTCTACGAGCTTGCCTAAATATTTATTCTTGAGGATCCAAATCAGCGCGGTAAATATGATGGCTTGATAAATCATTGTTCCAAGCGCTACAGGCATGCCGAAAATTTCAAATTCCCCCATTTTCAACACCTCCTTATGCGGCCATCGACTCTTCATTAATTCTTTGGCCAATATAAACCATGAAAAGAGTAACAAAGATATAGGCCTGTATGGCTCCGATGAATAAACAGAATAGCTGCCAAACCATCATGGGTGCAATAGCAAGCAGACTGGTTCCTACGCCGGAGAAAATACCAGATTCAAAGCCAGATATGGCGGCACCAGCCAGAACGCCAAGCATGAGTTCACCAGCGTAAACATTCCCAAACAGGCGAAGTCCAAGCGTCAGGGTCGTGCAGAACTGTTCAAGAACATTGATGGGAAATAGAGCTGAAAACGGTTTAAAGAATCTCAACAGGTAGTTCTTAAACCCATGCAGCCGAATATCAATAAAGTGGGTATAGAAAATCATCATAATCGCTAATGTCATGGTGACATGAGCGTCAGCAGTAGGAGATTTCCACCAAGTGGAATGGCTGCTTCCAGCAATAACGGAAAATGGCACGCCTATGATATTTGAGATAAATAAGTAGAGGATGAGCCCAACGCCACCAGCAAGGACGAAAAGATTATCTTTCTTTCCCATGGCATTCATCATAATATTTTGGACAAATTCGATGACCCACTCCATCAGATTTTGCATTTTACCAGGCATTTTTTCTGTCATTCTTTTAGTGGACAGCCAGGCAAACAGCAAAACGATGATAGCGGCGAGCGTACTGGTTAAAATAATGGAGAGATCAAAGGTTAATCCAAAAATCTGCACAAGCGGGCGGTTAGTATCCATAGTTTTTACCTCCTTTCTGTATCAAAGTTTCAACGACAGAAGTGGAGGGGAATAAAGTTGGGGAGTTTGTTATCTATAGTTCTATTGTACTACTTTTTTATGTGAAAAAGTATACAAAAAGAGAACAAAAATTAAAAATTCTGAATATAAAACTTTTCAACCATTGTTAAATTTAAATCTCAAAAAAAATATTTTCCGGAATAGCAAAAAGAAATTGACCTTCACGTTACGTAAAGGTGTACGGTATGAATGAGGAGGTAATTTGCGTGGAATATACGATTCAAAAATTGGCAGCCATTGCGGGGATTAGCACAAGAACATTACGATATTATGATGAAATTGGCATTCTTAAGCCGGCAAGAATCAATTCATCTGGCTATCGGATTTACGGACCATTTGAAGTAGACCGTCTGCAGCAAATTCTCTTTTACCGGGAATTAGGTGTCAGCCTTGACCAAATAAAAAACATCATAACCGATTCTTCATTTGACGGGGCAAACGCTTTGCGGGAACACAGGCAAAAACTCCTCGAGAAACGGAAGCAATTAGATATTTTAATTGCGAATGTTGAAAAAACAATTGCGAATACGGAAGGGAGAATCAAGATGTCGACAAAAGAAAAATTTGAAGGCTTTAAGAAAAAGATGATAGAAGACAATGAGAAAAAATATGGAAAAGAAATCAGGAATCAATACGGTAATGAAACGGTCGAGAAATCCAATGCCAAATTGATGAATATGACTCAGGAACAATATGAAGAAGTAACAGCTTTGGCCGAACAAGTGGCAAAAACATTAGCAGAGGCATTCCAGACAGGTGATCCAGCAGGAGAATTGGCACAAAAGACAGCAGAACTTCACATGCAGTGGCTCTCATATTATTGGGAACAGTACAGCAAAGAGGCGCATGCCGGCCTTGCCCAAATGTATGTGGACGATGAAAGGTTTACAGCTTACTATGATAAAGAGCAGCCGGGAACTGCCGAGTTTCTGCGGGATGCGATCTTTATTTTCACTGGAACCAAGAAATAAGATTTTTTTTTACATGCTAATAATTTATAAGAATCTATCCTTTCGCAAAAAGAGGGATAGATTTTTTTTAGGTAAATCATCCGGAAAAATGCAGTTTCCCCTTAATGCTCCGGAAATTTATTTGACAAATTTTAGTGGAACATATAGAGCGGCATTATGCTGTACAAAAACGATGGGAGAAAATTATGTTCAGTTTTATAATCCTACTATGAATATGGAATATTATAAGTGATTTGTCCTTGAAAATAGCTTGCTTACGGCCATCCTGATGAAACAAATTATTTTGACATTACCAGCCGAAAGTCCAGGTCCAAACGGAGGAAATCGTTGGAGCGGAAGCGCCATAATGAAGTTAGAGACAATTTTTATTTGAGGAGTAAAAGCTGGATTACCATTGATTACTGTAGAAAGGCAAGCATATGAACGAAATCTATAATATTAAAGAGCTCAACCAGATCGATTTATTTTTTGGATTATTCAATTCGATTTCTGACTTAGTCTATCTGACGAAGGTGGAAAAGGGGAACGAGCTGAGATACGTGCTGGCAAATAAACCTGCAAGAGAGCTTTGGGGGGCAGCAGATGAGGACTTATTTGGGGAGCCTCTTAAGAAAATAATGGCTCAAGAAATATATAAAACCGTAGAAGTCAATTACTTTAAAGCAATTAAGAAGAAGGAACCAATCACTTATGTGGAAAAGGTGCCTGTTACAGAGAAATTAGGGGACTTAAATAGAAAATTTGCGGGTTATTCCTTTCAATGGATGGAAGAATCATCGATGTTCTAGCTTCTTATGCGCCCATATATGATTTGGAGGGGGAATGGGAAGGCGGTGTAGCAGTCTATAAAGACATTACGGAGCGGAAAATTTATGAGAAGCAGCTGAAACAGCTGGCTTTGAAAGATTTTTTAACGGGACTGCCAAATCGGGCTTTTTTCTACCAAAAATTAAACGAGGAAATTGCGGCGGCGCAGGAAACGCAAAAATCCTTTGCCTTGTTATCCCTTGATCTCGATAAGTTTAAAATATCTGGTGCCTGGCATCTCCGAATTGAAGGAGTCGGGCACCAGATGTTTTTTTGGAATATTTTTATCTATCTTACAAATTATGACAAAAACAAAAGGTGATATATGTCATAATATTTGTAAAATTAACTGTAGAATTGAAATTAGTTGGTTATGAAGTCTTAGAACGGATAAAGCAGGTGTAAATATGAGCCAAAAACCTATTCTGCAAATAAATGATCTAACAGTGTCGTTTCAGTCAGGAAAAGATTTTTTACCTGCAGTTGATGGGGTAAGTTTTGAATTAAATGAGGGTGAAATTCTTGGAATTGTCGGAGAATCAGGGAGTGGAAAAAGTGTCACTTCTTTGGCCATAATGGGGTTAATTCCTGCACCTCCGGGAAAAGTCGAGAAGGGTGAAATTCTTTTTGAAGGAAAAAATTTAACGAAGTTTACAGAAAGGGATTGGCGGAAAATCCGCGGCAATCAAATCTCCATGATCTTTCAAGAGCCAATGACCTCATTAAACCCATTGTTTACCATCGGAAATCAACTGATGGAAGCAATCCGCCTGCATACCGATTTATCCAAGGAAGAAATGAAACTCCGAAGTCTTGAATTATTGAAACTGGTTGGCATTCCAAGAGCAGAAGGTATTCTGAAAGAATATCCCCACCAATTGTCTGGAGGGATGAGACAGAGGGTCATGATCGCCATGGCGATGGCCTGCAATCCAAGGGTGCTGATTGCGGACGAGCCTACAACGGCGCTGGATGTTACCATTCAGGCTCAGATATTGGCACTCATGCAAGAGTTAAATCAAAAAACTAATACTTCGATTATTCTCATCACCCACGATTTAGGTGTTGTAGCCGAAATTTGCCAGCGTGTCGTCGTAATGTATGCGGGCCAAATCGTTGAACAAGGAGATGTGAGGACAATCTTAAAAGATCCGCATCATCCATATACGAAGGGACTGTTAAAGTCCGTGCCAGATTTAAGGGTCAAAAAAGATAGGCTATATAGTATCCCCGGAACGGTACCCGCGCCTGGAACCGTCAAGAATGGCTGCCGATTTGCGGCAAGATGCCAAGAAGTGTTCGGCAAATGCCACACGGAAGCTCCAGAATTATATAATTCGGAAAAAGCCGGACATGAAGTGCGCTGTTTCCTACATACATTGAAAGAGGAGAGTGAGCGGAATGTCGGAATTACTTCTTGAAGTGAACGGCCTGAAAAAATACTTTCCTATCACTGGCGGGATATTTGGAAGAAAACTCGGTGAGGTCAAAGCGGTAGATGATGTATCTTTTTATGTAAAAAAAGGGGAAACATTAGGGATTGTCGGGGAAAGCGGCTGTGGCAAATCAACCACAGGAAGGCTGCTAATGCGTTTAATAGAAGCAAGTGACGGAAGAATCATGTTTGAAGATCAGGAAATTAACAAAATGTCAAAAGCAGAATTAAGAAGAGTCCGCCGTGATGTTCAAATGGTCTTTCAAGATCCCTATGCTTCACTGAACCCGAGGAACTCTGTCGAACAAATTCTGGAAGAGCCGCTGATTGTCCATGGAATCGGAACAAAGGAAGAACGGAAAAAACGGGTAAAGGAAATGCTTGAGGTGGTGGGGTTAAGCAGCTGCCATGCCAAACGGTATCCGCATCAATTCAGCGGCGGACAGCGCCAGAGGATCGGAATTGCCAGAGCATTGATGACCAAGCCCAAATTGATTATTGCTGATGAACCGGTTTCAGCACTCGATGTTTCCATTCAGGCACAGGTGCTAAATTTGATGAAGGACATTCAAAGGGAGTTTGATCTGACCTACATATTTATCGCCCATGATTTAGGGGTTGTCCGGCATATTAGTGACCGTGTCGGTGTGATGTATTTAGGCAGGTTAATAGAGCTCGCGGACAGTGAAGAAATCTATGAAAATCCTCTGCATCCCTATACAAAAGCGCTGCTATCAGCCGTGCCAATACCAGATCCGGATTTAAAAAAACAAACTAGTTTAATAGAAGGAGAGCTGCCAAGCCCGGCAAATCCACCTTCAGGCTGTGCCTTTCATACGAGATGCAAAGAGTGCATGGATATATGCAAAACGGAGAGACCGATCGAGCATAATCTCAATGGTCATTATGCTGCCTGTCATTTATATAACAAATAATAGGCAGCAATTATGATAAACAAACAAAAATTTAGGGGGTATTTGAGCGCTTATGAAGAAGAAGTCATTTAAAATGCTGTTGATTGCCTTGCTAGCTATCAGCATGTTTCTCGCCGGCTGCAGCGGCAAGTCTAGTGAAACATCCGGTGAGAAGGATTCGGGATCAGACAGCGGTTCAAAAAAAGATACGCTTGTTTATGGCCGAGGCGGGGATTCTACTTCACTTGATCCTATTACCACCACAGAGGGGGAAGCCTTTAAGGTTACAGAAAATATTTTTGAAACACTAGTCTCGTATGGTGACCAGGATACAACCATTCATCCAGGACTTGCTGAAAAATGGGATGTAAGCGAGGATGGTTTAACATATACTTTTCATCTTCGCCAAGGGGTTAAATTTCATGACGGCACTGATTTCAATGCAGCAGCTGTCGTATTTAACTTCGAGCGCTGGATGAACGGCGATGAAGAGAAATTCCCTTATTACACCATGTTTGGCGGTTATAAAAATGATGAAGGCCACGTGATCAGTGAAGTAAAGGCAGTAGATGAATATACGGTCCAATTTGTTTTAAAACGGCCGCAGGCACCGTTCCTAAAGAACTTGGCCATGTCTCCATTTGGGATTGCGAGCCCTGCTGCGGTTGAAAAGTACGGTGATGATTTCAGAAGCAATCCGGTTGGAACCGGCCCATTCAAATTCGTTGAATGGAAGCAGAACGATACGATTACCCTTGAAAAGAACGCTGACTATTGGCAAGAGGGACTGCCAAAGCTAAACAAAGTCATTTTCCGTGTTATTCCTGAAAATACGGCACGTCTTAACGCTTTGGTAAACGGGGAAATTGACATCATGGACGGCTTGAACAATTCTGATGAGGACACAGTCTTAGCTAATGACCAATTGCAAGTGATTGAACGTCCATCCATGAACGTTGGGTATATTGGCATGACAACTACCCGAAAACCATTTGATAACAAACTAGTCCGTCAGGCGATGAACTACGCCATTGATAAAAAGGCTATCATTGACGCTTTCTATGGCGGAAAAGCGGAACCGGCTGTCAATCCAATGCCTCCTTCTATCGAAGGCTATAACGATGCTATTAAAGATTATCCCTATGATTTAGAAAAGGCAAAAGAATTGTTGAAAGAAGCAGGGTACGAAAAAGGCTTTGAAATCGATTTGTGGGCAATGCCTGTCGCCCGTCCATACATGCCTGAGGCCCAAAAGGTGGCTGAGGTTATTCAAGATAGCTTAAGCAAAATTGGTGTGAAAGCCAAAATTCAGTCAGTGGAATGGGCTACGTATTTAGATAAAGCGGCAAAAGGCGAGTTTGACATGTTTATGTTGGGCTGGACAGGTGATAACGGGGATCCTGACAACTTCCTATATACGCTGTTAGACAAAGACAGCATTGGAAGCAATAACTACTCGTATTACAGCAATGACGAGCTTCATGATATTTTGATCGAAGCCCAGACGGAAACAGAACAGGCAAAACGTAATGAGTTATATAAGAAAGCTCAAGAAATCATCAAAGAAGATGCTCCATGGGTTCCGCTTGTTCACTCAACACCATTATTGGCAGCCTCTAAAGATGTGGCCAATTATCTGCCGCATCCAACAGGCTCTGAAGCCGTGACCAATGTGGAGTTTAAATAATCAGGGAACATGGGGGAGGGAGCTTTTGCCTCCCTTTTGTTAACATGAAAGGGTGAGAAGGTTGCTTGCATATACAGCCCGACGTATTTTATCGCTATTTCCTGTTTTAATTGGGATGACGCTTGTTGTTTTTGCTATCATTCACGCCATTCCTGGCAACCCTGCACAGATGATTCTTGGACAAAGAGCTACCAAAGAGGCCATCGCAGAAGTAACTAGACAATTAGGTTTGGACAAGCCCTGGTACATACAATATTTTGATTATGTTAATTCCTTGCTTCATGGTGATTTAGGGACGTCCCTAAGGACCAGAGGGCCGATTAATGAGGAAATCTGGCCATTTTTAGCTGCAACGATGGAATTGACTATTGCTGCCATGCTGATTGCTGTCATCATTGGGGTCAATGCCGGGATTATTAGCGCTTGGTTTTCAAAGTCCTGGTTTGATTATACTGCCATGGTTTTGGCCCTGATTGGAGTTTCGATGCCGATATTTTGGCTGGGATTAATGGAGCAATGGGCATTTTCTATTGAACTAGGCTGGCTGCCGACAACAGGGAGAGAGGATGTCCGTAATCCCGTATCGGCCATTACTAACCTGTACTTAATTGATACCTTGCTGCAGGGCAGGTTTGATCAATTTGGCACCGTGCTGCAGCATATAGTTATGCCAAGTTTAGCATTAGCGACCATTCCGATGGCAATTATCGCCAGAATGACCCGGGCCGCGATGCTGGAGGTCATGAAATCTGATTACATTCGAACCGCTAGAGCCAAGGGACTTGGAATGTTTTGGGTGGTTTATAAGCATTCCTTGAAAAATGCGGTTATTCCTGTTCTAACTGTCATTGGCCTTCAGGCCGGCTTATTATTGGGCGGGGCCATTTTAACGGAAACCATATTTGGCTGGCCGGGAATTGGCCGCTACTTATATGACGCCATTGCCTACCGTGATTATCCGGTTATTCAATCCGGGATATTGGTGATTGCTGCTATCTTTGTACTGATCAATTTAATCGTGGATCTATTATATGTGTTTATAGATCCTAGAATTAAGTATACGAATTAAAGGAGGGAGTAATAGTGGCAGAACTGGTAAAAAATCCAGCTGAAATGACAGCGCCCCCCCTTGATGAAAATTCAGTATCTCCTTGGAGAGAGGCTTGGAAATCCTTTTACAAAAACCGAATGGCCCTGGCTGGTTTAGTGATTGTTGTGATCTTTATCCTCCTTGCTCTTATCGCTCCTGTTCTTGCTCCATATAGCTTTAAGGAGCAGGTATTAACAGAGCGGATGCAGGCGCCTTCCGGCAAGCATTGGTTTGGGACAGATGATTTTGGGCGTGACATATTTTCACGGGTCATTTATGGGGCGAGAATTTCTTTATGGGTAGGATTTTTTTCGGTGTTAGGATCAGTCATCGTTGGGACCATGCTGGGTATTATTGCTGGCTACTATGGACGTTGGGTAGATGGCTTTATTTCAAGAATTTTTGATATTATGCTTGCCTTTCCAAGTATCCTTCTGGCCATAGCGGTTGTGGCAATTTTAGGACCTTCGCTGCGAAATGCCCTGATTGCAATTGCGGTGGTCAATATTCCGAATTTTGGGCGGCTCGTCCGCTCTAAAGTGCTTAGTGTCAAGCAGGAAGAATATATCATGGCTGCCAGAGCGATTGGAATGAAGGATTCACGCATTTTATTAAGGCATATTTTGCCAAATAGCATTTCTCCAGTCATTGTTCAGGCAACCTTGGCTATCGCTACAGCCATCATTGAAGCGGCTGCCCTCGGATTTCTGGGGATGGGTGCTCAGGCACCGACACCAGAATGGGGAAAAATGCTGTCAGATTCGAAAAATTATTTAGTGCAGGCTCCTTGGACATTGTTTTTTCCTGGTATCGCTATTATGCTGACGGTTCTGGGATTTAACTTAATGGGAGACGGTTTGCGTGATGTCCTTGACCCAAAAATGAAGCAATAAAGGAAGAGGTTCGTTTCGAGTCTCTTTTCTATTAATCAAACATAAATATGGCAGAATATTTACTAAACGCAGCTGTTATTATAATATTAATCTATCCTATTTTATGTTTGAAATGCTAATAACAGGTGGGAATACATTGAAAAATATAACAGATAAAAATCTTGTCTTTATTGGGTTTATGGGTGCTGGAAAAACTACTGTCGGCCAGCTTGTTGCCAAAAAACTAAACCGTGAGTTTATCGATATAGATGAAGGAATTGAAAAAGAATTTCATCTGTCTGTCTCACAAATATTTAAAGAGTATGGGGAAGCGGCTTTCAGGGAAAGAGAAAAAAGGCTGATTGCTGAATTAAGCAAGCAAAAAAATCTGGTTCTTTCACCTGGCGGCGGGGCGTTCCTTCAAGAAGAAGTGAGAAATGCTTGCTTGTCCAGCTGCCTTGTCATTTATTTGGATATCTCATTTGCAAACTGGAAGGACAGAGTATCATTGTTAATGGATACACGTCCCATTTTACAAAACAAAACCTTTAAGGAAATGGAAGAGCTTTATAATAGCAGACAAGCCATGTATGCGAATCATCATATAAAAATTAATATCGATGACAAGGCTCCAGAAGAGATTGCCAATCTAATTATTGAAAAACTGCCCTTAAAGTAGAAAATGATCGTAGATGGGGGAAAAAAGGTGAAAAGAACAAAAACGGTTAGAGGGGTCACGATTGGAGAAGGAATTCCGAAAATATGTGTTTCTCTTGTGGGGCAAACATTACAGGAAATAATAGAGGAAGCCATTAATCTAAAGACTTTAGAAGTTGATTTGGTGGAATGGCGTTCGGACTTTTTTGAACAGGTTGAGGATATAGCTGCTGTCAAAAGTGCTCTTGAGCAAATTCGTTCTATTCTGTTCGATATCCCGCTTATTTTTACCTTCAGAAGTGCAGTGGAAGGTGGGAATAAGGAGATTGGCAAAGAATACTACTTCCAATTAAACAAAGGGATTGCCGAAACGGGCTGGGCTGATTTAATTGATGTGGAATTAATGAATCATGAACAGCAAGTCAAGGCACTTATCCAATTTGCTCATCAGCAGGGCGTTTTAGTGATTGTTTCCAATCATGATTTTATCAAAACGCCTTCAAAAGAGGAAATCATTTCAAGATTACGGAAAGCGCAGGACATAGGCGGGGATTTGCCAAAGATTGCTGTGATGCCTAATACCAGCGACGATGTGCTTACCTTGTTAGCTGCGAGCAGTGCCATGTCAGAAATGTATGCTGATAGACCATTTATTACCATTTCAATGGGGGGAAAAGGAACCATCAGCCGTCTATCAGGGGAAGTTTTTGGTTCAGCCATTACATTTGCTGCAGCCAAAGCTGCATCCGCCCCAGGACAAATACCAGTTAGTGTCTTACGAAATATTTTAAAGCTCTTGCATTCTAATCCATAAATACAAAAAGGAATAAAAGGGTGAGCCAGGCTCACCCTTTTATTCCTTTTTGTATTCAATTAGAAAAATAACCGCTGGACTAGCCAAAATGCTCCTAAACTAGTAATCATAATGGAGCCAATTTGGACGGTTTTTCCATAAAAATTTTGTTTTTGAATAACGGTTAAGACAGGTAAAAGAAGTAACACGATTAGTAGTTGGATGAATTCAATTCCAACATTGAAATTAATCAGTGCCGCTGCCAGATGACTTTTAGGGATCGCCATTTCTCTTAAAATACTTGCAAAACCAAGTCCGTGGATGAGGCCGAATAAAAATGTAATACTCCACCTATGTTTGATCTCTTTTCGAAAGATATTTTCCACTGCAACGTAGCAGATGCTGAATGCAATGACAGCTTCAACAAACTTGGATGGCAGGGAAACCCAGCCTAAAACCGCAAGACTTAGTGTAATACTATGAGCAATGGTAAATGACGTAATGATAGCTAAATATTGTTTTAAGGTTTGTTTTCGAAAGAGCAGGGCAAATAAAAATAATAGATGATCATAGCCAGTTAAAATGTGGAGCATGCCAAGCTTGAAAAAGGAAAACCAAGATGTGGATGCGGCTGCTTGGCTTGGTTGTGTTTTCTCTGCTTGGCTTGCCTCTGTGTGCTGCTGTGTGATAGCTTGTTCAGATCCCTGTTCTTGCTGAACTTCTGTCAGTAATATGGTCCAAGTTCGGTCTTTCCCCTGAAGAACTGCCTCGCTTTTTTGTCCTAAGTACGATATTGAAATCAGGTCTACATAGTTGGTGGCAGAATCATTAAAATAAAAACCGTCATTAAATGAAATCGTTTGACCTGGAGAGAATTTAGGGAAAATCATGTGAATGGATACGAATTCTTTATTTTCCTTTTTTACGATCTCCATTTTTTTAATTGTTGGCGTTTGTTCCTGATTATTTTTATCAAGAGTAAGTCCTTCAGTAATTAATTCCTCTAAATGGTGTTTTTCCTTTTTTATTTCAGAGTTTTCTAATACCCAGTTTTTATTGTGATCGATATCAGGGATTAACTCTAGTATAGACAAGGTATCAAGTGTAAAAACTAATTCAGTTTTATTTTCACTCATTGTTAGGTTTGTATAACTTGCGCTATAGGAGTGAGCCTGAGCCGGAACAGGATTAGATAAAAAGTTAATTATCTGAAAAATTAGAAATAAAGATAACCAGTTCATTGATGAAGGTAATTGTCGAAATCTGTTTATAGCCACTGATAAGCCCCCTGAATATGAATAAATATAATTTTGCTACTCTTTTTTGCCAAAATACAAATAATCAATAAAAAAAATCCATTAATATACGTTTTTTGCTAAAAATACATAGGAATTCTTAAATTATTTTACTATAAAGTTAAGAAAAAATCATTAACACTATTTTCATAGTGTTAAAAATTTTGTAGAATAATATAGAAATACAGATTATTATGTCAAAAAAGGCGGCAATCCCTATTTGATGTAGTAAAATTGATCAATCAAAGGGTGGTTAGTGGATGAAGGTAAGAAATAGGAGGACGAAGCGTTGGATGAGTATGCTCACAGCAATTCTGCTGCTAGTGAGTACATTAGTGCCAAGTAGTTTAATTGGTAAGGTATACGCAGACATGGCTGATCATGTTGTGATCTCGCAGGTTTTTGGAGCGGGAGGAAATAGTAGTGCTTCTGGGGGGACTGCTCCTTATAAAAAAGACTTCATAGAGTTGTATAACCCAACTGATGAACCGATAGATTTAAATGGATGGTCTGTCCAATATGGTTCTTCTGGCGGGAGTACATGGCAGGTAACGGCTTTGACCGGGACGATTGGGGCTCATGGTTATTACCTGATCTCTGAAGGTGGAGGTGCTGCCGGCAATGATCTTCCGACTCCAGATGCAACTGGTGGAATTTCTATGTCTGGAACCTCGGGGAAAGTGGCTTTATTAAATACTACCACTCAGGCAAAAGGGGAAGTGCCGGAGAATGCAGTCGATTTTGTTGGTTTTGGTTCTGCTAATGGATTTGAAGGATTAGCGCCAACAAAGACACTATCTAATACTAAAAGTGCTCAGCGCAGACCGTATTCAAATGTTGACCCATCTCCTGGTAAAGGGAATGCGTGGGACACAGATGATAATGCAGCGGACTTCTATGTCGGTCCAGTTGCTGAACCAAAAAATACTGCCAGCCCAGCAGAAGAGCCAATGGTTCCACAGATAAGCTTGCAGCCTAAGGGTAATCATATTCAATTTTTACAACAAGATACTTTGGTGACGATAAAGGGCTCTGCGGAAGCTGCTGAAGCCGATTCCACTATTAGGGTATATAATACAGCTTCCAAAGGAACAGCTCTTGCAACTGCTGAAGCAGCAGAAGACGGCTCCTTTGAAATCAGTTTCACCTCTGAAAAAGCAGCTTTGCCTTCTGTATTTATTGCTTCTACACAAGGGGATTTGGATGAAAGTGCTGCCATCCAAATTGATCTGGCACAGCCTAGTTCATCGGTTGACCAAGGAAAGTTAAGCTATGTGGTTACAGATGGTGTTGGCACGCTAATTGGAGGCGAGGATGCTGCTGAGGCAAATGCCATCATTAATGTCTATCCGGATAGTACAGCAGCGGAGGCTGAAAGATTAAATACAGAAACAATAAACGCAGGGTCTGACGGCGGTTTCTCTGTTACCATAAACGATGCTCCAGCTGCTGTCTATGTTACCCAGTTAACGAACTCAGCAAAGGGGATTAAGTTGGAAAGTATCCCTGTATCTGTTACTAAAGCAGATATTAGTTCTTTAAAAAAAATTGCTGATGTACGTGCCTCCACTTCAAAGGGGCAGCCAGAAAATCTGAATAAGTTCTTTACCATTGAAGGTGTTGCAACAGTTGATAACCAAATACTTGGGACACAAAAACAGAATTTCTACCTTCAAGATGATACAGCGGGAATCAATATTTTTAGTACTGATTTTGAAACGCCTTTCCCTGTTGTTAAAGGGGATAAACTAAAAATAACGGGAAAAGTGATAGAATATAATGGTTTAACTGAGCTGGAACCTACTTCCATTGAGAAAATAAGTGAAGGTAATCAACTGCCAGACCCAAAAAATCTTACGATTGCTGATTCGACTGACTTCGCTGTGGCAGAACCACTGGAAGGCAGCCTTGTCACGATAACAGGAAAAGTTTCGGCATCTGCAGCTTCAGGCTCCAATTATAATGTGACCTTTGTGGATGAAAATAGTAAATCTACTACAATAAGGGTTATGGCAGCATCCAATATTAACCCTGAAACAGATCTTGCCGCCGGAAAAAGTTATACAGTAACTGGGGTATTAGGCCAGTATACCACTAATGCTTCAGCAACAAACGGGTACCAATTATATCCACGTGATTTAAAGGATATTGCACCGATATTAGGTATTACACATACTCCATTAACAGAGATATTTAAAGGGACGGATGTGGAGTTTGCGGCCAATGCAGATGGAGCAGAGTCTGTGACAGTTTATTACAGAGCGGAAGGTCATGATGACTACACTGCATTACCAATGATCCATAACGGCGATAGCCGTTACACGGTTCAATTAGAAGCAGAAAATGTACCACAAATGGGATTTGACTATTTTATTGAAGCGAAAGCAGGAACACAAACTCAATTTGCAGGAACCAGTGAATCACCATATACTGTTTCATTAGTTGATGACACATATGGACCGGATATTAATAGTGAAACACCGCAAAACGATACGAAGGTAGAAAGCCCAACACCTGAAATTTCTGCTATGATTCAAGATCCAAGCGGTGTTGATGGAACAACAGTCAAATTGTGGCTAGATGATCAAGAACTGAAGGCACCAACTGCGAGCATAAGTAAAACACAAGTCAAATACAAGCCGGTTGCCGATCTTGCCCTTGGCAAGCATAAGGTTAAGGTTGCGGCAAAAGATGTAATCGGGAATGAAACCGTAAAAGAATGGACCTTTGAAGTAGTCCCGCGCTTTACTGGGGGAAATCATTATCGGGGAACCACCCATAATCATACAAACATCTCACATGATGCTGCAGGTACACCTGAAGATGCATTAAAAGCAGGGCTTGCCCATCACTATGATTGGTTTGCATTCTCCGATCATTCACATGATATTGATCCAGAAAAATTAGGAACAGATACAGTTGTCCGTGATGGTATGCAGGAACGCTCAGGCGGAAGTGATTGGCAATTAACGAAAGATCTTGCTGACCAATATACAACGGATGATTATGTTGTCTTCCCAGCCTTTGAAATGACGTCTACTACGTGGGGACACTCTAATATTTTCGGTTCTGAGAACTTTATTGACCGAAATATAAATGGAAAACAATATCAAGACTTGAGTCAGTATTATGCATGGGTCATCACATATGATGATATCGTCGGCCAATTTAACCATCCAGATATGTCTGCGAACGCGTTTAACAACTTTAAACCGTATGATAGTGAAGTTGATAAGTTATTCACAATGCTGGAAGTAGGCAATGGATCGGGACACTATGGCTATGCCAATGCCGAAGGAAAGTTTTTTTCAGCATTAGATTTAGGCTGGCATGTGGCTCCTACATATGGGGAGGATAACCATGAAGGGACTTGGGGACAGGTAAATGCACGAACCGTTATTGTTGCCGATGACTTAAGTCAGGAATCACTTCTCCATTCTATGCGCAATATGCGAGTATATATGGAAGAAGATCCAAACTTTACATTAGACGTATTAGCAAATGGCTACTACATGGGCTCTACAGTTGACAGTAAAACATTAAAGTTTTCTATTTCCGGAAGTGATTCTGTAGCAGAGAAGCATAATGAAAGTGATTATAATTACCTTCCAACTAGTTATCAATCGGATGATAGAATTGAGAAAGTAGAATTGATTACAAATGGCGGAAAAGTAGTTGATTCGATTTCACCTATGGAAAAAGAGTTCACTTGGAATCCTGAATATAAAGTGACAGGCGGACAGCAGTGGTTTGTAGTAAAAGTCACTCAAAAGGATGGAGAGCGTATATACTCTGCACCAATTTGGTCAAAAGAAGAAGCCGTTGATGTAAAAATTAACAGCATTGATATTGATGGCGGCGTTATTGTTGGCGGAAATCCCGCAACTTTAAAGGCAGCCGCAGCCAATAATGGGACAGAAATAATAAAAAATCTCAAGGTAGATTTTTATTACGATGAAGTAAATGAGAATCATTTTATTGGGACAAACACTATCTCATCTATTCTGACAAAAAGTTCATCTACTGCATCTGTGACTTGGGAGAACCCAGTGAAAGGCAATCATCAATTAATTGCTGTTGTGACATCCTTAGATGATCTTGATATCGGGGAAGTTACCTTTGCAACGGATGTAACCATTAAAGAGCCTCTCGGGATTAAAGTGTTGATTGATGCTTACCATGGAAATGAAAATACCAGTGGTGACAATGGAACCTATAAGGACAACTTAAAAACCTTTACGCTATTGCTCCAGAAAGAGGGCTACACGGTAGCAGAGAATAAGGCAGCGATAACAGAAGAGACATTAAAAAATGTACAGGTTTTAGTGATTACAGCAAATAGATCGCCGTTTTCTGCAGGTGAAAATGCTGCGATTGCTAAATTTGTGAAAAACGGCGGTTCATTGTTAATGGCAGGTAAGAGTAATAACAGCTCTGATTCTACCATAAATAATGGATTACTTTCAGAAATCGGGACAGCTATTAGAGTTAATAATGATGGTGTATTTGATGATAGTAAAACAGGGAATTTCTGGTCGGATCCAGCGGTCAGTCCTTGGGCAGTTAGAGTCCATCCCGATCTTGTGTCTAACTACATCACAGACAGAGTCTCCTTTATTGATTACTATAGTGGTGCAAGTTTAACAGGTGCCGATAATAAGCCGCTTTCCGACAGTCAAAAGGTTGTTATTCTTGCAAAAGGAAATGAAACCACCTACCAAAATAACATTAAGGGCGGATATACTTATGATGCCGTTTCAAATGAGTCCGGCGGGTCTGCCATTCCGTTGATTGCTTCAGAGGAAATTGGTGATAAAGGCCGGGTAATCGTCACTGGCATGAACATATTTAATGATAAACAAATGGATGAATCTTATGAACCAAAAGGGAATGATGAATTCTCCTTAAATGCATTGAACTGGCTGGCACATCGAGAAACGCAAGTAACCAATCTTGCGGATGCACGAAACCTAGCTGATGATACGAATGTTGTAGTAGAAGGTACAGTAACAACAGGTGCCGGTGTATTCTTCGACGCCTTCTACTTGCAGGATCAAACGGGCGGTATTATGGCATTCCAAGAGGTACCTGATGGTTCGCTGAAGGCTGGAGATAAAGTTCGGGTATATGGTCACCTAAAAACATTTGAAAATAATAAAGAGCTTGAATTTACCAGCTTTGATAGGGATGTTATCAAAATTGGAACAGGGGAACCGCTACAGCCAAAATTGGTAGCTACTGGAGAAGCAACTTCTCCTGGTAACCAGGGTTTGCTAGTTAAAGTAAAAGGAACTGTGGTTTCCAAGTTCGATGAGAATTCCTATTATGTCAATGATGGTTCCGGTGATGTATTAGTATTTACTGATGGTTACATTGAGAATCAAAGTGGTCCGGTACCGGAACTTAAAGCCGGTGACACTTTAGAAGCAACTGGCCTATCAGGATCCTTTGCACAGGGAGAAAGGATTCGTGTTAGGGATACGAAGGAATTAATCGCTACAGTTCATAATTCTGGAACAGAGCCGGGAGGTACAGCTGGGAACGAACCAGGTGATAATCCAGGATCAAACCCAGGAGATACAACCGGGAATGGACAAGGTAATACTGGAAATTCACAAGTGGATGTGCCAGCAGTATCGATTAAACCAGTTATTAACAATGGGAAAGCATCAATCGACCGTAACGAGCTAAAAGATGCCATTAAAAAAGTAAAAAATAATAGTTCCATAACAATCGATTTAGGCAGCAATCATTCAGTAAATATTGGACTTACGAAAGACCAAGTGAATCAATTGAAGGAAAAAGGAATTCCTTTAGTACTGAGCAATGATGAAGTGAATGTTTCGATTCCATCGAGCATTCTTGTCAATGGCAAAGATCTTGTTATTGAAGTCAAGCGTGCATCGGATGTCGACACAGCCAAGAGCTCTGTTTACGAGTTTACGATTATGATAGACGGAAAAGAAGTTCACCAATTTGCTGAACCCATTACACTAACATTTGTTGTTGATATCAGCAAGGTGAAAAATACCAGCGATTTAAAAGTCTACTACTACAATGAACAAACGATGGTTTGGGAATTGGTACCTGGTGCTGTTTATAAGGATGGAAAAGTGGAGGTGAAAACGCCTCACTTTAGCAAATTTACTGTTTTTGAAGTTGGCGGCAACAGCAAAGTGATTAATGAACCGGCTTCCAATACGAAGCTGCCAAATACAGCAACTAATTCGTACAATTTACTAGCAGCTGGATTAATTGTGCTGGTAATAGGATTTGCCTTCATTTTCGTTAAACGGCGCAAGCCATCAGGAAACCTGTAAAAAAAATGTTGAGGAGCGTACCTGATATTCACTAAGGATATTGGGTACGTTTTTTTATTTGATAAGTACTTTAGACTTTAAATTTTATACACAGGATTAATGGAAGCGTTTTCAATAAAACAACGATAAATATTTGATATTAATAGAAAATTAGCAAATTTACATATTGAATAATTATTTGTTAGTATGTATAATAATTCATTATGAGGAACACAGGAGATGACAAAGATGAAAGCTGCAGTAATTGGGGGTACAGGTTATGGAGCCATTGAATTGATCAGGCTGATCCATAGGCATCCATACCTTGAGATGGGATCCGTCGTTTCCAACTCACAGGCTGGAAACAAACTTAGCGACAGTTATCCTCACCTTTCAGGGATTGTCGACCATCCGCTTGAAAAATTTAATGCCGCCGCTCTTTCCGAAACAAACGATGTGGTATTTCTTGCTACTCCATCGGGTGTAAGCAGTAATCTTGTACCTCAGCTGATGGAAGCAGGAATGACATGTATCGACCTGTCCGGTGATTTCCGCCTCAGGTCATCGGAAGAATATCAAACATGGTATAAGCATTCTCCAGCAGAGGAGTATTACCTGAAGCAGGCGGTTTACGGTTTAAGCGAGATATATAGCGAACAAATAAAATCCGCCAAATTAATCGCCAATCCGGGCTGTTATCCTACTGCTTCTACTCTCGGGTTAATACCGATTTTAAGGGCAAATATGGCAGATTATGATTCTATTGTTATAGATGCAAAATCCGGCGTATCTGGAGCAGGAAGAGGGCTTTCCTTAACTTCCCATTATGCAGAGATTAATGAAAACCTAAAAGCTTATAAACTTGGTGCCCATCAGCATATTCCGGAAATTGAACAGGTGCTGGCAGATGAAGCAGGTCTTTCGATGCCGATTACGTTTACTACCCATTTAGTTCCAATGACAAGAGGAATCATGTGCACCATTTATGTCAAATTAACTGACAAGGCTTCCCTAGAAGAGGTCTGGGGAATCTATACTGCTTTTTATAAAAATCACCCATTTATCAGGATCAGGCCGAAAGGTTCAATCCCTGCAACGAAAGAAGTGATGGGGACTAACTTCTGCGATATTGGTCTCCATGTCGACTCACGTACCAATCGCCTGACGATTATTTCAGTGATTGATAATTTGGTGAAAGGCGCAGCAGGCCAGGCAGTTCAGAATGTAAACTTAATGAATGGCTGGGATGTCAGGACAGGGCTTGATGACATACCATTATATCCATAGGCAATATAAAGGAAATTACTAGATCAATAGTCTTGTATAAATCAACAGGGAACCGTAGGGGGTTTTTAAAAATGCAGGCAACAACAGCAAAAGAAATCATAGTATTGGAAAATGAAAGTGTCACATTACCAAAAGGGTTCAAAGCTGGCGGAATTCATTGTGGGATTAAACGAAAGCGAATGGACCTGGGATACATCGTATCAGAAGTACCTGCTGCCGTTGCAGGAGTCTATACCACGAATTTATTTCAGGCGGCCCCATTATTAGTGACCCAGGAAAGCATCGCTAAAGAAAATAAAATTCAAGCAATCATTGTGAACTCTGGGAATGCCAATGCCTGTACGGGGGAGCAAGGAATCAAGGATGCCTATGAGATGCAAAAGGAGTTCGCAGGGCAGCTTGGAATCCAAGAACATCTTGTTGCTGTCACTTCGACCGGGGTCATTGGTGAACTTTTGCCGATGGATAAAGTGAAAACAGGAATTCACCAAATCCTGGATAAAGAATATGAAAATGAATCCTTTTTTAAAGAAGCGATCTTAACAACGGATACTTGTACAAAGCAAATCGCTGTCCAAATAAAAATAGATGGAAAGACCATCACGATTGGCGGGGCGGCAAAGGGGTCTGGAATGATCCATCCCAATATGGCAACCATGCTTGGATTTGTGACAACAGATGCGAACGTTGCCCAAGAAGATTTGCTGGCAGCCTTAAAAGATGTGACGAATAAATCTTTTAATATGATTACAGTCGATGGAGATACAAGCACCAATGATATGGTGCTGGTTATGGCGAATGGGCTGGCAGGAAATGGCCAGCTTACAAAAAACCATCCGGAATGGGACCTATTCAAAGCAGGGCTGCAAATTGCCTGTGAAGATCTGGCCAAAAAAATTGCCCGTGACGGGGAAGGGGCAACCAAGCTGATTGAAGTCCAAGTAAACGGGGCCAGCTCCTTCGAGGATGCACGTGCAGTCGGAAAGTCCATTATCTCTTCCAATCTTGTAAAAACAGCCATTTATGGAACAGACCCGAACTGGGGAAGAATTGTCACTGCTATTGGATATAGCGGAATATCGCTAAATCCTAATAATATCAAGGTGTGTTTAGGACCGTATAACGTTTTTGAAAATGGGCTGCCTTGCCCCATAGTGGAAGATGAAGTGAAAGAATATTTGGAGTTGGATACGATAAAGATCACAGCCGAGTTAAATCAGGGAGACCAGAATGCCACGGCCTGGGGATGCGATTTAACCTATGATTATGTCAAAATCAACGCATCCTACCGCACATAAGGAGGAGAAAAATGAAATATGCAGTCATAAAGTGCGGCGGAAGTGTGTTAGAAAATCTTCCAAAATCGTTTTATGAAGATGTGGTAAAGCTGCATCAATCTGGTGAATGGGCTCCCGTTATCGTCCATGGCGGCGGCCCGTTGATTACATCCCTATTAAAAACACTTCATGTAGAGACCACCTTTGTAAATGGATTAAGAGTGACTAACCATGAAGTATTGGATGTAGTGGAAATGGTTCTAAGCGGGTCAGTAAACAAACAGGTAGTAAGGAATCTCATCGAGGCAGGCGGCAAGGCGCTGGGCGTAAGCGGTGTGGATGGAATGCTCCTAAAGGCAAGGCCGGTAAATGAGGCGAAAACGATCGGCTTTGTCGGAGAAGTCACAGAGGTGAACAAAAAAATCATTGAAGATATAGCTGATCAAGGATTTATTCCTGTTATTTCACCAATCGGCATCGATAGCAGCTCACAGCGTTATAACATAAACGGCGATGTTGCCGCTGCGGCAGTCGCCAAGGAATTAAAGGCTGCCTTGTGCTTCATCAGCGATATTCCAGGCATTTTAGTGGAGAAAGATGGCGTAAAGACGAAGCTTGATAAAGTAAGTAAATCCGGAATTGAAAAATTAATTGAAAACAAAACGATTTATGGCGGGATGATTCCAAAGGCAAAGGCTGCTATTGACGGCCTTTCCTATAATATACCTGAAGTTGCCATTATTAATGGCTTTGAAAAAAATGGGTTAATTGATTATATCAATGGCAAGCAAATCGGCACGAAAATTGTTCTAGAAGAGGAGATTGTATTATGACAGCGACACAGCCACTCTCCCTAACTTCTCCGCTGATGGCTACCTACAGCCGCTTCCCAGTTACTTTAGTAAAGGGAAAAGGAAGTTATGTATGGGATGATCAAGGAGTTCAATATTTAGATTTCACATCAGGCATAGCCACATGTAATTTGGGGCATGTTCCCGATGCGGTGAAGCAAAAAGTGGAGGAGCAATTGCAAAATCTATGGCACTGCTCAAATCTTTATCATATACCTAATCAAGCTCAGCTTGCAGCGCTGCTTACGGCAAACAGCTGCGGCGATCAGGTGTTTTTTTGCAACAGCGGCGCTGAAGCCAATGAAGCAGCCATTAAGCTGGCAAGACGATACGCAAATAAAGTAAAAAATAGCGGCACATCCGAAGTCGTGACCTTTACTCAATCGTTCCATGGCAGAACATTAGCCACCTTAACAGCTACAGGGCAAGAAAAGATCCAGCATGGTTTTGCACCGCTGATGCCTGGGTTCAGCTACTTGCCATTTAATGATTTGGATGCCTTAGGTCAGCTGGCAGAACGTAAACCTGCAGCCGTCCTTCTTGAGCTTGTGCAGGGTGAAGGAGGCGTCATCCCTGCTGATCAGGAATGGGTAAGCAAGCTTGCTCAAGTATGCAAGGAAAACGATATTCTATTAATGGTCGATGAGATTCAAACAGGAATGGGCAGAACCGGCACATTGTTCGCCTACGAGCAATACGGGATAGAGCCAGATGTAATCAGTATGGCGAAAGGACTGGGCTCGGGTTTTCCAATCGGAGCCATCATTGCCAATGAAAAAGCAGCACAAGGCTTTGAGCCTGGGAGCCATGGCAGCACGTTTGGCGGTAATCCGCTGGCGACTGCTGCGGGAGTGGCGACTGTTACCTATTTGCTTGAAAATAACGTACTGGATCATGTGAATGAAGTTTCACAATATCTTGATGAACAGCTTCAAAGTTTGAAAGAGAAGTTTTCCATCATTAAAGATATCCGCGGCAAAGGGTTATTGAAAGGATTGGCATTTGAGTCAGGAGCGCCGGAGATTGTCCAAAAGGCGATCAGCCATCAGCTGCTTATCCTGACTGCGGGTCCAAACGTGGTGCGGATTTTACCTCCATTGCCGGTAACAAAAGCGGAAATCGATGAATTTATTATAGCGTTAGAAAAATCTATCCAAAGTATGGAGAAAGGCGAGTGAGTGTTTTTGGAACAGGGATACCTTACTTTGGAGACGGGAGAAGTATTCGAGGGTGTACTGATTGGAGCTGGAAAAGAATCTCTCGGAGAGGTCGTTTTTAATACAAGTATGACCGGATATCAGGAAATCATTACCGACCCATCCTATGCCGGACAAATTATTACATTTTGCTATCCAATTATCGGAAACTATGGGATTAATGCCTTGGACGATGAAAGCATCACACCCGCTTTGGCTGGAGTGGTCATCGGTGACCTATGTGAAACCCCCAGCCACTACCAATCCATCCAGAAATTTTCCGAAAAGCTTGCATCAGCAGGGGTAACCGGGATTGCTGGCGTGGATACAAGACTCCTAGTGAAAACAATCCGCAGCCGAGGGACCGTAAAAGGTATCGTAAGCCATTCAAAGGATGTGGATTTTTCGCAGCAAGATAAGGAGACTTTATGGGTTGATAAGGTATCAACGAAGAAAACCCAATATTTTCATAATAGAGGGCCGCATGTGGTCTTAATAGATTATGGCTACAAGAAATCCATTCTTAGTGCCCTGCTGGCAGAAGATTGTTCGGTTACGGTAGTCCCATATAGTACTCCTTTTGAAAAAATCCAAGCGCTGGACCCGGACGGGGTATTGTTATCAAATGGACCTGGAGACCCAGCAGCATTGAAAAAATGGTTCCCAGAAATCAAAAAAATCACCATGAAATATCCTTCTCTGGGCATCTGTCTGGGACACCAATTAATCGCCCTGTCTTATGGGGCAAAGACCACCAAGCTTGCCTATGGGCACAGGGGCGGCAATCATCCGGTTAAGGAATTGGAAACGGGCAAAGTGAAAATTACCGCACAAAATCACAGCTATGTTGTGATGGATGACAGCATTGACGGAAAAATATTTGATATCACGTATCGAAATGTCAATGACCAATCGATCGAAGGGTTAAAGCATAAAGTTTATCCGATTCAAACCGTGCAATTTCATCCAGAAGCCCATCCGGGACCAAGCGATACAGAATATATTCTAAAAGAATTTGTTAAAAGAATTGCATCATTGGGAGAGACACGTTATGCCGTTAAATAATAAATTGAAAAAAGTGCTGGTTATCGGCTCGGGTCCGATAGTCATAGGGCAGGCTGCAGAATTTGATTATGCCGGGACCCAGGCCTGTATCGCTCTAAAAGAAGAAGGATTAGAGGTTGTTTTAGTTAATAATAATCCAGCAACCATCATGACAGATCAAGCAGTCGCCGATAAGGTTTATATTGAGCCGCTGAATACAGCTGTTATTGAAAAAATCATTCAAAAAGAAAGACCGGACGGAATTATTGGAACATTGGGAGGGCAAACTGGCCTGAATCTTACTGTTCAGCTTTATGAACAGAAAATTCTCGAGAACTACCATGTCGAATTGTTAGGAACATCGGTAGAATCCATCAAAAATGGTGAAGACCGCGAGAGATTCCGCAATCTAATGCTGCAAATCGGCGAACCGATACCGGAATCAGCCATTATCCAGGATTATGAGGAAGGAGTCAAATTTGTTGAAAAAATTGGCTTTCCTGTCATTATCCGCCCTGCCTTTACACTTGGCGGGGAAGGCGGAGGGTTTGCTTATAATGAGGAGGAGCTGGAGGTTGTCCTTAAAAAAGGACTCGCCGCGAGCCCGATCCACCAGGTTCTAGTGGAGAAAAGCATTAAAGGCTGGAAGGAAATTGAATATGAAGTCATGCGGGATGCTAATGATACGTGCATCATCGTCTGCAATATGGAAAATATGGACCCTGTTGGTGTCCATACAGGAGATTCCATTGTGGTTGCTCCATCCCAGACATTGAGTGATGTACAGTATCAAATGCTCCGTGATGTTTCTATAAAGGTCATTCGCGAGCTTGAAATTATTGGCGGATGCAATATTCAATTTGCGCTGCATCCTGAATCAAACCAGTATTATATTATTGAAGTCAATCCAAGGGTCAGCCGCTCATCGGCTCTTGCCTCGAAAGCGACCGGTTATCCGATTGCCCGGATGGCAGCAAAATGTGCGATTGGTTACCATTTGGATGAGATTATCAACCCAATTACAGGCAATACCTTCGCCTCGTTTGAACCGGCGATTGATTATATTGTGGTAAAACTGCCGCGCTTCCCGTTTGATAAGTTCCCTGAGGCTGATCGAACATTGGGGACACAAATGAAAGCAACGGGTGAAGTGATGGCCATTGACCGGACGTTTGAAGGAGCTCTTAATAAAGCTATCCGTTCGATGGAGATGAATGTGTACGGTCTTTGTGTAGAGGCCAATAAAACATTGGCGGAGGACACCCTTTTTCATCTTCTCGAAACAGCTAATGACCGGCGCCTGTTTGTGATTGCCGAAGCATTCCGCAGGGGTATCTCCCTTGAGCAGGTTCAGCAGGCAACGGAGATTGATCCGTGGTTTTTACACAAAATTAGTTCAATCGTAGAGGTTGAAACGCAGCTGGGGGCTTATCAGTGGAGTGAAGTTCCTGATTCACTGCTAATCAAAGCCAAGCGGCTCAATATGGCTGATAAGCTGTTATCGCAAATTTTTGCGGTTCAGGAAAAGGCAGTTAGAAATAAATGGAAAGAACTGAGCATTCAACCAGGCTATAAAATGGTCGATACCTGTTCAGCAGAATTTGATGCCATCACCCCTTATTTTTATTCTACCTATCATGGATTTGATGAAGTGGAAATATCCAATCGGAAAAAGATTCTTGTCGTTGGATCTGGTCCGATTCGAATCGGCCAGGGAATTGAATTCGATTATTGCTCTGTCCATGCGGCAAAGGCAATTAAGAAAAAAGGCTATGAAGCGGTTGTGATCAATAATAATCCAGAAACGGTGAGTACGGATTATTCAACAGCTGACCGCCTCTATTTTGAACCTCTTACTGCAGAAGATGTCCTTCATGTGATTCAAAAGGAGCAAGTGGAGGGTGTGCTGATTCAATTTGGCGGACAAACGGCGATCAATCTGGCTCATGATTTGGAGGAAGAAGGAGTAACGATCCTGGGCACAGCCGTGACGAATGTCGACAAAGTGGAGGACCGAAAGGAATTTTATCAGCTGCTGGAAGACCTGGAGATTCCTCATATTGAAGGAAAAACGGCCACACGGAAAGAAGAACTGGTAATGGCAGCTGCCGACCTAGGCTATCCGGTGCTTGTCAGACCGTCCTACGTCATTGGCGGACAGTCCATGTTTACCATCTTTTCAGAGGAAGAACTCTATCAATATATTAAACAGCTTGAAGAAAATGCAAACGAAAAAATGTGGCCGCTGTTAATCGATAAATTTATGCCAGGACTAGAATGTGAGATTGATGTGATTTGTGATGGTGACCAAATCGTTGTCCCTGGAATATTTGAGCATATTGAAAAAGCGGGAGTCCACTCGGGGGACAGTATTACCGTATTTCCTCCGATTTCGATCCCCGATGAAGTAAAGTCGGTATTAATGGACTATGCAAGCAAAATTGCCAAAGCAGCATCAATTATTGGCATGATGAACATTCAATTTGTTATTTACAACGAAAAGGTTTATTGCTTAGAAGTCAATCCTCGTTCATCGCGAACGGTGCCGATTATGAGCAAGGTTACCGGGGTTCCAATGATTGAGTGGGCCGTTCGTGCCCAGCTTGGAGAAAAGGTTAGTGATTTTTCATCAGTTACAGGGCTTTTGGAGGAACCGAACTATTATTCTGTAAAGGCGCCCGTATTTTCTTCTGGAAAGTTAAAAGGAGTCGACCATGTCCTTGGCCCGGAAATGAAATCTACTGGCGAAGTCTTGGGGATGGGAAAGACCTATTTTGAGGCATTAAATAAGGCCGTTCCTCTGCTGCAAGACAAAAAAGAAGAAACCTATATTTTATGTTCCATATCTGATCGCGAAAAATCAGCCAGTCTCCCGATCATTCAAGAGCTTGCAAAAAAATACAAGCTGGCAGCAACGGCAGGGACAGCTGATTTTCTGCAAAATCATGGAATTTCTGTAGATAAGGTGCTTAGGGAAGAACAGGACGTGACAAAGTTGTTCCGAAATCAAGTGCTGAAGGCGGTTATTAACATTCCTAACCAAGGCCGCAACAAATTGAAATTTGGTTTCCATATCCGCGAGCAAGCCATCCGTTATAAGGTGCCTGTCTTTACTCATTTGGATACCGTTAAGGTTAACAGTGATCTATTGCATCATCAACAGGCTGATTTTGAGGTAAGTTCAATCAGCGATTTTTATCAACTGGAAGAAAGAGGTGCCGTTCATGCCAGAAGCCATTGAATGTAAGAATTTTAATAAGACCCACCCAGTCCATTTAAAAGGGAAAGATTTTATTCAGCTTGCTGATTTTACTAAAGAAGAGATTCATTATTTGCTTGATGTGGCTCTGGAGCTAAAGTCCATGCAAAAGCAGGGGAAACCGCACCCTTATTTAAACGGAAAAGTTTTAGGAATGATTTTTGAAAAATCGTCAACCCGTACGAGGGTCTCTTTTGAAGTTGGCATGCTGCAGCTTGGAGGCCATGCTATATTCTTAAGTTCGAAAGACATTCAGCTCGGCAGGGGGGAAACGGTTTCGGACACGGCGAAAGTGTTGTCGAGATATGTAGATGCGATTATGATCCGTACCTTTGGGCATGAAATGGTGGAGGAACTGGCAGAGCATGCCTCCATTCCAGTCATTAATGGATTAACGGACCTGCAGCATCCTACACAGGTATTAGCTGACCTGCTGACGATTCTTGAGCATAAGGGAAAGCTTGAAGGGTTAAAATTGTGCTATATTGGCGACGGTTATAACAATATGCCTCACTCCCTGCTGGAGGGGGCAGCGAAAGTGGGCATGAATATAAGTATTGCCAGCCCGCCAGGCTATCTCCCAAATGGAGCTATTGCGGAGCAAGCGATTCAAGCTGCTAAACAGTCTGGATGTACGGTGACAATTACAAATGATCCGGTTGAAGCTATAAAGAATGCAGATGTTGTAATTACCGATGTCTGGACCAGCATGGGAATGGAGGCGGAAACGGAGCAGCGGTTAAAAGCATTTGCATCGTACCAAGTAAACGAGGAATTATGCAAACATGCAAAAGAAGACTTCATCTTTTTGCACTGCCTGCCGGCGCACCGTGGAGAAGAGGTCACGGCGGAGATCATAGACGGCTCCCATTCCGTTGTTTTTGACGAAGCAGAGAACCGCCTGCATGCCCAAAAAGCAATTTTAAAACTTTTGCTAGAATAAGACTTTCATTTTTAACGAGAGATGTTGTATAATAATTCTATAGATTGAATAATAATACAAACATACGCAAGGAGAATAGAAATGGCGAAGGAAAAAGTTGTTTTAGCATACTCGGGCGGATTAGACACCTCCGTATCGGTGAAATGGATTCAAGAAAAGTACGGTTATGATGTGATTGCTTTAGGGCTTGATGTAGGAGAAGGAAAGGACCTCGAGGCGATCAAAACTAAGGCATTAAATGTCGGGGCCATTAAGGCCCATATTATAGATGCAAAAGAAATGCTGGCAAAGGATTATATTTTACCAGCTTTAAAGGCTAATTGTTTATATGAAGGAAAATATCCATTATCCTCTGCTCTTTCCAGACCGTTAATTTCCAAGCTTTTAGTGGATGTAGCCGAAAAAGAAGGCGCAACAGCAGTGGCACATGGCTGCACAGGCAAAGGAAATGACCAAGTGCGTTTTGAGGTTTCCATCCAAGCTTTGAATCCAAGCTTGAAAGTGGTTGCTCCTGTCCGTGAATGGGGCATGACCCGTGATGAAGAGATTGAATATGCCAAGAAGCATAACATTCCGATTCCAGTTGATTTAGACAATCCGTTCTCAATTGATGCAAACATCTGGGGGCGCGCCTGTGAAGCGGGTGTTCTTGAAAATCCTTGGACAGAGGCACCTGAAGCAGCCTATGATTGGACCAATCCAATTGAATTAACACCAGATGCACCAGAGTATATTGAAATTGAGTTCGAGCAAGGTGTTCCGGTTGGTTTAAATGGAGAAAAGCTCGAGCTTGTCCCATTAATTGAAAAATTAAATGAGCTTGGCGGCAAGCATGGGGTTGGCCGGATTGACCATATCGAAAATCGATTGGTAGGCATCAAATCACGTGAAGTGTATGAAAATCCGGCAGCACTTATTCTGATTAATGCCCATAAGGAATTGGAATTTTTAACATTGCCGCGTGAGGTTACACAATTCAAAACGCAAGTAGAACAGCAAATGGCGAAAATCATATATGAAGGTCTTTGGTATTCGCCGTTAAAAGCAGCGTTGGATGCTTTTATTGAAGAAACTCAAAAGGTCGTTTCCGGAGTCATCCGCGTGAAGCTCTTGAAGGGCACCCATACCGTTGTAGGAAGAAAATCGGTGCACAGCTTATATAATGAAGAACTGGCTACCTATACAAAGGGTGATGCATTTGACCATAATGCAGCAGTGGGCTTCATTAAGCTTTGGGGACTGCCAACAAAGGTCTATTCGGAAGTAAACCAAAAAGAGTCGGTGTTGAAATAATCAAAAGCTGCCCTCGAAATGTTTCGGGGGCTGTCTTCTTAAGCACAATGAGGGGGAGCAGCATATGTCAAAGCTATGGGGCGGACGTTTTACAAAAGAAACGAACAAGCTGGTAGAAGAGTTCACGGCCTCGATTCCGTTTGATCAAAAGTTAGCGAAAGAGGATATCGCAGGGAGCCTCGCCCATGTTCAAATGTTAGGTGAGTCGGGCATCATTCCAGAAGAAGATGCGGATAAAATACGAAACGGTCTGCTGCAAATTAAGGATTTGGTCGATCAGGGCGAAGTAGAGTTCTTGGTTGAAGATGAAGATATTCATATGAATATTGAAAAGCTATTACTGCAACAAATTGGGCCCGTTGGAGGAAAGCTGCATACGGGAAGAAGCCGGAATGATCAAGTGGCAACCGATATGCATCTTTATTTACGCACTAAAACAACCGAACTGATTACTTTGGTGGAAGATGTCCAGAATGCCATTATCGGACAGGCGAAAGTGAATATAGAAACATTGATACCGGGCTATACGCATTTGCAGCGCGCCCAGCCGGTTTCGTTTGCCCATCACTTAATGGCTTATTTTTGGATGTTTGAACGTGATAAAGAGAGATTAATTGACTCATTAAAACGGATCAACTGGCTGCCATTAGGGGCGGGGGCTTTAGCCGGCACAACGTTTCCGATTAATCGGAAACGGGTAGCGGAGCTTCTTGGTTTTGATACCATCTATCCGAATAGCATGGATGCTGTGAGTGACCGTGATTTTATTCTGGAATTTTTATCGATTGGCTCGATTATCATGACACATATTTCCAGACTAGCGGAAGAACTCGTGATCTGGTCTAGTCAGGAATTTCAGTTTGTCGAGTTGGATGATTCTTTTTGTACAGGCTCAAGCATTATGCCGCAAAAGAAGAATCCCGATGTACCTGAACTGCTTAGAGGCAAAACGGGACGCACGTATGGCAATTTGATTGGTTTGCTGACCGTATTAAAAGGTCTTCCGCTTGCCTACAACAAGGACTTGCAAGAGGACAAAGAGGGCATGTTTGATACGGTGGAAACACTTGAAGGCTCCTTAAAGCTGCTGGCACCGATGATTGAAACGATGACGGTTAAGAAAGACGTTATGCGCAAAGCAATCAATAATGACTATTCCAATGCAACAGATATTGCAGACTATTTAGTGACAAAAGGCCTTCCGTTCCGCGAAGCCCATGAGGTTATTGGAAAAATTGTTTTATATGCCATCCAGTCCGGCAAATTTTTGCTTGATTTAAGCTTTGAAGAATATCAGCAATTTAGCCCGTTATTTGAGGATGATATCTATAATGTACTGGCTCCTGAACATGTAGTAGCTGTCCGAAACAGCTTTGGCGGCACTTCTCCGGTACAGGTCAAGCAGCAGATTAAGCTGGCTGAAGAAAAATTGCTGAAATAGAGGATAGTCCGCCGTCTGGCGGGCTTATTTTTTAGGCATTCTACAAATTAGGCCTATGATTTTACAAAATTTAAAGTTTTTCTACGAAATCTTAGACGGATTCTACAAATTCTACTAACAATTCTACAAATATTAGGAATTACTGGAAAACTAAAGCTGTTACTGGACTGGATTTGAGTTTTATGTAGTAAATAGATCATTGACTTAGAAGGAAAATTCAGTTAATATAATTTCTATATGTTTCGAAATGAATCAATTTTAAATAAATATATCTCTTATCGAGAGCGGCGGAGGGACATGGCCCGATGAAGCCCGGCAACCTTCAAGGTGAAACTTGAAAAGGTGCTAATTCCTGCAGATAGTAGTTTATCTGACAGATAAGAGGAGGAACCAACCCTCTTCTTATCAAGAGGGTTTTTTTGTGAGCAAATAAATGACATGAAGGGTGGTCAAAACATGACTGGAATCAAAGTGGCAATTCTCGGGTTTGGCACAGTCGGCGAAGGTGTCTATCGGACAATTCAATCACATGAAGATGAATTGACCGAAGTTTTAGGGAAGAAGGTGGAAGTTGCTGCTATATTAGTGAAAACTGCAAAAAAAGCAAGGGAGATTCACGAACGGGTACTTGTCACTACTGACTTTGAAGAAATAATCCGCCTTCCGAAACTTGATGTTGTCATTGAGGCGATCGTCGGACAGGAGCCCTCTTATACATATTTAAAACGTTCCATTCAAAGAGGATGCCACATTGTTACTGCAAATAAGGAAATGTTTGCCCACCATGGAAAGGAACTGATTGGACTTGCAGAGGAGCATTATGTCCAAGTGGGGTTTGAAGCAACTGTAGCGGGAGGAATTCCAGTCATCCAAACGTTAAGGCAGCTTTTAAAAATCAACCGGGTTTCCCAAATTGATGGGATTCTTAACGGAACGTCAAACTTTATTTTGACGGAGATGCGTGAAAAAAAGCTGGCTTTTGGCCAAAGCCTGCGGCTTGCACAAGAGAAGGGCTATGCTGAAGCAAACCCTGTGAATGATGTAGAAGGCTTTGATGCCTTTTATAAAGCGATGATTCTAAGCCGTATTGCTTTTGGGACCGAACCCAGCTGGCAGGATGTGGAACGGGAGGGGATTACCAATATAACTGGCGACTTAATGCTGGCGGCTGAAAAATTGGGACTAAGGTTTAAACACGTGGCGAGCCTGCGGAAAGATAGCCATAAGATTCATGGATTGGTTAAACCAGCCCTTGTCGGCAATGAACATCCATTCTACCATGTTGAGGGAGTAGAAAACGCAGTGAATGTCCATTCTGATATTGTGGGAAGAATCACTTTGCAGGGGCCGGGGGCAGGAATGTTTCCAACTGCAAGTGCTGTTATTGAGGACTTAGTTTATGTGAATCAGTTTCATGCAGCCGATCAGGCGTCGAATCGAAAACCTGCCTCATTCGAAGTGGAGGAACATGATGAAGCGGTCGGATACTGGTTTATCCATGGTGTGAGTCAGGCTTCTTCATTAGGACTCAATGTCGTGTGGAGTGACGATGATTTCGCTGGGATTTATATTGTAAAAGCGACGAAGTCGGAGGTAGGACAACTGGCCCAACAAGAATCAACGATGCACTATTATGCAATTTTAGGTGAAATCCAGTGGGATTCAGTCAAACAGAGACCAAGTGTTGTAATCTGAAATGAAAAGGAGCTGCGGCTTCTTTCTTTTTTGGCTGGAATTTGAAGTGTTCACATCTTATTCACATTTCTAATATTAATATGTTAAAAAACTGTGAAAATCGTTGTTTAAAAACGGGAAGCAGAGTATAGTAAAAGTATAGAAAAGATGTGAATTGATTCACAATCAAAAAATGATTCCGATTTTAACGAGTTCTGATCGCTTTATTTGTGGTTAACTTCTCTTTGGAACTCGCTGAAATATATATCCCCCCTTATATATATATATTTTGAAAGAAGCAGGTTGGATCCTGCTTCTATTTTTTTACTTGCTTCTTCTCCTGGCAGCACGCTGGTTGGCAGCGTTTGCCCTTGCTTGTGCTTCCAAGTCAGCGCCATCCGCCATTTCCTTTGAAAATTCCACGTCTTTTCCATCTGTTTTCAAGTTCTTAGGCACCTGCGGCAAAGATGCTTTATTTTTATCACGAGTCTTATGTCCATGTGCACGTCCCATAACAAAACCCCTTTCATTTGTCTTTTTGAAAGCCGTAAAGACTCCCATTACTAGGATTTACAAATGAACAGGGGTTATTAGTGGTATAATTTTATAGCTTAGTTTTACGATCAGTGAAACCGCCGGCACGGTCGGCCATTTTAAATTCACGTTGGTATAATACCTCTTGTGTACTTGTAAGTGGATATTTTGCCCGATTCTTATCTTTTTTGCGATCTCCCATTTTTGATCATTCCTTTCGCCAATTTCATCGTAATTGGTACAAGATGCACCCTTTGACATTTTTTCCTAATATTCATTGAAACATACAGGCATAAATTATTTTGTTTAAAACAGAAAAGTTAAAATGGTAATCGGGAATATGGTAAAGTAGGGATGAGAGGTGAAGAAAATGGCTGTCATTACTAGAATCACCACCCAGCAGAAAAATCAGGACCGATTCAATTTATATTTGGACTACGGAAAAGGAGAAGAGTACGCCTTTAGTGTCGACAGCGACGTGCTCATCAAGTTTGATTTAAAAAAAGGGTTGGATATTGATGAACTTTCCATTATGGAAATACAATATCAGGATGATATCCGCAAAGCCTATAACCTCGCCGTGCATTATTTGGCGCGAAGAATGAGATCAGAAAAAGAGATAAAAGATTATTTGGCAAAAAAAGACGTAGAAGAACCGATTATAAATGAGGTGCTTCATAAATTAACAAACCAGAAATATACAAATGATAAAGATTTTGCTTTGGCTTTTGTGAGAACCCAAGTCAATACAACTGATAAGGGACCAGATTTAATTAAACAAGAACTAAAAGAAAAAGGAATCGCTGAAGAGCTCATTTTTATGGCATTGACGGAGTTTACTCATGAGCTGCAAATAGAAAAGGCTGTAAAGTTGAGCCAGAAATTCTTTAATAAGCCTTCAAAGGAATCCCAAAAGATTCAGAAACAAAAGCTAGAGCAAATGCTGGTTCGTAAAGGATATCCGATTGGGATCATTCAAATCGCCGCTGAGGGCGTGCAAAATAACGTTCAGGAAGACGAAGAATTTGCGGCAATCCAGTACCAAGGCGAGAAGACTCACAAGAAGTTTTCTCAATACAGCGGGTTTGAATACGAACAAAAAATGAAGCAGGCCTTGTATCGAAAAGGATTTTCGATCGAACTTATTGATCAATATTTGGCCCATATAAACAGAGGGAATTAGAATTAATTATAAAATGAACTGGATGTGAAAACTATGCAGCAGGTGAAACGTTATAGCGAAATGACTGTACAAGAATTAAACCAGGAAATTGCCAGTCTGAAGGAGCAGGCGAGAAAAGCGGAGCAAATGGGAATGGTAAATGAATTTGCTGTACTGGAAAGAAAAGTGCAAATGGCCCGCGCCTATTTGTTAGACCCTGAAACATTTAAAAAGGGAGAAATATACGAAATTGCGGGTGCACCTGGGGAATATTTTAAGATTGAATATCTCAAAGGGGTATTTGCTTGGGGCTGCCGTTTAGCTGGAGATGGAAGTGAAGAGGCACTGCCAATTTCTTTGCTAAATAAACTGAAATGAAAAAACAAACCAGAGAGAAAACTCTCTGATTTGTGGTGATAATAGGTTGAAACGTTTGGGACAAAGGCGCTTAGCTGTTCGGACTGTATTACTGCGAAGCTTGCGGGGATTCATCGTCGCGTGCTGACGAGGCTCTCATCCGCTCTTGTGGATGGGTGTTTATAGTTCCATCGGCTCTTCTTGACGCATATTCTGCTTTTGCCCGAGGCTCCCCATCAAAATTTTGTTTATTTTGATTGGGAAAATTCCGCTGCTTATTTCTCATGCTGTACCTCCATAAAAAGGGAATGAGAAACGTGTAAAGCGGTGCGTCGGCACCGTCCCTACCCGTACTATTAATATTCACATGGCGTTTTTATCTTATGTTAACAAGAAATTGGCAGGAGGTGAGACAAATGAATGATTATCAGGAGAAATTAACCAAACTGCTGCTCGAAAAAAATGAGCAGTTATCCTACAATGAAGCTCGCACCTGGGTAGAGCTATTGTGGGATGATTTTGAGACAACCCAGGCAAAGGCGGGCCATGAATATAAGGGCAGTGAAGTGACGGAAAGAATTGTTAAGCAATGGATTGAGAACTACGGGCCAAAACTCCACGAATTTACTGCCAGCAATCCAAAATACGAGCAGTATTTAAATCAAAATAAACAAATGCTGCACTAAAAAACTCGCCAATGGCGAGTTTTTTAACTTGGCAATATTCCTAATTTCTTCCTTAATTTGTGTTCGCTGTACACCCAGCCAGTATAAGAACGGATGGGTTTGAGATTTGCATCTAATTGAACGACGGCAACAAATGGATAATGCCCATTGCTTCTATAACGTAAATCAATGAAGCGGACTTCGTAATATTCATCGTATTCATCTACTTCCCAACGATACACTGGTGAAAAGGAAAGGAATGCAGCAATATTTTCGTCTTTTTTTGCCGCTTCGATCACCGGCGTTTGCGGAACAGGAATTCGTTTAAATCTGTCCAGGATTTCAACCTTTCCTTTTGTTGCCCTGCCCACGAAAAAAAACTTCTCGTTCATCGCTGCAATCCTCCATTGGTGAAATCTCATGGTTGGAGCCACAATGATTTCTTCTGCATCGGGAATCATCGACCTAAACTGAACCAAAACTCTTTTTTTGGCTTGATATCGTTTAAGATAATAGGCAATGATCACTATGAACATGGACAGAAATGTATATCCAGGATTTGCACCAATCGCCCAAATAAAAATCGCGAGGACATGGATCCCAAATATGAATGGATCAAAGGTATTAATGACGCCGAGGGCAACCCATTTGGCGGAAAATGGC
Organism: Neobacillus muris; assembly: GCF_943193175.1. Taxonomy (GTDB): domain Bacteria; phylum Bacillota; class Bacilli; order Bacillales; family Cytobacillaceae; genus Neobacillus; species Neobacillus muris. The sequence continues at coordinate 59,442 of NZ_CALPDF010000016.1, forward strand.
CTTAGAGCCTGAGTGCCGTAGGCATTAAAAATATCAACGAAAACATGAATGAAAACAGCCGCAAACGTCCATGCCCATAAATGAAAAAGGTTGGCATCCGGAAAAAACGGATAAAGGACTGCCAATATCACCAGAGGCCATAAAATAACTGCAGGAACAGAATGAGTAATGCCGCGATGGTTCCGAATATAAATAGCGTTATTTCGCAGTTTTAATACCGTATCAATATCTGGTATTTGTGAGCCGGCGATAACAGCGATTAACACACTTGTTGTAGTGGATTGGCTTGCGGCAACTGCCGGATCTAATGTGGCAAGACCTCCAAGTGCAATCCCCATTACAACATGAGTTCCAGTATCCAAAAGAAAAAATCTCCTTTCAAATTTCTTGTCAAAAAACATATTATCGATTATCGTTTTAAGCAAACTATTAATATTTATTATATTCCCTTTTATTGTAGTGCTTACTAGCGGGAGGACCCAAATGTTATGTTAATTGAACAAAATTTTACCAAAAAAATCAATATAAATGCTTTTCAGCAGGACTTACTCACATGGTTTGAAAGGGAACAGCGTGACCTGCCTTGGAGGAAGGATAAAGACCCATACAAAGTCTGGGTTTCAGAAATCATGCTCCAGCAGACACGGGTGGACTCGGTTATCCCTTATTTTAACCGATTTATCGATTGGTTTCCAACGATTGAAGATTTAGCCGAAGCAGATGAAGATAAAGTTTTAAAGGCATGGGAAGGACTTGGATACTATTCACGAGTCCGGAACCTGCAATCCGCCGTTAAAGAGGTAAAAGAAAAATATAATGGCGAAGTGCCGAAATCTCCAGAGGAAATCTCTGGTCTAAAAGGGGTAGGTCCTTATACTGCCGGTGCGATATTGAGTATCGCTTATGGATTGCCGGAGCCGGCGGTTGACGGCAATGTGATGAGGGTTCTTTCCAGAATTTTATTGATTTGGGACGATATCGCCAAACCAGCCTCCCGGAAAGTTTTTGAAAAGGCAGTCAGGGAACTGATTTCACATGAGGACCCTTCTGCCTTTAACCAAGCACTGATGGAGCTAGGCGCTTTAATTTGCACCCCAACCTCCCCATCCTGCCTGTTATGTCCGGTACGGGAGCATTGCCATGCATTTGAAGAAGGAGTTCAAGAACAACTGCCGGTAAAGACAAAAAAGACCAAAACTCGTCATGTTCAGCTTGCTTCGGCCATTCTAATGGACGAGAAGGGCAGATTCTTAATTCATAAGCGGCCAGAGAGTGGATTGCTGGCCAATTTATGGGAGTTTCCAAATATAGAATTACAGCATCCCCTGCAGTTTGAGCGTGAAGCGGTGAAACAGCAGTTTAGCCAATCTTTACATCTTGAAGTTCATTTAGAAAAAATTATTGGTCAAATAGAGCATGTATTTTCCCACCTAATATGGAATATCGAGGTCTATGCCGGAAAAATCAGCGCCAGTGTACCTGAAAATGAGGATTGGAAGCTGGTAACAACTGAACAGATCCAGGAATTTGCTTTTCCTGTTCCCCATCAAAAGATGTTTAAATTATATCAGGATTCTCAATCATAAACGCCGCTTATGCGGCGTTTTTTTTAAATTTAATCATATACAGGCTTTGTTCCATGAGTATAATCAGCTTCGTTTCGTTTCATTCCTCCCCTTGCTTCAATCTCTTCAATAATTTGGCGGTGAATGGATTGTCCCTCGCTATTTAAATAGGGTGTCATTTGCTGCATCGCATGATGAAAAAAAGCCAGTTCACTATCATTCCACTCCGACTTAGCCATCATCGAGAGCTCCGTAATATCACGTCCAACATACATATTAATTCTTCCTTTCTAGGGGGTAATATGGATTAGGTTTTTTCTTTCCATTGTCTTCTATTCATGGAAAAGCTAAAATGGAAGCAATAGTGTAAAAAAGGATGGGATAGCAATGACACAAAAAGTAGCATTAGTTACCGGGAGCAGCCGAGGTATTGGAAAGGCAACGGCTATCAGACTCGCTGAAGCCGGATATGATATTGTAATCAATTATGCCAGAAGTAAAAAAGGTGCCCTGGAAACGGCAGAACAAGTTGAGGCATTAGGCAGAAAAGCTCTAGTTTTAAAAGCAAATGTCGGGGATGTTGCCAAAATAAAAGAGATGTTTGCCCAGATTGACGAAGAGTTTGGGCGATTGGATGTATTTGTCAACAACGCCGCATCTGGTGTACAACGTCCGGCAATGGAATTGGAAGAATCACACTGGGATTGGACTCTCAATATTAACAGTAAGGCCCTTTTATTCTGTGCTCAGGAGGCAGCTAAATTGATGGAGCGAAACGGCGGCGGGAAAATTGTCAGCATTAGCTCGCTTGGTTCCATCCGCTACCTAGAAAATTATACTGCTGTAGGTGTTTCTAAGGCGGCCCTTGAAGCACTTACAAGGTACTTAGCGGTCGAATTAGCCCCTAAAAATATTGTAGTAAATGCAGTTTCTGGCGGTGCTGTTGATACAGAAGCATTAAAGCATTTTCCAAATCGGAATGAACTGCTTCAAGAAGCCGCTGAAAAAACACCGGCAGGAAGAATGGTTGAAATTGAGGATATGGTAAATAGTGTCATGTTCTTATTATCTGATGATTCCAGCATGATTCGAGGGCAAACCATTATCGTAGATGGAGGCATCTCTCTCCTGGTTTAATAAATTTTTTGGGATAAACATCGCCGAGCGGGGTACATTAATCTCGTGGAGGTGATAACTATGGCAAATTTCAATCAACAGCCAAACAAAACAAGTGCAGGAACTAACATCCAACAAGTAAAACAGCAAAATGCACAATCTGCTGGTGCAGGTGCTGCTGGTTCTTTTGGCACTGAGTTTGCAAGCGAAACAAACGCACAAGAAGTAAAAAAACAAAACCAACAAGCAGAATCACGCAAGAATCAAAATGCTGGCCAATTTGGTCAAAGCTAATTAAACATAGTTTTGAAGAAGGCGCTCTTAATCGCAGGAGTGCCTTCTTTTTTATAATAAAAAGATTCGACAAAACTTCCTTTGAGTTTACATAATTGGCTAAAGGATTATTCTGGTTAATAAAGAATAATTAGTATGAACAAACTTGAAGGCGGTGAGGGGAATGGACCAATTTAACCGACTGGTTTCCGAACAAATGATTACGATGGAAAAATTGCTTTACTTACAGGGGGAACTTGAGCGGTGCCAAAAGATTGAGGCCGAATTGCAGGCATTACAAAATGAGACTGACTTGGAAAGTATCCAATCCGATATTAAAATCATGAAGGAAGAATTAAAACAGATTCAACAGATCTTTGAAAAACAAACCGAAGAGGTCATTAATACCTATCGAGAAATGAATTTTATGTCTTCATTATAAAAAACCGCCAATTTTACACAAAGAGCCATAGGGAATTATGGCTCTTTTGTTTTAAATTCTGCCTTCAACCGTTATAATAATAGAAAGTAGGAATTTTTATCTTTGCTGCCATTTTCCATAATGGGTGGAGATTTGCTGAAAAGAGCGTTAAAAATGAAGGTAGGGGAGAAAATGGGCGTACCCAACGAAGGTGAACCAGTACAAATACATAGCTATAAGCACAATGGGCACATCCATCGCGTCTGGGAAGAAACCACTGTTTTAAAGGGTTCGCAGAATTTAGTCATTGGCGCAAATGATCGGACACTCGTAACGGAATCAGATGGCAGAACGTGGATTACAAGAGAACCAGCCATTTGTTACTTTCACTCGCAATACTGGTTTAATGTCATTGGAATGATTCGTGAAGATGGTATTTATTACTATTGCAATCTCAGTTCACCATTTATTTTTGATGGTGAGGCACTTAAGTATATCGATTATGATCTTGATATAAAGGTATATCCTGATATGACGTTTAACTTGCTTGATGAGGATGAGTATGAACGCCATCGACGTGAAATGAATTATCCTGATGTGATTGATCAGATTCTAAAGAGAAATGTTGACAAGCTGATACAGTGGATCAGGCAAAAGAATGGTCCATTCGCGCCGGATTTTATTGATATCTGGTATGAACGATATCTTACATACAGACGTTAGCTGGTGTGCCAAAATCAAACGCCTGTTGATTTTTAATCAACAGGCGTTTTAGCTGTCTTTTTATTTTGAGAGGTAGGTGTAAGGGGAGTTTGAACAGCATACGCCGTTATTTAGAGTTTGTAAAGCCGTACCGGTGGCAAATCTTTGCTACCATCATCATCGGGATTATTAAGTTTTCCATTCCGCTTCTTTTGCCGATGTTAATTAAATACGTTGTCGATGACGTCTTGGGCAATCATGGGTTAACGAACAGTGAAAAAGTAAACAAATTATTTCTCATCATGGGACTCATGATTATTATTTTTGTCATACTAAGGCCGCCTATCGAATATTATAGGCAATATTATGCTCAGTGGACGTCGAACAAAATATTATATGATCTTCGAGGGATCTTGTATAAACACATACAAAAACTGAGCTTTAAATATTATGCCAATAGCAGGGCGGGAGAAATTATCTCCCGGATCATCAATGATGTCGAGCAGACAAAGACCTTTGTCGTAACAGGGTTAATGAATATTTGGCTGGATATGGCCACGATTGTAATAGCGATTATTGTGATGTTTTCAATGAATGTCAGGTTAACCATTGTATCCATATTGCTATTCCCGCTTTATGCCTTTTCCATTAAGTACTTCTTTGGCAATTTACGTAAATTGACCAGGAATAGGTCGCAAGCACTTGCGGGTGTGCAGAGTTATTTACATGAGCGGGTACAGGGAATGGCGATTATCAAAAGTTTTGCGATTGAAGAGCATGAGCAGGCTCTGTTTGATAAGCAGAATAAAAATTTCTTAGAAAAAGCCATTCAGCATACGAGCTGGAATGCCAAGTCCTTCTCGGCCGTTAACACAATTACCGATATTGCTCCCTTGCTGGTCATTGGTTATTCGGCCTATTTAGTCATCCATGGACAGCTTACATTAGGAACGATGGTGGCATTTTATGCTTATATCGATAAGCTTTATAATCCATTGAGGAGATTAGTCAATTCATCCACCACGATTACTCAGTCATTTGCGTCCATGGACCGAGTGTTTGAATTATTAGATGAGAAATATGATGTGGTGGATGCACCGAATGCGACCGAATGCAGGGATGTGAAAGGAAATATTTCCTTTAAAAACGTTTCGTTTGCCTATAAAGAGGAAGATGGAATGGTCTTAGAGGAAATTAACCTGGACGTAAAACATGGTGAAACCATTGCACTGGTTGGGATGAGCGGGGGCGGAAAATCAACGTTCGTTAGTCTGATTCCGCGCTTTTATGATGTCACAAAGGGGAAAATAACATTAGATGGGACAGATATCCGTCAATTTAAGATTCAATCCTTGAGGGACAAAATTGGGGTTGTGTTTCAGGATAATATTTTGTTTAGCGAGTCTGTCAAAGAAAATATATTGCTTGGAAAACCGGATGCATCCGATGAGGAAGTTTACCGGGCAGCCAAAGCTGCCAGTGCAGATGATTTTATTCATGAGCTTGCTGAGGGTTATGATACCAAGGTTGGTGAACGGGGGGTAAAGCTTTCCGGCGGCCAGAAGCAGCGAATTGCCATTGCCAGGGTATTCTTAAAGAATCCTCCTATTTTAATCCTCGATGAGGCCACTTCTGCGCTTGATCTAGAAAGTGAGCATTTAATTCAGGAGTCCTTAAACGAATTGGCCAAAGACAGGACAACCTTTATTGTGGCCCACCGCTTATCGACGATTACCCATGCAGATCGGATTGTTTTAATTGATCATGGACAAATTGCTGAAGTAGGGACTCACGATGAGTTGATGGCCAAGCAAGGAGGATATTACAAATTATTTCAAGTCCAGCAGCTGGAAACAACAAAAGCCGAAGCAAAGTAATCTGCTTCGGCTTTTTCCTATAGATGTTTATCTTTTTCTTCAATGGGGACCTCATTGTGATGAAACGAGTGAAAACTGGTAATTAGCATATCAAGATGCTCGATCTGTTCACTGTAATCAATGATAGTGGCCACGATTTGCATTGTATGGAATAAGTGAAGATTGTCCTCGTCCATCTCTCTAGGCTGAGCAAGAAATAATTTGAACAGCTCTTGATTATTGGAAAATACGTCACCGTCATTTTCAGATGCAGGCAAGGGCACTTTTCCTATAAAACGGAGCATTAACTGCTCATGCCGGTATATAAGTAAATCCAATTGCTCCTGTATCGCGGATTTAAATTCTCCAGGCAGCTGTAGTAGTTCATTTTCAAATCGATGCAGCTTTTTTAATATATCCAATCCTTTTCTGGCGGTTAAAATCATTTGCCGGTAAATGACCAGCTTTCGTGACTTTTCCAGGTAGGATTTTTTTAAATAGCTTCGTTCTTCCTTATACATGGAATAAAAGTCTTCCATCATTTTAACATTCTTTTTTATGGTTTCAATATCCGACTTTAACAGCTGATGATCGTAATCATGACGAGAGCTTAGACGAATCCAGCGGATGATTTCTTCTGTTGTGCTGATAATTTTAACGTATAGCTTATTTTCATATTTGGGCGGCATAAATACCAGATTGACCAAGAAAGCTGAAAATACTCCAATCATAATAGTGGAAAACCGGATTCCGGCAAAGGTAATAAACGTATCTCCGGTACTTTCCATAATGGAAATAAGGGTTACCAGTGAGAGCCCAATGGTGTTTTCAAGCTTTAATTTAAGGTTAATCATGATAACAATAATAGCCGCCAGCCCAATGATAATAAAATGATTGCCTATGGCAAGGACAAATATGACGGCAACAATGGCACCAATCAGATTTCCTTGGATTTGTTCAATGATGGTTAAATATGAACGGTAGATGGTTGGCTGTATGGCGAATATGGCGGCAATGGCTGCAAATACAGGTGAAGGAGAATGCAAGATCTGTGCCAAATAAAGAGAGAGAACAATGGCAATTCCCGTTTTAAAAATGCGGGCACCTAGCTTCATTATTTACTGATTCCTTTCAATAAATAGATTGAATTTTATATGATATCTGGTAAGAAACTAATTATGTACTATACAGGGATTGGAACATTTAATCAAGTGAAATTATAGGTATTTCTTATTAATTGATGCTAGAAATTGAACTCTTATGCAGTTTTTCGATAGGAGAGATGGAAGAAAGCGTCCGCAAGTGAACGAAAGGGCTCCGTCACTGATTTTTGTCGTCATGCCCGCTTCATGTTGAGGACAAAACTCGCTTGGAAATCAGTAAAATTGTCCGAAATCACTTATCCCATACTCTGCAAATTTTGAGAAAAAACAGCCTAGATAAAAAAGAGTGCCATTTCTATTTAAAAAGGCACTCTTTTCTATGATTTTTTGCTGCCAAACACTCCAGCATTTACTTTACCAAAATGAGGTTATGCACCTCAAAAGTGAACCCTTTACAAGTGAACTGCGGGCGCTTTTTTCATTTTGTTTCTAATTCTTTATTATTCTGTTGATACAGAGGGGTCAGCTTGTTCTTTCACTGGAACGATTTCAATAAAGTGATCTTCCGGACTGCTTAACAATGAACGGAGTTGAACAGCTTCTTCCGCCTGGCCATTTTGTTCTAGTAAATCAGTATAGGTCGACAGCAGCTCATTAATATCCTGTTTGCCTTTTTCCGTAAGATTATTGACAGAAACCTTTGCACCTTTTGCGATCCGTCTTCTGACCGCATCCTTTGTTAATCCCATTTCAGGCTGATAACGGACATAAACCACTCCACCTGTCATACCGGCACAGATCCATGGACCTGGATCACCTAAAACTAAGCCGCGGCCGTTTGTCATATATTCAAAGGCAAATCCTTTGATATTGGCGTTGGCACCAATGTTCCCATGTTCCTTCTCAGGAACAGCCTGTTTCACTTGGCCGCCAATAATCAAGTCTGCACCAGAGAGACGGATACCAGCACGTGCATCAGCATTTCCTTGTGCGACTAACAGGCCTTTTTGGGCGCCATAACCAAAGCCTTTTCCGACTGAGCCATTTAAGAATCGGCCATCTTGCCCTTTTGATTTCAATACATAAATATTTCCGCCAAAGGAAGTTTTTCCAACACCATCCTGGCCGCCGCCATTTACAGTGATCTCAATTCCTTCACTATTGTAGGCTCCCAGCCCATTTCCAGGGATAGAACCTTCCTTGTATTTAAGCTGTACTGTAGGAAGCTGCTTATAAGAACCATCGAGTCTTCCGCGGACACGGTGGCAGGATACCCGGCTTCCTAATACGCGCTGTTCTGATGTGATGCTGACAAACTCTCTTGAAGAATGCAGCTGCTCGATGCTGGAGTCAAGATATTCTGCGCCTGCTGCAACCTGCATTTGAGATTGTTCAAGGGATTTAGGCAATTCCATTTTAGAAAATTGGCTAATTTCTAATGGCTTTAACAGGTGTGTCAGGTTTAATTTGTTTTCTCCTGATACTTGCTCCAATAATTCGGAATGGCCCACTGCTTCTTGGAGATTGCGGATCCCAAGCGAAGCCGCCAATGTCTTTAATTCATTTCCAAATGCTGTGTAAAGATTCATGATCCCTTGTACAGCAGCTTCGAATTGGCGTGGCACAAATCTGCGAAGGCCGTGTTCTTTTGCCTGTGCTTCGGTTTCAATTTGTGTTGCAATACCAACATGGCATGTATCCAAGTGACAGCCGCGGCAAGTTGTACAGCCAATTGCAAGCATCGAAAGTGTTCCAAATCCGATACGGTTTGCCCCAAGCAGCATAACCTTGATCACATCCATTGCACTCTTCATCCCGCCATCAGCCCAAATTTCTACTTTATGGCGCAGGCCGCTTTCGAGCAAAGCATTGTGTGCCGCTTTTACCCCGATTTCAACCGGGAGCCCTACATGCTGTAAGGCATGAATTCTGGCGGCACCGGTACCTCCGTCAAAACCGCTTAAAGTAATAATATCAGCTCCAGCCTTAGCGATACCGACCGCAATGGTGCCAATGTTCGGTACAACTGGAACTTTTACAGCAATTTTTGCTTGGTCATTAGCGGTCTTCAGTTCGTGAATCATCTGTGCCAAATCTTCAATTGAATAGATATCGTGATTGTTGGACGGTGAAATTAAATCAGATCCAAGCGTGGCATTACGCGCCGCTGCAACTTTTGCGGTTACCTTTGAACCAGGCAGGTGGCCGCCCTCGCCAGGCTTTGCGCCTTGACCAATTTTTATTTCCAGCAGATTGGATGAATTTAATAGTTCAGCGTTAACCCCAAATCGTCCTGAAGCAATTTGCTGGCCTCGGGTTTTTGGATATTTGCCAAGCATATCTTTGATTTCCCCGCCTTCGCCATTGAGGCTGACCATGTTCAACCGATCGGCACCTTCTGCATAGGCTCTGAAAGCAATTTCGTTTTGTGAACCAAATGACATAGAAGAAATCACAAATGGCAGATCATGGTCGCCAACATGAATATCGACTTCTTCCGGCGCTATTGATTTGTTGGTCTTTTTCAGGCCAACTAAATGGCGGATAGTTGTAGGATTCGCTGTCTCCTGTTCAACAATTTTATCGCGATACACTCCGTAATCTCCTGTTGCCGCGATATCGCCAATAGCCTTCCAAATCCGCGGGAAGAGATGGAACGTTTTGCCTAGCCGTTCTTTTTCATTATTATAATCATCTGCTCTTTTTAGAGAATCGGCTTTCAGGGTTTCAAAATCTGTTTCCAATTCATTTGAACCTAAGAAGTTGGTTGTATTAAGAATATCGGCTACTGAATCATGAAGTCCAATGCTTGAGAATAATCGGCCGTATCCGCGCAATTCATGAATTCCTATGGTTGAAATAACCTTTTCAAGCCCCTTTGTAAGAGCGCTATACAGATTGATTAATGGTTTTTCCGTTTCATTTAGCACTGTTAAGAACATGTAATAAGGGCTAATTAAATCGGCACCTAATCCGAAAACTGTAATAATATCATGAAGGGAGCGAATGGCTGCCGAACGTAATACTATAGAACAGTCTCTTCTTAACTCTGCCTTGACTAGTGCTTGGTCGATCGCAGATGTGGCCAAGTGCGGATCAATCCAATAGGAATCCTCCTGATGCGCTTTGGCATCATCCAGAATCAATAAGGTTTTTCCAGACAGAACGGCTTGCACTGCTTCATTAGCGAGTCTTTTTAGCGCCACATCGATGCTTTCTTCTTTAGCGAAAGTCATAGAAATATAGGCTGCTAATTTTCGGTCTTGATAATATTGGACAATTTGGTCAAAGCTTGGCTGTCCTAAGCTTTCAGCACATTTGTAGCCTGCTTTTCCCTCGATGAGCAGGGGAGTGGTCAATTCAATAACAGCTTCAGCTTCTCCTTTTGAAAATAAACCAGGGCGTTTGCCGATAATAACCCGGGTTGAAAAATGCTCTGTTTCCCGGTCACGGTCAATGGCAGGGTTTGTTACAACCGCAACACTTTCTTTAATGTAGTCGGCAATATTGACACGCTCAGGATTTAACGCAGCAAGCGGTGCATCATGGCCAAGCGAGCGGATCGGCTCTACCCCTTTTTCAGCCATTTGTTCTATCAATTGAATATGGTCTCTTTCCCAGCCGAAGGCCTTGTATTGACCGTTATGGATTTTATCAGGGTAATTCATTGTAACGGTCTTCGTTAATGCCGGTGGAAGCAGGCGAACTCTTGCTTCACTGAGGTTCAGCCGTTTAGAGAACCGATGATAAACTTCTTCTTGATAACGGCTATGCTCGTAAACCTCTAATGTATCTCCATTCCATTTAAAGCCTACTTTTTCACCAGGGGCTAACGGTTTAGGGTCATTGACATACTCACTTGTTGGTGTGATGCCCGGTTCGGATGAAAAAAGATAAGAACTTTCGGTTTCCAGCATCCATAGTGGACGAAGGCCCAGTGCATCGACACTAAATACGGCCTCGTCACCATATCTGGAAATGATGCCGGCAGGCCCTTGGGCAAAATGTCCCCATCCTTCACGAAGGTAGGTATATAAATCCTGTAAATACTTAGGATAGGATTTAATTTCGTTCACGATTGGCGGAAATAATAAATCCATCGCCTCAAATAAAGTATATTGATCACGGCAAATTAAGGTTTCCATCGTCCTGCTTAAATCCTGGGAATCACTGCCGTCCTTTACAAGTGGAACACCAATCATTTTGGCTTCATCACGAAGTTTGGCGATGGTGTTGATTTCCCCATTATGTCCAAGAACACTAAATGGCTGTACACGGAAAAAACTTGAAAGAGTGTTCGTAGAATAACGGTTATGGCCCAGTGTCATGGTTGAAGCCGCCAACGGGTTGGCTAGGTCCTGATAATACCGGGGAAGAATGTCTCCGGCTCCCATTACTTTGTAAACTACATGATTTTGGCTTAATGACGCTACATGAACATGATCATTCGTTTCAAAGTCTATCAATGTCTCAAATAAAACTTTATTTAATTCTTGCCCATTTTTAGTGGATAAGCAGGCAAATTGCCAAAATACAGGGTTTTCTTGAATGGCAATCGGTCCAAGTGCTGATGGATTGGTCACTTTATCCGTTTCATAAATTAATTCAAGGCCATGTGCATCGAGCTTGGCTTGCAATTCTAGTTTAGTAGTTTTCCAGTTTGCTTTTTGGCTGATAAAGATATGTCCTACGGCAAAATCTTCTCGCTCAGCAAGTGATCGCTCGAGACCATTCTTTTGCAATTTTTCTTTCCAAAGTTCAATTGGAATATCGAGGTGAATCCCAACTCCGTCGCCTTCTCCATTAATAAATCCAGCGCGGTGATTCATGGTCACAAGAGCATTTATGCAATCAAAAATATTCTTATTAGTTGGCACCTTATTTTTTTCAAGGCACGCGACAATTCCACAGGCATCATGTTCATCTCTGTGAAAATCTTTAAATTGGGAAGGGGTCCATCTTTGGGTCATACATATCGGGCTTCTTTAGGTAACCTTAGGAAGCCGCTTCACCTCCTATTAAACTTATATTTTAGAAAAATTGAATTGGCTGTTAGAAAATATATCATACTTTGGTCACACTTAAACTGCCAAACTTCGATGCAAAAATATAATCTAATCATATCATAAGAATTTTCAGAAATCAAATAAATATACAAAAATTTGGATGGAAAAAATTGAATAAAATGCATGGAGATAAACACATAAGTTGTTAATGTAAACGGTTTCAAGAAGGAAGCAAAAAATATTGGGAGTGATTTCCACTCCCAACCCCTGCATAAATTATGCATATTTATTCTGATTTAAGCTGTGAAAATGCATTTCTGACGGCATTTACTGTTGCGCTAATATCTTCTTCTGTATGCGCAATGGTAATAAACCATGCTTCATATTTGGAAGGTGCAAGATTAATGCCTTGTTCCAGCATCAGTTTAAAAAACTTGCCGAACATTTCGCCATCTGTACGTTGGGCCTGTTCGTAGTTTTCGATCTTTTCAGTAGTAAAAAAGACAGTCAGAGCCCCTTTTAAGCGATTAATCGTAATAGGAATATCATCCTCCTTTGCTGCATCCAGAATCCCTTCTTCAAGCATAGCTCCAAGCTGGTCCAAATATTCATAAACGCCTTCTTGTTTTAATACTTCCAAGCAGGCGATTCCAGCCAGTATGGATGCTGGGTTCCCAGCCATGGTTCCAGCTTGGTAAGCAGGCCCAAGCGGAGCGACTGTTTCCATAATTTCTTTTCTTCCGCCATAAGCGCCGATTGGCAGGCCGCCGCCGATGATTTTCCCCATGGCAGTTAAATCCGGTTTAACACCTAATAAATCTTGGGCACCGCCATACATGAAACGGAATGCGGTAATTACTTCATCGAAAATCACAAGGGCGCCGGCTTGATGGGTCAATTCATTCACCTGTTCTAGGAAACCTGGGTTCGGCTCAACAATACCAAAATTGCCGACAATCGGTTCCACTAATACCGCTGCTACTTGGTCTCCCCATTTCTCAAGGGCCTGCTTAAACGGTTCAATTGTATTAAAAGGAACCGTAATCACTTCTTCAGCGATGCTTTTTGGCACCCCTGCTGAGTCTGGCGTCCCGAGTGTGGATGGACCAGAACCCGCCGCAACTAAGACAAGGTCTGAGTGGCCATGATAGCAGCCAGCAAATTTAATGATTTTGGTGCGGCCTGTATAGGCGCGTGCAACACGGATGGTTGTCATCACTGCCTCTGTGCCGGAATTGACAAACCGGACCTTATCCAGAGAAGGGATCGCTTCTTTTAGCATCTTAGCGAATTTTACCTCATGGGGGGTTGGTGTTCCGTATAGGACACCTGTTTCTGCTGCACGTGTTATCGCTGCCGTAATGTGGGGGTGGGCATGCCCAGTAATAATGGGACCGTAGGCAGCCAAGTAATCGATATATTGGTTGCCATCCACATCCCAAAAGTAAGCGCCTTGTGCCCGCTCCATGGCAACAGGTGAACCGCCGCCCACTGCCTTATAGGAGCGTGATGGACTGTTTACGCCTCCGACAATATGTTCCAATGCTTCTTTATGTAATCTCTCAGAATTGCTAAAATGCACGTTGATTCCTCCTAAAATTTTGTTCCTTCTCTATTCTATCACGTTTTTCTTGTATTGAACTTTTCGACTATTTTCTTTACTGGTTTAATTGAGGCATGCAGGTTGTTTTAGAGAAGCAATTTGATTACACTATTTTTTTAGGGCATATCAGGAGGTATGTAAATGAATAATGCGATTGAAGTGGAAAAATTGCGGAAGGAATTTAAGGTTTATTCCAGCCGTAAGGGGTTAAAGGGTGCTTTCAGGGACTTATTTACCCGTAATGAAAGAATTATTCCAGCCGTAAATGATATTAGCTTCAAAGTTAAGCAAGGAGAAATGGTTGGATACATAGGTGAAAACGGTGCGGGAAAATCGACAACGATTAAAATGCTGACGGGGATATTAACGCCGACCTCTGGCCAAATTGTGGTTAATGGAATGAATCCTCATAAGGATCGTGAAAAATTTGTCCAAACGATTGGAGTTGTTTTTGGACAGCGGTCTCAACTGTGGTGGGATATTGCTGTTCAAGAGTCATTCCGCCTGCTGAAAAAAGTATATAAAGTAACGGATGAACAATATGACAGCCATATGAACCATGTCATCAAAACGTTAGATATCGAGCCGCTATTGGATAAACCAGTCCGAAAATTGTCATTAGGGCAGCGAATGAGGTGCGAGCTGGCAGCTGCATTAATTCACAATCCGCCTCTGTTGTTTTTGGATGAACCGACCATTGGGCTGGATGTATTAGTCAAACTAAAGATTCGGGAATTTTTGAAGGAAATCAACGAAAAATACCACACTACAATTTTATTAACGACACATGATCTTTCAGATATAGAAGCACTATGCGAACGGGTGATTGTGACGTATCTCTATAATTACATATGTACATAAAAAATTATTTTATCCTTTCCATTGCTATGCATGTATCCATCAGATATTATGATTATGTACAAATTAATGATTTTGCACATAATTAATGAAAATAGCTTAATTAATGTGCATTTTTATAATTAATTTATTTGCATTAAGGCTTTGAAAAATTTAGCCTCAGTACGTAAATTTTTTCTTAGTTATGATTTATAAAAAAGTTTTATGTTAATTTCAGGAGGTGTTATTTTGGTTAATTTTAAAAAGAGGTTAGGAACAAAAAAGGTAGAAAAAAAGATTCATCCATGTGAAATATACAACACTCTCGATCGAGCTAGTGACAAAGGACCACTAAGACCTGTACAAGCTTCTGTTTTAGATGACTGGTTTGAGAATTATCGGAAAGAACAGGATTTAATTTTGAAGCTACATACTGGCCAAGGAAAAACACTAATAGGGCTGCTGATGCTTCAGTCACGTTTAAATGAAGGTACAGGTCCAGCTATCTATCTGTGCCCAAATAAATTTCTTGTAGAACAAACATGCCAACAAGCAGAAAGTTTTGGAATTTCTTATGTAATTGCCGAAGATGATCTTCCCGATGAATTTATTGACGGGAAAGCAATATTAATTACATCAGTACATAAGTTGTTTAATGGAAAATCTCGATTTGGTGTTGGCCAAAGAGGGGAACATGTTTCAACAATCTTAATGGATGATGCCCATGCTTGTATGAACGAAATAAAAGATGCGTTTAACATAAAACTAAAAAGTGATTCAAATGCCTACCAAGAAATTTTAAATCTTTTTGGTTTTGAACTTGAAAAGCAAGGTTATGGAACATATGCTGATATTAAAAGAAAGAACTATGACGCCATATTACCGGTCCCTTACTGGGATTGGCAGGATAAACAAACAGAGGTTGCCCAAATCCTATCCAAATACAGTGTTAGTAGTGATATCAAATATGCTTGGCCATTAATAAAGGATATGCTAAGAGATTGTCAATGTATTATTTCTGGTGCCAGTTTAGAAATTTCTCCTTACAGAACCCCGTTAGAAATGTTCAAATCTTACTATAGAGCTGAACGAAGAATATTTATGTCTGCTACAATTACGGATGATTCTTTTATGATAAAAGGTTTAGGTTTAAATAGCAAAACTATAGAAAATCCTTTAATTGATCCAAATGAGCACTGGTCAGGAGAAAAAATGATATTAATTCCATCATTAATTGATCAAACGTTAAATAGAGGTGAGATTGTAAACCGATATGCGAAACCAGTGAACAACAAAAAATATGGAACTGTTGTACTCGTACCTAGTTTTAAGAACTCAAAAGATTGGGAAAAATATGGCTCCACAATTGCTACCAAAGATTCCATAGAAGCAGAAATTCAAAAATTAAAAGACAGACAGTGTGACAAAACACTAGTCATCGCAAATAGATATGATGGGATTGATTTACCCGATCATTCATGTCGCATTTTGATTATTGATTCAAAACCGTACTTTGAATCATTATTAGATAGATATTTGGAAAGTTGTAGGGGAAATAGTGAGATACTTGATATTAAATTAGCCCAGATCATTGAGCAGGGACTTGGTCGAGGGGTCCGTGGCGAGAAAGACTATAACGCCATAATACTTACTGGTTCGGAATTAATAAAGTTTATTCGTTCTAAAAAGACAAGAAAGTTCTTTTCAAATCAAACACGGACCCAAATAGAAATCGGTTTGAAAATTGCTGAATACGCAAAGGAAGATATTAAGGATGGAAAAGAGCCTCTTCAAGCTTTGGAGGAACTTATTGACCAGTCATTAAAACGTGATGAAGGTTGGAAAGAGTTTTATGTAGAACAAATGGATGAAATGATGGGTGAAGTAAAGAACAAACAAATCCTTGGAATATTTGAATATGAAAGACAAGCTGAAAAGAAGTATTTAGAGGAAGATTATCAAGGAGCTATAAATATCATTCAAAAACTATTAGATGAACATATTAAAACTGATGAAGAAAGAGGATGGTATTTCCAAGAAATGGCCAGATATATTTACCCTCTTTCAAAAACAGAATCTAATAAATATCAAATCTTAGCCCATAAGAAAAACCCTTATTTATTAAAGCCTAAAGAAGGGATGCAGATTCAGTCCATTTCGACAATTAGCTTGAAACGAATTGAAAATATCATGGATTGGATTAGACAATTCGAGTCTAATGAAGAATTACAATTAAGTTTAGATGATATGTTAGCAAAGTTAGCCTTCGGAGTAAAGGCGGATAGGTTTGAACAAGAACTTGATAATTTAGCAAAGGCATTAGGATTTATCAGTCAAAGGCCTGATAAGGAATGGAAGGAAGGCCCAGATAACTTGTGGAAGGTTAAAGATGATCAATATTTACTTATAGAGTGTAAAAGTAATGTTGATACATCAAGGGTAGAAATTCATAAAGATGAAACGGGTCAAATGAATAATGCTTGTGCTTGGTTTCAAAGGAATTATGATGGTATAACCAAGGTTAATAGAGTTATGATTATTCCAACCAAAAAAGTAAATCGAGCAGCTGGTTTTAATTTTGAGGTTGAGGTAATGAGAGAAAGGGGATTAAATTCATTAAAAAAGAATGTTAAAAATTTCTTTAATGAATTTAAAAGTTCAGATATCAAGGATTTATCAGAAAGAAAAATACAAGAATTCTTAAATCTTCACAACCTTTCGGTAGATGATATAGTCACAAAGTACACTGAGAAAGTAAAAACATATTAGGGGATTAAAGCTTATTAAAAATAATTTAGTGAGCTAATTCAAACTGAGATATTTTATCCCAAATGAAATAATAACCGAAGCGTAGGAATTCTTTCTTACGCTTTCAGCTTTTATATGGGTAACCATTGGTTTACTTAGTAGGGAATTATAAATAGATTTTATAGGTTAAGTAGAATTTTTTAGGAGGTGTCAATATTGTCTTGTTTAATCATTACAGAAAAACCGTCTGTAGCTAAGAATATTGCAGATGCATTAAAAATTAAAAATAGAAAAGATGGATATTATGAAGGGAATGGATATTTCATTACTTGGGCGTTTGGCCATTTGTTACAATTGTATGATGCAAAAGATTACGATGAAAAAATGGCTAAATGGAATTTGGAGAATTTCCCTTTTATTCCATCGAGTTTTCGATATAAAGTAAAAAGTGATCCACGAGAAAGAGGAAAAGAAGATATTGGTGCTAAAAAGCAGTTAAAAATCATTTACAGTTTGATCAAACGAAATGACGTGGATACCATTGTTTCGGCATGTGACTTTGATCGTGAAGGACAGATCATTGGTGATACTATTATTTATAGTCTTAAGTCACAAAAACAAGTTTTTCGTTTATTACTGAACGAATGGACACCGGATGAAGTGGTAAAAGGACTCCGAAACCTAAAACCTAATACAGAAATGAAACCTCTTCGGGATGCAGGAATAAGCAGACAATGGGCAGATTGGGTCATCGGGATCAATTTAACATCTGTTGCTACATTAAAATACCAAAAAGGTGTAGGTAAAGCCTTAAATATAGGCAGAGTACTCTTACCGACTTTAAAGATTATTTACGATCGGGATAAAGAAATAGAAAATTTTGTACCAGAAACATATTTTAAATTGACTGCTACCTTTCAGACTAAGGATAACAAGGTTTATGAAGGTACGTATTTTGAAAAAAATGAGGATAAATTTAAAAATAAAGAAACCTTAGACTCCATTGAACAGGCTCTTACAAGTCAGACCTCGACCATTATTGACAAAAAAGTAGAGCGAAAACGGGAATATCCACCTTATTTATTTAACCTTTCAAACTTACAAGGATATATCACAAGCAAATTTAAAGGTTGGACTTCTGACAAGGTATTAAAAGTAGCACAGTCACTTTACGAAAAGAAGTATATTACTTACCCGAGGACTGCGAGTGTTGTTTTAGAGGAAAGTTTAGTAGAAAAAGCAGCAAAGGTACTTGATAACTTAAAACAAGGATTGCCTTTTGCGGATGAAATTAATTTTATGAAATCTAAACGAGTCTTTGATAATTCTAAGGTTGAAAGTCATAGTGCCATTATTCCCACATATTTAATCCCAAAATCTTTAACTCAGGATGAGAAAATCGTTTATAATTCAATAAAAAATAGATTTCTTATGCAATTTATGCCTATTGCCGAATATGAAGAAACAAAAATGATTACGAAGGTTAATAATAGTGAGATAGAAGGCGTATTCATTTCTAAAGGAAAAGTTCAGCTTGTTGAAGGTTGGAAAAAGATTGAAAAAATTGAATCAAAAGATACAATTTTACCATATGTGAGTATCAATGACATGGTGGACTTAATTAACCATACCATTACATCTCACGTTACGAAACCACCGAAGCAACATACAGAAAAAACACTTTTAAAAAAGATGGAAACCTGTGG
The DNA here is from genome assembly GCF_943193175.1 of Neobacillus muris. Taxonomy (GTDB): domain Bacteria; phylum Bacillota; class Bacilli; order Bacillales; family Cytobacillaceae; genus Neobacillus; species Neobacillus muris. The sequence goes on from NZ_CALPDF010000016.1 coordinate 78,378, forward strand.
TAAAGGCCATGATGATGAGGAAAATGAAGAAATGTTAACGGCTATTTTAAGTGGTTATAGTATCGGAACACCTGCTACAAGGGCTGAAACGATTAAAAAATTAAAGGATGTCGGCTATATTACTACGCAAAATAAAAATTTAATATGTACTGAACTTGGAAGAAAATTAGTAGAAACATTTCCGATTAAGGAATTGTTTGATTTGGAGTTTACAGGTCGGTTAGAAAAAACATTATCAGATATTGAAAAACAAAAATTTACGAAACAAGAATTTCTTCATGCAATTTTTGATTTTACAACAAAAGCTGTTGATAAAATTAAAAATGAACAACAAGTAATTATTAATGAAGTGGTAAGAAATAAGAAACCAATTGAAGTATTGGGTAAATGCCCTCTTTGTGGCCATAGTGTGATCGAGGGACAAAAAGGGTTTGGATGTAGCAATTGGAAGAATGGGTGTAAATTTGTCATTTGGAAGAATGATAAATTTTTGGCCACGATGAAGAAAAAGCCGACGAAAACGATGGTAAAATCACTTTTGAAAAATGGTGTAGTAACAGTGAAAGGATTAACAAGTAAAAAAGGCAGTAAGTTTGATGCCAATATGAGATATGAAAAGAATCAAGAAAACGAATTTTTTAGTTGGAAGATGGAGTTTAATAAGTAAATTTGTTTTAAATATACAACTAGCCATGCAACATTTGTTGCAGCAGTAAACGAAATCTTATTACGGTCTATGACAGCTACGCTGTTATTAGGCCTTTTTCTGCGTTTCTGCGGTTTTTTTATACATGATTGATTCATCAAGATTTCAGGCTTCTTTAGAAGTTTGCCGGCTACATAAAAAAGGGATTGTTTATGCAATTCTGTTGACTTACAATAAAGTTGTTTAACTTGCAAGTTTAGGAGGGATAGTATGCCACATAAAATTACGTTAACAGGAAAACCAGTGAGTTCATTACGGCAGAAAGGAGCTTACTATACCTTTGATATGGAGGAGAAAGGCTCTCCAGCAGCACCGAAGGGATTACCCAAGAGTTCAACTATTACATATACAGTATTTATTAATCAAAAGCAGTTAAAGAAAGCTAATTTAACGGAAGAAAACATACAAGCACAAAAAATTATGTTACAAGGTGAACCAACCTTGGACGTACCTGTTGAGGATTGTCCAGGAGAAATTGGTGTCGTCTGTTTCCAAGTATCGATCGTTCCTGAAAAACAGAAAGAGAAAGAATTAAGTAAAGATAGTCAAGAACCAGAAAAAGACGAGGTAAAAGCAGAAGAAAAAACAAAAGGACCAGAAGGAACAGAAGATTTTATTTTGCTTGAAAAAATCAGTGTTCCTGAAGAATTTTTGAACTCAACACCTAACCCTGAAAAAACGCAGAAGGTCGTGGACTATGTCAAACGGACAGGCTATTTAGATGAGCCTATTACTATTAATCGGGATACAAAGGTCCTCACGGACGGTTATAGACGATATATCGTGGCTAAAAAAGTGAAATTAGATTTAGTCCCTGTTGTATACGAAAAATAAGCTTAGAATACTGTATGACTCTATACTTTACTTTTTATGCATCTACTAAGCTTCTTTAAAAGCCCGGTAACATTGATTTATGTACGAAATGTAAAAACATAAATAAACGATAAAAAATGAATAAAAGCTAAATCCTTCAAAATCAAGGGTTTGGCCTTTGTGCTAACGTTTTTTCAAAAACAATTAGAAAGGGTAGGGGGATGAAACTCTTCAGCGAAAGGGCTCGATAATCGGACCCTTTAATTTGGAAAAAGTCTACGTTATTAACGAGTTTCTACATGTTTATATTGTTACTTTTAATAATCCTTTTCGTACTCCTTTACTAATTTATAAAAGGTAGTCTTTTTAACGTTTAATTCATCCATTGCCTTCACAGCTGTTATTTCTCCTGCTTTCCATTTTTGATATACTTTTTCAAATTCTTCTGTTATTCGTACCTTTGGTCGGCCAAACTTTATACCTTGCTGCAGTGCTAGATCAATTCCCTCACGCTGTCGTTTTCGAATTCTTTCCCTTTCCTCTTCTGCCATCCAAGAAAGAATTTGCAAAACAAGATCGGCAATGAAGGTTCCTAAACTATCCTTAAATTGAGTAGTGTCGAGCAACGGCATATCCAACACCACAATGTCAGCCTGTATGTTCTTCGTGATATCATTCCATTCTTGTAAAATTTCTTCTTTATTCCGTCCAAAACGATCTAAAGAATGTATATACAAGAGATCTCCTTTTCTCAAGATTCTTTTAAGTAGCTGATATTGTTCCCGTTGGAAATCCCTTCCACTTTGTTTATCCATGAAAATGTCTCGATCATCTATTCCCTTTTCTTTCATGGCTTCCAGTTGTCGACCTTCATTTTGATCCTTGCTACTTACTCGTATGTATCCAAATCTTCTAATGTCCATTTGGTCTCCCTCATTTTTAATTCCTTTTACTATAATTCTACTAAAAAACGTTCGCAAAAGTACATAAAAACAAGAGAACGTTCGTAAATATTTTTACTAGTTTTTTGAACGTAAAAAAAGGTTAGTTTAAAGAAAAAACCCCCTGTTCGAAAAAGTACACTTTTTTGAACAGGGGGTAGTGTCTTCATACGTTATGGAACTTACTTCATGTTTTTTGATCATTAAAAAAAGGTAAACTATGATCAACTAATAATTAAACCTTTGCTTTTTTTCAGAGGAATACTGTAACAATCATCACAAACTCCATTATTATCATGGTATTCCCATTCATCCATTATTTCTTTATCACAATTAGAACATTTTAACGGCTGATTATCGATAGATTCTTCAATGCGATTCATAACTTCATCTCCTTTTTACTATTTTTAATTCGATAAAAGGAAATTATTCCCTGCCTAAAAAGCTAGTCTGAAAAAACAACTATTCATATATTAAGGTTATTAGTATCAATTTGATCAAACATTATTCTAAAGCAACAGAAGATGATAACATGTTTAAAGATGATGAAAATGATAATGATCCAGAAGATATAGGCGATAGGGATAATAAAGATGAGTAATACTTTCTTCAACAACTATATAAAAAAAGCCGACTGTTAACAGATCGGCTTTTTATTATTATAAACTATTATTTGTTAGTTAATTTATTTTTGTTAGGGACTAACTCTTTTGAAAACTCCATTAAAGCAGTAGTCATTTTCGGAATTTGACCATATTTCACTATGTTTTGGATAGGGGCCAGCATATTCTTGTTTCCATTTCTTCTTAAGCGTAATGCAGCTACACTAACCCCTAAGCCTAATAAAGAGGCCCATAAAACTCCTCTATTGTTTCTTTTTCTGTTAAACATATTGAAAAGGTTTTGCTTTCTACCTATATTTAAAAGATTGTTCACCCAGTTATTCAATACCAAACACTTCCTCGATCGAGTATTTGGAAGAGAAAATGAATACCCTTCCAAATCTAATATTTACATTTAAATGTTTGAATATACTGGCAACATTTTAATAGTTAATTCAGATTGTTAGTTAGTGATAGTTTTTTTACATGTCATTTAATAAAATGTTTCATTCACTTCCCATGATTCAACCGTTTTATAAGCCGTTTGTGGGTCAAATCCTTTTCCAAGTAAATAAGCAATGGCTGCCACTTCTGTAAGTGCGTGTTGGTATGAGGTAAATGCTGCTTCGTGTAAACCATAGTTAACAAAAGGGATTATTGCTCTCAATGTTTGACTTTTTAAATCTCCGTAGGGGGTATAAACCTGATTATAAAAAGGGGTATAAGGCATTAGGAATCCCATCCTTCCTCAAATATTTATCTAAGATGATGTATCATATGTTGAGGTAAGATTTTGGTTTTTGCTTTATTAAACTTCCGCATTTCCCCAGTAACTTATATACTTCCTTTGTGTTAAATTGATCAAACAAACTGCAAAAAATCATTCCTTATATAAATCAACTAATAGTTCATTATAGAATATTTGGTGCGGATGATTACCAATGACAGGGGGAACTGTATCTCACAAAATTCCCCCATAATTGCGTTTTGTATCATAGGGTTTCTAGAAAAGATTCATTGATTTTATTCTTCTGATAAAGAAGCTTGAGTTTGTAACTGTGATTGTACTTGACTAATTAATGTTTGTACTTGTGCTACTTCAGTCGATGCTTGTTTTAATGCTTCTGAAGCAAGAGTGGTGTTAGCAGCAGATTGTTCAATTGCAGAAGTGATCATATCCTTTACAAGGGGTAGCGTCAGGAAAATGCGGTTATCTATACTTGGGAGTAAAAAGTCCTTTATTTCATAAGCCTTTTACATTGAAGACATGTAAACAACGTATTCGTCTAGATAACGATCCTCGTAGCATCAAATCATCAAATTCTACAATCGTTAGTTACCTTGAAGGCAGCTAAAACGCCTTAAGGCGTATCAAGCCTTTGTTATTTAAGATAAGGTTAGCATTTATACCTTCCCAGTGTTAAGACATCATTACATTGTTTACTGAGTTAAGATATTAAGTATTCAAAGTAGTTTTTCACTCAATTTTTCTACTTCGAATACTTTAAATACTCCTGATTTTCATAGTATAGATAAATGCGGATTTACAACGCTAAGCTCATTTTCAAGAAGTTACCCCAATTTTAACAACGTTAAGACAGTTTCAGTGGTCTTAGAGAATCTAGTGAGACCATTTTTTCAGAATTAAAACGGTACTCTCCTAATAAATTGATATGCTCCCATCCTAAAGGAGAAATATGATGTAACAAGTCTTCATTAAAATTATCTAAACCCTTTTGGTGTTCAACTGCTTTTGTCAGATGTAGAGTATTCCAGATACTGATGGCATTAATGATTATGTTTAAGGCACTGGCCCTTTGCAATTGATGCTGTATGGTTCGTTCCCTAAGCTCACCTTGTTTTCCGAAGAAAATAGCTCTGGCCAATCCATTCATGGCTTCTCCTTTATTCAATCCTCTTTGTATTTTTCTTCTTAATGATTCATCCGATATATAATTCAAAATAAAGATCGTTTTTTCTATTCGGCCCATCTCACGTAAGGCTGTAGCTAAGCTGTTTTGTCTTGAATAGGAACCTAGTTTCCCCATAATCAAGGATGCTGAAACTGTTCCCTCCCTTATAGAATGAGCTAATCGCAAAACATCCTCATAATTTTCTTTAATGACCTTTGTATTTATTTGTCCACGTAAAATGGCTTCTAATTTTGGATACTCACTTGCTTTATCTATTGTAAATAATTTCGAGTCTGATAAATCTCTTATTCTAGGAGCAAATTTAAAACCTAATAAATGGGTCAATCCAAAAATTTGGTCTGTGTAACCAGCCTTAATTGTACTAGTATTAGAAGTAGTTATTAACGTATCTTACGATAACAACTACTTCTTTTTTATTTCCTCATAGAA
>NZ_CALPDF010000017.1 GCF_943193175.1 Neobacillus muris
CGGGGCCTTTTCACCAATAAAATGGAAAAGCACCTACCCAACCTATTGAATTTTCATAGAACTTTTGACACTACCAATTTTGAATCTTTACTAGATTTTACCATAACTATGGTTTTCACGACTATTATTCTTATACTATAGCTTATGCCAATTCTTTTGATAGAAAACAATATAAATTTGCAGCGTTATTTGGTAGAATTGATTATTGCAAGAATATTAAAAATGATAAAAATGATTCCCTTTTATGAAAGTATAGTCATATAAATCGAGGCTTTTCTTTTATAGAATGATTGGAGGTATGTTCCTATGAGATTAAATGTGCCATTGATATGCCAAAGGCCAGAATTGCCGACAGGCTGTGAAATTACGGCTGTAACCATGATGTTGCAGTATAAAGGGGCCCAAGTGGATAAGTTGACGCTGGCAGATGCGATGCCAAGAGATCCCGAAAATCCTGAATGGGGCTATGTAGGAGATCCGTTTACAGACGATGGCTGGACGGTTTATCCAGCTGCTTTATTGGACTTAGTGAAAACTTACGCCGGAAGTTCAGTAAATTTAACCGGCATGAGCAATCAAGAACTAGAAAAACATTTAGCCCGCAACAAACCAATTGTCGTATGGGTTGGACCAATCCATGGGTTTACTGTTCACGCATTAGTCCTGACCGGATTTGACGAAGAACATTACCACTACAATGATTGCTGGACAAACGAAAAAAACGTAAAAATCAGCAAAACCCAGTTTAACCAAATTTGGCAAAACCAAAACAAACGGGCCATATCTTATTAATGGGGACAGTCCCCCAGCCTATTAGCACGGTGAAGCAGCTGGGGACAGTCCCCGCTCCACTAAAGCGTTTACTCCTGCTGCTTCCAATGCTGGTAAATCCAATCTTTAAATAGTGTGTTTAATGTGGATTTTTTCTGGTTTTTTAACCATTCTGCTTGGTCGATTGGCAGTTTTATTTTGAGCCGAATTTCTTCATCTGGCATTTCTACTTTTCTTATGTCCTCCAAGGTGATGCCTTGTTCTATTGCAGGAAACCACGAATCGTTTTCGTTGACTCTGTCAAAGCCTTCATATTCTTGCAAATTGTCTATTTCACAGTATAAATTGAGCTGCGGCAATCCTCCTGCCAGCATCTTCATGTGCATAATGGAATTGTATATTCTGCCGTCTTCTAGTTCAATTTCCAGTATAAGGTTGTCAATGGCTTTATATTTATTAACTGTAACCTCACTTACAATTAAATCCATTTCTAAAGTAAATCCTGAACTGGACTCAAAAATATAAATCGCACTATTAAATACGTGTATACTCTCACCATCAATTTTTACCGATTTTACTCGTGCCATAACCGTTTGCTCCCCCATACAACCAGTATCCCTCGCCATTGTGACGATAAAAGGATGGTTTATTCTATAACGAAAAATGATATCTAATTAAATAGTATCTTGATTAGCCGCACTAGACAACAATAACGCTACAGAAAATGATCATGGGAAGCATAAAAAAGCCGGAGGAACCAATCCACCGGTAATCACCTGCTTCAAAGCAGCAATATATATAATGTGCCCCCAACAGTGCAATTCATTAGAGAACCTCAAACCCGCGCTCATAATGGTTCATTTCTGTTAATTCAATAATATATTCATAGTTATAAATCGTTTTTTTAATATTGACTTTCTCGTCTAATGATAGGCTAGGATCCTCTAATTTCTGTAATAAATCAAGTTTCATTCCTTCTAAAACTTTTTTCACCTCTTGGTATTCCATCTCCAACCCCACTCCTTATCAAGAAGAATTATGAATTAAGCTAAAAAACGTATTCATTTTGTTAAAGTTGTAATCGCTTTCTTTATACTTATATTATAATCACGGAATGGCCGGCTGTTTGCTGATTATGTTGCAATTTTGTGAAACCTAGTTCTCCCCTGTCCTTTTTCAACCTAATTCTGGTAACTTTTGTCACTGAAAATGCGGTTTTAGTCTCTTATAGTTTTTATAGGAGGTGTTTAGTGGTGAAGGTTAGTTATCCCTTGAAAGACATTGTGGATATAAAGGTGATTAAAGAAGAGCTGAAGCCATTTGGCGGCCGTTGTGCCAAAGTGGTGGATGCGAGTTTGGAGTATCAAATTAAGGAAGAAAACGAACTCGCTGCTTATGAATTATTAAAACAACACGGTTATGTCAAATAATTTGGTAAAAGAAAGGATGAAATCATGGTGATTCCATCCTTTCTTTAGTATCTATGCCACACTGGTATGGAATAATTGTGGAAACTTTCCTATTTCATTTCCTTCACTTTCACTGGCACTGGGGGCTTTAAGTCCTCCGGCAATGGTGAGATATATTCTCCTTTCTGTTTAATCTCATTTATAAATTCTTCGTTTGCTTTGGTTATCAAGTCAGCATCTAGCATTAATTCTACAACACTTAAACCTAGTATCTTTGCAGCTGACAGCATTCCTTTTTGACCAATAGAAGAGCCAACTGCCACTACATTTTGCCATGAATGCCCCGGAGTGCCAATCGGCGCACAGGCCGTTGTGAATTGCGCAGTCGGGACATTCCATGAAACATCAGCGACGTCCGTGGAACCTGACATTGACTTACCTTCATCAAACGGTTCCACCACCTCCTCATGTAATAATTGCTCTATTAACTTGCTTGAAGCACCAGAAGTTTTTACTACCAATTCCTTCATCCCGGGATCAAATGAATCGGTTAACTCCTTCGCCAGTTTCATATCTTGTTGATCGAAGTCAGGTGCTCCAACCTTTTTCATATTATTCAATAAAACCTCTCCCAAAATCTTATTCGGCAGCATCTCATAACAGCCTGTAATAAAATCAATATCATATTCCGTTCCAGTCATTAGAGCTGCCCCTTTGGCAATATTAATTAATTTATCATAGGTTTCTTCCACCTCTGACCGATGGGGAGCCCGTATGTAATACCATATTTGCGCCTTATCAGGTACCACATTCGGCCCGCCTCCCCCATTTGTAATGGTGGAGTGAATCCGAATCGGGTCTATTAAATGCTCACGTAAAAAATTAACCCCAATATCCATTAACTGAACCGCCTTAAGCGCACTTCTGCCCGCCTCCGGATTAGCAGCTGCATGAGACGATTTTCCATAGAAATTGAATTTCACAGAGTTCATCGCTAAAGAACTGCTTGACCAGATTGTGTTCACTGAACCTGGATGCCAGGTTAAACATATATCCGCATCGTCAAATATTCCTTCTCTAGCCATAAAAACTTTTCCAACAAGGGTTTCCTCTGCAGGACAGCCGTAAAACTTAATCGTTCCGGGTATTCCTTCCTTCTCCAGCCATTCCTTTGCTGCAATCGCTCCTCCAGCAGCAGCGACCCCGTAAATATTATGCCCACACCCATGTCCGCTTCCCTCCGGAATAATAGGTTTTTTCTCTGGAACCAGTTTTTGAGAAAGCCCTGGTAAGGCATCATATTCACCTAATATACCAATTACCGGCTTACCTGTTCCCCAGGAAGCAACAAATGCGGTAGGCATATCGGCAACACCCATTTCAATAGTAAACCCCGCCTTTGCCAGCTGTTCTGCGAGCAATTTTGAGGACTGGTATTCTTCCAGCCCCAGCTCGGCATAATTCCAAATATCTGTTGACCATTTGATTAAATCTGCTGCGTGCTCCTCCACCCAAGTTGTTACGAGATCATTGACTTTTACAGTTTCCATAAAATTTGCCATTTTCTCATCTCCTTAATTTTCCTGAACTGAAATTTCCTCTGCCAGCATTCTTTTAGATTGCTGGTATTTTTCATAAAGAAACGTTAAGGCAATGGTGATGCTGACGCATACCATCACTTTAATAAAGCTGGGAATCGGTAATAGTGTAATGAGAATCCCCATGAAAACTCCGATGATACCATAAACAGGACGCTTCATCGCAAATTGAATAGTGACTCCGCCAAAAATAGCGGGCAGGACAAATTGAAAAGCGGTTTGTACAGCTGGAGGCAAAAACGCCACTAAAATAGCTCCCCCCAGAACGATAGGAATTAACACCGTGATATGAACTAAAGAAGCTCCGGCAATGCCAAGCGTTGCAGCCAGTTCGGCCTTTTTGGAACCAGGCTCAGCATTGACTGCATTTTGAGCCGCAGCTGAACAAGGAAGGCACATATTTGAGATGTTTCCAACAAGGAAGCTCATATATGTTCCCGAAATTCCTAAACTAGGAAAATATGAAACCGGCTCTAAAATCCACATCACGCCAACAAAAGCGGCAACTCCGGCAAAAGCGGCAAGGATCACTCCCCAGCCTGGATGATAGCCGAGCACAAACGATAAATAGAGCGGCGGAATTATCGTTGCTGCGACTACAGCCCAAAGTGTCAGCCTCCCCCAAAAATGGGCTTTTCCATGAAATGCAGTTAAATCATGGTTTTGATTCATCCGATCAGCTCCCTTCCGTTTAAAAAATCGTTGTCAAATACCCAAAGGACATCCCAACTATCAGGGTAATTCCTAAAGCCCATTCTTTTAACCAGCCGATGCTGCGGCGTTCCGAAATCATCATGAGCACTGCCATTGTTACGGCTGAAACGATGAGAACCAAACTTGTACTGACACCTGTTACCATTTGGCCTGCAACAAAGTATCCAAAAGCTCCCATCATGGCTGCTGTAGAAATTAGTGCCATCATTTTTGTATTTTTTGCTGCTATCTTTTGCTGAACCTTTCCTAATGATTTTGTGAAGAGCGCGGCTGACAGGAGCCATCCAAGTCCCCCTAAGCACATCGCCCATACGGCGGTGGTGAAAGCTTGCAAATTGTATCCATCTTTTCCAATTTCCACTCCGTATGCTTTTGCACCAATTCCTGCGGCGGTTAATTCATAAGCGGCCGATCCAATAATCCCAATCCTCATTAATGTTAATGGTGCACCAATTAATGTGATTAGTGAAACGGCAATGATTATAATCCCGAGTGATGGACCCAGTGCACTGATAATACCAGTGCGCAGCGCTTTGTTAACTTCGGCTTTGCTCATTTCGATTTGTGGTGCATTTCTCTTGACCAGCCGAATAAATACGGCTGCTTGGAAAAAGACGATTAACATAACAAACAGTGCAAACACCCACATCATTGGACTATTGGCGATTTCAAGAATTTGCTCCATTCACTCTCTTCACCTCTTCATTTTGTTTTTTTAAGCACAAGTCAAGCTTATTAGGTTTGGCAAAAACTGTAAATTATTTCGTCATATTTTCTTCCATACTTTTTTATCGTCCAATTTATCGATTGTCAAAGGATCTAACAAAATTATTCCAATTCCATGTTTACAAGATTTTACCTTGCCTCTGTCAGAGAAAGAGAAAAAAATAACCTTCACGAAGTGAAGGCAATTTATTGCGGATTATCAAATTGCGTTTACCCAATCATTTCAGGCGGCGGTACAGTTTCTTCGGACAGGCTCCGATTGAACCATGGACCTTTTGCGCTAAAGAGAAGAGGAATATAAACAAGGCCGCCAAGCGCACATACCCAGAGCCAGGTATCCCATCCAGAACCACTGCCTACTATTACTGGAGAAATCAACACTATTGCAATTGCCACGACCCGGATGATGAATCCCCAAAGACCCCATGCGGAAGCTTGAAGTGACGCTTTAATATCCTCTGCATTTTCTGAGAATAGCGCCATCCATGGACCATAAGCAATACCCATCAACCCGCCAAGCATTGCAGTGGCTATAATTAATTGTCCTTCTGCTATATCAGTTCCAACTAATGTAGCAAAATACATCATGTAGCCCAAAGACAAAATGGCTCCAATCAAAGAGATTATTTTTCGAAGGCGCAGTTTATCTGAAATCCATCCTGCAATAAGAAGCGTGAAGAGATTTAACGTCCAAAAATACTGGGCAATACTGGCAGCCTCTGCATTATCATAGCCAAAAGCCTGAACCAATAAGGTGGTGCCAAAGGATTGTATCGTTAGGTAGGTTAATAGAAATAGAGAAATTCCGATGCTTAAGGCCCATATCCTCGGGACACGCAGCATTTCCCCAGACTTTTGTTTCTGTTCTTTTTTAACATTTTGAACCACTTTATTGACATTTTCCACCTGGTCCAAATTTGAAATAACATGAGATCTCAGCTCTGGTGAAAGATCGCGAATATTAAATAGAATGAGGATCGAAGAAACTAAGGCAATCACACCCTGTATGATAAATTGCGATTCCCATGTAAGAAAAATCGGAAGTGTCCATGCCGCCAGCGCATTGGCAAAGAAGTTAGAACCGACCGGGCCGAATGTCCAAAACCCATATGCCAGCGCCCGGCCCATACGAGGGGAAAAATCCCGGACAAGCCCTGCAGTGGTACTAATTGAAACCCCCTCCACTAATCCCAAGAGGACACGAACCATAAGCAATCCCATTACCGTATCGACCGTCGACATTAAAAATACGCAAATAGCGGTTAAAAATAAGCTTGGTACTAAGAACCGGACCCGTCCATGCCGGTCAGCGATTGGGCCGAAAATTACCGCAGATATGGCCGCCGCAATAATTGATGCGCAAGAGATAAGACCGTATTCCGTCAGCGTCATTTTTAGTCCGTCTAAAAGCATAGGTACGACCGGTGAGATTTGAGCTTCATAAGCAGCGATAAAATTGGCAAGAATGACAATAAATAACAACCAGACTCGTCGGCCGCCAATTGGATAGGTCTTCAATTCTTCTTTTTCATAAAATAACCGTGATTTTGCCATACAACAGCCTCCTTTATTCTTAAAAAAAGGATATTATAAAAAAATAGTTACCTGTATTTACCGATCACCTCTAACTGCTAGCGACTCGTGAATACGCTTACATTTTTTTAAAAAACGATATCGAACCGATCAAACTGGTTCGAAATATGGCAGAGTCAACTCCTCATCCAGCCTTTCAAAGATTACTTTTACCCGTTGTTCTACCGAAGGATTTTTAGAACCCGCTTTTAATCTTGTCATCATCCGAACACCCTCATCGAGTTCTACGATGGCGACCACGAAAGGCAGCTGTTCCTTAAATGGGCCAAATGCATGATGGACAACGGTAAAGGAATAGATCTTTCCAGTTCCTCCTGACTGTACCCAGGTGATTTCCTCTGAAAAACAATCAGGACAAATCGACCGCGGATAAAAGATATGCTGGTGACAATCATTGCAGCGCTGAATCCATAATTCCTCATTTCGTAAACCTTCCCAATACTTTAAGGAATCCCCATCCAGAACCGGCCTTGGCACAACTGTCATGCTTAATCCCTCCCTAATATGACGGTGGAGCTTGAGGATAAAACTCCTCCAGTCCCGTGAACTAAGGCAAGTTTGGCGTCTTGAAGCTGACGCTCGCCGCATTCACCCCGCAGCTGTCTGGCAGCTTCTATAAGCAGGAATATCCCATACATTCCCGGATGGCAGTAGGATAGTCCCCCTCCATTCGTATTCATGGGAAAATCGCCACCAGGTGCAGTGCGGCCGCCGCTTACAAATTCACCGCTTTCTCCAGGCTTGCAAAATCCTAACGCTTCCAAGGATAACAATACTGTAATCGTAAAAGAATCATAGATTTCGACAACATCCAAGTCATCATGGGTAATACCCGCCATTCGAAATGCCTGTTGACCCGACTCCCGGGCACCAGTTATGGTCAAGTCTGGCATATTTGTAATTGTATTATGTGTATGTGTTTCCCCATGTCCTAGAATCCATACCGGCGGTTTTTTTGCATTTTCAGCGGCCTTTGCCGATGCCACAACTACAGCACCTCCGCCATCTGTGACCAAACAGCAATCCAGCAGATGCAAAGGTTCACAAATCCACCTGGAATCCAGTACATCCTGAATCGAAATCGGTTCCCGCTTCATAGCCTTTTGATTCATTGCTGCCCAGCTTCTTGCGGCCACCGCCACTTCTGCCAGCTGCTCGGATGTGGTTCCATATTGATGCATGTGTCTCATTGCTGCGAGAGCATAGGCACCGACCGGGGTCGGCAGCCCAAATGGCCTTTCAAATTGATCCGTCAAGCGAACCGCTGTTTCCTGAGGCCTGTATGGATTTGAACGCTGGGTGCTGCCGTACGTAATCAGAGCAACATCGAATAATCCCGCCCTGATTCCCGCCGCGGCGTGTGCCACATGCGACTCAAAGGAGGAACCCCCGATATTGGTTCCATCCGTATATTTCGGCTGTATACCTAAGTACTCAGCCAGCATCATATTGGGGGCCCACGACCAGTTGCCCGCTGTAAAAATGGCGTCAACATCATCTTTGGCAAATCCAGCATCATCCAAAGCTAGTTTGGCAGCCTTTGCTTGCAATTGCAGGACCGATTTATTGGGTACAATGCCCAGGTCCGATTCGGCAACACCGACAATTGCCGCCACTCGCTCATGTTTAACCATTGCCTTCACCTCTCTTATGGCAGATCATCACAGTTTGTTTTTCTTGAGGATAGAATCTTGACCAGCGAACCCATCCCAAATAAAAAGCAAGAAATAACAGAATTAACACACTGGAAAACAAAAATGGCGCCCCTGCATAGTAGGCAAAAAACCAGCTGGCGATCAAGGGACCTATCGTACGACCAAGGCTATTGGCTGTTTGTTGATAGCCAAACCCTCTACCTTGGACATTTTTAGACATTCGTAAAGAAATTGCTGTAGACAGCATAGGAACGACAAAACCCCGACAGCATGCCAATAAAACAAGTGATCCAAAAGCAAGAACCATAAAGTTTGAAAATCCCAGCATTAGATAGCCTGCTGCCCCGAAACCAAGACCTGTAATAATCGTCCCTGTCTCCCCGAAACGCGAGTTGATTTTGGATAACAGGGTCATTTTGACAAGTGCACCCATGCCCCCATTTACCGCAAATGCCTAACCCGTCATGGCCTGTGTCGAGTTTAAATGGTCAACAATAAAATAGGCAAGGGTAGAAGTTATGCTTGAATCTGATAAGGAAAATACAATGGTCCCCAACATATAGGGCAATATGCCCGCATGAAAAAACGTTTGTCTCCATGTCTGAAATGAAAAACTTTTTGATGGTTCCCGGCCTAAAGTGAATTGATTGATCGTTTTTGTTTCTTTCGGAAGGAGCCAAAGAGCAATTCATGCGGATTTCTCAATCAGCCTATCTATTTGATGGCTGCCCAGCAGCATTATAATCTCGCAATCTAGTTTTTAAAATTTTTCCGACCCCGTTCCTCGGCAGCGAATCAATGAAAACAATATTTCTGGGTGACTTATTTTTTGCGATATGGGCTTGGCAATACTGAATCAAATCTTGTTCAGAAATATTAATGTCCGGTTTCTTTACGACGAACGCAAGGACTTCCTCGCCCATCCGATCATCTGGCACACCAATGACGGCCGTTTCTAACACTGCCGGGTGAGCGGAAAGCAATTCTTCAATGTCACGGGGATAAATGTTGAACCCGCCTCGGATAATCAGGTCTTTTTTTCGATCAACAATATACAAGTACCCTTCCTCATCCACTTTTGCCATGTCACCCGTATAGAGCCAGCCGTTTTTAAGGACGCGGGCCGTTTCTTGTTCGTTTTCAAAATATCCTGGAGTGACATTATCTCCACGGACAATCAATTCGCCTACTTCCCCAACCGGTACCTCTCTGTCATTCACGTCGACAATCCGAATTTCTACACCTTCAATTGGCATACCTACTGACCCTTTTTTATAAGGCATTCCATCACGATAGCCTGATACAGCCGGTGAAGCTTCCGATAAGCCGTACCCATCGTACACTTCTACATTAAATTTTTCTTTGAAGGCCAACCTGACTGCATCCGGCAATGCTGCGGAACCTGACCCTAATTTTTCTAAGCTGGAAAGATCATATTTATCCGCATTAGGATGATGCAGCATAGCATAAACCATAGCTGGAACAACTGAGAAATATGGCACTTTATAGGTTTCAATCGCAGCGAAAACTTTCTCTGAATCAAATTTGGAGAAGACAACAATCGAAGATCCTCGTAAATACAGCACATTGGAAACTGTTAAACCAAATACATGTGCTAATGGAAGGACGCCAATGGTTGTGATACGATCTGGATTCGTGTTAGATGCAAGTGAAGCGGCGGCATTCGAATAAAGGTTCTTATGTGTGAGAATGACTCCTTTAGGCTTGCCGGTTGTTCCAGAGGTGAAAAGAATGACGGCCGGATCATTTTCCGTTAACTCCTCAATAACCGGACTTTCGTTTTCTTCACTTTGCTCCATTAGTTCTTTTAAGTATATTGCATCTGAATCCTCACAATGGCCACTGACCAAAATGAAAGGTTTATCATTTATAAGCTGAACACTTTCCTTTATTTTCGGCAGGATTTCAGAAGAAGTAATAACCGCCTTTGCACGAGATGCTTTGATAATGTATTCAATTTCATGAGCATGCAATAAGTACATCACTGGGACAATAATGGCCCCTGCACGTGTAATGCCTTGATAGGAAAACAAAACCTCAGGGCAATTGGGCATACAGACGAGAACTCGGTCCCCTTGCTCGATACCTAGTTTTTTCAAGCTGCATGCAATCTGATTGGCATGCTTTAAGGCATCTAAATTACTATAAGTCTGGTCGCCATAATATATAAATGAGTATTCTCCATATTTCTTTATATTTTCATCTAATAAGTCCTTAATGAGTGCGATAACAATCCCCCCCAATCAATTTACATAGGATTTGACAAAATAGATTGATCAACAGCAGGTGGTAATTTATGAAGCTGTATTACTTGTGCTGTCTTAAATCGATTCCGTTACATTCCCTAGCCAATTGGCTGTATGCAGATGGGTTTCGAAAAGCATCATTAATCCAGCAATTCACCGACTTTAACGTTACCGCGGATTAAGTTCCGCGCGATAATAAATCGTTGGATTTCGTCTGTTCCTTCAAAGATCCGCCACAATCTCATTTCCCGATACCAGCGTTCAATCGGCAATTCTTTCGTATATCCCATTCCCCCATGAATCTGCAGCACCCTGTCGACAACTCGATTGGCCATATTAGAACCATAAAGTTTTGCCATCGAAGCAGCATGGCGATTATCTTGACCCTTTTCTTGAAGCCACGCAGCACGCATAACCAGCCATTTTGTCGCTTCAATTTCCACTCCTGAATCGGCAATCATCCACTGGATGGCCTGACGGTCAGCGATTGGCTTGCCAAAGGTGACTCGGGTCTTGGCATGATCAATACCCATTTGCAGGAGCCGTTCAGACGCCCCAATTGCCCGGGCAGGAATCAGCCAGCGGCCTTGCCCAATCCATTGCATTCCCAGGTTGAAGCCTCCGCCAATTTCACCCAGAATATTTTCTTCTGGGACATGGACATCTTCAAATACCAGTGAGGCAGGTCCCCATTCCCCCATCGTATGGATGTATTCAGACCGCCAGCCCATATCACGATCCACCAGGAAGCAAGTAACACCGCCTCTTGCGCCTTTTTCTTTATCAGTAACGGCAAATACCATGGCAAAGTCAGCTTCGTTTCCGTTCGTGATAAAAATTTTCTCGCCATTTAAAACCCATTCGCTGCCTTTTTTGACAGCCGTCATCTTGATGTTCCCGGCATCTGAGCCGGCAGAAGGCTCGCTTAGGGCGAAGCAGGATCTTCTTTCTCCATTAATGACCGGTATCAGGTACCTTTGTTCCTGGTCTTCGTTGCAGTAATAAAGGATATTGTCGGCAGATCCGCCGAAGTTGAACGGGACAAAGGTGCGGCCAAGTTCTATTGAGATAAGTGCTGTCATGACGGGGCCCAGGTCTGCTCCACCGTATTCTTCGGGTGTGTTAATACCCCAAAAACCTAAATCTTTTGCTTTTTGGCGGATTCTTTTGATATCCTCCGCATTCATGCCCGGCCTGCCCTCTCGTTCATTTTTCAATACTTCCTGTTCGTAAGGCATTAATTCTTTTTTTACGAAATCTCTTACGGTGCGCTGAATCATTTTCTGTTCGTCATTTAATGTGAAATCCATCTCCTATCCCTCTTTTCTAATCATTTTTTAGCTTTAGCAAAAATGGTAAACGCTTACATTTTTCGCCTGTAACAAAACAAATAGGACTAAACCTTTGATGCCTGATCAATAAGTTCAAACTCTGTTGGAACCCGTATACCGCATCGCAGCAGCTCTACAAAATAATAAATGCTTCTAAAAAATTCATGAAGATTGCCCTGGACGAGCCTGATCCGCCGATACATCATGTTTTGCGTCAACTCCCGATTTCCGGCAATAATCTCGTACCAGTCTTCTTCTGTCCCAGCCAGAATAAAATCAGCCGTTCCCCGATCAGATGATGTTCCTGAATAGGCCTGAACGACGCTACCTTGAACAATATCAAAATACCCATATTGGTCGTCTTCGGGATTTTGTTTTTTTAAAACTAATCCAAGCCTGATATCCAGCGTTTTCTTACGCTCTTCAATCCAATTCCAGTAATTCTCATCCACTTTTTCCTTCCGTTCAGGACTAGGTCCCTTAAGGGTTTCCTTCATAAACTGGTCCACCCAGGTTTCACTGAACAATAAATTTCCCATCAAGTCGCCTCCTTATCAGCCGCCAGCCGCTGCTTCCGGCACGATCGAATCCATTAGCTCTTGTATCTTTTTTGGAATCGCCAGCCCTATCATGTGGAATTTTTTCTGCAAATTCCGGATCATCGTAGTTCGAATTGTGTCACGTTCCAAGCCAAGGGGTGAATAGTCAATCGCTTGGGTATACGTATTGCTCATTGCCAGCATGGTGTTGACGGTGTCATACACAACTGGAACAAGCGACGGATCATCATGAATCAATTCACTCAATAATTTCATGCCAAATTGAACGTGGCGGGATTCGTCTCGAGTGGTTGCGATAAATCCTTTATGAAAAGCGGGCAGGACATTATTTTCCTTACAGAAGCTTAAGGTGATTTTCATAACACTTAATGCCAATACCCCTTCAATCCACATTTGGTAATTCGTCAGCGCTGAAACCAGCAATTTCCGGTCATCTGGATTTAACCGAATTTGATCCACCAGATAGGCCAAGAACCCAAAGGAGCCAATAAAGGTTTCACTCATAAAATCAAACGATTTGTCTAAAGTTTCCATCATATTTTCCGCCTCAATGCCAATGGCTTCGCGGTAAAAACGATCAAAAAAAACCGTATGTCTTGCCTCATCCTCCAAATGGCTTGCCAAAAAAATCTTATGCTCATCAGCCGGCACAGCAGAAATGATCGGGATCACATCCACTGCTACCTGCCGCTCACCATGATGAAACCCGGTCGCAATGCTTAAAAAAGATTTCCGCTGGTCTTCCGTGAGTTTCTCGTTCCAATCAATGCGGTCCTGGGTGAAATCTAATTCTTGAACATTCCAACGCAGCTGTTCATATTTTTTGTATAAATCTAACGCATAGTTTTTATCAAGCTTGCGTATTCCCTCATGAATGTAGTCAATCACATGATTGACATGGAAATCCTCATGTAAGGAATCAATGCTGACCTGATCAATGTTTTTAAAGGCTTCTGACAAGAACAACCCCCCTCAACACACCTGAAATATTTTTTATAATATTTTGATAGTTCTGAATCAATTTTACAAAATTGGAAATTACTTGTAAAATAACTATTAATCATGCGATTATGATAAAAAGTCATGGAGGGTGGACATGAACATAGATCAGTTAAAATATATGGTTGAAGTAGCCAAAACCAAATCGATCACCATTGCTTCGCAAAACTATTATGTATCACAGTCCGGGATCAGCCGCTCAATTGCCGCTTTGGAAAAAGAACTGGGAATGAAACTATTTAAACGTCTGCGTTCAGGGGTAGAGCCTACCAATGAAGGAAAAGTCCTGATTGAAAAAGCGGAGGAAATTGTGATTAAAATTCAAGAGTTTGAAGAGTTAGTGCAGAAAATGGCGAAGGAAATAAATAGTATTTTAAAAGTATCTGCCGTGCCAGGTTTATTTAACTCGGTCCTTCTTGACTCTGTTAAGTCCTTCATTAAAGAGCATCCCAACATAAAAATAGAAATCGACGAGAATCCAACCGAAGCCATTATTGAAGGAGTCAACCAGGAGAAAATCGATATCGGCTTTATTCATGTCTATCAAGGCATAGACAACAAATATGAAAGCTTTGAGAATCTTTCTTTTACGACCCTATTAACAACAAAATTATATGCCCTCGTCAGCCACACATCTCCTTTGGCGTCCCGCAGTCAAATATATCCAATCGATTTGCTTGATCAGCCTAATGTAATTTATAACAGCCAGTTCGTGCGAGAATTTTATCAAAGATTGGAATCAAAATATGGCAAACTCAATATATTGTTTGCTTCCAACAATAAGGATGTGATTCGGAAAACGGTTGAAGATGGCAGAGCGATTACCCTTGCCTTCGATTTAGCCGTAAAAAAAGAATTTGTTTTAAACACTATTATTAAGCCGATCCCCTTTGTGCTTAAGCATGGACAAGTCCAAATACCGATGGGGTATTTAGCTTGTAAAAAAGGGCTGTCAACAGAGGCAAAAAGCTTCCTAACGACCCTCATAAAAACGTTGGAGAAGGAAAATCAAAAATACGTTGACTTAGGCGTATAATAGAAGTTTGCAGAATATGAGCGGTCCCAATTCTCTCTAAAAAAATGGGGATGTCCAAAAAACGGACAGCCCCCAGCAGCAATCATTTCCATTCTGTAATAAATTTTATTCAAATAAAGGCGTTACAGCTTTTTCATTATGAATACGGTCAATCGCTTCTGCGAGCAATGGAGCAACCGATATCGTTTTGATTTTGTCGATCAGTTTTTCCTCAGGAATATCGATCGTATTGGTTACAACCAATTCTTTAATTGGTGAAGACTCAATTTTTTCGATTGACTGTGCGGTGAAAACGGCATGGGTGGCTCCAGCGTAAATTGATTTTGCTCCGCTTTCCGCCAATGCTTTTGCAGCAAAAGTTATCGATGTCCCTGTATCTATTAAATCATCAATAATGATAGCATTTTTCCCTGCAACATTCCCCACAACATCGATGGTTTCAGCCCCTTTTTCCTCAGGCTGCCTTTTATCGATTAGGGCAATAGGAGCATTCAAGAGATTGCCCATTTTCCGGGCTCTGCCCATGCTGCCATTATGTGCAGCCACGACAACAAGGTCGTCTAGTCCTTTTGTTTCAAAAAATTGTGCGAGAATTGGCACACCAACTAAATGATCGACAGGTATGTCAAAAAATCCCTGCATTTGTGGAGCATGAAGATCCATGGTTAGAATCCTATTAGCTCCGGTAACCTCTAAAAGATTGGCTACTAATTTTGCGGTAATCGGCTCACGTGAACGAGCTTTACGGTCTTGCCGTGCATAGGAGAAATACGGGATGATGATGTTGATTTTCCCTGCTGAAGCCCGTTTCAAAGCATCAATCATAATCAAGAGCTCCATAATGCTTTCATTCACAGGATAGGAGGTAGATTGAACCACATAAACCTCCATGCCGCGAACACTTTCTTCAATCGTTATCTGAAGTTCTCCATCACTAAATTTTGATACAGAACATTTACCTAACTCACAGCCCAAAAGAACTGCAATTTCTGCTGCCAGCTTTTGATTGGTTTTTAGCGCAAACAATTTAAAATTATTTCTCAATTGGTATGACACTTTATTTCCTCCATATGATATTGCTCTTTTTTTAAACTTTACTAACTATTTTACTATATTAATCACTACAGTGGTAATGTATTATATTTTATCATTATTTATTTAGGTTTGGTAGAAGTGCTGTGTAGATAAAGTCTTCCAATCAGCAAGCTTGTTCTATAAATAACAACAACCGCTCCTTTTAGGAAACGGCTGTTGTTCGTTTATGCAAATACTTGACTGGCTCTCACTAGGTCATTTCTTGCGGCAATATACTCTTGGTGGAGTTTATCTACATAGGCGGCAGTGCTGGTAATTTCGTATATGGCGCCAATGCCTTGACCGCTTCCCCAAATATCCTTCCAAGCTTTTGCCTTCCCATCTCCGCCAAAATTCATTTTGGATGGATCACTTTCTGGCAGCGCATTTGGATCCAAGCCTGCCGCCCGGATGGACGGGGCAAGATAGTTGCCGTGAACTCCCGTGAAAAGGTTGCTGTAGACAATGTCATCTGAAGTGCTGTCCACAATTGCTTGCTTATACTCATCAACCGCCCTTGCCTCATGGGTGGCAATAAATGGCGAGCCAATATAGGCAAGGTCAGCACCCATGGCTTGTGCAGCAAGAATCGCTTTACCGGTTGCAATCGAACCAGACAACGCAAGCGCACCATCAAACCACTGGCGGATTTCCTGTACTAACGCAAACGGGCTTTTGCTGCCGGCATGGCCGCCGGCACCTGCTGCAACGGCAATTAATCCATCCGCCCCTTTTTCGATTGCCTTATGGGCAAATTTGTTATTAATAACGTCATGGAAAACAAATCCCCCATAGCTGTGTGCGGCGACATTGACTTCTTCTCTTGCCCCTAATGATGTAATAATAATGGGAACTTTATATTTCACGCATAATTCCATGTCATGCTCAAGGCGGTCGTTTGATTTGTGGACAATCTGATTTATTGCAAACGGCGCCGCTGGGTGTTCCGGGTTCTGGGCGTTATATGCAGCAAGTTCTTCAGTTATCTCAGCCAGCCACTCATCTAACTGCGAAACGGGTCTTGCATTGAGTGCCGGCATAGAACCAACAATGCCTGCCTTGCATTGCTCAATTACCAGCTTGGGGTTACTGATGATAAAAAGCGGAGACCCAATGACAGGAATCCTCAAGTTCCTGAGGATTGACGGAATATTTGACATACGACTTTTCCTCCATTCATAAAATAGCGCTTACAAATTGTTTCTTTGATACTCTTTTTCTACTATAATTCTTTACTAAAAATTACCACATTTTTCAGATAATAGTCAATTGATTTTGAATTTTTAAAAACTGATACATGTTTTTGGACAGGGAGAATGGAGGTAAAAGGCGAAGGGCAATCTTTTGATGATTGCCCTTCGCAATTTGCCATCCGGTTGTGGAAAATTCCTTTCAAATATCCTTGCCTAAGCTTCAGGTGCCGCAAAAGGTTTGGTATGGGATCTTCGATGGTGCCGGAGGTTTACAATATTCATTTTGTTCACCAGTGTACCCGTATGGTGAGGATAGCACGTTAAGCAGCCTTTCCATTACACGATAGTCGCCCTTCTCCGCTGCTTTCAGTGCTTCTTCTACTCGATGGTTTCGCGGGATAACAGCAGGATTTGATTTGCGCATCCATTCATGCGCAGATTCAATTGATTCTGGCTGCCTGCCGAGCCTTTCCTTCCATTGTTTATGCCACTGGGCAAATTCTGATATTCCGGTAAGGCCGGTTTCCTCCGGCTGATCAAGGGTTAAGCTGCGGAAGGTATTAGTAAAGTCCGCCTGGTTCTGCTTCATAAGCTGGAGAAGGTTTTCAATTAGGGCCTCATCTCCGGCTTCTTCATTCATGATTCCGAGTTTCGCTCTCATGCCTTTAAGCCAATTCTCTTGATAGACCTTCGAATAATCCGAAATCGCATCTTGGGCCAATTTTAAACCTTGTTCCTCATCGCTATGAAGAATGGGTATTAAGGCCTCGGCAAACCGAGCCAGATTCCACCCGCCAATATAAGGCTGGCTGCCATAGGCATAGCGGCCTTCACGGTCAATGGAACTGAATACCGTAGCCGGGTCATAGGTATCCATGAAGGCGCATGGGCCATAATCAATCGTTTCACCGCTTATGGCCATATTGTCGGTATTCATTACACCATGAATAAAGCCGGTCAATTGCCATTTTGCGATCAAATTTGCTTGGTGCTCAATGACTTGCTGGAGCAATGATAAATATGGATTCTCATTGGATTCAATCTCTGGATAATGTCGCTTGATCGAATAATCTGCGAGCTTCCGGAGGTCCTCTACTGTTCCCCAAGCCGCTGCAAATTGAAAAGTTCCTACTCGAATATGGCTGGCAGCCACACGGGTCAAAATGGCTCCTGGCAATGCTGTTTCCCGGTAGACCTGCTCGCCGGTATCCACCACTGCCAGACTTCGTGTTGTCGGTATGCCAAGTGCGTACATTGCTTCACTGATGATATATTCGCGCAGCATGGGCCCAAGGGCTGCCCGGCCATCGCCTCCCCGGGAATAGGGTGTTCTTCCTGAACCTTTGAGTTGTATATCAACCCGTTTTCCTTGAGGAGTAATATGTTCTCCGAGCAGCAGTGCCCGCCCGTCCCCTAACTTAGTAAAATGCCCGAATTGGTGTCCCGCATAGCTTTGAGCGATTGGTGATGCACCTTCGGGAATCTTGTTACCAGCAAAAACGAATACACCATTTTCACTTCGCAGTGCCTCAACATTAAGTCCCAGAGATTCTGCTAATGGTTCATTGAAGACAGCCAATTTTGGTGATCGGACGGGTGTCGGTTCTTGGCTGGTAAATAATAATTTTGGCAGCCCGTTGTAACTGTTGTCAAAGTTCCATCCTGGATTGTTTATTTCTTTTGACATTATATCTCCTTATTCTTTTGGCCTCATTAGCCATAGTTTTTCTTTTGATTAAAATAAATATCATCGTTATTTTTATTTCCATATTAACATATTGGATACCTGCTTTTAACTGGATTCATTTTCGTTTTGGATTTTCAAATGGGCAAAGGATTGGATCAGATTTTTCAATGTATAAAGTCTAGCGGTAAAAAGGTATAAGTCGCTGTAGTTATTTTTAACATATTCATCAATGTTGGTGATTCCTTTTTGTAACTGTGTAACCAGATAGTGCGTGTACTTTTCATCCCAGTCGTATTGGTTGATTCTCATCAATTCATCTGCAATGATTTGAAATTTAAAATCTTCTATCCAAAGCTTTATTTGATAGAGTTTATCGGGTTTGGCATGAATGCCGTTTTTGTTTTCAAAGCTTTTTAGGACAAATTGGTTAAAACTATTGATTTGTTCTGCTAGCATCATTGCTTTTTGCCTTTCAAAGTGCATTTCTCCCTCTCCTTTTAAAACATTTCTAAGAAGAGTGTATGTTTTAAGTCGAGGGTGTAATACAATCTATTGATTTTAATGAAGTAATAGAGTTCGCTAATGGTCCTTCATTCATGAGGACAAAATTAACTAAATTTGTTATGGGTTGTCGCCTTGAACTTTTACCAAGTTACAAACTCCCGATTACCTAAAATCCTCCTTTCTAATCTTTACTTAATATGGATAATTTTCCCTATCCTTCCAACATGTCGTTATATCAGTACTATTACTTCTCTACCATTTATTAAAAACTGGAAGGATTATACATGTAATAGTCGAAATAGTATATCTTTATCAAATAATAGACCAAAGGAGAGATTGAATGTACCGTTGGAAAGCTAAATGGACTGTTTTACTTTTGGCATGCATGATGATGATTGCTTCCGTTCAACCCGTAAGTGCCCAAACAACTGAAGAACATCTCAGTGAACTACTAAATGCCTATGCAGCACAGCTGGGCAGTGACGCAAACAGTGAAGGAATGTCTGTAGGATATGAGGTTTATTCACTTGATGATGATCAAACTCTCGCGGCATATCAATCCGAAAAAACATTTGTTCCGGCATCAACATTTAAACTCCTTGTGGCTGCAACAACCGTGAGCAAATGGCCAAAAGACATGACCATCCCGACAAAAGTCTTTCTGACTGGAAAGCTGAGCCAGAATGGGGTTCTCAACGGGGATATCATTTTAAAAGGCTACGGCGACCCTACGCTGACAGTTGACAAATTGGACACCATGGCCAATACTCTGTTTGATCAGGGCATACATAAAGTCAATGGCAACATTATTGTCGATGAAAGCTATTTTGACGACCAGCATTTAGGGGAAAACTGGATGTGGGACGACGAGAATTACTATTATAATATGGAAATGAGCGCCCTATCCATTCGAGAAAATGTGGTAGACATAACGGTTAAGCCAGGAACAGAGATTGGTGCACCTGCCAAGATTAGCTTTTCTTCGGCGCCTGATTTCTTCACAGTAGCCAGCACAGCAACAACGGTTGCGGGCAACAAAGCATCCTTGACCGTTGACAGAACGCTTGGAAAAAATGAAATAGCCGTGAGCGGAACGATTGGAAAAGATTACAACCCAAATGGCTATACTACAGTACGGACGGTTCATGACCCGGCCTCTTTCGCAGGCACCATCTTTAAAAATTTGCTTAAAGAGAAAGGCATTACATTTAAAAAGAAAGCTACTGTTGTGAAAGGCATTGCCAGTGACAAAGCTCGTCTGGCAGCCAGTGTGGAATCCCCCAAATTAGATGACATCTTAACCAAAATGTTGAAGGATAGCAATAATCTTTATGCCGAAATGCTGACAAAGCAATTAGGTGCAAAAGAAACCGGCACAGGATCAATCGCTGCAGGGGCACAAGTGATTAATCAATTCCTGAATGATTTAGGGTTGGAGGATGATTATATCCAAAAAGACGGTTCCGGTCTCACCCGTTTGGATCATATCTCCCCTCACGCCTTCACACAATTGCTGAACGGCATATATGACAGCCCGGCACGCGATCGGTTTCTATCGTTTCTGCCAATCGCAGGCGTTGACGGCACATTGAAAAGCCGGATGAAGGGCACTGCTGCTGAAGGCAAGGTAAAGGCGAAAACTGGCAGCATGAGCGGTGTCAACACGCTTGCCGGTTATGTCACAACGAAAGATGGGAAAACCTTTGCGTTCTCCATTATGTGCAATGGAATCTATAAAAGCGCCTATGCGACAAATTTGCAAAACCAAATCGCAATAGCTTTAGCCCAATATCCAGTATTGCCTGCACCGCCAGACATAGCGTCAAATCCCCAAAGCTACCCATTGGCAAAGGAATTTGACCCACTTATAGATGATCCTGCTTTTAAAGGACTGATTAAAGGTGCGGTAATCTATTCGGCCAAAAAACAAGAAATGCTGTATGCACGGAACCCGCAATCACTTTTAACACCAGGAGCGAGTGTCAAACTGTTAACCACCGCCAGTGCATTGGATAATCTTGGACAAAACTACCGCTTTAAAACAGAACTATATACAACAGGGACAATCACGGCTGGTGTGTTAAATGGAGATATTATTGTAAAAGGCTATGGAGACCCAACGATAGCCTCGGACCGCACTCGGCAAATATTAAATGGACCAACCCTAGAAGGAATGGGTCAAGATCTAAAAAATGCCGGCATCCATCTCGTGAAAGGAAACATCATTGTGGACAGCCAATTCTTTACGGAAGATGTATATGCACCTGGCTGGACATGGGACAATGAAAGTGAAGCATACCAGCCGCAAATTACAGCGCTGTCCGTTAATCACGGAACAGTCCGAGTCCATTTTGAACCTGGAAAAATTGGCAAGAGTGTACATTTTTCCATTGAGCCGAATATGGATGAGATAAAAATTGTGAATACAGCGGTCACAGGTGAAGCAAACTCTGAAAATACTTTCCAAATTAAAAGGGTTCGCAGTGAAAATACAATTGAAATCTCAGGATCCCTGCCAGCTGAAAGTGGAATAGGTTTTAAAGATGTTGCTGTAGAGGCTCCTCAGCTTTATGCAGGCAATGTTTTGAAAGATAAGCTAAAACAAGCAGGTGTGAATGTCAGTCCTCAAAGTGAGGTAGTGAGCGCAGCCAAACCAGCTGATGCGCGAATAGTCAAAACCTATGTGTCTGCTTCTCTCTCTGAAATTGTCAGCTATATGAATCACCAAAATGATAATTTTACGGCAGAAATGGTCCTTCGAACTTTGGGAACCCTGAACAATGGAATGGGAACCTTCGAAGCTGGAATCAATACGGTTCAAGCTACGATGAAACAAATCAGCTCCTCAGAGTTTGACATGATGGATGGATCGGGATGGACCACCTATACCCAAATTTCCGCAGCACAAGTAGCCGGCTTATTGGCTGCCGAAACGGGAAAGCCGACTTTTCAAGTATTCTATGATTCTTTGGCAAACAATGATCATTCACAACTAGTTGGAATACAAGAAAACCGGCCGGATATGCCAGGGCTCTCCGGGTATGTTAAAACAAAAGAGGGTGACCTGCTGGCCTTCTCCCTCATGCTTAACGGCTACAGCCCTGCCCCAAGCAAAGAGCTGGTTCAGAACGTTGAGCAGAAACTATTGGAATTGGCACAATAAAAAAACAGGGCGGTTCTCGTACTTCGGAACTGCCCTGTTTTTTTGAAGCACGATAGGATTCAAAAGAACCAGTATCGGTTAAATGACATAAGCAAAATAGCCAATAAAGATTATTCCTAGAATATACATGATGGGATGAACTTCTTTTGTCTTTTTCATCGCCATCATGCTGATGGGGTACAAAATGAACCCAAGCGCAATGCCGGTTGCCACACTATACGTTAATGGCATCATAATAATCGTGACAAAGCTTGGGATCACAATGGAAAAGTTACTCCAATTAATCCTGCTGATTTCTGTCGCCATCATGGCACCAACAATAATTAGAGCTGGAGCTGTAACCTCAGTAGTCACGATCGACAAAACTGGAGAGAAAAACAAAGAAATCGTAAAACAAGCTGCAATGACAATAGAAGTAAAGCCTGTCCGGCCCCCCACTCCTATGCCAGCAGACGACTCAACCATAGAGGCGGTCGTAGATGTTCCTAAAATGGCACCGACCACAGCTGCCAATGAATCTGCCAGCAAGGCCTTTCCCGCATTGGGAATCTCGTTGTTTTTCATAAGGCCTGCTTGGCTGGCAATGGCAATCAAAGCACCAGCTGTATCGAAAAAGGCAACAAACAAAAAGGTAAAAATAACTGCAAGTACCTTCGGAGAAAACACGTCATCTAAAGCACCAAAAACAGCACCAAAGCTTGGTTCAAGACTAGGGATATGACCAATAATCGCCTTAGGGGGTTCTATGATGCCAAAGAGGATACCGATAATGGTGGTGATGACCATCCCGTAGAATATGCCGCCTTTTACTCCCCTATTTAGAAAAATAATGGTAATGACAAATCCGACAATCGCCAGCAAGGTTGGTGCAGCTTTTAGGTTACCAATAGCCACAAAAGTAGACTCATTGGAAACGACAATTCCAGCATTTTTTAGCCCGATAAAAGCAACAAAGAAGCCGATTCCACCGGCAATCGCATGCTTTAAATCCCGGGGAATGACATTAATGATCTTTTCGCGGATTTTTAATAAGCTCAAAATCATAAATAATACGCCTGCGATAAAAACGCCTGCCAGGGCAGTCTGCCATGGAATATTCATCCCGATACAAACCGTAAAGGTAAAGAACGCATTCATCCCCATGCTGGGAGCGATCCCAATCGGATAGTTAGCGATCAGTCCGATTAATAAAGAACCAATGATGGCCGATAAGGCAGTCGCGGTAAATAATGCCCCTTTATCCATGCCAGTCTGGCTCAAGATGACGGGGTTCACAACCAAAATATAGGCCAATGATAAAAAGGTGGTGATCCCGGCAATACTTTCCTGTTTAAAAGACGTATTCCGTTCTGAAAATTGAAAGTAATTTTTCATATGAATTCCTCCGAATCTATTAAAAAATCCCCTGGCAAAAGCTGCCAGGGGATGTGTCTGCAAAGGACAAACAAACGTATGTATACGTCCAAAGATTGTCCTTGTAGACAGGCTATTTACGGCAGCCAGGTAGAGACGTTCAAGCCATATTCTTGAACTTATACAAGGTGAAAATTATATTAATATAATAAATGGTATATTAGCAGTGTAGCGGCAATGAGTCAATAGCCCTATTTATTTTCAGTCTATTAAATGTTTTCCCATAATTCAGCGGCCATAAAAAAAGACCGAACAAATCATGTCCAGTCTAGTTATGGATAGGCTTTGTGTACACATCAAGCGCAGCTTGCAGGGCTTCTCCTCGATTCACCTTAGCCCTATGGCGTATTAAGACGGCTTCTAATGCGCCAAGCACTGAGAGGATATTTTCTTTGCGGCAGCTGTACCCCATTGTCCCGATTCTCCAAATCTTCCCGTGGAGCGGTCCAAAGGAGGAAGCAATTTCAATGCTAAAGGCCTCGAGAAGCATTTTGCGGACGGACTCTCCGTCGATCCCGTATGGAATTTCAACGCAAGTCACACACGGGAGCTTATGCTCTGGATCGCCAAACAGAGTCAATCCCATCGCTTCAAGGCCTGCTATTAAAGCTGTTTCATGAAATTTGTGGCGTTCAAAGCGCGGCTTGAGCCCTTCAACCAAAACTAACCGTAATCCCTCGTGAAGAGCATAATTCATCGAAGTGGCTTCTGTATGGTGGTTCAGCCTTCTTGGTCCCCAATAATCCTGCAGCATACTTAAATCAAAATAGTTGCTGGCAATCGGCCGGCCGCTTCTGGAAAACAGCAAATCCTCCTGTGTGGCAATCCCGCGCTCGACCTTTTTTCTTTTTGATAAAATGGTTTCAATTCTTTCATTATAGGTAATCGGCGCCATTCCAGATGGTACTGATAAGCATTTTTGGGTACCGCCAATCACTCCATCCAAATGCCATTCATCCGTTTTCACTTCAGCGCCGCCGATAGAGGCCACTGCGTCCACAATGAGCAATACGTCCCGCTCAAGGCACGCCTTTCCAATCTCCTCAAGCGGCTGCATTCTGCCGGTAGATGTCTCTCCATGAACTACGGCGACAATTTTTGGTGTAATTTTACCTATTTCCTCAATCACCGTTTGCGGATCAAACACCTCACCCCATGGACATTCGATTGTATGAACGTCTGCACCATACCTTTCACAAATCTCCACCAATAAGTGACCAAACCGTCCAAAAATCGGGACAAGCACCCGATCTCCTGGTTCAATAATGCTGCAAAGAATCGCTTCCGTTCCCGAACGGGAGGTTCCATCCACGGGAAACGCCCAG
Source organism: Neobacillus muris (assembly GCF_943193175.1). Taxonomy (GTDB): domain Bacteria; phylum Bacillota; class Bacilli; order Bacillales; family Cytobacillaceae; genus Neobacillus; species Neobacillus muris. The sequence goes on from NZ_CALPDF010000017.1 coordinate 25,019, forward strand.
CGGTTTTTCGTTTGAAAGACCTGGCGCAGCATCTCCATATTTTCATTCATAATGCTGGTGAATGCTGGATCAAACTGTCCAATAATCGGTGTGCTCATGGCACGCAATACTCTTGGGTCGACTTCAACCGGCCCCGGGGTCATAATCGTCCTCATCGGTGCCTGCAATTCAGAAATAGACATCTGCAACACTTCCTTTAATAGGCTAATCGATATAATACTTCAGTTAATAAATCAATTCCTGCATCCAAATCTTCTAAACTTGTAAATTCTTTCGGGGAATGGCTTATTCCATTCTGACTCGGCACGAATAATAAAGAAGTGGGACACATAGCTCCAAAGACCTGAGAGTCATGTCCAGCCCCGCTAACAATGTCCTGGTAACGATAGTTCTTCGCTTCTGCTATTTCTCTGGCAAGTTCACACATCTCTTGATCCATTGGAATGGGTTTCACATCCATCCACTGAGAAATGAGCACTTCCATATCCAGGCCAAGAGTTACTTGTTTAAATTCAGCAAAAATTTCCCTGCAGAATTGGTCCAGCACTGCCTCCTGATGGTGCCGGATATCTAAACTGAATTCAACCTCACCGGCAATAACATTAGATACATTCGGTTTCACATTCAGCTTCCCAACGGTTGCTACTAAAAGCGGGTCGATTTCCTTTGCCTTATCTGTTAAAAATGCAATCAATTGTGCAGCCGTACTCACGGCATCCTTTCGATCCTGCATCGGAGTAGTCCCAGCGTGGTTGCTTTCCCCTTTAAGCTCAATGGTATAGCGGCGCTGGCCTACAATGTGTGTCACAATCCCAACCTGCTTGTGATTCTTTTCCAAAATCATTCCTTGTTCAATATGAATTTCCAAAAACCGTTCCACGTCTTGTCGAATGGGAGGAGTATACGTTTTAGGATCAAATCCAGCCTGATGCATCGCCTCCAAGAACGTGATTCCAGCTTCATCCTTTGCCTCTTTCACTCGTTCGAGAGTGTACGCGCCGCTTATACTTCTTGATCCCCAAAAGGTTAAAGGAAACCGGCTCCCCTCTTCTTCGCATAAAGAGACAACTTCAATGGTTTTGCGGGGAAAGCCATAGGTATGAAATAGGCGGAGCACAGCCAGGAAACTGGCGACGATTCCGTAAGTACCGTCATATTTCCCGCCTTCCACTACCGTATCAATATGGGAGCCCGTCAAAATTGTTTTCCCATTCGGTTCCGTACCCGGCAGCCTGCCAAAAAGGTTGCCCACACTGTCAAAATAGGTATACAAGCAGGTTTCGTCCATTTTATGTTTCAATGCTTGCTGCGCCTCTTGCCAGGCTGGTGAATATAACAGTCTTGTCACTCCACCAGCCTCTGTTTTGCCAAATGATGCAAGCCATTCAATCATTGTGCTTATTTGGTCTTCATCCAATAAATTTCTTTTTGCAGGAATGGCCATCCTCCTCATCCCCCCCTATTCAGTTATGTAATGGTTTTTTACCATCAAATTTGTGTATTTATAGTTTACAAAGATACGAAATGACTTTCATTAGCGAAAATTTAAAATTTTTATAATGTTTTTATGCACAATGACCAAAATGTGTTAGAATAATGAAAAAATAAATTACATTCAATGTCATATTTTCTTACGCGAGGAGGTTTTTTCATGAAGGTTCATGAGCTGTTAACAATTCCGGAATTGGAAGGAATGAATTTAATCGCCGGTTCGGCAGGCAAAGAACGTGAAGTGGAAGCGGTCAATATGATGGATGCACCTGATATCATCCATTTTTTACATCAAAATGAATTCCTTGTCACAACAGCGTACCACCTTAAAGATGATCCTCTTCTTTTAGCCGAACTGATCAATGCCATGGCGGCTCAGGGATGTGCCGGATTAGGGATCAAAACTAGGCGTTATTTGCATGAAGTGCCCAAGGAAGTAATTCAGCTTGCAGATAAGCTGGACTTTCCGATTATCGAACTGCCTTTAGAATTATCGCTTGGAGAGGTTGTCAATCATTCCCTTAAAGCTATTCTAGATAAACAGGCTGGCGAGCTTGCTCTTGTACTTGAGACACATAGGGAGTTTACAAAAACGATTTTGCGGGGAAAGGGGATTGAGCTGCTGCTTCAAGATCTATCCAGTTTAATTCATCAGCCTGTGCAATTATTAGACCAGCATTTTAAGCCGATTTATCAGACTGGAGGAAATTCAAACAAGCTAGTCCAATTGGAAGGCCTGCCGCTCCCTTCCGCACAGGCATCATCTATTGCTTTCTCCGTGCGGGCTGCGAAACAAACCTGTACGATATTCCCAGTTCCGATTGGTGAAAAGAAAATTGGTTACCTCTTGATTTTGGGGGATTTGGAACAGAGTGATCGTTTAGCGTACCTAACGATCGAGCAAGCCGTCAACGTCATTTCATTTACGCTTATGAAGGAACATGCGCTTAGACAAAAAGACCGGAGCATTCGCAATGACTTTTTTCTTCATTTTTTAGATGGCACCTTTACCACTCAAGAGGAAATTATCGGGAGAGCGAGTGAATTTTCATTAAAAAATGATCAGAAATACATTTGCGCTGCCGGAAAAGTGGATGGCGATGATCATCTTCCCACATTTACCAAATACCATGAAAAAGTGGATGATATTTATGATTTTATCGAGGGGGAGGTTTCCCAGCTGTCTCCAAGTGTCCACTTTTTTACTAAAGGGAGAACCTGCATCCTTCTATTTGAAATAACGGAGGAAATTTCGGATCCCGGAAATTACACAGTGTCTCTTTTAGGCCAGCTTCAAAAAAGAGTGATGAGATATTATCACAATACCGTATCATTCGGACTCAGTAATTTAAGCCATTCCTTTTTACAAATCAAAAATGCGGAAAAGGAAGCAATGGATGCCCTTTCACAAGGGAAGCGGTCAAAGAAGACAGAATATATTCAAACCTACCAGACAAAAGACGTAATAGAAATATTAAGGCTTATCCCTCGTGATGATTTGAAAAATTTTTATACATTTGCTCTTAGCGGATTCATCGGAACGAAGCTCGAAGAAGAACAATCCTTGCTTGAGACCTTATCTGTTTATCTTGAGACCCATTGCCAGATTTCTGAAACAGCAAAAAGATTATTCGTGCACCGAAATACCGTTGTCTATCGGATTGAAAAGTGCGAGGAAATCCTGGGCAAAAGCTTAAAAGATCCAGAAACCACTTTGCAAATCAGAATGGCTTTAAGAATACAGCCATTGTTAAATGGTTAAGTGTCACTATCAATGGATTTGCAACCCTCTTTCATTGTCTTAAACAAGCGTGAGCTATACAATTTCCCTAATTTTAATCTGAATTTTTAGCTATTTTACACAATGACAGTTTAGTTATTTTTCTTTAATATGTAACTAATAAGCGCATCACATGTTACATTTTATAACGTGTATTTTCTGCCTCTTCAAAACTATGAAAGGAACTTTCCAAAATGTATACAATTGACCAAATCAATAAGACCAGCCATGAGGAATTTATGTCAATAACGGAAGGCGTTTTTGAACATTCCCCTTGGATTTCTGAAAAGGCTGAAGCCGCCAAACCATTTGCCACCTTACAGCAGTTACATGCAGAAATGGTACGAATTGTGGAGAATGCAACCTTAGAAGAGAAATTATCTCTTTTAAAAGCCCACCCCAATTTGGGCGGCCGAGTGGACATGACAGTCCAATCCAAATGGGAACAAACAGGGGCTGGTCTCCAAAACTTAAACCCGGAAGAAAATCAAAAATTTATCCATTTAAATCAGCAGTACATGGAAAAGTTCGGATATCCATTTATCTTGGCGGTCCGCGGCAAAAACAAAGATGAGATCTATCAAAGCATGGAAACGAGAATTCATAACTCAAAGGAAATGGAGTTTAATAGAGCTTTATCCGAAGTTTATCAAATTGCCCTGCTGCGTTTAGAGACAAAGATCTGCCAGTAGAGATTGTACATTTCCCCTTCAATGGGAGAGACTTTTTCGTCGTCAATAAAAAGGAAGCATTAACGAGAAAAGGATGATGGACATGAGTTTAGAATCTTTAAATGAGCAAGTGAAAAAAGATCTTTCCTATCTTGCGTTTGGCGGACAAAATTGGGTCCACCCCCGAAGCCATCCGGATGGCCATGTCTATGATGTGGTTATCGTTGGCGGCGGACAAAGCGGCTTAGGTGCCGCTTTTGCGTTAATGCGGGAGAGAATAACCAATATTTTAGTGATTGACGAAAACCAGGAAGGCTTGGAAGGACCATGGGTGACCTATGCCCGAATGGTGACGTTAAGGACTCCTAAGCACTTGACTTCCATTGATCTAGGTATCCCATCACTTACCTTTCGTTCTTGGTGGGAAGCCCAATTCGGCCAAAACAGCTGGGAAAGGATTGATAAAATCCCTCGCGGCGACTGGATGAGCTATCTGCGGTGGTACCGGAATATCCTTAACCTCCCTGTGATAAACGAGGTGAAATTAAAATTAATTGAACCTTCCAGCGAAGGTATTCATCATTTGTTTATTGAAGGTGCAGGCGCCCCCTCTGAAAAGCTGCTGGCCCGTAAAGTCATTCTTGCAACAGGGATTCAAGGCGGCGGGGAATGGCATGTACCCCCAATGATTTCCGAAAACCTGCCCCGCCAGCTTTATGCCCATACCTCAGAATCCATCAACTTCTCCAAATTAAAAGGCAAGAAGATTGCCATTTTAGGGGGCGGTGCTTCTGCTTTTGATAATGCGAATTTTGCCCTGTCGGAAGGTGTATCGGAAGCGCATGTATTTGTGCGCCGCAAGGAAATGCCGCGGATTAACCCAATTCGCCAGATGGAAGGTTCGGGAATGATTGAGCGGTTTCACTCGTTGCCGGATGCTGATAAATATCGGGTGATTTCCCACTTTTTTAAGCACAACCAGCCGCCAACAAATGACACCTATCATCGGGCTGCAGCTTGGCCAGGATTTCATCTGCATTTAGCTTCCCCATGGCTTGATGTTAAACCGGCAGCTAAAGGAGCGCAGATTACGACGCCGCAAGGGCAATTTACTTTTGATTTTCTCATAATCAGCACGGGTCTTATTACCGACCCTGCATTGCGCCCTGAATTAAAACTGGTTGAAAGCTATATCGCCAGATGGAATGATTTCTACCAGGCACCCGAAGAAGTCGCAAGCCCGATCCTGGATGCGCATCCCTATTTAAGTCCCGGTTTTGCTTTTCAAAGCCAAGAGGATGAAGGGAAAAAATTGCTGCACGGTATATTTGCCTTCAATTATTCGGCTTTAATCAGCTGCGGGCTATCAGCCTCTGCCCTCTCCGGAATGAGATTTGCGATACCAAAGCTTGCGTCTGCTGTAGCAGATCAGCTATTTCTCGACGACCGGGAGATCATTTTGAAAAACTTCTATGATTATAACGTGGAGGAATTTACGGGTGAACCGTCAAATAAGAATTTGGATGAAAATAAAGCAGCACCGTTTACCAAAATCATTTAATGGATGTGGGAATAAAAATGACTGGATTAACGACACATGTACTGGATTTGACTCATGGTATTCCTGCCGCTAACGTAACAATTGATCTATATTTTCAGGAAGATCACTCTTTGGAATGGAAGCACATAAAAACAGCAGTTACGAATGCAGACGGACGGCTGGATCACCCCCTTCTCACGGAGGCTGAAATGAAAATAGGGAACTATGAACTCCTTTTTCACATTGGGAATTATTATCGGGGGAATAACATAGACCTTCACCATCCCCTTTTTTTAGACAAAATACCTGTCCGCTTCGGTCTTGCAAACAAGAATGTCCATTATCATGTTCCATTGTTGGTTTCCCCTTTTGGCTATCAAGTATACCGCGGCAGTTGAAATGTCTCGATGCTGTCCAAACAGCCCTTTTCTAATTTTGCGGCCATTTGATTTATAAATGTGTCTTCTTTATGAATTTATGAAATTCCCTTTTTTAGAGGGCATAAAACGGTTACAATAAATATATAAGGAATTAATAATGCCCGAAGCAGAAAAAGAAACAAAAGGGAGTGTCATGATGGCAGAGGAAATAAATCTTTGCCCGGAGGTTGAAAAAACGTTTGAATTAATAGGGAAAAGATGGACAGCTTTAATCATCTATGTGCTGTTGAGCGGGCCGAAGCGTTTTAGTGAAATTAATGCGTTAATCCCTGATCTTAGCAAACGTATGCTCACTGAAAGAATGAAAGAATTAGAGGAACACGGGATTGTATTGCGCCATGTGATCCCTGAACGCCCTGTCAGAACGGAATATGTCTTAACGCAAAAAGGATATGAGCTCGGAAAAATTTTAGGTCCAATAAGCAAGTGGGCCATTAGCTGGATGAAAGACCATAAAGAATCGCTGCACGATCACTAACGAAAACACCCTTATCTTCTTCAGATAAGGGTGTTTGTATTTTAGAAAATCGAAAAAGGGTTATTAGGCATTTTTCCAATCTGCCGCAAATTTTTCAATACCTTGGTCGGTTAACGGGTGTTTAGATAATTGTTCAATTACTTTAAAAGGAATAGTGGCTATGTGTGCACCGGCCATGGCTACGCGAGTCACATGGTCTGGATGACGAACAGAAGCAGCGATGATTTGTGAATCTAAGTTCTGGATACGGAATAATTCAGCGATTTTTGCCACAAGCTGAACACCATCTTCACTAATATCATCCAAACGTCCCAAGAATGGAGAAACATACGTTGCTCCAGCGCGCGCTGCCAATAGAGCTTGGTTTACTGTAAATATAAGTGTTACGTTTGTTTTTACCCCTTTTTTGGTAAGATAGCGGCATGCCTCTAAACCTTCTAATGTCATTGGGAGTTTAATGGTGATCTTTTCATCTCCCCCATTGATTTTGATGAGTTCGTTTGCTTCAGCAATCATTTGTTCGGCTGTCAAAGCATTTGGAGTTACTTCAGCAGATACTGATTCCACTTCAGGAACGGTATTTAAGATTTCTGAAATCCGATCTTCAAATTTAACCCCTTCCTTTGCGACCAAAGATGGATTGGTGGTAACGCCTGACAAAACTCCGATTTTATAGGCTTTTTTAATGTCATCCAAATTAGCTGTGTCAATAAAAAATTTCATGATGCTTTCCTCCGGTTTCTATTATTTGTCTGATTTCACGACAGCATGTCCGCCAAATTCATTTCTTAATGCGGCTACCACTTTACCTGTGAAGGTGTCATTTTCTAAAGAACGATAACGCATCAATAATGCCAAGGCAATAACTGGAGTTGCGGTTTGAAGATCAAGAGCTGTTTCAACTGTCCATTTGCCCTCTCCTGAAGAATGCATAATCCCTTTAATTTCATCCAAATGAGGATATTTGGAAAAAGCATTTTCAGTTAACTCCATCAGCCATGAACGAATAACAGATCCGTTATTCCAAACCTTGGCTACTTTTTCATAATCATAATTGAAGTCACTTTTCTCAAGGACTTCAAAGCCTTCTCCTATCGCTGCCATCATGGCATATTCGATCCCGTTATGAACCATTTTGAGGAAGTGGCCGCTGCCGGCTTTGCCTGCATAGAGATAACCATTTTCAACGGCAGTATCTCTAAAAATTGGTTCGACAATTTCCCATGCTTCTGGATCACCGCCAACCATATAGCACGCACCGTAACGAGCGCCCTCCATACCGCCAGAAGTTCCCGCATCCATGAATCGAACACCAACTTCTTTCAACTCGTTATATCGTTGGATTGATTCTTTATAATGAGAGTTGCCTGCTTCAATAACAATATCGCCTTCATTCAGAAATGGAAGAATTTCTCCAATAACCGAATCTACTACAGCGTGCGGGACCATAATCCAAAGCACTCTGGGCTGTTCCAAAGATTGGACAAGTTCTTTTAGGCTAGCAACGCCTTGTGCTCCATGCGTTTTCATTTCTTCGACAGCATTCGGGTTCACATCGAACGCTACTACTTCATGGTTGTGCTCCATTAGATTTTGTCCCAGGTTAAAACCCATTTTCCCCAGGCCGATTAATCCTACTTTCATGGTCAATTCCTCCAACTATTACTTATTTAAAACCATTTTGGCTAAATTTACAACATTTTCTGACGTAAAACCAAAATGCTTCATCACGGAACCGCCGTCACCGGAAGCGCCGAATGACTCAATTGATAATATCTTGCCTTCAGAACCGACAAACCGTTCCCAGCCTAATCGGATCCCCATTTCGATTGCTACACGTTTTGTCATTGAAGATGGAAGCACAGCCTCTCTATATTCATCCGGCTGCTTTTCGAATAGCTCCCAGCTTGGCATGGCAACGATACGGACAGCAATATTTTCTTTTTCCAATTCTGTTTTTGCATCTGCAGCCAATGAGACTTCAGAACCTGTTGCCATTAAGATGACATCAGGATTTGAATTGGTTTCTGTCAATACATAGGCACCCTTCGATACATCGTCAAGATTTGCTTTTGTTTCATTAAAAACTGGCAGGTTTTGACGGCTTAATACTAAGGCGACTGGTCCTTCTGCTTGTTTGAGTGCATATGCCCAAGCGCTTGCCGTTTCATTGGCATCCGTTGGCCTGATGACTGTAAGGCCAGGGATGGCACGAAGAGCAGCCAAGTGTTCCACCGGCTCATGTGTTGGTCCATCTTCTCCGACTGCAATGGAATCATGTGTGAACACATAAATGACCGGAAGCTTTGATAAAGCCGCTAAACGGATTGAAGGACGCAAATAATCATTGAAAACAAAGAACGTGCTGACAAATGGCTTTAAGCCGCCGTGATAAGCCATGCCGTTTGCTGCAGCACCCATTGCATGCTCACGGACGCCAAAATAAACGTTACGTGCACCGTAAGACTCAACTGCGAAGATTTGTTCCCCTTTGATTTCTGTCATGGTGGAATGGGAAAGGTCTGCACTTCCGCCAAATATGGCTGGAACAGATTTGACAAAATGGTTGATCGCTTCACCGCTAGCCACCCGAGTGGATACGGCTTTTCCTGTATCGAAAGTTAAAATATCATTCACGTCGATGAATAATTTTCCGGAAATCGCAGTGGTTAACTGTTCTGCCATATCTGGATGCTCTTTTTGATAAGAATCAAATAATTGGCTCCAGCCTTGTTCAGCCTCGATCCCTTTACGCTTTAATTGCTCGAAATGGCCTTTAACCTCATCGGGAACGTAAAAGTCCTCTTCATAGAGCCAATTATAGGCTTGTTTTGTTGCTTTCCCCTCTTCTGCCCCAAGCGGTGCACCATGGGCCTTATTGGATCCTGCAACTTTCGGGCTTCCATATCCGATGATTGTTCTGATTTCGATTAAACTTGGCTGATCCGTATTTTCTTTTGCTGATTGGATCGCTTTTGTAATCGCTTCGATATCGTTGCCATCCTCTACTCTTATATACTGCCAATGAGCGGACTCTGTTCTTTTCTTAACATCCTCAGAGAAGGAGACGTTCAATTCGCCGTCAAGTGAGATATCATTGGAATCATATAGTACAACCAGCTTACCCAGCTTCATATGGCCCGCCATAGACATGGCTTCATAGGAAATGCCTTCCATAAGGTCGCCGTCTCCTACTAATGCATAGGTATGATGGTCTATCACTGGAAAGCCTTGTTTATTAAATTTAGCTGCCAAATGAGCTTCCGCCATCGCCATCCCGACAGCATTGGCAATGCCCTGTCCTAATGGACCGGTCGTCGCTTCTACACCAGAGGTATAGCCGAATTCAGGATGTCCCGGTGTTTTGCTATTTAATTTTCTAAAGCTTTTTAAATCATCAACGGAAACATCATATCCGAATAAGTGCAGCAAACTGTACAGTAAACTGGAGCCATGCCCTGCTGATAAAACAAATCGATCACGGTTAAACCACTTGGGATTTTGAGGATTATGATTTAAATGGTTTGCCCATAGGGCGTAAGCCATTGGCGCCGCCCCCATCGGCAGACCCGGATGGCCAGAATTGGCCGCATTCACTGCATCAATGGACAAGGTGCGAATGGTTGTCACTGCTAAGTTCTCAATATTTTGGGACATTTCTTTTTCCTCCTTGGCTTTCGTTACTTCTGGTCTGTTGTTTCCATGTTTTCTTCCGTTTTTTTATCCAGCCACCAGGTAAATCCATTTTCCGCCAGCAAAAGTTCGGCGGAATGCGGTCCATATGAACCGGATTCGTATTCATGAAGCGGAAGCGCATTTTCCTCAAATGCCTCGAGGATTGGCTGTACCCATTGCCATGACAATTCAACCTCTTTCCAATGGGCAAAGAAGGTTGAATCACCTATAAGCGCATCATAAATCAGTCTTTCATAAGCCTCTGGCACCCCTAAGCCAGTCCGTTCTGTCATTTCACATGAAAAACTGATTCTTACAGGTTCTATTTTTCCATTCAATGGATTTTTCCCATTCAATTGTAAAGTGACATTTTCATCTGGACTTATTTCGATAATCAATAAATTGGGTTCTACTTTTTGCCCTTTGTTATAAAGAAGCTTTAAGGTATTCTTAAATTCAATGACGATTCGGGTGGACTTTTCTTTCATTCTTTTTCCTGTTCTTATATAGAAGGGAACTCCACTCCAAAAAGGATTATCAATCCACAAACGGGCAGCCACAAAAGTATCGGTTTGAGAGGCTGGTTTTACTCCAGGCTCATCCCTGTAACCAGGCATCAGCTTTCCATTCATTTCACCCGAAACATACTGTCCGCGAACGATTTGGGATGGAACATCTTCCTTTGTAACCGGACGAAGGGCTTCCATCACTTTTCGTTTTTCATTGCGAATTTCAGTTGCATTAATCTTATATGGCAGGTTCATGGCGGTCATCATCAGCATTTGCAGCATATGGTTTTGCACCATGTCACGAATCGCTCCAGCCTGATCGTAATAGCCTGCTCTTTGTTCTACGCCCACTGTTTCACTTGCTGTGATTTGAACATTGGCAATATGGTCTTTGTTCCAGATTGATTGGAGGACTGGATTGGCAAACTCTAAGGCTTCCAGGTTCTGTACCATTGGCTTGCCTAAATAATGGTCAATGCGATAAATCTCTTCCTCATCGAATGCCCTGCTAAGTTTTTCATTAAGCTCACGGGCCGATTGAAGATCGTGGCCAAAAGGCTTTTCGATAATTAATCGTTTCCATCCTTTCGTTGTGCCAAGTCCGCTATTTTTTATATTTAAGGCAATGATATCGAAAAATTCAGGTGCAACTGACAGATAAAACAACCGATTTTCTGAAATTTGGCATTCGCCTTCTCGTTGCTGAACTAGCTCCAGCAGCTTTAGATAATCTTCTGGCTTGTTTACATTTAAAGTACTGAAACGAAATACCTCTAGAAAGTCACCCATTTCACTAGCCTCATGTTCTAAACGGCGGGAAAACTCCAGTACAGATTGTTTCACTTTTTCTTGAAAATCTTCATGAGATAAATTGCCTCTTCCCAGTCCAATAATCGATATCGGTTGGGGCAGCTTGTTATCTAGGTATAAATTATAAAGAGCGGGGTAAATTTTCCTTTTCGCCAAATCACCCGTTGCTCCAAATAACACAAAGGTCATTGATTCCATGTTTATTTCTCCCTCATAATTAAAAATCACTTAAGGCAAACTACCGATTATTGTCCCACTTCGGAAGCCTTGTTATTTTCGCAAATTAATGTCAATTTGCTGATTTGCATTCATGGTAATGACAATATCGGCCATTCCAACAAACAGACCATTATCGATAACGCCAGGGATTAGATTCAGGTCTTTTTCTAAAACTTCTGGATGAGTAAGATCCTGGAAGCTGCAGTCCACAATATAATGACCGTTATCCGTCAAATAAGGAATGCCGTCTTTTTGCCGCAGCTTGGTGCTTCCCCCAAGTTCTTGAATATATTTGCTTGTCATCTCTACTCCAAAAGGCAGAACTTCAACTGGAAGCGGGAAGGAGCCCAATTGATTCACCATTTTTTTAGAATCGGCGGCCACAATAAATGTCTTCGCTGCTTTGGCGATTATTTTCTCTCGCAACAGAGCTCCACCGCCGCCTTTTATTAGATTCAAATCACTGCTCACTTCGTCAGCACCGTCTATCGCCACGTCAATTTGCTCTATTTCATCAAATGAAACCAATGGGATGCCTAGTTCTAAAGCTAATTTTTCTGTTTGAATGGAGGAAGGAATACCTCTTATCGATAAACCTTGTTGGACAAACGTTCCTAGTTTAAGAAGGGTATAATAGACCGTAGAACCTGTGCCGAGTCCTACGACCATACCGTCTTTGACAAAATCTGCAGCTTTTTCTCCAACCTGTTTTTTCTCATTCAAGGAAAATTCTCCTTTCATTGACCATCGGCGGTTTGTGATCAAATCTTTAGCCATTATTATGATTGGCCTGTTAATAGGCAAATTATTTCCCTATATCCTGCTAAGATTCCAATTGGATGGAGATGCGCCTTCAAGCATAGCCGAGAGATTACCTAAATCGGCTTTTTAAATACCAAGTAACTTTTAATAACCAAAGGTTTTTTCGTAACCATGATACTCCCCAAGGCAATGGCCGTCAAGAAAACTACTCATCAAGAAACTATGTAAAAGAACTTTTATTTTCAAAAAACTTAATGGTACAACCCTGAAACACAAAGCCGTTCACTAAGCCATGTCATTATTGGCCTTCTCTAATAGAAATGGTATAATTTAGGTAAAAAAAGAGGTGCCATTTCAAGTTGCTTAGTAAATTATCAATTCTATTCGCAATAATTGGCGGACTGTTCCTCGGTGCATCATATATTTTTACACCCTATATAGAGCCGCTAATGGCTACAGGCTTTGTTATCATGTTTATTGGATTAATCATAAGTTTTGGCGCCATGTTCAAAAAGGAACAAGGAAAAATGAAATTTATGGCTGTTGCCGTGTTTTTCATGCTTAGTTTCCTTATTTCATGGAATGACCCATTCCAAATCATAAGGTTATTGACCTGGATTAAGGTACATTAAAAGCAATAATGAAGGGCTGAAAAAAATCAAAAGAGGCTGTCCATTAAGGGGTCTGACTCCATGCCAATAGATAGAACGGTTTTTTTCAAAATACCATTATTATATCACGGCGTGGTGTCAAGCCTCTTTGTTTTTTGACAGCCTCTTTTAAGATTTATTTCATTCATTATGACCTTCAGTTTTCAGCTAAATGATTTAAAAAGAACCAAACACTTTTAGAAAGCCGTTCAGCTGGGCGGGTGATCACGTTTGTCGTAACCGGAGATGGGACATAACCATCCCAAAACTGTAACCTGCCACATGATTCTTCCATTTCCACAGAAGATTTTAATACGACGCCACAGCCCATCCCCCCCATCACAAATTGTTTAACCGCTTCCGTTGAAAAGATTCTCTTAGTCGGCTGACCTATTTGAGCATACATGGATAAAGGAATGTCAGCAGGAAGGAATACCGTATCTGATTGCATTGAGTATGCCGGTTGAATTCCAATTAGTTGATCGTCGGAAACCTTCCTAATCCTTAATGAAAAATGGTCTTCCGGCGGTGTTAATGTGATGCCAATATCGATCGTTCCCAGCCTCACCAGCTCCTCAATTTCCTCATCATCTCTTATTTCCAAGTCAACCGTGATATTTGAATGGTTTTCATTAAAGCCAAGGATGATCTTTGGCAATAAGTATGTGCCCACTACTTGCGAGGTGCCTACCACAATCCTGCCACGGCTCCCTTCTTGAAACTCTTCCATTGCCCGATAGATTTGCTCCTCTAATGAAAGCATCGATTCAGCATATTCCAATAATGTGAGGCCAGCATCTGTCGGGGTAATCATTCTTCCCACCATCGTATACAATGGAACCCCAACCTCTTGTTCCAGCCTTTTTAGCATCATCGAGATAGCTGGCTGACTGACATGAATTTCCTTGGCCACCTGGCTGATGCTTCCTGTATGGATGACTTTTTTAAGTAAAGCCAAGTGATTCGTATTCATCTTTTTCACTTCCATAATTTTTTTATTATGATTTTATAATATTAATTATATTTGTATTATACCTAAATTACTGTCAGAATAAGGCTATAGATTCTCATTTTTTTAATTAAGGGAGATTGAAAGCATGAACTTAAATGAAATCAAGGATTATTTCCCCATATTGAATCAACATGTAAACGGCCATCCATTGGTATATCTTGACAGCTCCGCTACTTCACAAAAACCTAAGTCTGTCATTGCTGCATTAGAAGACTATTATAAAAATATTAATTCAAACGTTCATAGAGGCGTTCATACGTTAGGAACAAAAGCGACAGATGCCTACGAAGGCGCACGGGAGAAAGTAAAGACCTTTATCAATGCCAAGGAATCGGCTGAGGTTATTTTCACAAGAGGAACAACGGCTTCATTAAACCTGGTTGCCCAGTGCTATGCACGGGAGTTTTTAAAAGAAGGCGATGAAATTTTAATTACTCAAATGGAGCATCACAGCAATTTGATTCCTTGGCAGCAGGCCGCAAAGAAGACAGGGGCCGTCCTAAGATACATTCCATTATCTCCAGACGGCACACTCGACCTTCAAATCGTAGAAAAAGCAATTACAACCAATACCAAATTCGTTTCCATCACGCATGTGTCGAATGTTTTAGGAACGATAAATCCCATAAAAAAAATAGCCGAACTCGCTCACCAGCGTGGTGCCATCATTTGCGTGGACGCCGCTCAAAGCGCCCCTCACCTTAAAGTAGACGTCCAAGACCTTGATTGTGACTTTTTGGCGTTCTCCGGGCATAAAATGGCGGGTCCGACTGGCATTGGGGTTTTATACGGCAAAAGAAATCTATTAGAAGAAATGATTCCTTATGAATATGGTGGAGAAATGATTGATTTTGTCGGCCTCTATGATTCGACGTGGAAGGAGCTTCCTTGGAAGTTTGAAGGCGGAACTCCCATTATTGCAGGAGCCATCGGGTTGGCTGCGGCCATCGATTTTTTGGAGCAGTATGGACTAGATCAAATTCGGCTTCATGAAGAAAATTTAATCAAATATGCATTGGACCAATTATCAAATATCGAAGGAATCTCTATTTATGGTCCCAGCCAGCTTGAACAAAGAAGCGGTTTAATTACATTTAATGTCGACAATGTACACCCGCACGACTTGGCAACCGTTTTAGATTCACAGGGAATTGCCATTCGGGCTGGACACCATTGCTGCCAGCCGTTAATGAAGTGGTTAAATGTATCCGCAACGGCCAGGGCCAGCTTCTATCTTTACAATACAGAAAAAGACATTGATTTACTGGTTGATGGAATAAAAACAGCGAAGCAATACTTTGAGAATGCTATCTTTAATTAAAAATAAAAAGGTACTCTCTTTAAAATGCAGAGCCATTCAACGAGGAATGGCTTTTGCTTTTTTTAAAACAAAAAAGCACTTACTCAGATTGAATAAGTGCTTTGACCAATCATGGGAAAATTTTACTCTCTTTCTCTTGCTCTCTGCGTATCTCGAATATTCTTTTGGACTGTAATTGCTGCAAATACACTAAGAACAAATGCCATGCCATAGAATCCCTTTTCACTTAGAACAATACTTCCTGCATTAAATAACCCGATACCCATTAATGCAATTGATACAATAAGGGCAAACCAACTAATCCCATAATAAATATTGGTAACCGGTATTCCCTCTTCTTTATCTCTTACTGCCTTTTGCAAAGATACTGCTGAATAGAGTCCGAATACTAAAACGGCAAAGTAATACCCTTTTTCGTTCAGCTCCATTTCCGCATTATATAAGCCGATAAGGTAAGCCGCAGCACCTACTAGCAGGGCCGCCCAGGATGCCCCTTTAAATGCGGGTGTCGGTTCGCCCTCTTTCCTTTCCACTTTCCATTTTGAAGCATTTTGTTTTTCTTTATCTAACAAAACCTCATTTTCATTAGACATTGATTGTTTTGCCTCCCCCCATTTTATCTCAAAAAAATAGAGCACCGCAGATAGCCTGCAGCGCTCCTATCTAACCCTATTATATAAAAATTTTTTGTAAAGGATAGATTATTTTTTAAATTTTCAATTTTATGTTACTTACAACGTTCCTAACGTAACACCTAACTCTCATAGCCAGCGGCGGTAGGCAACAGATAACAAATCGGCCTTATCGTTCAGCTCCATCTGCAAATCCAGCAGAAGCAGTTCCGGTTTTTGCGTCTCGATAATCCACTTGTCCTGTTCAAATACCGTATCCTGAAATTTCATAAAATCCGCATCCGACACTGCAAATCCATAATTTCGAGAAACCACCATAAAAACATAATCCGTGAAGTTCTCCACTACACGCGTTCCCGCTGCTTTTTCTTCATATGGACCGCAAACTAAAGTTTTTTTGGAAGGATCCTCAAATTCCTCTATATACGGTAAATATCTCTTGATAGGGGGTACTAAGCTTAGCAGGCAACCCAATACCTAATTCTTTGGCAAGAATTCCGTTGTAAAAATGGTTTTTGCGTCAAATGTTTCTTTTAAAACACCTAAATCATGCAGCTGTTCGATCAGGGTAGCCCAACGCTCCTCTGTCATATACCCTACCCCATGCTCTGCGGCATCTTGTCCATAAACAAAATCAGCCTGCGATTCAGATTCAAAATTCAACGACTCTAATTCAATGTCAGGATCATCCTTTTGAATGATTTTGTTAATTTCCTTATATGTGTCTTTGTACTGATTCCATCCTTCAACAAAAGCAGTGGTCATTGCTGTGACGGTTTCCTTGTTTTTCTCTAGGTAGTCTTTTGTAACATATAAAACAATATTGTAAGGGTCATAGCCCGCATCAGAGATCAGTTTTGTTTCTACCTCTACTCCTTCTAATTTTGCAAAGTAAGGCTCTGATGTCACAAAAGCCTGGGTTACTGCATTTTCATCGTTAATAAAGTTGGTAAGTTGTCCTGTATGGGTCAATTCCTGGACCTTGCTTAGATCGTATTTCGATTTTAGGAATTCCCAGTACACAATTCCTGGCTGAATATACACTTTTTTGCCATTTAATTCATCAAAATCATCTATCCCTTTGCCTTTATGAAACATAAAAGCCTGTGGGCTTCCCTGCATCGCTGCCGCAACAGCTACCAGTTCAATTCCTTCATTTCGGGCATTGACAATTTGGTCCGCATGCGCAAGACCAAATTCCGCCTTGCCGGATGCCACCATATTAATTGAAGAAACTTGCGGGCCGCCCGGTTCAATTGTGACCTTCAAGCCATTTTTTTCAAACAGTCCATTTTCCTGTGCTGTATACACCCCGCCGTGCTGCGCTTTTGCAAACCAGTTCAATACGATTTTTACATCAGTAAGTTTTTTTCCATTTTCCCCCGAGCTTTCTCCAGCAGACGAACTGCCCGACTCTTCCCCGCCGCAAGCGGCTAAGATAAGCAACAAAGCCAATCCGATGAAGAGTAATTTTATTTTTTTGAAAGCCTTCATTTCCTTTTCCCCCTTTTTATATGTAATGATTTATTTTTCAACCTTCATTGCTGATTCGTGCCATGACCGAAGCGTGTAGTGGGAAATCAAGCTGACCAGAAGATAAAAAACAATTCCAAAAATGGCGCCGCAGATCGCGCAGGCAAACAAATACGGTGTCTTCAGCTGAACAGCTGCAACGGTGATCGCATATCCCAGACCGCCTTTTCCCCCGCCAATCCCAGCTACAAATTCTCCAGTGATCGCACCAATGATGGCTAGCGTACAGGAGATTTTCAAACCTGACATGATATAAGGCATCGCTGCTGGAATTCTTAGCTTCCACATCGTTTGCCATTTGGATGAGTTGTATAATGTAAATAAATCATTCATATTTTTATCGACCGAATTCAGTCCCATCAAAGTATTGGATACGACTGGGAAAAATCCAATTAAAAAGGCGATGATGACGATTGAGTTATATCCTGAACCGAACCAAATAACGATGATCGGCGCAACCGCCACAACCGGTATGGTTTGCAGGATAACTGCATATGGGTAAAGACTAATCTCAATGATCTTGGAGCTGGCTAAAACAACTGCACCAGTGATCCCAACGATCGCACTGACTAAAAATCCAATGACCGATTCCGTCACCGTTATTTGGATAGCCGGCCACAACATATTCCAATCTTCTATCGCAGCATTCAAAACATCCGTCGGCTTCGGCAGGATAAAAGGCTTGATATCCAGCAGCATCGGGATGAACTGCCATATTGCAAGAAAAATAATGAGGGCCGCAATGGGACCGATTAAGGATAGCTTAAACTTGAATTTCTCCCTCGTAATCTCTCTTGTCTTGGCTGCCATTTCTTGATTATTAGTGACTGCTGTTTGGACAGGCATTATACCAGCTCCCTTCGGCCCATACTGTGTTCAAGACTTTTGGAGGCCATTTCCACATACTCGTTAAACCTGGTAATGGTCCTTTCGCGCGGATAAGGCAGATCGACTTCGATCAATTTAGAAAGTCTTCCTGGGCGCGCAGACATCACAGCAATTCTGGAAGATAAATAGACTGCTTCATAAACATTATGGGTAACAAATAGAATTGACGTATTTTCTTTTTTCCAGATATCCAACAAATCCATCTGCAAGGTTTGTCTTGTCATTTCATCTAACGCTGCAAAAGGTTCATCCATTAACAGCATTTTTGGTTTTGCTGCAAGAGCGCGGGCAATCGAGACTCGCATTTTCATTCCCCCGGAAAGCTGCCTTGGGTACGATTTTAAATAGTCCTTTAAACCGACCATTTCTAATGCGTTTATGGCAGTTTCTTTTCTCGCCTTTTTATCAGACCCTCGTAATTCCAGGGGCAATAGGACATTATCCAGCACAGATCTCCATGGAAGCAAATTGGCATCCTGGAAGACAAATGCGATATCATTCGTATTTCGAATCACCTCTTTCGGGTCTTGTCCAAACACTTCCACCTTTCCGTTTGTTACGTTGCCTAAACCTGCAGCCATTCGTAGGGCTGTCGATTTCCCGCAGCCTGATGGACCTAGGAAACTAATAAATTCACCTTCTCTGATGGACAAATCAAATTGGCTAAGAGCAATAGTTCCGGTATTGTAAACCTTATCAACCTGCCGGAAGCAAACTACTTCTTTTTGAATGGCTCCCATTGCCGTCCCTCCTTCATCTTAATCGCTTATAGATTCATTGGAATGGTGTAATCAGTGTTAGATCTTATTACAATCAAACAACTAAACTCTCTGGTCCATGTTGATTTTTCAATCATGTTATATAATCTAACACTCTTTGTAATATAGTCACATTATATAGTTTTCTGAATCATTTGACATTAGCTATTTGTTACAAACTTTTCGATTCTTATTGGTCATTTCAACTAAAAATCTCAATGAAAACGCTGTCTTTTTTCACATAACAAAAAGGGAAGAAAAACATCATGTTTTCCTTCCCTCTCCATATTGATCATAAATATAAAATTAGGGTCCAATTGTCTGCACTGTGATTATTCACATCGAAAACCTTTTATCTATTTTCAAGTAATTCCACATAACGAGTTACCCATTTGAGCAATTTCAAATCTTGTTTTTCATTGGCAATGAAAGATAACCCGATTGGGAGCCCGTTTGCTGCTTCAATTGGAATCGTCACTTGCGGAAAGCCCGTTAATCCAGCCATGCAGGTGAGTTCCATCGTTTTTGAACGATAGCGCTCCATTTCTTTGACTGATAAGTTCCGTAATGGTGCCTCCCCAGGGGCCGTTGGAATTACTAATAAGCCATTTTCTCCAAGCAAATGGGACAATTGATTTTTTATGTTTGTTTTTTCTAAAATAAGTGATTCATATTCATTGGAATCCAATGTACTTGCCCACTGGAATCTCTCAGCAATCCCGGGTCCAAATTTGGGAGCCACCTCTTGAATCCAAGCGCCATGTTCCTTCCATATTTCGATTCCTTGTATCCTCCTAAATAACTCAGCCCAGGCTGACAACCCATTTTCTGCAGCCTTTATGTAATGTTTGTTTAAATTTGACTCTTTCAACAAGTCGAAGGCTTTCCATAATCGATCCTTTGTATCCCCTTCAACCAAGCTCCAGGCAGCTGTTTCGAAAAATAGCTGAGAGAAGACGGTATCTTCCAAGCTATCTTCATTAGGAATGAGGAGTTCGCCAACCTCCAGTAATAATTTTGTATCCCGCGCCATCCAGCCGACCGTATCAAAACTTTTAGCAAGGGGGATGACTCCCTCTATATTGACAAGTCCATGTGTTGGCCTAATGCCATATATCCCGCAATAAGAGGAAGGGATCCGAACAGATCCTCCTGTATCCGTACCGAGAGCAAAATCAACGAGTCTTGCTGCAACTGCAACAGCAGAACCACTTGAAGAGCCTCCTGGAATCCGGTCAGCACCGCGTGGATTGATCGGAGTCCCATAATGATAATTTTCCCCATTTAAACTATACATTAGTTCATCTGTATGCGTAGTTCCTGTAAGAGACGCCCCATTTTTTAACAATTCATCGATCACAGGGGCATTTTGAGCTCCAGGCGGATGGGTTTTCAGCCAGTCTGGATTTCCAGCGCTATTGCGGATATTCTTGATTTCAAAGACATCTTTAACGGCAAAGGAGATGCCATTAAATTTTCCAGATGCTTTTGGGTTTAGATTTAATTCCTTATTAATAAAGGCACCCCAATGATCATTCATATTGTCCCCTCCATAATAACAGTCCAAATTTAATACCATCTATTATAATTAGAAAATTCTAACAGGTCATTGGTATTTTGACTAAATTTGAAATCGGATTTTGGTAATATTCACAAATGCTATTTTGGGAAAACTATTTCATATTGTTTTTAAACTCATCATAGTCTGTTTTCACATAATGAAAAGCTGCAGCAGTTCCGCCATGGTCAGGGTGGGTCAGCTTCAACAGCTTCTTGAATCTAGCTAAAATTTCCTTCTGGCTGGCAGTTTTTGAAAGACCTAGTTTCTGTCGATAATCAAGTTTTGGGGGTGTTGAGGCATTCTGAGGCTTTTCGGGGTCTTTTTTGCCTTGTCTTGCCATTTCTTCTTTTATCTTCAAGAGCTCCTTTCGCAATTCAATATTTTCCTCCAGTACTTTTTTTGTTTCCATTTGTAATTTGTTATTCTCCGATTCAAGGCTCAGCATTTCTTTATGTAATTTGTTTCTTTGCTGGATAAGTGCTTGGATGGAAGTCTTATGGATTTCTTGGATTCCTTTAATATGATCATCCTGTGCTTTAATTTTGATTTTTAAATCGCGAATCGTTTTATCCTTATCAGAGGGCCTATGCTTCATTAACCTTTGTTCATTTGAAAGGTATTCAGCCATCTGATTCCCCTTGCCAATCTTTTCGATTTTTCCTTCAAACAGCCAGCGTTTGACGACCTGAATGCCAATATCAGGTGCAACCCCTGCATCCTTTAAAAGGAAGATCGCTTGATCGGTATCGTGAAATATACAATCTTTAGTCCGCACTCCTGACTTGCCTTCATAGGTGATTTTTTGCTCGCGAAGCCATCGTCGAACTGTTTGGACACTTCGATCATCTTCTAATCCAGCAGTTTTTAATAGGTCAAAAGCTTGATCTGTATTCATCGTATCCTCCTCGATTAGCGTAAGTCCCTGACTCTCATAGTTATCTTAAAGCAGTAAGTGAAGATTGTGAATGGTTAAAAAAGCCTAAAACATAAGGCTTCTTTTAGGTATGAATCTCTCGGCAATAATAAGGACAAACAATAGGTCATTTGACTCATATCTTCAACTAATCCATTATAGATATACAAACCATTTGTTTCGCAGAAATTATGATTGGATGCCTAAAAGGAGAATCTGTTTGTGAACCATGTCATGGATACTTTTCTAAGCAACATCACTCTGATTATTGCTTATATGTACATTGCCAATAAATTAAAGGAATTCATCATCCTTAAAACGAAGAAATGGCTAAAATTACTGTGGCTGACGGCCATAATCAGTAGTCTATTAAGTATTTGGGTTATGCATTATCCGCTCCAAGCGGCAGGAATGCGAATTGATTTAAGAGCTATTCCGATATTCTTCACCTCTTTTTTATTCGGATGGAAAAATGGTCTAATTACGATTCTGTTGCCAGCATGGCTTCGATATGAAATGGGAGGACCTACCGTTATTCAAGGGATCATCCAATCGATATTATTACCGTTCCTAATCGGTTCGTTATTTCATAGAAAAAAAGCAGTAAATCCTCCATTTACAATGGTTCATTTCAATCATATGGGAGCGGCATTTCTTATTTATGAATTAATCAAATCAATCTCAATGCTATGGACCACTCCAGCCACTGGAGCAACCATCCTTTTTATGTGTATATTTGAAACCATCGCTTTACTGACGATTGGATTAATTAACAATGATGTAAACCGCAATTTGCTTACGATAAAAGAATTGGAATATCAATCAAGGCACGACTATATGACAAACCTATATAATCTGCGACATTTTCACAGCAAAGTGGAGGATATAATTCGGAAAAAGATTCCATTCGTTATTGCACTGTTCGATGTGGATTATTTTAAAAATTACAATGATACACATGGACATCTTGCTGGTGATACTGTCCTTCGTACAGTAGGGCAGCTTTTAATGGATAGTATGCGGGAAGAAGATGTGTTTGCCAGGTATGGAGGGGAAGAATTTATTGTTTGTTTTACCAATGTGACTAACGTAAGACAGGCTGCGGAAATTGCTGAGCGGTTTCGATGTCTTGTTGAAACCTATCCCTTTCAGGGTGAGGAGCAACAGCCGAATGGTTCTTTAACCATCTCGATGGGACTAAGCACTGTTTCCAATCATAAAAGTCTTCGTACCTTAATTGAAGAAGCGGACCATGCTCTATATCTCGCCAAAAAGGCAGGAAGAAACACGTTTAAGATCTATCCCGATCAGGATTAAAACGACCTGCTTTACATAAATGTCGTGCCAATAGGATTTGTTATTGATTTAGCATCCGAGAACGTCTTTCTTAAGAACGAAAGGTTTGAAATCTGCACGTTTACGCCATAATGGATAACGTACAAACTAAACCCATAAAGGAGATTAGCGTAATCTCTATAAACTGGGAGTTCGTTAGAATACGTTTAAGAGGTGATGGTATGACTTTGCAGCGCACGTTTATTATGGTGAAGCCTGATGGAGTAAGAAGAGGCTTGATCGGGGAGATCATGAAACGCTTTGAGCAGAAAGGTTTTTCCTTATTGCAGGCAGAGCTGATGACCGTTGATCGTTCTAAGGCGGAATATCATTATATGGAGCATAAGGAAAAGCCATTCTTCGGCGAATTAGTGGATTTCATTACTTCTGGACCCGTCTTTGCCATGGTCTGGGAAGGCGAAAATATTATTGAGATTTCACGCCTCATGATTGGCAAGACAAGTCCATTGGAAGCAATGCCTGGTACAATCCGCGGGGACTTTGCCCATTCTAAAGAGGAGAATGTCATCCACGGTTCAGATTCAATCTTAAGTGCACAACGGGAGATTGAAAATTTCTTTGGTTTACTTAAAAATCGGAACCTAAGAGATGATTTCCCGTTTGAGGGCCGGCAATCTGTTTAATTCACGATTATCCCCTTGGCTGATTACCGCTAAGGGGATCTTATTTTCACTGAGAGGGGCATACCCTCCCTTTTTCATATTCAGTCACTCAGATACGTATATTTATAACCTATCGGTCAAATGATGATGCCAATTACTGCCTGTCAAATAAATAAAGAATGTAATCTGTCGATGCTCCAGAATATCCTAATTGTCTCAACATAGCCGTGATGTTTCCTCTGTGATACGTTCCATGGTTTGAAACATGCTGAACCAAATCAGACACGGTTGATTCTAATTTGCCGTATTGTGGATGCTCCGTTGTAACAGAACGATCTTTGCAGCCTAAACTAGAAAAAAATTCCCTATATTGCTTGGATAAATGGTGATAGGCCTCTTCAAGGTCGGCCAGTGTCATCGTATGGATTTTCTCTAATAAACCACCCATTAACACTGCAAGCTCTTCGTAATTTTTTCCTGAGATGACATGAAACCAAACGACATCCACCCTATAAATATGTCTGACGGCATCTAGTATCGTTGGGAATACGCTTTGAATTTCTTCTTGGACCTTTTTCTCAGGCACTTCCTTAAGTTTCGCAAATATCCTTTGGTTTGCCCAAACGTGATAATCATAAATTTTTGTAAATGTTGATTGTTCCATAAATGGTCCTCCTCTTCTTTTTCGAAACTTAGGGATATTTCTTCTAAGGAGTTTAGGATATATTTTTCTAGCAACCTCATAACCTTTATCATCATTTCATCTAATGAATGGTAAAAACAGTAAGAAGTGCCCAAAGCAATTGTAACATAAAAGAAGGCAAGCCAAGGAAAATGTTCGTGTCTTTTGATCTGTTATTGAGTGAAAGCTATTCTTTTATTTAGAGTTAAAATAGCTTTCACTCAAAATGGTTCTTTTTTCAAAGATTGTTCCTTTGCCAGCTTTAATATTCACCTTTAATGACAAAAAACGAGCCCCTAATAGTTCCCGCCAGTTTTGATTTCTGCCTGGCAAATTTAAACTTCCCTTCTAATTCCTTTGGTACCTCCATCCCTTCAGAAAGCTTAAAACCTACAGCCCGCTTCTTAGGATCATCCACCGTATACATGACGTTGACCGCAAGTCCATCCTCATAAAAGACGAAGGCCCATTTGATATTTTCCACTTGAAATCGTGACGTTTCTAATGGTTTGGCCGCAAACTCAATATTACGTTCTTCTTTCAAAATTCGGTTCACATAATCAAGGGTTTCCTGACTTTCAGTAGCAGGGACAACCGTAAATTCATGCTTATATTTGTTCATAAAGTAACGAGCTTCATGTGCGCGTAAACCAGCAAGTGCCTCCGCTTGTGGTGAAGACTCGAAACCAACTGCTGTTACATTTCTAAAATCAACGATAGCAGCCACTTCCATCCCTCCTTCTTTTTTTATTTTCTCACAACCGGAATCCACATTTCACCATAAATCTGGCCGTTTCGATTCCCCATCTCAACCGTTGCATTGGGCCCCCCAACATAGGCAAATTCCCTTGCTTCTGGCAGAACTTGACCAAAGGCAATGCCAGCAAGCATATTATGCAATTGATCAGCTGTCTTTGCTTCCCCTTTTACAACCAGGTATTCCCCCTTAGGAAATTGGATCATTCTAGCTTCTTCCGGCGCAGGCGTCTCGGTCATGACGCCTGCATAATGCATCATCTTGTTATTCACCGCTTCATTTACGGCAAAAACGTACCCATTTACGGCTATGGATTTTAACCAGTCTAGTGTTCCATCTTGGCTGACAGCCAGCCAAAAGTCTGACTTTTCCTTGTTTATGCCAGCATAATCTGTGTAGTGGCTCTTAAGCTCCGTACCAATTCCCAAAACGGTAAAGCTGTCTTTTGTTTCAATGCTATAGTCTGCCATTCTCAAAACCATCCTCTGTTTTTAAATTTCAAATGACTTGTTTTCTTCACTTGATAGGTATATCATAGCCTTAAATCATGTCAAAAAATGATACTTTTTAGAGGTCTTAATGAAAAAAGTTGAACGGATCAATATTATCATGCGGTATATCAATAACCGCGCCCATTTTACTATTTCTGAAATCATGAAAGAATTTAACATCTCTCGTTCGACAGCTATTAGGGATATCAAAGAAATTGAAGCCATGGGGATGCCGCTTATCGCTGAAGTTGGAAGAGATGGGGGTTATTTTGTCATGAACAACTCAGTCCTGCCCAATGTCCGCTTTACCGATAATGAAATCAAAGCTCTTTTTATTGCCTTTATGGCCACAAGAAACCAGCAGCTCCCCTATCTAAAAAGCCGTCAATCTTTAGCTGAAAAATTGCTGGGCCTCCTATCAGAAAACCAGCAAGAGACCCTGGTTCTTTTAAATCAAATTCTGCTTTTTGAAGGAACTAATCCGAATAATCCTGACCTGCTTGATCTGTCAGACCTCCCTCATCCTATGTTAGAAAAACTCTTTCAAATCATTCTTTTGGATAGATATTTATTGATTACCATCCAAGAAGAAAAGGTATTCAAGTCTTATCCGATTTTTCTCTTGCACCTTTATCGCGAAAAAAGTCTTTGGCTGATTGAAGGATTTGACTTAAAGGAAGAAAAGAAGCAGATTTTCCCTGTAGACAAGCTCACCGATGTCGAACCTTACCAGCCAAAAAATAGATTAAGCATGAAAAAGATTTTAGAGAAACTAGGTAAGCAGGAAGAAGAGATCAATCTTGTCCTTGAGCTTGGCCCAAAAGCGATTGCCCAATTCAAAAAATACCACCCTTTCAAAGTTTCAATTTCCTATACGAATCCATACCAAACCACTGCCATTCTTAAGACATATATCAATGTTAATATGCCCGAAGATTTAGCTGAAATAACCAATTGGCTGCTTTTCCTTGGTGGAGATATCAAGGTCAGGGAGGTTCCAGAAGAAGTCTTGCAAAGTTTAAAAGAGAGAGTGTGCCTATTCTTCCCTTAAGCAGCAGCCAGTTAAGGCCCTAATCGCTTGACCCGATAAAAAGTGGGGAACCTTGACAACAGGCCCTCCTTCCTTTCATTTATTTTAATTGAATTCCACGGCCAAAATTCTAGAAATTTATACAAAAACCTTTTCCATAATCATAACATCGACAAAGCGTCTGTCTAATTTTCCTAGGTTTTTAAATACCCTTACTGCTTGCCTTGGAATAAGATTAAGCCCCATGTTTCCCCCCTCTGTCGTTTATAATTAAAACCATTTTATAAAATTTTTTCCAATAATAGTTGCAAAATACAAATAAGTATTATATAAATATAACTGAGGTGGAAAAAATGGAAAATATACGTGAACAGTTCCAGATCATGACAAGGCGATTTGGACTTTTAAATAAGAATTGCTGCCAAATTGGCGGCAGCGAAATATCCCTGGTCCAGAGCCATATCCTTTACGAACTTCTTCGCAGAAATAAACCATCGATGCAGCAGGCCGCGGATACCTTGGGGATCGATATTACGACCTTTAGCCGGCAAATCCAAACGCTGGTCAAAATGGGCTTGGTTTCAAAAACACCGCTTCCTGATGATAAACGCGTCTCCCAGCTTAGCTTGACGACTGAAGGGAATTATGTCGCCGCTTCCATTGATGCGCAAATGAACCAGTATTTGGAGGAAGTGTTCTCTCACATGAGCGGATTTGAACGTGACATGGTAATAAACTCGGTCAAACTGTTAAATGAAGCCATGTCCAAGTCAACCGTCTGCTGCAGGCCATTAATTTGAGCAAGTTCTACTTGATCTTTTACCGTGCAAGTTTGCCAGATCTGATGTTAGTTAATAGCATTTTTAAAAAGAAATTTGTTTTGATTGATTCCCTATTTACGATATTCAAAATAAATATAAAGTTGGAGGAATTTAAAATGAAGTATGCTCATGTAGGTTTAAATGTAACCAATTTAGAAAAATCCCTGGAGTTTTACACTAAACTATTTGGCATGGAGCCAGTGAAGACCAAGCCGGATTATGCGAAATTCCTGCTCGAAACACCAGGCTTAAATATCACTCTTAATCTTAAGAATGAGGTTAAAGGTAATCAAGTTGGACATTTTGGATTTCAAGTGGAAAGTACAGAGGAAGTCATTGCCCACAAAAATAGACTTGAACAAAGCGGGGTTCTCTCACAATATGACGAAATCAATACGACCTGCTGTTATGCTGTTCAAGATAAATTTTGGGTTCATGATCCGGATGGAAACGAGTGGGAGTTCTTCTATACAAAGTCAGACGCAGCAACATTCAGTGAAAATGCTACTGCCTGCTGCACACAAGAGCCTAGTACTGAACAAGTGAATTGCTGCTCTGCAACGGATCAAATAAACGGCACAGCCAACTGCTGCTCATAATATATTTTCGAAGGGTCTCTTCCATGAGGGACCCTTTTTGTAGAGGAACATGTATGAACGTGAATTATTCAGAGCTTCTAATCAATTATTTGTCCTTACGGTTTATCAACTTGTCTCTATCATGCACTTGAGGAGGGTTTTCCAGCCATTTTTCTTTTATCATAAGTTTAGCTCCATCCTCAGCAAAGCTTGACAACTCAGCCATCAATCTTGCATAGATCAAACCAATGTCTTTCCTTACACTCCCGCCAATAGCTGTTCCAAAATCCGCCAATGCAATAGCACTAAGTAAATTTATTTGAAACAACATTAATTTATCTGAGAACGGAGATTCTATGGAGTCTGTTACCAAAGCGTCCCATGTTGAGGGATAGGAAGTATTGCTATCCTTTAAAATTTCGAAAAAAGTGGTTACCTGTTTTTTACCAATATTAGATCCCCGTTGAAAAAAATGTCTTAAGCTTTTTGATTTAGCAACTTGACTAAATCCCATTAAAAGAGTTTGTCCTACATGACAAACTTCAATATTTGTACCTAAATGTGCAATCTCGATCGCTAATAATGGCCGTTGTTTCCCAAAAAAATCACCCAAAAAATCATCATTTTCTACGAATGTGACTTTTTTTGGATAATCCATATAGGGAGATCTAACAAACGTCCCCAACTCAAGAGCTAAATCCGATGCGAAATCAAACAAGCTTTCGGTTTGACTGTACCACTTTTTATATAGATCACGAATGTCTTTTCTTGAAGCAATAGCTTTGGCTAGAGAATAAGTAGTTAGCCCTGTACGCCCCATATGCTCCAGATAACGTAAATAATAAATATCAGAGAATAATCTAGGAGCATTCCTATGTATGTCATTTTCATTAAATCCCTGAGGGACAGCTATTTTTTCCTTTTGGAATAATCCCGTAATCGTTTTAATGTGGTCATCAGCAATTTGCAATGCCGAATCGATTACTTTTTCAATTTTTTCATTCTCTACTGTTAGTTTAAAGTGGGTGAGAATACATTTCCCCATGGTATCAGCCATGTAGGTGTTCCACAAAGTGGCTAATTCAGAAGAAGTTAATTTTGGTTCGTGAATCATCTCCAACTGGTTCACCTCCCGATTTTATGTTTTGTATTTTTTCCGATCATTTGTCCAAATATCCACCTATTTCATATTGATTCCTTTCAGCCAATCCGCATAGGGTATTTCTGGCTTATCCTAATTAAGGAATAATCAATATTTCTATTAACAATACTATGGATATGAAAACTCTTATTACTTTGATATGTATCTTTTTTCTAGTTTCATTTGCTGGTGATGTGCTTGCGGAAGAAATGATTTCAGTAAGGTTAAGAAATTATATCGGAAACAGCTCTAATTTATCCCTCCACATAAAAGGCAGTTACTCAACATTAGGTTCAGCAGCAAAGTTAAAGGAAGGAAATCATTATTCACTTACAGTAAAAAATGGGAAATTATATCTTCAATGCGGCAAGTCAAAAACTCAAATAAACAATCCCTTTATTGTTTATCCAGACGTTTATGATGAAAATCATCTACTCTACATGAATGGCAGACCTTATATGGGGGCAGTTGAGTTCCATATTGAGGATAAAAAATACATTCGGCCCGTCAATCAATTACTATTAGAAGATTACTTAAAGGGAGTAGTCCCCTTTGAAGTTTTTCCAAATTGGAATCTTGAGGCCTTAAAAGCTCAAACTTTAGCAGCCCGCACTTATACCATCACCCATAAAAATGCGAAAATCGATGACACCATTCACTATCAAGTCTACGGAGGCTACAATCAATTCGATAAAACAAAACAGGCTGTAAATGAAACAAAAGGAGAAATCATTACCTTTCAGGATAAACCCATCATCGCTTTTTATTCTGCCAGCAATGGCGGGATGACCGAAAGTGATGAAAATGTCTGGGGCGGCAAAGCAAGCCCGTATTTTCCCATCAAACAAGACCCTTATGATCCCATTTTCCCCTGGACATTCACTTTAAACAAAACACAAATCGAATGGGATGAAATTAACTGGAATGATTCAAATTGGTGGGAAGGACTGGAAGAAATGGATGATAAAATTACCGCTGCTATGAAAACTTGGCTTAATCAAAATGGGTATACAGGTGAAATAAAAATTCTGAGTGTCCCCTTTTTTGCAATCGATCAACATAAAAATGAATCACAAAGGTCGCTGCAAGGCTCGATTCAAATCGAATTTATGAGAAGGCTGATTGATGGCACCATTTTATTCGAGAAAGTCGCTTTCGATCATGTTCCGTTAAAAAGAATTCGACCGATGATCGGGGGAGCTTTGTTTAGAAGTTATTTAATCAATTCGTTTCAAATGAATCCCTTTTTATATAAGGTAAGTGGCAATGGGAATGGGCATGGTGTTGGCATGAGTCAATGGGGAGCAAATAAAATGGCGGAAAAAGGGAAATCTTACAAAGAAATCATTGAACACTATTATCCTGGCACACAAGTTAAAGTCATTACCTCCTCTTCAGAATGATCTGAGATCGAAGAAAGAATGGTTCCTAACCGTTCTTTCTTATTTTATTCTCGCGCCATCAGCGGAAAAAGAAAATCTGCTGATTGGAAATCAACAAAAAAAAGAAGACTATTCAGCCTTCTTTTCTGTTAATCTATTACATTAGTAATTAATGTGCGGACTCCACATTGTCTACATGAGAGATGTGAGAACGATTAGCCAAAATAAACAGAACAGACAGGAGAACAAAACATCCGCCTACGATAAATGGCACATGCGGGGAAAACCATTCTGCTAATTTACCTGCTAAAAACGGTGCGACTGCGCTGCCCAAGTAACGTAAAAAACTGTAAGCAGCTGAAGCAGTGGATCGTTCAATTGGGGCTGCATTCATCACCGCTGTTGTGATCAATGTATTATTATTTCCAAGCAAAGCTCCTGCTAGGATGACCGCAGCAATGACCCACCATTGTGTATCTGTCCAAATTCCCATCGATAGTAATAATAGGGAGAATAAGAAAAGCATGAAACACATAGATTTAATCGTTCCAAATTGCTGCTGCAGCTTAGGTGCCATAAAAACGGAAGTGACAGCAAGCAAGACACCCCAGCCGATAAACACATAACCAAGACCATGCTCATCCAGTCCCATCACAAACGGCGCATAAGCAAGCAGCGTAAAAAAGCCAAAGTTATAAAGACAGGCTGCTATGCCGAACACTAATAT
The DNA here is from genome assembly GCF_943193175.1 of Neobacillus muris. Classification (GTDB taxonomy): domain Bacteria; phylum Bacillota; class Bacilli; order Bacillales; family Cytobacillaceae; genus Neobacillus; species Neobacillus muris. Next base: position 56,229 of record NZ_CALPDF010000017.1, read on the forward strand.
CGAGCGATGCTTTAACGCGCGGAAGGGATCAAGCAAAGAAGTACTCTTAGCAGGCGATGACTCTCCCGCATTCAGTTTTTTATTTCCCGGCATCAACACCGACAAGAAAATAAAGGCGAGCACCATTAACACTGCTACACCTATAAAAGGGCCTCTCCAGGTGATAGCGCCTAATTCCCCGCCAAGCAGCGGACCAACAGAAATACCAAGACCAATGGCAGCTTCATATAAAATAACCGCTTTTGCTGTTCCTTTTTTGGATAATGTCACAATCGCAGTAAGAGCAGTTGCAACAAATAATGAGTTTCCAAGGCCCCATCCCCCGCGCAAGGCAACAATTGACCAAATATGATCGGACAAACCGCCGGCAGCAGAAAAAACGGCAATAATCACCACACCAGATAAAAGCGTCATTTTGATCCCCAAACGTGATGAAACTGCCCCTGTAATTAACATGGCGACAGCCATAACAGCATTATAGCTGGTGAAAAGCAATGTGACCTGACTCTGAGTGGCATTTAATTGTTTGGAGATGGCCGGCAAAATAGGATCAACCAGCCCTAGGCCCATAAAGGCAATAATACTGGCAAAAAAAACAGCCCAAACCGCCTTTGAATGGCCTGTGGATTTTCCTTCTTCTATGACAGAAGTTGAGGATAATGAAGATGATGACATTTTTATACCCCTTTATAATTTATTTATTTGCATATTATATAAAAATCTAACGTTTACGTCAACGTTAGATTTAGGGTAAATAGTCATGTTTTTAATGAATGGCCATGATTTTGATCGGGTCATTATTTATGGTCAATTCTCTCAATAGCAGCTCTGGCCCTCTCCCTTAGAGTCACTAACTCCGTTTGGACATTGAGAATCTTTCCCATCTTTTGTTCTAGTAATTCTAATTGTTTATCAAGAATTCCAATCATTTCAGCCAGCATTTCCCTTTGCTCTCCTGGGGCGGATGCCTTCCGATATTCTGCTCTCTGGCTTTCAATGGTGTCTGTTAGCGTAATAAATTGCTGCACTTCTTGCAAGGTAAGGCCTAATACCTCTTTGGCAACCGTAATTTTTTTTAAAAATTCAACATGATCCTGATGATACAGCCTAGTCCCTCCTTCGCTTCGTTCAGGGGGTTGCAGGATCCCAATCTCTTCATAGTATCGAATCGTCCTCTTGCTTAAACCACTTTGTTTGGCTACATCATCTATTTTTAATAACTCTTCTTTCAAAAATACCACCTCCAGCCAAGTTCCTCCATCATTATATCTATCTTTAACGTTAAAGTCGAATTGAAAAAGTTATCGGAAAGTTTGTTTTAATTTTGGGAAAACTTCCTTTTGTGAAACCCGGATCCGTTCACGATGAAAATATGTACTAAAATACTTTTCCACCATAAGATGGAGATCTTTGCGGTACCACTTTGATAACCCCTTCTCCTCAAATAGGTCAGGCATGCCCAGCCTCTCTGACCGTTTTCCCATAGATCCGTCTCCAATACTTAGAGTATCAATCCAAATATGATCAGCGAGACCGTCCAATATCTTTGGAAAGTCAGGAGTAAATGGCAATACAGGAGAAATCGAAGCCTGCGTATGAATTCCTGCATCATGAAGCTCTTTTAATGCTTTGATTCGCAGTTGGATTCCGGGCGAATAAGGGGCAAACAGCTGTTTTATGTCTTCTCGGTCAGTTTCCACCGTCATCGATACAAGGACTTCGCATTTCTCTTTCAATTTTGCGAACAAATCCAAATCCCTTGTGACAAGCGGACTTCGTGTCTGGATTTGCAGAAAGTCAGGCGGATTTTCAACCATTTCTTCCAATAGCATTCGCGTAATGTTGGCTGTTCTCTCGATAGGCTGGTATGGGTCGGTTGCGGAGGACATAAAAATATTCACTGGTTTATTTTTCTTGCGCAGCTTTATTATTTCATTTTGATAATTTTCTGCTGCATTAGTTTTGATATCCAGCCATTCCCCCCATGGAGTTCCCTTAAACCTTTGGATAGGCATTTCTCGAACATAACAGTATTTGCAGGCAAATGCGCAGCCGCTATATGGATTCAAGGAATAGGTAAACCCGCTATCTAAGTACCCCTTTGCCTCAGTTAAGATTTTCTTGGCTAAAATTTCATTGGTTTCCAAGGATCCTTCTCCTTTCTTACCTGTCTCATATTATAGTAGCATTTTATTATCGAGACGAGTCTATTCAAGCTTTTATGGCCTCTGAAATCCCGCCTGAATTTATCATAAAATGCAATAAATATTATTTTCTTTTATATAATAATCACTGTATAAAAGTTGGATATTTTATGTTATATTTTCCTTAGAAAAATCAGATAGAAATCAGGAAATTGGGACTGCATAATTGGAACAATGTGTCCTATTTTTTTTAAAATAGAAAGCAGGTATGTTATGGAAATAAATGTACATACAAATTACGGATATAAAAAATTAGGACAATTTCTAATCGAAAATGAGCAAACATTCTTGCATTTTTGGGAAGAAGAAATTATCGTCCATGAGAACATAGATAATAAAGAACTAATTAGGAAAAACGGTTTTTTGATGTATCAAATCATCGCTAATTTCTGTGATGGGATTTATTAAGCTATTAAAAAATCAGCATCCTGATCTGCCTTATTTAGATGTAATTAGTAAAGAATTAGACCAGCTGAAGTTTAGAATAACCCAGTTTCTGCATACATCAAAGATGAACACCGTATTCGAAACTAAAAATGAGGACATTACAATCAATTTCTTATTAGAAGAAGTAATGGATTTTTTGTATCCCAGTATCGTCGATGGAAATATACAGATTATCTCCAATATTGAAGAGGACATAAAAATAAACGGTGACAGAAATGAGTTAAAGCAGGTTTTTTTAAATCTTTTGATGAATGCCGTTGATGCGGTATGCGAGGAAGAAAACGAGAGACGAATTAACATTGATACAGAGGCGGGCTTTGATCAAATTACGATTAATGTCTCTAATAACGGTTCGCCCCTTAATCCCGATGCCATAGAATATATTTTTGAGCCCTTCTACACGACAAAGAAACTTGGTACAGGAATCGGCCTGTTTGTTTGTAAGAATATCGTGGAAAAGCATAAGGGCAAAATTCATTGTTTTTCAAAAGATCATTTAACTACCTTTCAAATTACTTTACCCATTAAAAAAAATGAAAGCTAAAAATCAGCGGGCTGTCTATTAAGGTGTCTGACTCCTTAATAGACAGCCCCGCTTTATTTATAATCAATAAATATGCTGCATTTGTATCAAATATTTATAGTTGTGATTTCTCGATACCACAACAACCCTATCGTATTTTCCTATAAAACAGCCATATATAAAATATGGAAAAATAAAAACAGTGTGATATCAAGAAAAATCACACTGCACATGATTAAGAAGCTTTGGAGATGGTTATCTTTTTCCCTTCCTTGCGTCGTTTTCTAAATTCTGCTGCAGCGGTAAACAACACGTCTGTAGAGGAATTAATGGCCGTTTCAAAGGAGTCCTGCAACACGCCAATAATAAAGCCTACCCCCACGACCTGCATCGCCACATCATTCGAAATGCCAAACAGGCTGCAGGCAACCGGAATCAGCAATAAAGAGCCTCCAGCAACTCCTGATGCTCCCGCTGCACATACAGTTGACAATACACTAAGCAGGATAGCGGTCGGAATGTCCACTTGAATGTTTAGTGTGTGAACCGCTGCCAATGTTAAAACCGAAATCGTCACGGCAGCCCCAGCCATATTGACGGTAGCCCCCAATGGAATAGAGACAGTATAGGTATCCTTATCTAATCCTAATTTTTCACATAATTTCATATTCACCGGAATGTTGGCTGCTGAGCTGCGGGTAAAAAAGGCAGTAATTCCGCTTTCCTTTAAGCAAGTTAACACTAGCGGATAGGGATTCTGACGAATGTTTAAGTACACGATTATCGGATTGACGACCAGCGCCACAAAAAGCATACAGCCGATTAAAACGGCAAGCAATTTTCCATAGCTTAATAGGGAATCAATGCCATTTGTCGTGATCGATTCAATAACTAATCCCATGATGCCTAGTGGAGCTAACTTAATGACCCATGAAACCATCTTTGAAACGGCATCAGATAAATTGGCCAGCATGGTCTTGGTTGTATCCTCGGCAGATTTTAATGCCACGCCTAAAACGATTGCCCACGCTAATATCCCAACGTAGTTCGCGTTGTAAATCGCTTTAACTGGATTATCGACGACATTCATGAGCAAGGTTTTGAGAACCTCCACTACACCCCCTGGAGCAGCCAAGTCATCAGCTCCCTTAGTCAGGGTTATATTGACAGGAAAGAGAAAACTGACAATGACGGCAGCGGCACCGGCAAAAAAGGTGCCTAAAAGATAAAGGATGATAATTGATTGCATATTCGTTTGCCGGCCTTTCTTATGCTGTGCGATGGCCGACATAACCAAAAACAAAACCAATATCGGGGCAATAGCTTTTAAGGCACCCACAAATAGAGAGCCAAATAGGACAAGTGGTTTAGCAACTTGCGGAACAGATACAGCCAAAATGATTCCAATGATTAAACCAATAAAGATTTGCATGACCAAGCTTAATTGATTCCATTTTTTGAAAAGTTGTTTCATGGTTAATTCCCCCTCCAACATTTTACCGTTTTTTTGGATTATTTATTTCTCTATCACTTTACCTTAATAGAAATTTAATAAATAGTATTATAGTTAATATTTAGATATTTTACAATAATTTTATTATTAATAATTAATAGATAAAAGAGAATTTTTCCTGCCGTTTGCTGTTCAGCATCCTTTCCACTTGATCATTTCGCACCATAATGTCAAATATGAAATTTTATTGTCAATGAAGTTTTTTTATAGGAGAACCTGTACATTTCTAGAATCTAATACATATTCTATATCGAGGACTCATGAATGCATTTTTAACTTTAAATTAATTGGGAGCAAATAACATGAGAGTGAAAGAAATGACAATTTCAAACAACTTGTCTGTTGATGATTTAATTACCTTTATTAAGACGGCAAACAGCTTTGAGAGTGACATATCGATTAAAGGGGCGAACTTTACGATTGATGCCAAAAGTATACTTGGGGTCATTACTTTATTGATGGCGGGAATGGATATAACCATCATGGCACGGGGAGAGGATGAAGAGGAAGCATTAAAGGTGATTTCGAATCTATTAACCCCCTTTTCTGCCAAATGATCTTGTCGCTTTATGGTCAGAAAAGGGGTCTGTCCAAAAAGCAAAGGGTGCAGACCTAAAAGGACTGCCCCCTTTGCAGCGATATAATCCAAAACAGAATCTGCATTACCGCTCACTGTAAATTTACTGTTATTTTAGTCAGATCTGTACGAGAGTAATATTGAAGCTGAAGCTTTTCATTAACGGGCTGTTCAAACGCAAGTGTACCCGTTACACTCGCGCCTGGCGCGATTTCCCCAGAAGAGAGTGTAGTTTCAATATCGATCATTAGCAGCGGCTGAATAATATATTCTCCTTTATGGTTTAGGAGATTGAAATAATCCGGGCTATATTCCAGCTTTTCGTTTCCTGTGTTCATGATTTGAATTGTCACGATGATAAATTCATTGCCCTCCTTCGGTTTTTCTTCATCATTCCCTTGTGACTTTTCCACCTTTGTAACAATCAGAGATGAACTCACTAATTTGATCTCTTCCCCAACCGAATAGACTTTTTCTTCCGCTTCTTTTGATTGCTTCTCGCCTGCCAGTACTGTCTTGGAAGAGACTGGCTTAGTCTCTGTCTTCATTTCCTCCGTTTTAGATTCGCCCTTCTCCTTACTCTCAACAAGTGTGATGGCACCTAAAACAAACACCGCCGCAATGGCCGCACCTATTTTCCCTCCAATGAACCTCTTGCCGCGTCCTGCTGGTTTTTCAACAGTCGGCCCTGCCTGTTTGATTTTAACAAATTCGAATAGATTGGGTGAAAGGCTGTTAAATGCCCCTCCTGCCTTTTGGTTTGCCTTGTTCTGTTTCTTGTTTCTGACAGTCATTCCATTCATATTTCCTTCGAGTTCTTTTTTCATCATGTTGATGATTAAGATGACGGCCAAATATCCTAGGATGGGAACGAAGATGACCCACGGAGCCCTGATAAAATCATTAAAATTCTGCCCGACTAATCCCGCCCATTCATTTGTTAAAGAAGCTGCCTTTGGCGGTTCCTCATATCCAAAGGTCCCTCCTATCGTTTGCCCTCCAAGAAAATAGCCGAAAATCCCTAAATGCATGGTCAGCTGGAGTGTGCTTAACAATTGCTGAAATGTCAGCAGAACCCCGTAAGATTTGAAATAGGGCAGCAAATGCGTCCGAAAAATATGGAATTTGCCTGCCCCCATCAGGAAAGAGCTTTTTACAAACGATTGGCCCAACAATTCATCGGCAAGCTCTGAAGTAAAAATCGCTACCGTTGGGAAACCCATAAATACAAGAATCATAAGCTGATAGAGAACAACCGAATCAAGCGGCTTTTCGAACGCACCAACAACAGGCCCCATTAAAACAAGGCACAGGAAAATGGCGGGAATATACCGAAAGATAATAAAAAAGTCTTTGAAATACTTTTTCAAATAAGGGGCATACAGCGACAAGAAAACACCTGCGATCCCCCCGAATAAAGCCCTTAAAATGGCAACGATAATAGCGGCTATGAGGGTGTATTTAGCTCCAAACAATAAAAGCAGATGCATGTCCTGCCCGTTTCGGTCCGTTCCCAAAACATGTTCTGGCGATGGTGGGAACGGAGCTCTTCCAATCACATTGCCGCTCTCATCATAAGCGAGGATTCCTTTGTTGAAATCAGCAGGGCCATAAAAAGGATATAGATAACTGGCCAGAAACAATAGAAGAAGAAGCGCAGCACCAATAGCTGTTTTTTTATAGCTGATCATAAATTGGCGGCCTCCTTCCCATTATAAAACCTAAACACCAAGTAACTGATGGCTTCTATGATTAACAATGGCATTGTAAATACTAACAATAAGATCAACAGCACTAAAAAGTCTCCCTGGTTAAAGGCAATCTTAAATGTTTTTGTAATTCCTGGAAGCTCAAACATATACTCCAACAAATATTGATTAGACAGGAGAATCCATAGGATTGTCCTTAATTGGATGACCAATAGCGGAAAAATATTCCGAACCATATGTACCAGCAAAATCCGAAACGGGGCAAGTCCTTTGGCTATATCGTATTGGACATAATCCTTTGACTCTTCCTGCCCCAATTCTTTTATCAGAAATTGCATGAGCATCAGGGATGGAAGAAACGAGATGGTTACAATGGGAACAAATATCGGCTTATGCCCAAACATCCCGTACAGTTGCAGGATTTTAAGCCCTGTCTCTTTATAAAGAGCGATAATAACAAATTGAAACAAAAAAATAATCAATAAATCAGGAACCACTTCAAAGAAATCAAGTACCTTCCTTAATGCTTGACGAATGATTCTCGGAGCCATTTGTACTATGATCGCCCAAAAGATGCCGCTGATGATCACCACTGCCAGGGATATCGCTAGAATGGCCATTGTATAGCGATAAGATTCAGCTGCGTTCAGCTGGTCCAAAAGATTCAACGAGTTCGGTTCAGTTAATTCCATAAGTGCCATGAGTCTTAGCTTCATGAAATCCCATAAAGGATCTAAAGTGAACGTTACCGAATCCCCCATGACAAATAAGTAAGGGATGGCAAAAACAGAAATGCTTCCGGCAATTATACAAAAAAGCCTTAGGGGAAGTTCCAAAACTTTTTTCATTCTATCACCTCTCTATTGTTGGAAGTTTTCATACGGATTGCATTCTTTAGTCAATTAGACATAGAAAATGACGGTTTTCATTCATGCTTATTTGAAATAATTTTTATTTTCTAAATAATATTACCATACCTTTTTTACTAGAAAGTACATTTTCTGCACATTTAATAGATTTTGTGTTCCAAGATGGGGATTGTTCCATATAGGTATGCTATCATAATGAATGTATTTGATTTGTAACAGGGGGTTTGTCCTTTGCATCACGGAGAAAAAGCTATCATTTTAGGTGGAGGCATTGCGGGGAAATTGGCAGCTCGTGTGTTGTCCGATTTTTACCAAGAGATTATTGTTATAGAGCGGGACGAACAACCGTCGGGCCCCTTTCCAAGAAAAGGCGCTCAACAAGGCAGCCATATCCATGCCCTCCTTCAGGCTGGTGAGCATGGCCTTGAAAAGCTATTCCCTGGCATAACAGAAAAATTTTATACCACGGGAGCTGTAAAAATCAACTCTACTCGAGATCTTGCTTGGTTTCACCATGGTGTGTGGAAGCTTCGTTATGAAGGCGGTTATACAACAACCCTTCAAACACGCCCTCATTTAGAGTGGCATTTGGAGCAATCAATAAAAATGTTTCCTAATGTAACGATTCTATATAACCATTCCTTCCAAGATTTTGAGTATAATGAAAATGAGAATCGAATTATCGGCGTCAGAATCAAGGCAGGCAATCTTGTCAAAACCATCTTTGCGGACCTTGTTGTTGACGCCATCGGAGCCGGCAGCATGACCGCCAGCTGGGCAAAAGGAAGAGGAATTCCTGTTCCAGAAGAAAAGGTGAAAATTGGGCTCCGTTACGTAAGCAGAACCTTCCAGCTTCCCGCTGAGAGGAACAGGGATTGGACGATTAAACTGCTTTATCCCAATCCCCCTCAGGAAAAAATAGGAGGAATGATTTCAAAAGTCGAGGATAATCAATATATTGTTACCTTCATAGGTTACCATGATGCGATAAACGAAAAAGAGGTCCTTCAAAACGAGAACCATTTTATTGAGCTCGCCAAAAAGCTGCCAAAGAACGATATCTATCAAGAATTAAAGGATGCAGCTCCTTTAACCGGCATCTCCGTTTTTCGGATCCCGCAAATGACTTGGAGAAAATATGAAAAAGTAAAGCAGCTTCCCGATGGGCTAATGCTGATTGGCGATACGATGTGCAGAATGGATCCCTTTTTCGGACAAGGCATGAGCATAGCTGTATTAGAGGCACTCGCCTTGCAAAAACTGCTTCAAAATAAGAACCAGTCCCAGCAGCAAATGATTCGGGCTTTCCATAAACAGGCAGCAAAAATCATTGCCCCCATTTGGAGCATGGTCACTACAGAAAACTTTCGCTACCCTGCTACAATAGGGAGAAGACCATTTGGCCTTCCCATCATGCAGTGGTATTCAAAAAACATCTTTCTTTTATCAGCACGAGACCAGGAAACCTATCATTCATTCGTTAAAGTCATGAACCTTTTAAGCCCCATCACAGCTTTAATGAAACCAAGAATCCTATTTCGTATATTAACAAGAATGTTTTCAAGAATTTCATAAGATAGATAGAGAGGCTGCCCAAAGTCAGTTCCCCGACTCATAGAGCAGCCTCTTTTATTCTAAATCTTTCTATCACATAAAAAAGCTGATGCCAATTAGGACAGCCTCCACAATCATTACGGAAATGAGACAAACGGAGCGGAGCTGATTCTTTTTCTCCGCCTTGAAAAACTCCTCTTTACTGACCATATTTTCTGAAATGGTTTGCAGCATTTCATCATTTTGTCTCTTGATGAAGGAATCGAGTTGATTCTGCCATTGTTCAAAATCAAATCTCAGATTTTCATTGAACTTGGCATGTACCGCTGTCCAGTTTTCCATCTGATGGGTAATTTTATCGACAAATGCCTCTTCTCTTACCACCATAATCGATTTTATGGATTCTGTATGTTTTTGGAACATGCCCTCATACGCTTGTTGGAGCTCTTCCAAACGATTCTCCAGTTCCTGAAGCTCTTTGACATGGCTGCCCATTTTTTCTTCCGCTAACAATAACTGTTCTTTTGCCAAAGAGACAAATGTTTCGTTTTGAGAAAGAAACGTTTGATATTTTTCATTTGCCTCTGTTACCTTGTGCAAAAAATCAGTAATGCTTTCAGAAACAGTACCAATTGATACCATAGCTTTCTCAAGCACATTCTTATTACTGTCGACTGCTGCCTGATGCACTTCGTTCGTTTTTTCTGTAAATAGGGCCATCCTCTGTTGGAGCTCTTCATTAGCGGCTAAAAGGCGTGCCTGTCCATCCTCTAAGAATTGCTGGTTATTTTCGACAATTTCACTTTTATTCGTTGCAAGCAGGACCTGGATTTCTTGTTTCAGGTCTTCAAGCTGTGCGAAATGACTCTCTAACTGCTTGATTTTCTCTTTAAAGTCATCGTAAAAAAGCTCATTGTTTAATTTTCTTAATTCAGCCACTGCGTTTTCATATTCGCTCTTTGTCGGGAGATTGGTTGTAACCATCTGTTCACCGCCTTATCCAATTAAATGGTTATTATTTTTTCGCCATCCTGCAGCAGAAGCTCCAAATATTTTGATGCGAGCCAGCGCTCCTCTGTGCTCCCATTATGGAGGAACTGTTCTAGTTCATTCTTATAGTCCATCCAATGCTTAATAAAATGCCCCACGAGCTGTGAAGCGTGTTCCCTGTATTGCTTCCACGAATCATATACCTTTTGATAGCTTTCTTCCAGCTCCGCTTTCCTTTGCTCATAAACAGCAAGATCTTCCTTAAGCTTTTTTCTTTTCTCCAATGTGGCACTTTTTAATGCGTTAGCTTCTTTTGACAGTTCCTCTTTTCGCTCTCTTGCCTCATTTTCAATGGGAGCGAGAACCTCATTATAGGTATGATACATCGCTGTCACCCACTCATGAGCCAATTCGCGTGTATGGCTGGCTGCCTTTTCATAGTTGCTTTTCAGCCAAAAGGAATCGATCTTTTGCTCGAGTCTAGGTATCGGGGTGATGTACGGCAAATGCGATAAATTTTCTGAGCCTATTTTTATGCGGTCTGCTTCTTGGAGAATCTCCCTCAGTTTTGGCTCCAATTCCTCTGCAATTCGCTGCTCCAGATTCTCGATAGCACGATTAATGACACTTGCTTTCCTATGATTCGGTGTGTATGGAATAACCTCATGAACGATTTCGTGTATATAGCCAGGTTCGGTGCTTTTCAGTTCAATTTTGCTTAATAATAAATCATGCACGTTTATTTTGCTGCAAATTTCTTGATATTGCTGTTCAGCTTCTGATATTTCTTGGTCTAGTAAGGCCTTGTTCCGCTCGATTAATTCCTCATATTCTTTTGTTTTTTCCTCATGCTGCTCCAGCGCAAGCCTGCTGGCTGCTTCCGCATCCTTATAAAATTTCATTAAACGGCTGAAGGACTGCTCATTGACGTCGAGTTGATCTGCACCGGGGCAGCCAAAGCGATCGATAAATTCCTGTTTCGCTTGAAAAACCCATTCATATCGATTTTTATGGAAATTCATTAATGTTGGATTCATTTTTAAAAGCCAATACCCTCTTTAAGAATGATAGTTTCATAAGTTATTTTAACATTTTTCGGAACAACGGACCTATTTTTTTGTGATCAGAGTGTTCTGTTTCTTCATTCGAACAACAAAAAACAGGCTGACAGACTTTTTAAGTCTGCCAGCCGCTTTATTTTTCCCTTCGAGCCCAGAAAATGACGGGTATTATTAGCAGCGCAATGATGCCTCCCCCAAGCGAAAGCGCTGTAAAACTGGACTGAGCTACAACCATACCAGAAAGAGCTCCTCCTGAAGCGCCCGACAAAGCGATGGATACATCCACTGTTCCCTGTGTCTTCGCCCGGTTTGAGGGATTGGTGGCGTCTACAATCAGTGCCGTTCCGCTGATTAAGCCAAAGTTCCAGCCCAGTCCAAGAAGTGCCAATGCGATCACAAAGACAATCATAGAGTCTGAGGGTGCAGCGGCAGCCACCACGCCTGCCGCAAGGAGCGTGACACCAGATGCAATCGCCATGGCGGTTCTCCCTATCTTATCAACCAGGATTCCAGTCACAAATGACGGCAGATACATCGCACAAACATGAATGCTGATTACCAGCCCTACCTCGCTTAATCCATGTCCATGGTGCCTCATTTGCACCGGTGTCATCGTCATGATGGCTACCATGATCAGTTGGGTTAACAACATAATGGCTCCTCCCACCACAACTCCCCGATTTTTGGCTTCACCCGCTATAGGTTGATGGCTGTGATGCTCCTCCTCCTCCCTTCTCGCCTGTTCCGCAATCGCATTTGCCACAAGCAGCGGGTCTGGGCGGAGGAAAAACAATAGGATCAGACCAGCACCAATAAAAGCAGCAGCGGCCAAAATGAATGGTCCCGCCAATGCAGGCACTCCAATGGTTTCAGCAAAACGCCCCATGGGCCCCACCAAATTGGGTCCCGCGACTGCTCCAAAAGTGGTCGATACCATGGCAATACTAATCGCAGTAGCCCGTTGTTTAACACTGGCCAAGTCTGTTCCGGCATAGCGGGCTTGCAGGTTCGTCGCTGATCCCGCCCCATAAATGAACAGTGAAGCAAACAGGAGAATAATATTAGAGGCTAAGGCTGAAATCACCACCCCAATTGCCCCTGTCCCTCCAACTAAAAATCCTGCTGCAAGACCAAACCGCCGCCCAAAGCGCTGCGAGGCACGGCCCACAAGTAAGGCAGCCAATGCAGACCCTAACGTGAATAAGGCTGTGGGAAGACCTGCAAGGCCATCCGTACCCAGCATGTCTTGAGCAAGAAGCGCCCCTACTGTAATGCCTGCTGCCAGACCCGCGCCCCCAAAGATTTGGGAAAGGACAACAATCAGCAATGTGCGTTTATACAGCTGCTTTTGCATGGATGGAGAGTTAAGATAACGATGTAACGAATTGGTTTGAGGATCCAAAGCTAGTGAATGATCAGCACTTCGCGGCATCACACATCCGCCTTCCTAAGGAACTATTTTTTGGAAAATTTCCTAATTTCAATTTTCTATTAATTGCAGCAAAATTGCAACCATGGCCCTATTTTTTTCCTCTCAGTACTAAATTTTAGTACATTCCAGAAGCGTTATCCTGCTCCTGCAGCAATGCCATAATCCCTTTATTTAATAGCTCAAATATCGAGTGTTCAGGTTTTAAACCCAATCTCTTCAAAAGCGGGTCGATGAGCTGAAGGGGAGTTTTGCCGCTGCATAAATTTTCTAATTCCTTCTTGGTTAAATCAGCAAAGCCATGGCCGCTTACTCCTTCATGGCGAAATTCAATGCATTGGACAATTCCTTTATTAGCAAACGCTAGATACAGCTGAGCAAAGTAGGCTTCTTCTGATGTAAGGTTTTCAATTGCGGCTTGATGGCTTGAACGGATTTGGACCCGTTTCTTTGCTTCTACTGTTTGGATATACTCCCGTAGTGCTTGATTATACCGATGATAATGCTTAGACAACCGCCACTTAGGAAATGCCAATTTAAATCCGGCGTCTTCCCGATAGATAAATTGATTGTTCCAATCATGGTCCCAGCCAAGGGCAAATAACAAAGTCTCTTCCGCTAAACGGTAATAAAGTACAATAAAATCAATGATGTCGTCTTGCTCATACAAAAATTCAGCATAGTTGTGCAAAACAGCGATAAACGGACGCTGCTTTTGGTCCTGTACGGACATTAAACGGCGAAGATAATCCAATTCCTCACGATCCGAAATATCATGGGCGGCGAGTGTTTCCATCAACAGGTTTAAGGGATGCTGCTTACCTGGAACATTCTCTTTGTCCAAGTTCAATAAAAATAGTTGGTTTCCCAAGTTGAGCAATTCGTTGATCTCTGAATGTTTCCCTGAGAGACTCTCATCCAGCAAGACCTGTGCTGATGAATAATTTCCAGAATAAATCAATTCATTGACATACTGAATAAGGCTGAAATGAGTTTCTTCTGTCAAGGTCAAGGCTGGAGATGATATCGTTTGATCGTCCTCTGTCAGGTAAAAAATTTGCTCTGGATAAGCAGTTGCACAAATTTGGGTTAACAAATGTCCGATTTGTGAAGTTTCCTTTTTCAAAAGAATATAGATCGCATCGTGTTTATGAATATAGGCATGCAAGAATTCTTTTAGCTGCTCAGCTTGTATGTAAAACGGAAGATCCTTGTAAACTAATGCCGTTTTTATCGCCACCTGGTGGTCGGAAAAAGCTTGGCATTGTGATTCTTCCCGACTGGTTTGGCAGATCACGCAGACTTCCTGTAACGTTCGGGAATGGTGATGAAGCTTATTTTCACAATCCTTTATTTTTGAAACAATATTGTTAGACCATGGAAGGAATAGTTTTGCCTTCAGTGTGACCATCCTCCTTTTTGATGTCTTCTGCCAGCTGTAATAATAGAAGGTTGATGGAAGCAAAATTCTCATCTGCCTTGATCCCTAAAAGGTGCTGCTCTTCGTTTGGCAAATTGCAGAAGATAGAATAGGACAGCCTCTCTAGCCCGATAAAAACGGACGAGGAAGGATGGCGTATCGTCCATTTGGACATAGATTTCGATCTGCCTAAATAATTCGGCGATTCGCTCTAACTCTTTGATTTTTGGATCATGATTTAACAGCTTTGCGTAAATGGCTTTGGTTTCAAGCAAGCAATGATTTGAACCTACTAGAATTATAGCTTCTGAGAGGCAGTGATTGGCTTCTTCAAAGTCAAAATTCATTCGTTTTAATTGGGAACGGAGCAGGCCTTCAATCCCCTTTAGGCTGTCGGACGATACGGTTAAATCAGATAATAGCCCTAACGCCCCCTGATAATCATAGTCTTGGATAAATTCCCGAAACAAGCGAAACCAGGATTTAGGGTTCACCTTTCCTGGATGGTGAACAGAAGTGGTTTTCGTTCCATCCCAATATAAAGTTACGCAGCGTTGTGGAAACTGACGCAATCCTTCCAAAAGCAAAGCTTGGGAAATGAGATTGGTTTGAGCGCCGACAATTTGCCCAAAACACTCGGTAGGATAGCGTTTTTTTAATGGCAGCAAGAGAATTTCCAATTGATTTAAACAGCTCTCCAATGAAAACGTCCGCCCAATCGGGATCAACAGTACCTGAACGTCCCAGCCTTCTGAAATTCTCTCTTCCAACAGCTTCTCCAGGTGGTCCTCAACCACCATTTTTTGTCTCGTTGTTATTTGGCTATCTACAGTAAACCAACAATATACCTCTTTATCCATACTCTCCAATGTGGAGAGAACTCTATTTAGCTCATCGGATTGAAGCAGCACTTCATCCTGATCCAATTGAAAAAAAGAATGTGCTTTCTTTTTAAGAGAAATATGAGAGCGAAGATAAAGTGGGAAATTAGACTGGCGTAGTCCAATGAACATTCCTCCTAAAAAGTATCAAATTACTGTTTATTATAGTACAAAATAAAGGCAGGAGGAGAATAATTTGAAGATAAAGAAATGAAAAAAGAATAGCTCCGGAAATGGATGCTACTCTTTTGAAAATGAAATGATTATGGTTGATTCAAAAAGAACCAGATATACCTACTTTAAAGCCCTAATAGCATATAAGCCATATGGATAATTCCCTCTTCAAAGTCTTTTAGCTTTATCGATTCGTTTGGCGCATGTGCTTTAGATCCTGCCCATCCTACGCCTGTGCTGACAATGGGCAGCTGCAACTGTTCGCCAAAGATATACATGGGACCAGTGCCAGCCGCGTTTGGCGCTAGGACACCTTCCTTCCCATAAACTTCTTTCGCAGTATCCATGACATGCCGGATGAAAGGATGGTTAAAATCTGACCGATAGGCTTTTTGTCCATTTATCATGACTGCCTCTATATCATGAAATCCATGTTTTTCTAAATGGCGCTGGACACAGGCCAGAATGTGGTCAGGATCCTGTCCAGGCACTAACCGGCAATCGATTTTCACTTTTGCGCTTTTCGGAAGGACCGTTTTCGCACCTTCTCCGGTATATCCGCTGACAATGCCGCAAATCGTCATCGTGGGCTCCAGCACCATTGCTTCTCTTGGGTCTTGCCCTTTCGCCTCTGTTATGAGCGGCCGCTTTAAGCCGTACATGCTGGATACCGATTCTTGATCAAACGGCAGATGATGGATTGCCTGTAAAACCGCCTCTGATGGCTCCTCGATTCCATCGAAAAAGCCTTCTACTAAAATCTCATTCTGCTGATTTTTCATCGTAGCAAGCGCTTGAACCAACCGCCAAGCAGCATTGTCCACATAGGCACCCACAGAGGAATGAATATCAATATCAGCACCCACACAGGATAACTCTAAGTAGGCCATGCCCTTTAGTCCGGCTACCATACTGATTCGATCATCAACATCCTTTTCGCCAAATTCCCAAATACAGGCATCCGCTTTAAATTTATCACGATATTTTTCAAGAAAGGGAGCCAGATTGGGGCTTCCAATTTCCTCTTCCCCTTCTACTAAAAACTTCACATTGCATGGAAGTCCGCCATTAACTTTTTGGAGAATTTGAATGGCTGTTAATCTGGCAACCAAATCCCCTTTGTTATCCGCCACTCCTCTGGCAAATAGCTTGCCATCCCTAATCACCGGGTGGAATGGCTCTGAAATCCACTCATCAAGCGGCTCGGGCGGCTGAACATCATAATGGTTGTAGAAAAGAAGGGTTTTGCCAGAATCACCCTTGCTCCCTGCCGGAAAATAACCATAAACCACAGGATTTCCAGGCAAATCGTCCAGAACCTCCGCTGTTCCGCCAGCTTCGCGAATCATCTTTACGACAAACTCCACTGTTTCTGGAATCGCCAATTGCTGCGCTGAAACCGTGGGATAGCTTAAATATTGCTTTAATACCTCCACTGCTTTTTCAACGGCTGCCGCTGTTTCAATTCTTAAGGTTTCAAGCTTGCTAGTACTCATGATAGACTCCTTCCAAATCTAGATTAACTATTATTTCGATATACGAAGGAAGAATTCCTCTGGAATTTTCATTTATTCAAATAATTTTATCCAAACATGCTTTCAAACTTGTCATAAAAAAAATACATAGTAAAAATGACCAACGGAAATAATGAAATAGTATTTGACAGAAAATGGAGGAATCAATATGGATGAAAATATTCAGGATGCCAATCAACTGGGAACTGGTGAAAGTGCCGACTCCTTAACCAATCGGCAAGGACATCCGGTTACCGATAACCAAAATATTAGAACCGTTGGAAAACGGGGCCCATCCACGCTGGAGAATTACGATTTTATTGAAAAAATATCCCATTTTGACCGTGAACGGGTGCCAGAACGGGTTGTTCATGCTCGCGGGGCTGGTGCTCACGGCTATTTTGAGGCCTATGGAAAAGTCGGAGATGAACCCGTTTCCAAATATACAAGAGCGAAGCTGTTCCAGGAAACTGGAAAGCGCACTCCTGTATTTGTCCGGTTCTCCACTGTTGCAGGTGCCATGGAATCACCGGAAACCGCACGGGACCCAAGAGGCTTTGCCGTCAAATTTTACACAGACGATGGTAACTGGGATCTGGTCGGGAACAATTTAAAAATATTCTTTATTCGCGATGCCATGAAATTTCCAGACATGATCCACTCCTTCAAGCCAGACCCGGTCTCGAATGTCAGCAATCCTGAACGTATGTTTGATTTCCTATCGAACACACCGGAAGCAACCCATATGGTCACCTTTTTATTCTCCCCATGGGGAATCCCTGCTAATTATCGGCAAATGCAGGGGTCAGGCGTCAACACGTACAAATGGGTCAATGAAGAAGGGAAAGCCGTAATAGTGAAGTATCATTGGGAACCATTGAAGCAAGGAATCAAGAATCTCACGCAAAAGGAAGCAAATGAAATTCAAGCGCAGAATGTCAGCCATGCGACCCAGGATTTGTATGAAGCCATTGAGCGCGGCGACTATCCTGAGTGGGAATTCTGTGTGCAAATTATGAGTGATGATGAGCATCCTGAATTGGATTTTGATCCGCTGGATGATACCAAATTGTGGCCGACTGACAAGTTTCCATTCTTGAAGGTCGGGAAAATGGTCCTCAATAAAAATCCGGAGAACTATTTTAATGAAGTCGAGCAGGCTGCGTTTGGCACAGGTGTTTTGGTAGATGGATTGGATTTTTCCGATGACAAAATGTTGCAGGGCAGAACCTTCTCCTATTCCGATACACAGCGTTACCGGGTCGGATCAAACTATCTGCAGCTGCCAATCAATTCGCCAAAAAAGCGTGTTGCGACCAATCAACGCGGCGGACAAATGTCCTACCAGGTCGATCTCGCGCCAGGCCAAAATCCACATATCAATTATGAACCTTCTACAATAGATGGCTTGAAGGAAGCGGAGCAAGTCGGGAAAGTCCATGAACCGCAATATAATGACAAACTGGTCCGTGCAAAAATTGACCGCACCAACGATTTTGGCCAAGCCGGAGAAACATACCGGAATTTGGAGGATTGGGAAAGAGATGAACTTATCAGCAACCTGGTGGATAACCTGAAAGTGTGCAGAAAGGAAATTCAGGATAAAATGATCGAGTATTTTACCAAAGCTGACGAAGATTATGGGAAACGCGTCAGAGAAGGCATTGCTAAAGCAATGAAAATGATGGATGATAAAATTAACACCAGCTCACAAGCCGCCGATGAAGCAGTCGAGAAGGCGAACCGGATGGGAAAAGAAGCAGATCCATACTAGAATACATGACCGCTCAGTATCTACTGTGCGGTTTTTTATTAAATATTGTCAATGTGATTCACATCACAATAATCCCTAACCTCTTATGCTATATTCCTATTGAGAACACTTATCATTATATTTTGCCTAATTTTTGAAACCGAGTGTGACCATTCATAAAGCAAAGGAGCGTTTCCGATGAGTGAAATCATTAATAACCGTGAACAGAGAACCATTAGCAATACTGAGCGGCAAACAATTTTAAAGGAAATTATTAAAGATTTGCATAATGGCAAGAGCGT
The DNA here is from genome assembly GCF_943193175.1 of Neobacillus muris. Classification (GTDB taxonomy): domain Bacteria; phylum Bacillota; class Bacilli; order Bacillales; family Cytobacillaceae; genus Neobacillus; species Neobacillus muris. The sequence continues at coordinate 75,149 of NZ_CALPDF010000017.1, forward strand.
CGAAGAAGTAAAAGCAAGATTTGAGGAAGCTGCCGGCAGCATCACCATTGCAGAAATCTCCCAACTAGAACAAGCCCTTATGGAGGAAGAAGGAATTCCGGTCGAAGAGGTGCAGCGGCTATGCTCTGTCCATTCCGCCATTTTTAAAGGATCCATAGAGGAAATTCACCGGCCGCAAAAGCCTGAAGAGCAGCCAGGCCATCCCATCCATACCTTTAAAATGGAAAATAAAGAAATTGATCTGCTCGTTCATTTCAAAATGCAGCTCCATTATGAACGATTTGAAAAAGAGGACAGTCAAGAAAATATCCTCAAACTCACCGAGGATTTAAATCTTTTGCTTGATATCGATAAACATTACAGCCGTAAGGAAAATCTTTTGTTTCCCTACTTAGAAAAGTACGGAATTATGGGCCCTACCAAAGTCATGTGGGGCGTGGATGACACGATTCGTGCAGCCATAAAATCGGCAAAAGATAAATTAGCCAATTATTCTGGTGAAAAGCAGCCCGTTTTGGATGTCCTGTTCTTTGTCATCAAAGAAGTTGGCGATATGATCTTTAAAGAAGAACACATCCTATTCCCTATGGCATTACAAAACCTAACAGAGGATGAATGGGTAAAAATCGCCCATGAAAGTGATGAAATTGGCTTTTGTTTAACAGGTCCCGCAGGCGTATGGAAGCCTGATCGAAACGAGATAAAAGAAGACACAATCTCATCCGGGTATATTCGTTTGCAAACAGGAATTCTCTCTCTTCAACAGCTTGAACTCCTGTTAAATCATCTGCCTGTGGATATTACCTTCATTGACCAGGATGATGTGGTCCGCTACTTCTCCCACGGAAAAGAGCGAATCTTTGCCAGGACAAAAGCGGTCATTGGCCGAACTGTACAAAATTGCCATCCGCCAAAGAGCGTTCATGTGGTGGAACAATTATTGCAGGACTTTAAATCAGGAGCAAAAGACTGTGAGGACTTCTATATTCGATTCAAAGATAAATATGTCTATATACGGTATTTTGCTGTGCGGGATGAAAATGGCCAATATATGGGTACCCTGGAATTCACACAAAATATTGCTCCCATTCAGGCACTCTCTGGAGAAAAGCGGATTCTTCAATAAACAAACAGTTTGTTAGATTTATAGCCGATAAAGGGCCAATCCATTTTGATTGGCCCTTTGCTAATTGGTTAACTCGCCCGCGTCTCTGGTGACAGGCTGCGAAGTTCACGTTGATTTTGTTTTTTGGAAGTTTTGCGTTTTTGATTGCCTGGTGCCTTAATGAGCATGGCGATGATGACGGAGACAATGCTTAAGACTGCAATAAGTTTAAATGTTGGGATAAATCCGCCTAACGAAGATGCGATAAAGGAACCGGAAATCGCCCCAATGCCAAAGCCCTGATAAATGATTCCATAATTTTTGCTTTGATTTTTCAATCCAAAGAAATCGGCGACGATGGCTGGAAAGATGGTAATATTGCCGCCGAAGCAAAAGGCAATCGCTGCGACACAAGTAAAGAATAACCCGTAGTGAAGCTCAGCAAAACTTAAGACAGTGACCGCTGCAGCCGTGACGAGCAATGCGCCTGAAACCACCCGCAACCGGCCAAGCTTATCCGACAAGGCGCCGAGAATAATGCGGCCGCATGTATTAAAGATGGCGACTAATGCCACTGCATTGCTTGCTGCCGCGATATCAAGTCCGGCTAGAGTCACCCCAATATCCTTGACAATACCAATTAAGAATAATCCGCTCATGCAGGCTGTAAAGAAAATCCCGAAAAGTAAATATGCTTCCTTCGTTTTTAGCATTTCTTTCACTGTATAATCACGTTGGAGAATGCCTGCTTCCGCTTGCTTCTCATTACTTACTTTCGCTTCCCGTACCAGGAAGGAACCCCCTACAACCAAGACCATGACGATCGCACCCCAGTACAAGAAGGCCTGGTTAACACCAACTGTTTGGATCAGTGACCCGTTTATAAACTTAAACAACAGGCTGCCTGTCCCATACGCTCCAACCGAAATGCCAGAAATCAACCCTTTTCGTTCTGGAAACCATTTAATTAAATTGGAGAGTGAAGTAATGTACGCAGTACCATCCGCTGCCCCGACGACAACCCCTGCCATAATATACAGCATCCATAAGGAAGAAACCTGTGAGCTGATCATTAAACCAATTCCGAGGATCATCCCAGCCACTGCAATTAAGCGGCGGAGCCCCCATTTATCCTGAAGCTTACCGGCAAATAGTGTAGACAATGCCAGTGCCAAACTTGTTATCGAAAATGTAATAGCAACTGAATTTAACTCCCAGCCAAACCGATCCACTAAAGGCTGGTTAAACAAACTCCATGTATAAATCGTCCCTAATCCCATTTGGACAATGATAGTTCCAATCACAATCATCAAGCGGTTATCAGCTTTTGTTCTCATGTTGATCTCCTCTTTTCTTCTATGCTGTTCAATTATCATGTATAAGTAATGTAACTGTTTACATGATCATCTTAGCATTGAAAATAGGATGGAAACCGTTTTCAGAACGAAATGCCTATTTTTCGGAATGAATGGAGGTTATAGCTGCATAATTTGGCGAAAGCCCTTTACTTTGCTGCGGCTCACCGGAATTTCTGCACTTAAATCCTTCAAGCGCAGCATATACGTTTGATTGAACCACGGGACAATTTCACGGATTTTCGTCAGATTCACCGTGTAGGACCGATGGCAGCGATAGAAAAGGTCATCTGGCAGAAGAGCATGAAATTCTGAAATGCTCATCGGCATCGTGTACTCCTCCTTTTGGGTATACACCAAGGTAACCTTCTCACGTGCCTCTGCATAATAGATGTCATGGATATCGGTGACAATAATTTTATCGTTCTTCTTAAGATTGATTCGGTTAGTTGGCTTCGGTTGTGCCTCCCCTTCAGGAACTGGCTGTTTCTGGTTTTTATCAGGCAAATCTGCTGCAGGCAGATGATCCCGTTTATAGGCAGACTCCAATCTGACTAACACGGAAGCAATCCTCTTTTCATCATATGGTTTTAAGATATAATCAAACGCCTCCAATTCAAAGGCCTGCGCTGCATGCTCTTTATAGGCGGTCGTAAAGACGATGTATGGGCGTTTGGTAAATTTGCTGATGGTGCTGGCCAGCAGCATTCCATCAAGGGACGGAATATTAATATCCAAAAAGATAGCATCCGTGTCATGCTCCTGCAAAAATTTCAGCACATCCAGACCATCATCAAAACAATTGGTTATCTCAATTTCACTATATTCTTCTATTAAATATTCCAGTTCTTCTCGAGCTGGAATTTCATCTTCAACAATGATTGCTCTCATAGGTTCTCCTTCTCCATCTCAAAGAAAACTTCTGTTCCAGGGTTCAGACGCTTGATTACCAGACCATGCCCATAGATGAGCTTTACGCGCTGGTGCACATTATATAAACCAATTTTGTTTGCCGGCACGGTGTCCTGCCTCATCTGCCTGATGACTTCTTCACTAATTCCCACACCTGTATCCTTGACACTTACTCTTATTTTATCCCCCATAGCCTTGACCGCAATGGTGACTACTCCAGGACCCTTTTGCTTTAAGATGCCGTGGATGATGGCATTTTCCACTAATGGCTGGATTAACAGGCTCGGAATCTTCTTGTCCACGTCATCAAGATCATACTCAACTGTTAATCGGCTGCCAAACCGGGCCTTCTCTATTTCTACATAATCACGCACCTGCTCCAATTCTTTATCTATATCAATCAGTTCATCATTCACTTCTAAATTGTAGCGCATGTAACCCGATAAATTGATAATCAGCTCACGGGCCTTATCGGGATTTCTCCGGGTAGTGGAGGCAATGGCATTAAGGGCATTGAACAAAAAATGCGGGTTGATTTTGGTTTGTAGTGCCTTCATTTCCGCCTTATTTGCTGCTTCGCGAATTTGTTCAATCCGTGAGATTTCCATTAATGTGGAGATGATTTGTGACAGCCCGATTGCCATCGTCTGGAGCGAGTAGGTCATCTTATAAGCTTTTCGGTAGTAAATTTTTAATGTTCCCGTCACTTCCCCATGTTCTTCAAAAGGGACAATCAAAAGCGAATGAATTTGCGGGGTATGATGGTCAGCCACTTGATTGCGGATAATGATTTTGCCGCTGCGGATCGCTTCTTTTGTTAAATCGCTGATGATTTCCTGCCCAATCACATACCGCTCTTCCCCGAAGCCCACATAAGCCAGCACATTATGGATATCTGTGATCGCTACTGCATCCGCTTTGATGTCGTCTTTTATAATGGTACAAATTTTCTTTAATGATTCTGAATTGATGGAACGAAAGTAGGGCAATGTTTTATTGGCAATCTCTAGAGCCAGCTTCGCCTGCTTGGCTGCTATGCTCTCCTTCTCCCGCTCGACACTCATCACCAGCAAAACGATCAAGCCGATGTTCACCTCACCAGCGATCATTGGAAAGGCAATCTTGGATACAATGTCTAAACCAAGTGAAAAAGGTTCAGCCATCAGGAGAATTAACAGCATGGTCAAGACTTCACAAATCATCCCTGCCGCAATGCCATATATCCAGCGCAGTGATCTTTTGACACGCCGATTTATATAACCGGACACGATGCCGGCAATTACGCTCGTAATCAAGCATGGAATCGAGGTAATCCCGCCGATATCAATTAAATAGCGGTGGGCACCGGACACAATTCCTGTAATGATGCCAACCCATGGTCCAAATAATATCCCGCCCGATACAACGGCGATAATCCTTACATTCACCAGCGACCCTTCAACATTAATGCCTGAATAAGTGCCAAAAATAGCGAAAGCGCAAAACATAATGGTAAAAATCGCCCGCTCGCCAGGCGAATGCCTGTCCTTTTGCAAGGATTCCTTAAATCTTGGAATTCTGATCATAAAAAACAGGCAAATCAAAAGCAAAGCTGCCCTTTCAAATAAGTCAATTATCATTTCTAAATTCGTATTCATCGGATGTTCCTCTCTTTGATGGAGTTGCCTACTAACCAAATGCCTTATTGTCCATTAAGGGAAATAGATAATCGTTAGAGTGCCCTATAAAGGCAAAGTCATCGTTCTACTAATGGTTTTCATACCGAGACTCTCATAAAAAGCAAGGGCTTTATTATTGAATTCCCAGACATTTAATTCGATTGACGCAGCATCTTTCCTTTTAGCCCAATTTACACAGGCTTTATATAAAGCTTTTCCAATACCATTTCTTTGTGAACTACTTTTTACTCCAAAATCATTTATATAGGCGAATCTTCTTGGTGTGAGTGAATCAAAAGGAAGAGATTCATTAAGTTCAATAATCGCGAAACCCGCTACCTGTTCATTAACCTTGGCAAGTAAGATTTCGCACTCCGCATCATCTAATAACTCACGAAAATAAGTCTCTGGCATGACCTGATCAACCTTCTGAAAAATTTGCGGCAATGCATCTGAATGCTCATCTTGACCTTCTTTAACAATCAAGTTAATCGCATGAAAATCATTTATGTTCGCAGATTCTATTATTACTTCCATTCTGACCCTCTCCAATTTCCACATTATTTTATTCCTATTTTACTATAAAGTCTTTATGAAGGCAGATAAAATAACAAACCACCATCAAGTCAATCTAGGAAATGATTCATATGATTGTAGAACATACAAAAAAGCCAACCCATATTTAGGTTGACTTATCGATTGCCTAGCAGCGTCCTACTCTCACAGGGACTTGCGTCCCAACTACTATCGGCGCTGAGAAACTTAACTTCCGTGTTCGGCAAGGGAACGGGTGTGACCTTCTCGCTATCGCCACCAGACTATTTACTTTAGGGTTATTCCCTCAAAACTAAACAAACAAAAAGCGGTCAACTGTTTATCAGTCCGTCAAGGACTGCTTATTCCTTAGAAAGGAGGTGATCCAGCCGCACCTTCCGATACGGCTACCTTGTTACGACTTCACCCCAATCATCTGTCCCACCTTAGGCGGCTGGCTCCTTACGGTTACCCCACCGACTTCGGGTGTTACAAACTCTCGTGGTGTGACGGGCGGTGTGTACAAGGCCCGGGAACGTATT
>NZ_CALPDF010000018.1 GCF_943193175.1 Neobacillus muris
GCATGTATTAGGCACGCCGCCAGCGTTCGTCCTGAGCCAGGATCAAACTCTCCGAGAAAGTTGATATAGCTCATAAAGTTACGTTGGCTCGTGTACTCTCTATTAATATAGAAGAAACACGATTATTATTTGTTGACGTTTTGTTTGTTTAGTTTTCAAAGAACAATTTCGCTTTTCAGAAGCGACTTTATTAATATATCACGCCGTCTTTTCTAAGTCAACAACTTTTTTCGTCATCTTTAAGTTGTCAGCCTGTCATCAACGACTGCTTATGTATAATATCATCATCACTAAATGAAGTCAACGCCTTTATTTAATAAAAAAGTTTTCCCATAATTCTTTCTAAAACAAAACCAGCCCTTTTCATTCAGGCTGGATTCGTTCGGATTTATTTTGTAATTTTAATTATACCTTCTTGCCCGCAGTTTACATGGCCTTGCTTTTCTATAACTACCTCTTCACCTTCACCTAAATTAGTGAAAATAATAGGAGAAATCGTTGATTTAGCATGTTCTTTAATATATTCGATATCAAAATTCAATAAAGGCTGGCCTTTTTTAACCGTGTCATTTTCAGAAACCAACGTCTCAAAGCATTCTCCTTTCAGGTTAACCGTATCAAGACCAACGTGTATGAGAATTTCACGCCCACTGTCAGAAAGGATACCAATCGCATGCTTAGTATAGAACATGTTTATAATCTTGCCATCAACAGGTGAAGCCACTAACCCTTCAGATGGAATAATAGCAAAGCCATCACCCATCATTTTTCCTGCGAATACTTGATCGGGAACTTCTGTGATTTCTTTTATTTCCCCTTTAATCGGGGCTGCAAAAGCACTTCCAGCCTCAGCAGCATTCTCAGCTTGCAACGCTTCCGGGTTCACTTCCTCAATCTGCTGCTGTACCCCTTTTTCCGGTTCATCAGCGGCGAGACTGCGAGGCCGTTTTCCTCTCATAATATCCTTCATTTGTCCTTTAATTGTTTCAGAACGAGGACCTAGGATTGCCTGAATATTATTTCCCACTTCAAGGACACCTGATGCACCAAGACGTTTAAGTTCTTCTTTATCTACATTTTTAATATCATTTACAGATACACGGAGGCGGGTAATACAAGCATCTAAGTTCGCGATGTTTTCTTTGCCTCCCATCGCTTCTAAGATATTAGCCGCTAAATCCCCTGAGCCGGCTTTTCCTGCTGGTGCTTGATTTTCTTCATCGTCTAATTCTCGGCCAGGTGTTTTTAAGTCAAACTTGCGAATGGCGAAGCGGAATCCGAAGTAATAAATAACAGCAAATACAAGACCTATTGGGATGACAATCCACGCATGTGTTTGCGGATTAATTAAACCGAAAAGAACATAGTCAATTAACCCTCCAGAGAACGTCATACCGATTTTTACATCTAATAAGTTCATAACCATAAAAGATAAACCGGCAAAAACAGCATGGATACCAAATAATATAGGTGCAACAAATAAGAATGAGAATTCAATCGGTTCTGTTATACCTGTTAAGAAGGAAGTTAATGCCGCAGATAGCATTAATCCTCCCACAAACTGTTTCTTTTCTGGCTTAGCTTCATGATAAATTGCTAAAGCTGCCGCTGGAAGACCAAACATCATGAATGGGAATTTACCCGTCATAAACGTACCGGCAGTCAGATTTTGCACGTTATCAGAAATCTGTGCCATGAAAATCCGCTGATCACCGCGGACAACTTCTCCTGCTTTTGTTACATACTCACCGAATTCATACCAGAATGGCGAATAGAAAATATGATGCAATCCAAATGGAATCAAGGCACGTTCAATAACTCCAAAGATAAATGCCGATAATGTTAAGTTCGCATGAACCATATTATTAGAAAATGCATCTAATCCTGCTTGTATTGGCGGCCAAATTACCAGCATAATCAATCCTAAGACAATGGCCGTTGCAGCTGTAATGATTGGAACAAAGCGTTTGCCGGCAAAGAAACCTAAATAGGATGGCAATTCTATCTCAAAGAATTTATTATAAAGCGAAGCTGCCATAATGCCGGCGATAATTCCTCCAAATACCCCGGTTTGTAAAGTCGGGATCCCAAGAACGCTGGCATAGTTTGTTCCGTTTACATCTTCTGCTTCAAGACCAAGGACAGTCCCCATTGTCACATTCATGATCAAGTAACCGATAATTGCTGCAAGTCCCGCAGTTCCTTCTCCTCCTGCCAAACCGATTGCAACACCCACCGCAAACAAGAGCGGGAGGTTACCAAATACAATATCCCCTGCTTTTTGCATAACAGCTGCCACTAGATCTACGCCGCTGTTATCTAAGTATGGGGCAATGTCCAGTAAAGCAGGGTTTCTTAATGCCGCCCCAAGCGCAAGCAATATACCAGCAGCCGGCAAAAGGGCAACTGGAAGCATAAGTGCCTTACCCACTTTTTGTAAGACGCCGAATGCGTTTTTTAACATATATAAAACCCCCTGGATATTTTAATGCAGATAAAACGGTTACATAAAACAAAAAAAAAGACATGAGAAAAAAGCTTAATAATTGTAGCAGCGGATATAGCCTTCCCCTGCGTATCCAATTCATTAATACTTTGTTACTCATGCCTGATCGAATCAGTAACACGTAATAAAGGACTGCTATTTAAATTTATTCTGCAGACGCTGCAGATGCATGGTCAAATACACCGCTTCTGCATCAAATACTTTCATCTTTAATGTTTGCTGCATCACTTTAATGAGCTTCCAGGCGAGATTATAGCATACTGGATATTCTTCCTTCAAGAGAGCAGAAATTTTATCAGGCTCCTCCACCTTTTCTCCTCTCATCACTCGCCCTATGGCGAAGCGAAGATGGCGAACCAGTCTCATATACCCCACACTATCTTTATCAATCTCCATCTCCAGCTGTTCCTCTACCATTTTCACTAAATTAGTGACAAGCTGGGAATGCTGGTTGACTTCCGAGAGATTTTTATTGGACATGGCACTATGAATATGAAGGGCAATAAACCCAATTTCACCACTAGGAAGGTGGATTCCTGTTTTCTCTTGGATCAGCTGTACGACCTCTGATGCAATTTCATATTCAAACCTATAGAGCGCTTTCGTTTCGGCCAAAATAGGATTTCTTAATTCAACACCGTTAGCAACGCGCGACAGAGCAAATAGCAGGTGATCTGTCAATGCCACATGGATATGTTCATCTAAATTTGAATTGGTCCGCTTTTTGATTAACTCAAGAGCGGAAATAATCGCCTCATGATGCTCATTATTGATAAATGGAAGTAATTGAATATAATTCGCTTGTTCCTTCTCATTTTTCAATACAAAAAGCTTTTCCCCGGCATCCGCGTTGATAAGATCCCCACGTTTGCGATTAAAGCCTATTCCTTTCCCAATCAAAACGACCTCTTGATAGGAAGGATGTTCCGCAATGAGTACATTATTATTTAACACCTTATCTATCCGCAATTCTGCCATACTTTTTCCCCTCTTCATCACTTCGTCCGCAATATCATGGTAAAAGAGGCAGATAGGAAAGTCAACGACAATGTTCGCCAATCACCTGTAAAATTTCGGAAACCTATTCAAAGCGGATCCCCCTTATCCCTACAGCGAAAAATAAGATAGTAAATAAAACTAGCGCAAGCACATCTTTTCCTAAGGTTCCCATATGCAGACTTCCGCTGATTATCTCTTTAAATCCAGACATAGCCCAGCTTTGCGGAACGGCAAGAGCGATCTTCTGCATGACATCCGGCACTAGATCCAATGACCAATAAACCCCGCCCAGCATACAAGTGCTGACCACTAAGACTGCACTTAAAGCAGCGGCTTGCTGTTTGGTTTTAACAAGCGCGGCAATCATTAGCCCAAAACCAACCACAGAAAGAATTACTAATGAGGCAAACGGAAGCAGATAGGACAGATTACCCCATGTCACATCAAATAATAGCGACATTGCTGTCATTAACATAACAAATTGGATAGCACCCATAACAAAATAAGACAATAAGTATCCAAAAATAATTTGCAGCTTGGCTGCCGGGCTGACCAGCAGTCTTCCCCAAGTTCCGCCAGCCCTTTCGTCTAAAATGGCGGATGCGGCACCGGAGAGCCCAAACATCATGAACATAATGGAAAACCCGACAAACATCAGGTTCATATCCGTTTGTTTCGTTCGCTCCTTCTGAATAACCTGTTGATCAACAGACACTCCTTGATTCCCAGCAATCATCTCCAATAGCTGGGGAAATCCTGAGGAATCTGACGGATCAACAGCCTGGTAAGAGCGGGCAATCAGACTTGCCGTACCCTGGAGCAGCGGCTCAAGACTATAATAGGACTCCGTCTTCCTTTCGATCATTACGTCAAAAATCGGCCCATTTTCTGCCATTCGCTGCTCAATATCATTTGGAATCACCACCGCAGCAATACTATCCTGTTCGGAGACGTTGCTTTTTGCCGCTTTTAGAGATACCTGCCGCCAGGAAAAATCATCGTTTTTCTTTAGCAGTTTCATGATCTCATCCGTTGCTTTCCCTTCACCGGCTACCACGTTCACAACCGGTTTAGCTGAATCTGGATTGGCCGCAACTCCCCCAAAGATAAAGCTGAACAGAGCCGGCATAACAAACATTAACACGATGGTTCCAGGCGATTTAAAAAACATTTTTAGCTGCTGTCCAACAATGGTCATGATTTTACGCATAACGCCCTCTCCTTCCCATTGAAAGGCGGATTAATCCAATCACAAAAAACAGGATGCCGAGTCCCAAAGCCCCTAGCACAGCAGGCAGAATATCAGCCAGCCCCGCACCCGTCATCAGTTTTAAATAGTTTTGCAAAGCCAAGGCATTGGGCAAAAACTTCACTGCCGAATTTACCCAGTCCGGAAAGAGGTACATGGGGACCATACTCCCCCCTAGGACGGCCATGATTTGCGTTCCGAACATACCGGCAACCGAAAAAGCCTTTTCTGTTTTCACAAATGATCCCGCCAGCACACCCAGTCCGCACGCATTTATGATGAAGGCCATGGTCATAACCAAAACCCCGCTGGCCGAGTCTCCCCAGTCCACACCAAAAATCAAGCCTGTCCCCATTAAAATGACAGCAGCCTGGGCCAAACAAATCACAACCAGCCCCAGCAATTTCCCCAAAAGATAGTAGGTGTAGGTTAAATGGGTAAGGAGCAATCGATTATACACTTCTTGTTCCCTTTCCAGGATCATGTTGGAAACCCCTTGCACCACTGTCATTAATAGAAACATGACACCCATGGCTGCTGCGTAATATTGAAAAGAACCGACCATTTTTGTTTTGGCACTTACAGTCGTTTCATTGAGGAGAGAAACCTTTGACAGATCCATCTCTTGAAGAGTCTTTTTCTCACCATCTGTTCCTGTTTGAACCAGACTCGCTTTTTGTGCGGCTGCCGCTTCAATTGGCACCGAATCCGCAAATTGTTCGACCACTTTCTGAACCACCACCGCTTTTAGCCCCGGATCCGGTACAGTCAACAGCTTTACTTTCGCCTGTTCCCCTGTCATTAAGGAGTCCGAAAACCCAGGTTCAATAATCAGCCCCACCGGTAAATGATGTTCGGTTATCTTTTTTCTAAGTTCCGATTCATGAAGAGACTTGATTTCGATTTGATCTTTCATTTGGTTTTCAAAGACTTCCTCTACTAAAACTTTACTAAGAGGCCCTTTATCTAAATTAACGATTCCCATACTAAATTTTTCAAGGACGCTATCGTCATCCTGCTTCATCACGTTTCCAAAAGCAGACCCTAAAATGGCAATAAGAATCAGAGGCATTAGGATAAGTGTTAACAGAGCTTTCTTATCGCGGGCTATCATCTTTAAATCCTTCCAGGCAAGCCACCAAAAACTCATGATAACCCCCCTTAATCCCGCAGGCTCCGGCCTGTCAGCTGAAGAAAAATGCTTTCCAGGTTCGGTTCCACAATTTCTACAGAAGAGATTTTTATGCCATCTCTGGTAAGATACTGAATCAGGCCGCCTAAGATGTTTTGCGGCTCTTTATGGAATGCGGTTAGAAGGTTCTCTTTGAAGAGTATATCTTTATCAACCGAAAGCCCCGACCCCTCTAAATGGTTGATGATTTCTTGTTGATTGAAAGTTTCACCATCAAGCATAATCATGATTCTGGAACGGTCGCCAATTGACTCACGCAAATCCCGTAATGTACCTATGGCAATCACCTGGCCATGGTCTATAATGCCGACCCGTTCACATAGATACTCGACTTCTTCCATATAGTGACTAGTATAAATAATCGTCATTCCCTCATGGTTTAACCGTTTGACGGTTTCTAAAATATGATTGCGCGATTGCGGGTCAATCCCCACCGTGGGCTCGTCCATAATTAACAGTTCCGGCTGATGCAGAATCGCCGCCCCAATGTTCACCCGACGTTTCATGCCTCCAGAAAAGTCAGCCACTTTATCTCTAGCCCTGTCCGTCAGGCCAATCATTTCAAGGACTCCGTCGACACTTATCTCCAGTTTCTTACCGCTCAGGTTATACATCCTGCCCCAGAATTTTAAATTTTCCTTGGCTGACATTTCCTGATACAGGGCAATTTCCTGCGGGACGACGCCAATCGTTTTTTGGGCTTGTTTGGGTCTTCTAACGATATCTATATCTCTTAATCTGATTTCGCCAGAAGTCGGGGGAAAAAGTCCTGTTATCATATTAATAGCGGTCGATTTCCCTGCACCATTTGGACCAAGCAATCCGAACGATTCCCCTTTTTCAACAGTAAACGATAAGCCCTTGACCGCCTCAAACTGCCCAAAATTTTTGCGCAAATCCTGCACTGCCAATAAATTCACGTTCACCACTCCCAATCCGTGTCTAACTTCCCTCTCTATCATACAAAAGTCCCATGGAAAAAAATATAAATTTTTAAAATTCACAGAAATAAAAAAAAGAGCTGAGGAGGATAATCTCCGCAGCTCTTTTTCAATAAGGTTTTTTATTTTAAGAAAATGAAATATAGTAAAAAGATGATAAAGAATAAGTACATGATCGGATTAATTTCTTTTGCGCGCCCTTTTACAATCATGGTAATTGGGTAGAAGATAAAGCCCATCGCAATCCCCGTTGCAATGCTGTATGATAGCGGCATGGCAATAATCGTTAAGAATGCAGGAACCGCAATTTCAAATTTGGTCCAATCAATTTTTCCTAGAGATGATACCATTAATACCCCAACAATGATTAAAGCTGGAGCGGTAACGGCAGAAGTTACAACCGATAAGAGCGGGAAGAAAAAGATGGATAGGATAAAGAATCCTGCTGTAACTAACGCCGCGAATCCAGTTCTTGCACCAGATGCAACCCCTGCAGTCGACTCAATGTACGATGTTGTAGTTGACGTTCCAAGTACGGCTCCCACACTGGATGCGATGGAATCAGCAATCAACGCTCTCCCTGCACGAGGAAGTTTATTATCTTTCATAATTCCAGCCTGACTGGCTACAGCCACCAATGTGCCGGCATTGTCAAAGAAGTCGACAAACAAGAAAGTTAACACAATCCCCAGCATGGCAGTAGTGTAGAATGAACTGTCCCCAAAGGATGAGAAAGCTGCACCGAAGGTAGGCTCTAAACTAGGAACAGCGCCAACGATCTGAGTCGGCACCTTAATCAATCCAAAGATCATGCCGGCGATAACCGTAATGACCATTCCGTAGAAAACAGCGCCTTTTATTTTCCTCGTCATCATAATAACTGTTACGAAAATTCCAAAAACGGTCAGCAGGACATTTCCATCCGACATGTCTCCTAAACCTACAAGTGTCGCATCATCATTAACAATGATTTTGGCATTTTGCAAGCCGACAAACGTAATGAACAAACCAATCCCGGCACTAACCGCATACTTTAGCTCAATTGGAATCGCATTTATCAGCTTTTCACGAAGACCGGTCAAGGTAAGTATAAAGAAGAAAATACCTGAAATCAGTACCGCTCCAAGTGCATGCTGCCAAGGAATTCCGCTTCCTAAAACAACAGTGTAGGCAAAGAACGCATTTAACCCCATACCTGGTGCTAATGCCAGCGGATATTTGCCTAGAAGTCCCATGACAATGGATCCGATAGCCGACGCTAGCGCGGTTGCAACAAACACGGCACCATGGTCCATTCTTAAGGCATCTGGATAGTCTTTTATAGAGGCCAGCGACAAAGTGAGCGGGTTAACCACCAATATATAAGCCATTGCTAAGAAGGTAGTGAAGCCGCCAATAAACTCCCGGCGATAATTGGTACCGTACTTCTCAAATTCAAAGTACTTTTGCATGTTTCTTTTCCCCCTATTTTTCTTTTTAAAATAAAAAACGTTCCGGTTTATCTACCAGAACGTTGACTAGGGTAATGTGTGTTAAAAGGCAATGTTGCCTTATATATCAACACTTACCTCGTAGTCAAGCCATTTACGGTGGCTTGGTAGAAACTTTTGGGCCTTATTCCCAATATTATACGACGTAATTCGACATCTTATTCAATACACTATTATAATATCAAGGAAGAACCGGTCCGTCAATATAAAATACGAACATTTTTAAATATATTTTTAACATCGTTCGTAAAAACTAAAGAAACTGCAGAAAGCCGATCAGCGCGGAAAAATGGGATCGAGATTCCCATACACAAAAGGCTGACCCCCTATTAGGTCAACCTTTTGTGTCAATGAGAAATGGCCAGCCGTTAGTTGCTTCCGTTGTTTCTATTCCCACTCAATCGTAGCTGGCGGCTTGCTGGTGATATCATAGACTACTCGGTTCACATGTGGCACTTCATTTACTATCCGTGTTGAAATCACTTCAAGCACCTCCCATGGAATGCGGGCCCAGTCAGAGGTCATTCCATCGATAGACGTAACCGCGCGAATGCCAATTGTATAATCATATGTTCTGGCATCGCCCATAACACCTACACTGCGGATATTCGGCAGGACGGTAAAGTATTGCCAGATATCACGATCTAATCCAGCCTTTTTGATCTCCTCACGCAATATCCAATCGGATTCGCGGACTATATCCAGTTTATCATCGGAAATTTCGCCAAGAACACGAATTCCAAGCCCTGGTCCTGGGAATGGCTGCCGCCAAACAATTTCATCCGGAATGCCAAGCTCGGTTCCAAGCGCACGGACCTCATCCTTGAACAGCGTATTGAGCGGTTCAATTAATGTAAATTGCATATCCTCTGGCAGCCCGCCCACATTGTGATGCGACTTGATCGTTTGCGCTGTAGCTGTGCCGCTTTCGATTACATCGGTATAAAGCGTACCTTGTGCCAAGAACTCAATCCCCTCAAGCTTAGCTGCTTCATCATCAAATACATATATAAATTCGTTCCCAATAATTTTACGCTTCTGCTCCGGATCGGAAACGCCCTTTAATTTATTCAGGAACCGGTCTTTTGCGTCCACTTTGATCACATTCATGTTGAACCCTTCAGAGAAGGTCTTCATCACACTGTCTGCTTCATATTTTCGCAGCAGACCATGGTCAACAAAAATACAGGTCAACTGATCGCCAATAGCTTTATGAATCAGGACCGCTACAACAGAGGAATCTACACCGCCGCTTAATGCACAAAGGACTTTCTTATCCCCTACCGTTTCACGGATTTTGGCGATTTCCATCTCGATGAAGCTTTCCATCGACCAGCTGCCGCTGCAATCACAGACATTAAACACAAAATTCTTTAACAGCTCATTCCCATAAACGGAATGGCGAACCTCCGGATGGAATTGTACCGCGTAAAGATTTTGTTCCTTCTTGCTCATCGCTGCAATGGGGCAGGATGGGCTGGTTGCATCAATTGTAAAGCCTTGAGGCACCTCCACAACAAGGTCCCCGTGGCTCATCCATACAATCTGCTCGTTTGGTAGACCCTCAAATAGTGCAGACTCATGTTCCGTTGCCATCGTAGCTTTTCCATATTCCCGCTGCTTAGCCGGCTCCACTTTCCCGCCAAATTTTACAGTCATTAACTGCATGCCGTAGCAAATCCCAAGAATCGGCAAGCCTAAATCAAAAATCGCTTCATCACAGCGGAAGGAATTTTCATCGTACACACTGTTCGGACCACCTGAGAAAATGATCCCTTTTGGATTCATGCCGCGGATTTCCTCCGCTGTAATCGTATGCGGATGCAGCTCACTATACACCCCAAACTCACGAATCCGGCGTGTAATCAGCTGATTATATTGACTCCCAAAGTCTAATACAACAATCATATCCTGCTTTCCCGTCAAAACGGCCACCTCAATCTGTTAAAGTTAAATTTATTCTTTACTAAAAACACAAAAAAAAACTAGAATTCTCTCCCCATAGACCAGGAAGGCAGAATTCTAGTTTTCTTGCAATCTATCGCTTGAAAAAATTCCGCCTTCATAGTCAGGCTATTTACGGCAGCCCGGTAGAGACTCTCGAACCTTATTTTCGAGGATATATGAAGAACAAGTAACGCACCCTATTCAAATAAGGTTATTTTAACAATAGGATGTTTTACTGGTCAAGCAATTGTCTTTTTAATTAAATTTTCCCACAATTCACGAGTGCCCTCCCAGCTTCCTTCAGGAAGATGCTGCTGGTACAAATATCGTTCATAACAATTGGTTAACTTTGTCATTTCCCGGGTTGAGAAGTGCGAATCCACATAATCGGCATAATTTCGCAGTGTTTGATGCTCCTTGCGATTTAATCCATAGCGCTCAAGCTGGCCGAGCAAGCTTATGTACGCTGCACTGATCGTCTCATCCTTTTTCTTAAATCGATACCTGAACATCAATACATACGGGAACCACTTGCCGCGAATTCGATAAAGCAGCATCACCAGCAAACTGATAAAAATAACTGCTAGTGCCAAGCCCAGCCAATGGTCGGCAAAGAACAACTGGACCTGTATCCAAACCGTGCTCCAATCAAATGAGGCCTCCTGCTCCTGATCCTCCGTGTCATCGACTTGCTGCTGATTCGGCTTTTCAGCCGGAGGCGTGGCTGGCGTCTGGCTGCTGGAGGACGTTTGTCCAGTGGAATAATCAATACTAAGACCATTCGAAAAGCCTTTTGTCGGTTCAAACGGCACCCAGCCTTGTCCAGGCAAATAAACCTCTACCCACGAGTGAGCATTGTTATTGGACACCTGATACAGCTGCATCACGCTTTCCCCTTCGCTGTATTGGATAAAGTCCCCGCCGGTGAATCCCTTTATCCAGCGGGTTGGAATCCCGATGGTTCGCAGCATAACAGCCATAGAGGAGGAGAAATTATCACAATAGCCTGTTTTAGTTTCAAACAAAAACTGATCAACGTAGTCGTCATCTTTTCCAGGAAGCGCCACGTTTTTTTGGTCATAGATATATTCCGCCTTGCCAAAATATTGCTCGACAGCCTTTGCCTTATCAAACCAATTGGTCTTCCCCGCCGTGATTTCTTCCGTCAGCTGTTTAATTCGCGGCGGCAGCTCCTCTGGCAGCTGCGTATACCGGTTATAAAAATCCTCATCCATTTCAGAAGATTGATAGGCCGTTGTTTTTCTTAAATCAGTCACTTTATATTTAGGGTTGTTAAATTGTACCGTATAGGAACTGATTTCCTTATCAGGAGTGATTTTCTCCTTTGTTGTGTCGATTTTGAAGATATTTTCATCTTCCCTTTGCGGCTGGATTGGGCTGATTCTCTGTATTCCTGCAGGATACACCAAAAAACCCGCATTGGTGTAATTAGGAAAAAACTGAACCTTCGCTGTTTCCTCTGAGGTTTCAACAGTATCTGGAATCGAATAAACAGGAACGAGGTCATTCTCAGTAAAGGTAATCGGCGTTGATCCAGCAGGGACCCACCCCTTTCCAGTGTAGACATCCTTAGTCTCTACCTTCCAATACGTTTTCCCATATCCCTCATACTGAAAGACAGGATTGTCATTTCCAATGAACGGGCCGCCTAACCGGTCGTCATTTTCTCCATACCCGATCTGGCTGATTCCGCCATTGCCGCCATCATCGCCGCCTTTATTGGCTGCAGTTTTCAAATAAGGAACCGGGTCTGGCCAAAGCGGCGCCGCCTTTGGAGCTGCTATCCCAATCAGGACACTGAGGGCAATCATAGCGGCAAGCGGCGCCAGCCATTTTTTTAGAAAGGAGGAATGGCGAATCATGCGATCGTGATGCATGAGGCGAAAATAAGTCAGTATCCCCATAACCGCGAAACCCGCTGCGGCCGTCCGAACGATGGCCGCACCTGCATCATAAACCGTAAATGTATCTAATATCGTAATATAAATCAGGGTCATAAAGAAAAAGAGGAAGATCCGCTGCCGCCTCAGCAGCCAATAATGCAATAAATATACCATCAGCGATAACAGGATAAACAGCAATAACGTGCGAAACTGATTGGATAATCCTGTCCAGTCCCGCGAAAGAATCAACCCCAGATTGTTCAAGATATCCCCTAGAAATGATAGGAGCCAGGATAAATGATGCAATGGCTCATGATAATGGAATCGATTTATCGCCGCCAAGATAAACAGTATCTGAATGACGGCCTGCCAAACCCTTTTGACTTTTAGGAAAGACAAAGCAAACGAGATAAGCAGGAAAATGATAAACGTTTCGACATGACTGGTGTTTGTCAGCTGCTCAATCGGCCGCAGCCATTCCCACAACAGCAAAAATCCAAGTCCATAAAGTAACAATGTCGGAAAATCCCGTCTCGTCAACGTATATTCACCCCCGAAAAGGCTGCAGAAAAATCGCCCTCATGTACGATGATTACGCGTACACCACGGGCATTGGCGATGCTAATCAGAGACAGTTCCTCTGTGGCGGCTGGCTCTTTTTTTCCCTTGACCAGAAAAATCGTGATCCTTCCTTTTCTCTGTACAAGAAAGCTGGCTTTTTCAATTAATGGTTTCGTCAATTGCCCTGTGACCAGCATAGCCGAAACAGTTTGCTGCACGAACAAACCATCCGTTTCAATGACCTTATCAAGTGGCAAAACGCTTTTTGCTTCGATTTTGGCAAGATGGTAAAATAGCTGCTGCAAATGCTGATCTCCGCCCCAAATGGGAAACGATGTCCTTTCGCTGCTTACGGTTAATAAACCGGATTGGGCCCCCTTTTTCAGGATTGCCCGCAGCAGGGAAGCTGTAAAGGATACAATATGTTCAAAGTTTTTGTCCGGGACACAATCCATGGCGACAAATACATCGTGGGATTGCCTTTGCTCAAACTCCTTTGTCATAATCTCATTCCGTTTAGCGGTCGCTTTCCAGTTGATCCAGGAGAACCGGTCCCCCGGCTGGTAGTCCCTTACGCCGACTGCCATGGTGGTATCGCGCTGGACCCGCTCTCTGGATGCTGTCAGACCTTGATCATACTGGTTCTCAAGCGGCTGATAAAATATTTCGGCAAACGCTGGATAGACCACTATTCGGTCTTTGCCCGAATAAATTTTTTCCTTTTCAAATAAGCCAAGCGGATCTCCAACTTTTAGCGTGACCGATTCAAAAAAATGCTCGCCGCGCGGCAGTTCCTCAATCCGATATTCATACGAAAATACTTTTTTCATGCCAGGAAATAGCAGGGCTTTCGCCCCCCTGTCCTGGCGTGCATATTTCAACGAGTCCTGTATGTGATCTTCGATGAACAGATAGAACAATGGAAAAGCCTTTTTGCGTTTTATCGTGACCAAAACCTTCAATGACTCACCCGCGTTATAATCGGTTTTTGGAAGCTCTCGGACTACCTCCAAATCATGTAAAGAATAGACGGATAATGCCAGGCAATAGATGGCGAAGGGGAGAAAGCTGTAAAATAAAAACCAGCTGACAAATCCCCCTTGGAACATGGCATAGGAAAAGCTTAAGAGAATCAGCGCAAATAATAATATGAATTTCCAAGCCTTTTTCAGCATAGTCCGAGTCTTATCCATTTATTTCACTAACCTCCGGACCGGCACAGGCACTCTGGCAACCACCCGGTTCACGACTTCTTCGGCTGAAATACCTTCAAACTTGGCCTCAGATTTTAAAATAATCCGATGGGATAACACAAATGGGGTCAAATATTGCACATCGTCTGGGAGAACATAATCCCGTCCATGCATGTAAGAGTAAGCTTGCGCTGCTTTCATTAAGGAAATCGATCCCCTAGGGCTCGCTCCTAGATAGACACTGCCATACTCCCGTGTACGTTGGACAATATCAACGATATATCGCTTAATCGTGTCATCGACGTATACCTCTTTTACTTCCTTTTGCAGGACTAGTAATCCTTCAAGCCCAATCACTGGCTGCAAGTCCTCAATGGGCGGAACCTTTTGGGCGCGGTCCAGGACTTCGATTTCCTCGTCAATGTCTGGATAGCCCATTTTCATTTTTAATAGAAACCGGTCGAGCTGCGCTTCTGGCAGCGGATAGGTTCCTTCATATTCGATTGGATTTTGGGTAGCCATGACAAAAAACGGTTTGTTCAGTTTATGGGTGACGCCGTCAATTGTGACGCTGGCTTCCTCCATCCCTTCTAACAGCGCGGATTGGGTCTTTGGGGAAGTACGGTTAATTTCATCAGCAAGAATAATGTTGCCCATAAGCGGACCTGGGCGGAATTGGAATTCCATTTCTTTTGGATTATAGATGGATACCCCCGTGACATCTGAGGGCAGCAGGTCAGGGGTAAACTGGATTCTTCGAAAGTTCGCATTCACGGATTTGGCCAGTGCCCGTACCATCATCGTTTTTCCGACACCCGGTACGTCTTCTAATAATACGTGTCCGCCAGCAAGCAGGGCGGTCAGGCTTAGTTCCGCGACATTCCTTTTTCCAATCATGACTTTTTCAATGTTAGCCAGTATCTTATCTATCTTGGGGTTCATTTGTTCGGCTGCCAAGTTGATTCCTCCTCTGTGATTCAAACCAATATTACCTACCTATCTATTCTATTTTTGCAAAATAAATTCCTGTATCAAAGCCAGATATTATTCGATACTCGGAAAAAATTCGACACTTATGGCAGAATATATTACAAGCATTCTCGTCTTTATAGACTTTCCACGGAGATGAAAATAAGGGTTACAAATTTAGAATCGGTTGAATCCTAGTTATCTTTGTTTTGGCTATGAATAACCAGTTTCTTTGGGGATAATCTAAAATTGGGCTTTCATTTTGCTTTTGAATGAAAAATAAAAAGACTGCCTCCCCAAGCCCGGAAGCAGTCCTGTCTTATAGATTCCATTGTCTAATCACTTGTTCTTCTGCCAAACGTTTAATCTCTTCGTCCGTCATTCCTTTATGAACAAGGACATTCGTATTATAATTTCTATCCTTAAACCTGACAGTAACCATAACTTCCATCATCGTTCAGGACCTCCTTTCATCCCTAAACCTAATTCGCCATTTTTTGCAATTCTGTTCTTAAACAAGCTCGGAGCGGGCGCGGCAGGAAACTGCGGATCTCTTCCTCGTTATAGCCCACCTGCAGCCGTTTTTCATCTTGAATAATCGGCCGGCGCAGCATTTTTGGATTTTTTATAATCAACTTATATAATTCATGAAGCGGCAAAGAATCAATATTTTCAATGTTCCCTTTTAGTTCTTGAAACGCCTTGGAATTGGTGGAAATAATCTCATCGGTCCCTTCCTCCGTCATCAGCAAAATCGATTTAATTTCCTGCTCCGTCAGCGGATCGGATAAGATATTTCTTTCTTTAAAATCAATTTGATGTTCTTCCAGCCAAGCCTTTGCTTTCCGGCAAGAAGTACAGCTTGGGGTCGTATACAGGTTAATCATTTTCAACACACTCCCTAAGAACATTTATAATTTCAAATTGCTTTATTACGAAATCGAGATATTCATCAAAAGTTAGAGGATTACCCTCGCTCACTCTCTTTCTCCGATGTCTCTGCTTTATTTTCAGCATTGGGTTTTACTGTTTTGGAAACCGAGTTAGGATGGGTCTTTTTGGTGATGGCCGCTAACTTTTCCGATAATTCGTTGAACCATTGCTGGTCCTTGGTCAACAATGCCACATCAATCAGGCCGCGAAGTTCACCTTCCGCTATGGAATCAGAAACCGGCAGCCGTTCGACCCTGTTCACAACCTCAAGAGACTTTCCAATGTTTTTTTCGTTATCACTGGCGACCACCTTTACTTTAACCGTCCCGTATAATGAGTTAATCACTTCAATAAAACCATGGATGAAAGCACCGTCCCTTGTCTCTCCCTTTACCCAATCGCCGACTTCGAAATTATACTTCTCATTGATCACCGCTTCTCACCTACTTTATTAATTGTTTTTAAAAAATATACAGTTTAGGCCGAACAAATCTTTAGCTATTATTTATATGTTATTAAAAAATATACAGTTTAGTTCCAAATAAAATTATTCGTTTGCTTCACAATGCTTTATTCTTTCAAGAACGCTGCTAATCGTTATTTGATTTAAAAAGGATTGCATATGTCTCTCTGCTTCAGAAAAAATTTCGTCCATGACACTTTGGGTATTAGATGAAATGACACATTCCCGCTCGGGGTCCCCTGTACACCAGTGGGGTTTTAATGAGCCGGTTGAGACGGCCAAATAGATCTGCGATAACGTTGTATGCTCAGGGTCACAGCTTAAAATATATCCTCCACCGATTCCCTCTTTTGTTTTGACCATTCCGTGTTTCTTTAAAGTACTCATGATTTTTCGAATCCTCGCTGGATTGGTGCAGACATTTTCCGCAATCGTTTCGCTATTTGCCATGTGATCAGGCAGGTTGGCTAATAAAACCAGGCTATGGGACGCGATGACAAAATCACTGTTCATTTCACTCATTCCTTCCCTGGGAGTACTACTGTAAATTTAATATATACAGTTCAAAAAGTCAATGGTTAGGTGCCATAAAAAATGGGATCATATCGCCTTCATTAAAAAACTTGTGCAAGTCATTGGATACCACTCCTGGAGGATATCCCTCTCCAACCGGGTCCTCCCTTTTTACGCTGATGCGAAAATAATCCCGGCCTGGCTTGTCCGATAAACTATACTGCCGAAGCTGGATGTATTCTTCCTGAGGTATATCAATTTTCACAGTGATATATTGACCTGGAATAAATCTCGGCAGCGACGCACCGTCCTTTGGTTTCAAATAAAAGGATGTAATCACATCACTTTCCTGCACTTTCCGGTCAACGATAAATTCCTTAAAGCCTGCCCAGCCGCCCGGCTGTGCCTCAGTTGTTTTATACAGTTTGTCTTCCATCTGGATAAACACATCCGAAATCACCTCGTAGGCGTCCGCCCAGGCATCAATGATTTCATCAGTTGCGGCATCTCCTAATGTTTCTTTAATGGCTGCTAGTAGATTTTCCCCGACAATCGGGTAATGTTCCGGCTTTATCTGCAGGCTGCGGTGTTTTTGGCCAATCCGCTCGAGCACAGGCATGATGGTGCTCATATCTTCAATATTGGCTGCGGCACCGTACACAGCGTTTGCTAAAGCCCTCGGCTGGTGCCCGGTCTTTTGGTGGGTCATGTTAAAAATGTTCTTTAATTCTGGATGCTTTTCAAACATTCGCTTGTAAAACCTTGTTGTAATCGCCTCACCATGCTCCTTAACGATTGGCAAGGTAGCTTTGACTATTTCTAGCTTTTTGGGATCCAATTGCTTTACCGTTTTTAAAACATCTTCCCACACATACCTTGATTCCACGATTCTTCCTCCAATACCATAAGAATTAAAATCCTGTTATACTTTTCCCTAAATTGAGAAGTATTATATTGTTAATTCCCTGTTTTAAAAAGAAAAGACCACCTCGTTAAGAAGCAGTCCTGAATATAAAACCTCTGACATTATACATATCGATTGCGCCCTGCCAGCATTCCAAATAGCATCACGATGAATGAGATAAGAATCAGCGTAATAAGCGGAAGAGTCCATGAAGCTGTCATATCAAACAAATAACCGATAAATAACGGACCGACTGCTGCAGGAATATAGCCTGTAGATTGCGCCATCCCGGAAAGTTCAGCTGCCTGCCGGGCATTCCGGGTACGGAGTCCCATAAGGCTTAGAGACAGTGGAAAGATCCCTCCCAGTGCAATCCCAATTAAGATAATGCTAATGATTAAGATTGGATACGAGTTGCCCAATAATAATCCACTATAGCCCAGAACAGCAGACAAACTTAATAGGAAGGAAACCCATACCTGTGAATGAGCGCGCGCAGCAAGAACGGGAATAAAGAAACTGGCTGGCAGCCCTACAAGCTGCATAAACGACAGCAGCCACCCTGCCGCACCCAAACTAATCCCATGACTGTGCAAGATTTCAGGCAGCCATGAAATGGTCACATAGAATAGAAACGACTGAAACCCCATAAAGAAGGCAATTTGCCATGCCAGCGGAGTACGCCACATCCGGTTGGATCCAAAGACAACCCTGTTTTCATTCGTCTTATGGCTTGGACTGGATTTGAGCAGAAAAGCCCACACTACGATGGCTATGACCGCAGGTATTGCCCACACGCTCTGAGCACCCTTCCATCCGAGATGTAACCCCTCTGCCAAAGGCACACTGATTCCAGATGCCAACGATGCAATTAATCCCATGGAAGTGGAATAAACACTGGTCATTAATCCAAACCTTTGTGGGAATTTATCCTTCACAACTGCGGGCAGGAGAACATTTCCTATGGCAATGCCAAGACCGGCTAAAAGTGTACCAGTGAAAAGAAAAAACGTCATTGGTATCGACCGGATGGCAATCCCGATAAAAAGAAATGTTAAACCTATAAGCAATGTCCTCTCGTTCGATAAACGGCTGGCAACTTTTGGGACAAGAGGAGACATGACGGCAAAAACGACTAATGGAAGGCTCATCAATAAACCGGCACTCCAATGAGCCAGCCCCATATCTTTTTGTATCATCCCTACTAACGGTCCCAGCGAAGTAATCGACGGGCGCAGATTAAAGGCAATCAAGATGATGCCCATTATGAGCATATATGTATAGGTAGATTTAGTTTGAGTCTTTGCATTTAATAATTCCATTTCCGCTGCTCCTTTCTAATGCACAAACATTATAAATTATAACATAATGGCGGATTATACTCAGAACCGTGCTTATCAGAGACAATAGAAAAAGAACATGGAAAGATCACTTCCATGTTCTTTTTCTATTTATTCTACCACAGGGAGAACAACCGATGATGGGTGGGCTTTATCGGATAAGATGGTCGCAACACCAACCAGGCCATTCAATAACGATGGCAGCGGCGCCACTGTATGTGGAAAATCACTTGGTCCAATGGCGACCCGCAAACTGTGCCCTTCTTTGATCTCTGCATTGGTTGGGAAAATCTCCACGTTCAATTCCATTACTTCGTTCGGTTGAACGGTTTGCTGTGCTTCTTTTGTGAATGGATGCCACGGCTGGACATTTTCTCCATTTAAGAACCTGCTTTTCGACGAGTCGACTGCCCGGTGCGAAGCTGCAAGCCAGCCTGCCGTTAGTTCTGTAGACGACCCATCAGGCGCCACATCGGTAATTCGGACGGATAACACTAATTCCCTTGCCGTTGTTTTAGCAAAAATATTCGCGGCAATTGGCCCGGAAATCTTAAAGTCTTTTGACATCGGCGGAGTAGTATAGGTCACTTCTGTTAATTCCGTCAGCCGATTATCCTTTGTACACG
The DNA here is from genome assembly GCF_943193175.1 of Neobacillus muris. GTDB lineage: Bacteria > Bacillota > Bacilli > Bacillales > Cytobacillaceae > Neobacillus > Neobacillus muris. The sequence continues at coordinate 19,731 of NZ_CALPDF010000018.1, forward strand.
GAATGACAGCGAGCTGCCCTGCTGTCCATTGGGATGTACTTTGTGAACAGATCCCGTTAACCGGCTGCTGGAGCATAATTTTTGATGCCTCACCCTTTGCAGGAGCTTCCTTTGTTAAAGTCTTATTCCCCCGCAGATAGAACTTTTGCGCATCAGCTTTTGCATGGGGCCAGCCTGGCTGCACTTCGTAGTGTCCATCCCCAAGCACGTATTGTGTTACATCCGGAATCTGCTCGATATGCGTGTTGATATTTTTTAAATACTGGTCAAACCATCTAAGCGCCATTTGATCCAAACTTGGAACGTTATCCACCGGTAAACCGCTTCCAAAATCGCCATGTGTCCAAGGACCCATCAGCAGCTTAGCCGTGACACCTCTAGCTTTCAGTTTTTCGTATAAAAGCGGTTCTCCGCGCTGGAATAAGTCATGCAAACCGCCAGATATGAAGGCCGGCACGTCTACTTGGTCAGCCATATAATACGGTGAACGCATCCAGGCTGCCGGTCCATCATAAGCGAAGTCGCCGCCGCTAAGAGCGGAGGTAATCGCCGATGCCGGAAAATTTGTGACTCCCCCAGTATGGCTAAGCAAAACAGACACAGCGCCAAGCGGATTCTGCCATGTATAGCTTGGCGGCTGCAAACCCATCCCTGCGACAAGACCCATCCATAATGGGATAAAGCCCGTATTGACAAGTCCGCCTGACATCACGATATCGCGGTATTCATCCGCCATTGGGACAATCGGGAAAATTGCCTTTAAGCCTTTCGGATGCTGGGCAGCAGTGAAAAACTGGTTGATGCCCATGTAGGAAGGGCCATACAGTCCTACTTTTCCATTGCTCCACGGCTGGCTTGCGGCCCACTCGACCAATTCCTTGCCATCCTGCTGTTCAGCGAGACCAAATGAATCCCATGTACCTTGAGAGGCTCCTGTACCACGGACATCGACAGCCACATGGACATAGCCGCGTTTAATCAAGTATTCGTTTTTATGAAAGTTCACTGGGGTGTTTTTGTTGTAAGGGGTTTGCGTCAGAATGACAGGAAACGGACCATCGCCGTCTGGTATATGGATGTCCGCATATAGGACGATTCCATCCCGCATGGTAATCTTAACATCCTTCATGGTTGTATAACTAGCATATTGTTCGAAACGGTCATACATCGTGTTGTCCCACTTTTGGGCTGACTGGGTGGTGGTTGATGGAGCCATGAAAGCTGTCTGTGGTACAGATGAAGAATTAGCTGCAGCTGCTTTGGATGCATGTGGAGATAGAATGGTCAGTGACATAAGCAACACGATTAATCCCGTTCGAAGCTTCCTCCTAAACATAGAATTCCTCCTTTTTAATGGTGTACGCAATCGTACTATTGAAATTTTACAAATATTTACAGTTTATTAAAATCCGCACAAATACCTAATTTTGTAGAGCGAAAGTAGTAGGATGAAGCGTAAACCAACCTATTTGGCAGTATATTAGAAAGAGGAATAAAAAAGCCTCCCACCCGTTTAGAAAACTAGTGAAAGACCCTTTTATTATTTTGCTAATTCATATATAGCTTGAGCATAAATCGCTATTGCCCGGTTCATGTTTTCTAAGTCGATGTATTCATCCTTTTGGTGAGCCGTGTCCACTTCGCCAGGGAAAAATGGACCAAACGCTACACCACTTTTCATCGCACGGCCATAGGTGCCGCCGCTAATGGCTAGCAGCTCCGCAGGTTCGCCCGTTTGTTCCTCGTAGACCTTTTGCAGCGTTTTGATTAATTCATGGTCCTTACCGATATGGTGCGGCGGTTTGTTAACAAAATCAGGTGAAATATGATAATCATATAACCCTGCCGCCTCCTGCAGCCGATTCATAACCGCAGCAAAGTCGGTCGTCACAGGATAGCGGATGCTCAGTCCGACTTGGGCATCTCCTTCAGCGACATAGTAGAAAGTGCCAGGGTTTACCGTTAACCTTCCACTAATCTCATCCTCTACAGAAATGCCTAGTTTATCTCCAAAAAATCCGTCTACAAAGTGATTGCATAATAGTGAAATGAATTTCTGTCCTCTTTCATCTAACTCGATCGCTTTAAGGAATCTGGCCATTGCCAAGCCTGCATTTAATCCTTTATCCGGCTCCATTGCATGATGAGAGATCCCTTCTAAGCTTAATAAAACCTTGCCGCTCTCCACGTCAGCCGTTCCTTGGATACGGTGATCCTGTAAAAATGAAGCAAATGCCGCTTCCACAGCCGTTGCATCTTCTCCTCCAGCAAGGACCACCTTCACTTGATCAGGAACCATATTCACACGGTCGCCGCATACAAAGGACTCAAGCTTCCAGCCGGTACACTTTTCACTTATAGTCTTATAGGGTTGGGTAAAATGACAGGATAATATCCCTTTTTCAGTTGAAACGATGGGAAAATAAGCATCAGGGGCAAAACCCATTGCCGGCACGGGCTGCTGTTCAAAATATTTTTGAATCCCCAGCCATTCGCCATTTTCCTCATCTGTTCCGAAAATGAGGCGTATTTTCTTCCTCAATGGAAGACCCAATTCCTTAATGATTTTGACTGCATAGACAGCTGCCATTGTGGGCCCTTTGTCATCATTGGACCCGCGAGCATACAATCTTCCTTCCCGCACTTCCGGCTGAAACGGAGGGGAAGTCCAATCATTTCCGGCCGGGACAACATCAACATGACATAGAATGCCGATAAATTCATCTCCCGTGCCATAATCGGCATGCCCTGCATACCCTTGTTCATTATGGACAGTAAACCCTAACTCTTTACAAAAATCTAAAATATACTCCAGTGCCTCTGCAATCGGGCGTCCAAATGGAGCATTTTCCCCAATAGTGGTTTCATCCAATACACTTGGAATCTTTAAAAATTCAATTGTGCTAGCCAAGTACGCGTCCTTTTGACGTTCGGCTTCTTTTTTCCAATTCATGTTGATCATCTTCTCCCTTTCATCTTTCCTAGTTATACAAATGGCATGCAACCGTATGACGGTCTTGAATCTGTATTTTTTCCGGCACCACTTGCTTACAAACATCCATTGCATACGGACATCTCGTATGGAAGATGCAGCCAGAAGGAGGATTTAAAGGGGACGGGATTTCACCTTTCAATACGATTCTTTCTCGCTTTCTTCCGACTTTTGCAATCGGAACAGCTGAGAGCAAGGATTTTGTATAGGGGTGGACAGGATTTGAAAATAACGTATCCGTATCGGCCTCTTCCATCAGTTTCCCTAAGTACATGACTCCAACCCGGTCCGAAATATGACGGACGACACTCATATCATGAGAAATAAATAAGGAAGACAGTTTAAATTCATCCTGCAGGTCCTGCAATAAGTTTAATATTTGCGATTGGATCGATACATCCAGTCCTGATACTGGCTCGTCTAAAATGAGGATACTAGGGTTGGCCACTAACGCTCTTGCCAAGCCAATCCGCTGTCTCTGCCCGCCAGAAAATTCATGCGGGAATCTGAAATAGTGATCAGGCCGCAGACCAACTTTTCCGAGAATATCCATCACCATTTCTTCCCGTTCGTTCCTGTTCCCAATCGAGTGGATCGTTAATGATTCCTTTATGCTCTCGCCAATCCGGATTCTCGGATTTAATGAAGAAAACGGATCCTGGAACACCATTTGCATGTCTTTTTGAATCTTGCGAAACTCACGCGCCGGCTTTTTTAATATGTCCTCATGGTTGTACAAAACCTTTCCGGCAGAAGGCTCAATTAATCGTAATATCGCTCTCCCGGTTGTACTTTTTCCACAGCCAGACTCCCCGACTAATCCTAACGTTTCACCTTTATTTAGTGTAAAAGAGACGTCATCGACAGCCTTCACTTGTTGATTTTTAAATTCTCTTCTCATTCCTTTTACAGAATAGTATTTTTTTAATCCTTGTACCTCTAAAATCGGTTCAGCTTGTTGGTATGGCATGTTCGACTGCCTCCTTTCTGGCAATGTCTGCATAATGCCAGCATCTTACCTTATGATGTCCTTCATGCAATTGGAGGTCAGGAGCTTTTTCCTTACATAAGTCATTGGCATATTCGCACCGTGTGGCAAATCGGCACCCTTTTGGGATGTCAGTTAACGCTGGTACCGTTCCTCCAATGACATTCAGCTTTTCAGATCGATTCCCTTCTATTTGAGGAATGGATTTCATCAATCCTTTTGTGTAGGGATGCAATGGATTTGTAAACAAGTCTTCGACATTCGCTTCCTCGACCACCTGCCCAAGGTACATGACCACGACGCGTGTACAAATCTCGGCGACAACCCCTAAATCATGGGTGATAAAAACAACTGCCATTCCAAGCTCCTCATTCAGTTCCAAAATGAGATCCAATATTTGTGCTTGAATCGTTACATCTAAAGCTGTTGTTGGTTCATCTGCTATCAAAAGCTTAGGCTTGCATGCCAGCGCCATTGCAATCATTACGCGCTGTCTCATCCCTCCTGAGAGCTGATGGGGATATTCATCAATACGCTTTTCAGGTGAAGGAATTCCCGTCATCCGAAGCAGCTCAATTGCCATTTGATACGCTTCTTGTTTTGTATGTTTTTGATGGATTCTAATCGTTTCTGTTAATTGAAACCCAATGGTAAAAACCGGGTTCAAGGAGCTTAACGGATCCTGAAAAATCATCGAAACTTCATTGCCGCGAATTTTTTCCATATTGGCTTTTGATAGCTTTAGCAAATCTTCCCCTTGCAGCTTGATTTCACCATCATAGCTGGCCGTGTATTTTTCATCAAACAGCCTTAGTATGGATTGAGCGGTTACACTTTTCCCGCATCCAGACTCTCCCACGACTCCGAGGATTTCTCCTTTTTCAACAGAAAATGAAATTCCATCCACTGCAGTGACTCGACCGCGCTCTGTATTAAAATGAGTTTGTAAATTATTAATTTCAAGAAGAGGTTGACCCATACCTATTTCCCCCTATTTTCTTCATGGAATCACTGCCGGCCATTATTTCGAAGTAGATTGCGGGTCAATTAAGTCCCGTAATCCATCCCCAAGCAAATTCAAACCGAGCACGGATAAAATAATAAACGCAGCTGGAAAAACGGTCATCCACCAGCCGGTATAGATCACATCTTTTCCATCGGATAAAATATTGCCCCAGCTTGGGTCAGGAGCAGGTACTCCGGCCCCTAAAAAGCTCAAAGTTGCCTCAACGATTACGGCTTCAGAAAAAACAAATGTCGCTTTGACAAGCAATGGTGAAATCGTATTTGGCGCGATATGCTTCCAAATAATCCTTGCAGCGCTTGCCCCCTGGCTCCGAATGGCCTCTATATAGGTTTCCTCCCTGACAACTAGTGCCCGGGAACGGACAATTCTGGCCACTTCCGGAGAAAATACAATGGTTAAGGCAATTATGACATTTTCAGTTTTTGCACCGAGGACCGCCATTAAGGCAATGGCGAACAAAATGGCTGGAAATGCGAGCAATCCATCACAAATCCGCATCAAAATATTGTCTAAATAACGAAAATAGCTGGCTGTCAACCCAATCGCCAACCCAATAATGGATGACAAAAGAGCAGATGCAAAACCGACCCACATGGATACCTTCGCTCCATAAATAATTCGTGTTAACAAGTCACGGCCAAAGTTATCCGTTCCAAGCAAATGATGGGCGCTGGGTGCTTCCAGACGCTCCTTTACCACCATTTTATAAGGATCATAAGGAGTTAATTTTGGACCAAGAATGGCAAGCAGAAGCAGCAAAACTATAATGATGCTGCCTGTCACCATCCATTTATTTGAAAAAAAACGACGCAGCCAAAGTGCTCGTTCCTGTCTTTTTAGATCATGCTTCACTCTTTTCGGATTCGCATTTACCTCAACAGCATTCATGTCTTATCACCCCTTATGTTCCTAATATCCTACTCGAGGATCGATGAGCATATATAGCAAATCAATCACTAAGTTGATCAATACATAAAAGAATGCCACCATTAAAATCACACCTTGGATCACAGCATAGTCCCTGCTTTGGATCGAATTTAAGACTAATTGGCCGATTCCAGGAATATTAAAAATGGTTTCAATAACGACCGCTCCCGCTAACAAGAGTCCAAATGTCTGGCCAACCACTGTTATGATTGGAAGCAAGGCATTCCGTAACGCATGAACATAAATAATTGAACGTTCCTTTACACCTTTCGAACGGGCCGTTTTAATAAAATCGGCATTTAGTACCTCCAGCATCGAGGATCTAGTCATACGTGCAATCAGAGCAGATTGAATAATTCCAAGGGCAAGTCCCGGCATGAGCAAGTACTGCAGATAATTCCAAAAGCCGCTGCTCAGGGGCTGATACCCCGCTACAGGGAGCCAGCCGAGCTTCACACCCAATACAAGCATGAGGATTAAACCAAATATAAAACTGGGGATCGCCATTCCTGTTAATGTAAAGCCCATCACGAATTGGTCCATCAAGGACCCCCGGTGCTTAGCTGCTAAAATGCCAACCGGCAGCGCAATGATAATGGCAATGATTTCTGCAAAAACAGCAATGGAAAGGGTGGGACCTAAATGTTCAACAATCGCAGTTGCGACTGGCATATGCATAAAATAGGAATCTCCTAAATTCCCCTGAACCACACCCAGCAGCCAATGAAAATATTGAATATATAACGGATCATTAAATCCCATTTGTTCACGTAATGCTTCGATTTGCTCTGCTGACGCTTCTTGCCCCAGCATAACGGAAACAGGATCACCTGGTGTTAGATAGATAAGCAGAAAGGCGACAATCGAGACCACGAATAAAACGGGAACAAGAGATAAAATACGTTTTAATATGTAAAAATACATGCTCTTCCCCCTCTACACTTAACTTTCATTGCAACTATATAACACCCTCCCGTGCAAATGCATCGGGAGGGCAGCATCAATTATTGAACGGATGTATTCCAAACCACTGGACCTTGGAAGATCTCAAAGCCTTTTACGTTACTTCTTGCAGCTGCAACGAGGCTATATGTTCCAAATGTAGTGACTGGAACATATTCGTTTGAAGCATACTCTTGCAATTCTGCCCATAGAGGCTGTGCTTCAGCAGTTGAAGGAGCGGCGTTGATTTTCGCTAATAAATCAGCAATCTTGGCGTCATCTGTCCAGCCATGGTCATTTGGATTTAAGTATAAAATTTGTGCCGGCGTTGTAACCGTTGAGTAACCTGTCACTAAAATATCCCATGCCGCCGGGTCCTTGCGCTTCTCTAGCAATGTCGGCCAATCAAATGTTTCCAGCTTCACATTTACACCGAGCTCGCGTAATTGCCCTTCCAGCACAACTGCAGAATCATAGTGTTCACTGTAATCGCTTGTTGCAATGAGTTTAATTTCCTCGCCATTATAGCCCGCTTCTTTTAATAATTCTTTTGCCTTTTTTGTATCTGCTTGGTTATAAGATTCAAGTCCTTTTTTGGTATACCAATCTTTTTGGTCCTTGCTCATATACCCATGATCTAAGTTAAATAATTCTTCATGTGAAAAGGTTGCTAACATAATATCTTCTGTATTAATAGCAGCATTGATGGCCTGTCTCATTTTTTGATTAGTGAATAAGCCGCTTTTCTTGTTATAAACCGCCATCAAATTGCCATACTGGTCTGGGTAGGTCTGAATATTTTTATCTTTTTTCACCGTGTCATATTGCTCAAAATAAACATCGGTATTGATATCGTACTCACCCGTTTGGATAGCTGATAAACGAGTGGCCGCGTCTTTTACAATGTAGAAATACACGTCATCAACAAGTGCTTCTCTTTTACCTGCCAATCCGTCAGCCTTTCCATCTACTGGTTGATAGTCGTCATTTTTTGTTAAATGAATATATTGATTTTGTTTGACCTCTTCCACCTTAAATGGACCAGTGCCAATAAATTCTGTCACGCCTTCAGGAGTTGCTTTTTCAACGATTTCCTTAGGCATAATGGCTGGGAACTGCTTGGTGGATGCTAAAATATTTAATAAGCCTGAAGATGGCTGTTGGAGCTGCAATGTAACGGTGTAATCATCTTTCGCTTCAAATACCGCGTCACCAAGAACATCCTTAGCCACGACAGACGCTTCTTTCCAGCGGTTCATGGAAGCCACTACATCTTCTGATGTCATTTCCTTGCCATTGTGGAATTTAACGCCCTGTCTTAAAACAAAAGTATAGGTTTTTCCATCCTCACTAATATCTACTGATTTTGCCAGCATGGGCGTTGGCTGAAAGTTTGAGTTTGGTGTTACTAACGTTTCAAAAATATTTCTTGCCACTGTTGCTGAGTCAACGGAGTTTGTTGCCACTGTATCAAGCGTTGGCGGCTGTGCAGACAATGTCAGCTTTAACTCACTTTTCCCTTTAGTGCCCTCTTTGGACCCCTCTGAACTTCCAGCTGTTTCACCTTTACTGCAGGCAGAAACCGCAAAAAGCAAAACGAACATAATAAGCATCAAAAACTTATTTTTTAACTTCACGTAAAATCCCCCTTTATGTATTCCATGTCATTTATTTTTGGCAAAGCTGCCGTATTCCTGTGTTATACCGTTTCTAGTACCTCTTCCAGCACATCAAGCCCGTGGTCAATTTGTTCCTTTGTAATAGTTAACGGCGGAATCATGCGAATGACCTCACCTGAGTTACCGCATAAGTAGAATAGAACTCCTTTTTCAAGGCATTTATTTAGCACTTCCATCACCTTGGCACCGCTTGGTTTACCCGTTTCAACATCTTGAAGGGCAATTCCTATCATTAAGCCAATACCTCGGACATCTGCAATAACGGGAAACTTCTGTTTCAATTCGTTTAGCCGTTGAAGTGCGTATGCCCCCATATCCTGTGTATTCTCCAACAATTTTTCCTCTTGAATGACAGCCAGTGAAGCTCTTGCCGCTGCACAAGCAATTGGGTTCCCTCCGAATGTGGTTCCATGAGAGCCTAATGGCCACTGCGACATCAGTTCCTTTGAGGCAACGGTTGCACTTAATGGAAGCCCTGCTGCAATTCCTTTTGCAATCGCCATAATATCAGGCTTTACATCAAATGTTTGCGCGGCAAACCAGTTTCCAGTTCGGCCAAACCCCGTTTGTACCTCATCGAAAATAAGCAGAATGCCATGGCGGTCACAAATTTCCCTAACCTTTTTCAGCCATGCCTTTGGAGGAATGATATATCCTCCTTCACCTAGAATCGGTTCCACAATCATGCAGGCAACCTCCTCAGGATCTACCTGATGCTTAAATAAGGTAGCGGCGTCCCTTTCGAGCTTCTCTGGAAAAAACACTTCCGGATCCGCCCCGTCAGGCAAATAGTCTGGATGGGCATATGGCAATTGATAGGTAAGCCAGGATGGCTGCTGGTATTTTCGATACTTGCTTTTAGAAGTAGAAACACTCAATGAACCGATGGAACGGCCGTGAAAACACCCAGTGAACGAAACAACATATTGCCGTTTTGTCACATATTTAGCTAATTTCATTGCCCCTTCGATGGCCTCCGTGCCGCTGTTAGCAAAGAAGAAATTATCAAGCTTTGGCGGCAGTATTGTTTGCAGCTCTTGGGCCAATTTTAAAATAGATTCATAGATAATAACTCCCGAAGGGCCATGGACCAAATGGTCTACACTGTCTTTAATGGCCTGTACGACTTTCGGATGTCTGTGACCGACATTTTCAACCGCAATTCCTGATGTAAAATCAAGATATTGAACCCCGTCAGCTCCGTAATAATAGCAACCTTCTGCTTTCACAACCGGCAAATTGGGATGATCCTTCGCCATACTTGGAGCAAGAAAATTCCCAATCGAATCTACCAACTCCACCCAATCTGGTTCTAGCTTTTCCATTTTTGAAGACCCCTTTGATGAAACATCATGATTTTGTTATAGCTAGCAAATTTATTGAAAAATAAAAACTACAAGACTATTCATAATTGAATAATTATACAAAATTGTATAGCCATTATACGACAAAAAGAATAAATTAACAACACTAATTTTAAATTTTCTGTGATTTATTTTTATTCATCTTTAAAAATGAATATAAAAAGGAGTCCGTTATACAACGGTCTCCAATGAAATATCAGGGTATTTTTATGTAAATAGAGTGGTTCAATCGTTTTCTGCCTATGTTCTTCTTGGTTATGAGAAGATCTTTCCCGGGTTTAAGATTCCCATCGGATCCAATAGTTGTTTCATATTTTTCATGACAGTAAAGGCGGTACCATGCTCTGCTTCTTGAAATTTTATTTTTCCAAGACCTACACCGTGCTCCCCCGTACAAGTGCCCCCTTCTGCAATGGCACGCAATGCCAATGAATCATTTATTCGTTCCGCCTTCTCGCGTTCCCCTTCAGCTTTCGGATCAAATACAATTAACGTGTGAAAATTGCCATCTCCAACATGGCCCCAAACTCCCCCTTTTAACCCGCTTTCGTCTATAAGCTTACGGGCATATTCCAAAAGCTTTGGCAGCTTTGATATGGGAACACAAACGTCTGCACCCACTTCGTCAACCCCGCTTTGATGCATAAATGCATATGATAATTCATGTCTAGCCTTCCAAATCTCCCTTTGCTTAGCAGGATTACTTGCTGCCTGCCAATTTTCCGCCCCAAGATCTTTCATTATTTCTTCCGTTAATACGACTTCCTCCTCAACCGCACTTTTCGCACCTGCGAATTCGATAAACAATGAATGATTTATTGGAAAATCAAAATGATTAACGCGATTGATTTCACGAATGCTTGCAGCATCAATGAGTTCCATTCGCATAACAGGAATCCCGCTATGCAGCATGTGGTAGGCAGCTTGTCCACAAAGCTCGAGCGAATCGAATGTACAAGCCGCCATCATCGAATACTCAGGAATCCCATGGAGTCGCAGTGTGATTTCCGTCATAATCCCCAGAGTCCCTTCTGATCCTGCAAATAGTCCTGTTAAATGATAACCAGAAGATGACTTTTTTGCTCTTGTACCCGTATGTATCACAGTCCCGTCCACTAAAACGACCTCTAAATCCAGCAGCTGGTCTCTCATTGCCCCGTAGCGGACGGCAGTGGTTCCGCTGGCATTTGTTGCGGCCATCCCGCCAATCGTTGCATCAGCCCCAGGGTCAATTGGAAACATAAGCCCATGGGGATTCACAATTTTGTTCAGCTGCATCCGGGTCATTCCAGGCTGTACAGTAATCAGCAAATCTTCAGGTGAAAAGTCCAGTACCTTATTCATGTTTTCGAAATTTAAGGAAATGCCTTTTTCCACTGGGATGGCTTGACCTTCCAAGCCCGATCCAGCCCCAAATGCAGTAACGGGCACATGATATTTTCTGGCAATCTCTAAAATTGTTTCAACATCCTCTGGACACTCAGGGAAACAGACTACATCTGGTTCTACCGGAGCATGTGGTGATTCGTCATGACTATGACGATACAATTGTGTTTCATTCTGACTGACCTTCTCCCTTCCTAGTTTTGCAATGAGCTGCTGAATATACATATTAGTACCACCTTACCATTATGTTAGTTCAAGCTGGAATTCCTCGTACTCTGCAGAGCAGAGACTTTAAGAAGCCCTGCTTTAGAATTTAGTTATTAAAATACTTCTTCATTTTCCGAACAATGGAAGGCTGGCTGACCCCCAGAGCTTTTGCCATTTCTGTTGTCGTTTTGTATTGCTTTTGCGCGCTGCGGAGGACTCGTTTTTCAACTTGATCTAGGATGATTTGAAGCGTCCGTCCCTCAATTTCAAGTCCTTCTATTTGGGAAGGCTCCTTTTGGTACTCGATTGGCAGGTCATCCTTTGTAAGGATAGATCCTTCGCTTTGGACAACAAGCCTCTCGATCACATTTTTCACCTCCAAATGGTTGCCGCTCCATTCCATATGCATCAATTCATGAAATAAATCGTTCGATAATTCTTTTTGTACATGATACTTATCGCAAAATTTTCTAAAGTACTGATGAATGACCTCCGTTAAATCCTCCATCCGCTCACGCAAGGGCTTGATATGTATTGGGACGACATGAATGAGGTAAAACAAATCCTCTCTCAACTGCTTCCTGCCCATTAATTCTTCCAAGGATTTTTCCGTTGAGCTAATGATGCGAAACCTCTCCTTTTGTTGTCTGAGGGCTTTTACTAAGATGGTTTGGGACGCTAATGATAATTCATCTATTCCTTGCAAATACAGGGTTCCATTTTGAGCCATTTGGAGATAACCAATCCTTTTCGCGGGATCTGATTTGGAGCCTCCCAGCAGTTCATATTCAAAAATCGCCTCGGGTATCGTTCCACAATTCACCTCGATAAATGGACCGTCAGACCATCGGCTTTGTTTATGGATCAATTTTGCGAGCAAGGATTTACCGACTCCATTTTCCCCATGCAGGACTACCGATACTTGGAGAGGGGAGACCTTAGCGATGGTCCTTAATACTTGTTTCATATGTTTGCTTTCAGCAATAATACCGTTCACACTTAAGGTTTTCTCCCGCAATAGTTCAAGCTCTTCCTTTACCTTGGTCATCTCACCTTCAAGTTCATTTAAGTATTCTTGTATGACAAGCAGTTCCGATACTTCGTAGGAATAACTTAAAACGTACTCTACTTCATTGTGTTCGTTGAATAACGGAATCCCTGTAACAAGGATTTTCCGCTTATCCAAAGTGGTCTGAATGACGACAATCTTCTTTTTTTGCCGTAACACTTGAGGAGTGATGGCAGGAGAAAAGATGCCTCTCGTTTCCAAATCATAAACAGACTGCCCCAGCAAATCCCTTGAGGATATCCCATATTGCCTCCCGCTAATATGGGTAACTTTGATGATTTTCCCCTCTCTATTCGTAACAATAATATCCTCGTCATATGAATCTATGATTTCCTCCTCAGCATTTGGAAGGAGATATAAACCATCCATAACACCCCTCCTTATAAGGTTTTCTTTAGATTTTTAGACTGTCCTCCAGCATCATACCATTCCAGTTTATTAATAATTATTAACTTAATTAAATAATTATTTATTTTTGTATATTAAGTTTACAGCCGATTTTCCGAATATTCAAGTTTATTCATATCTTCAGAAAGAAACAAGATAACAATTACCCCAAGCTGTCTGAGACCCAAATAGAAAGAAAAGGTCTCCCGCCAATTTTATAAACTGATGGAAGACCTCTTAAAGCACTAATTACATGCTGCTTATTCATTTTTAAATATTTTATAGGGTTTTATTCATTTAGATGCCTTGTCAAATCAGGCAGCATCCATTTTGAATTCAGTACCAGCTTCTCTTTTTCCATGCATGAAGTAATAAAGTGCCGTGCTGGCTAAAACGACAATGGCCATGATAAGGTATAGCTGGCGATAACCGGTTAATGGGATGATGAATCCTAAAACATAGGGACCGAAACCCAGACCAGCATCTAGAGCAATAAAGAACGTAGAGGTCGCCAATCCCATTCGCTCACGCGGCGTCACCTTTACGGCAATCGCCTGTGTGCAGGATTGCATATTTCCAAATCCAAATCCAATCAAGACACCGGCAATTAATAAGCTTATGCCATGACTGGCTGAGCTTAATAAGAATAACCCTGCTGCAAATAGTACAAAAGCGGGATACATCACATAGCTGGCGCCTTTTATGTCCATTAATCTTCCCGTAAATGGACGTGATACCAAGATTGCCACTGCATATACAATAAAGAAGAAGCTTGCCACATTTACAAGGTCAATTTCTATTGCATAAAAATTAATAAAAGACAAGACACTAGAGTAACCCAAGCCAACAATTAAGGTAACCAATGCAATCGGCAGCGCTTTTGGCTCAATAAAGCCAGAAAGCTTGAATCCTTTTGGCTCCGCCGCTTTAGCAGCTGGTTTCATTTCCGGCACTTTCATAAAAAGAGCAATGATGAAACTGATTACTCCCAAAGCTAAACAAAAGCTAAATATGGCTGCGTAGCTGGCATGCTGACTCATGTATATGCCGATGAAAGGGCCGATGGCGGTGGCCAATGTGGTACTCATGCTGTAGTAGCCAATCCCCTCACCTTTCCGTACAGCCGGGATAATTAATGCAACGATGGTGCCTGTAGCGGTACTAGCTACCCCTAAAGCTAAACCATGCACAAATCGAGTAAACAGCAAAAAGTTCGTCCCTAAATCGATGAAGTATAAGCCTGATGCCAAAATGCAAAAGATAAGGCCGAAAAACATAGTTTTTCTGGTGCTGACCGATTCGATGATACGGCCGATGACGAGACGGCCAATTAAAGTCCCAATTATGAAAATCCCGGTCGCGAGACCCGCTTGGCTTTCACTGGCATGATAGTGATTGACGGCATAAACCGAGATGGTCACCAATAATAAATAAAAGATTAAGTATAAGAAAAAGTTTGCAGCCGAAATGATGATAAAATCCTTCGTCCACAATTTAGGTCTTGCTTGTTCCAACTTCTCCATCTCCTATTGAATAATATTTTTCCTTATTTCATCCATCACGCGGATGGCGGTTAGCTGATCTTCTTCTGAAATTCCCCTTAATATATTTTCTTCGTATTCATCAACTGTCATTCGGACCTTTTGATATAACTGTTTACCAGACTTGGTCAGCTGCATTTGCTTTTTGCGTTTATCCTTTTCAGGGACCTGTTCGACATAGCCCAATTCTTCTAATTGGCTCACGGTCCTAGTAATTGTTGGTTTCTCAACCCCCTGGTAATTTGAAAGCTCCACCAGTGTTGCCGAACCGAAGTTTTCCAAATAATAAATGATGGTCCATTGTGCCCTGTGCAAATCATGCCGGCTCAGTTCTACATTTAACATCTTTTCGAAAGGGCGATACAGCATTAAAAGTTGATGAAAGAATTTTTGCGAATTCTTCATTTGTGGTCACCGCCTAAAAATAGTTATCAATGGTAACAGTTATCAAAGGTAACTTTATTAAGTTACCAGAATCCCTTACATGTGTCAATATCGTGAATATGGATAAAAAATAGTTGGAATCCATTTTGAATGCCACGATGGAGCCTCTTTAGCCTCAAAAAATGAATAGACGTTTTTAATGATAGGCTCTGTTAGGATTCATTGTTGTTTTTCGTGTAGGTATGGTATGAGTATGAATAAGCGGAGAATTTCCCGCTATTGTAGATTGCGGGCCCTTAGGAAGCCGATATAAGAGGAGAAATTCCACTTAACGGCTCTAAATATGCCAAAATTCATTGATTTGGATACAATAAAGGGAAAAAATACTCTTATTTTTAAGGAAATACCCATATTTCCCAATTTAAGCGGAATTTTTCCGTTTATTTTTCAAGCACAGTAAATCAACGTTCAGTTATAATAGAGACTAATGATAAAAAAACACTCCCCTTTAAAGGAAGTGGTGTTGGCTATTTAATGATTAGCAGCTTTCTCGAGCCCGCCTGGCTTGTTATGATTACAATCGTATCTGTAACAGGGACCTTTTTAAATGATTTTAGGCTGGACCAATCAAATGTGCCAATTGAAACCATAAACATGACACGGACTAATGCAGCCATTGGAATTTGCACGAGTATCCCTTGCAAGGAGACAATCAGCGTTAATAAAAAGGCGCCAGCAACAAATGTTGATAGCCGTCCTTACCGCCAGATTTAACATTGATGACGGATTGGCCAATCATCGCACAGCAACGAAATGGTAACAGCAATACAAAACGAAGCATATAACCCTATCATCGGATCGACACCCGCAATTAGTGAAAAGGCAATCGCTTCTGGAATTAAAGCAAGCGCCACCACAATCCCTGATAATAGTAGGGCAACAGAATAAAAATGAGCAGTTAATCATTCATTAGCTAACTACTCTCAATTTTCTTACTCGCCAGTTTCCGCAAAGCATTTAATCCGGCCGCCGATTTCATCACGGACACGTTGGAAGAATGCCCATTTTTCTTCGTCCGTTCCTTGTGCTTTTGCCGGGTCGTCAAATCCCCAGTGAACACGTTTTACAGCTGGCGGTGTAACCGGGCATTTATCTGCTGCATCTCCACAGAGAGTTACCACTAAATCAGCACTGTTTAAATAGTCTATGTCGATAAGGTCCGATGTTTGGCTGGAAATATCAATTCCTGCTTCCTTCATCGCTTTTACCGCATTCGGGTTCAATCCATGCGTTTCGATGCCGGCGCTGCGGACTTCCCATTCATCACCTAAATACTTTTTTGCCCAGCCTTCGGCCATTTGGCTGCGGCAAGAGTTTCCTGTACATAAGAAGTAAATTTTCTTTTTATTTTCCATGTTGAATTCCACCTTTAAGATTAGATTTTAAGCTGCCTGTTCTTTAAAATATTTTCGTTTCAACCACAATGCCACGTTTACTAATGCAATCATGACCGGCACTTCTACAAGCGGTCCAATGACGGCCGCAAAAGCCGCACCTGAATGGATGCCAAAGACACCCACCGCCACCGCAATCGCCAATTCAAAGTTATTGCTTCCTGCAGTAAAAGCCAGGGTGGTCGTTACTGGATAGTTTGCTCCAATCCTTCTGCCAAGGAAGAAAGAAACAAAGAACATTAAAATAAAATATATTAACAAAGGAATGGCTACTCGAATAACGTCTAGCGGCAAGCTGACTATGGTATCTCCTTTTAAAGAGAACATGATAATAATCGTAAAAAGCAGGGCCACTAATGTAATCGGGCTGATCTTAGGGATAAACACTTTCTCATACCACTGTCTGCCCTTGGCCATCACCATTGTAAAGCGTGTGATCATTCCAGCGATAAACGGGATTCCTAGATAGATGAAAACGGATTTTGCCACTTCCAGCATGGTAATGTTGACGACGGCCCCTTGGATTCCGATCCATTTAGGAATGACGGTCACAAACACATACGCATAAACGGAGAAGAAAAGCATTTGGAAAATCGAGTTAAATGCCACTAAACCCGCTGCATATTCGGTATCCCCTTTAGCCAGGTCATTCCATACAATAACCATGGCAATGCACCGGGCTAAGCCGATCATGATCAAACCCACCATATATTCCGGCTTATCAGGCAAGAAGATAATGGCTAATAAAAACATAAGAATGGGGCCAATGATCCAGTTTTGCACTAGTGATAAGGCAAGGACTTTTACGTCTTTAAAGACTCGCCCAATTTCTTCATATCGAACTTTGGCCAACGGTGGATACATCATTAAAATTAATCCTATAGCAAGCGGAATTGATGTGGTTCCAACCTGCAGACTGTTCATTCCTTTGACGAATCCAGGAATAAAGAAACCGAGCCCAATACCAATTGCCATGGCAAGAAAAATCCAAAGCGTTAAATATCGGTCCAGGAACGATAAGCGTTTCTTATTTGCAGTACTCATTATTCTCACTCCCATTTCCAATCAAGCTAACAACCGCACCGAAGCGCAGGGTTACTTTTTTCAATCAATTTTATCTTCTCAATCTGCTCTGGTATATGATCCAGAATATCTTCCAAAAGTCCATAAAGCTCACTTTGCTGATTTAGTGAATAGTAAATCCATTGGCCTCTTCGTTCTTCCTTTACCATCCCTGCATCTTTTAATTTACGAAGATGCTGGCTTATCGATGGCTGGCTCATCTCAAAAATCTCTTGAAATTCACAAACACAACATTCCCGTAGCTTTAACATAGCGATCATGGTCAAGCGGGTTTTATCGCCTAGTAGCTTTAAAACATTGGCAGCACGCTCTACTTCAACTAGTGATTTTTGCATGGCTTACATCTCCTATTTCCTTTTATAATTAAATAATTATTTACTTATATATTAGAAGAAAAAACAATGGATATCAATGATTTAACTGTAAAGTTACTGTAAAGAAAAAGACTGATAACCGATGCTATCAATCCATTTCATACGGTCCTAATAGATTTGAAAGACCCCAACTGCCTAAGGCAGTTGGGGTCTTTCAGCTTTCTTTTTGGTTTTACAACACTCCATGGTCATTCTAGGTGTAGTTTCACATTCAAACTACTATAATCATTGGATATTTATGCGTCTTCTCTTAATAAGGTATAAGACTCCGCCAGCTGCAACTAATAATAATCCTGTTAATAAAATGTTAAAGTTATTTGTTGCTGTATTTGGTAGTTCGGCCTGGCCAGTTTGTGTTGGATTCTTAGAAGAAACTGGTTCACCTTCGAATACTCCAAATGTACTGAAATGATCGGTATAAGCTGAGACTTCCCCATTTTTGTATTCTCCACCAATAAGCTCCCATTTTTTAGCTTCTTCATTCCAATAATAAACTTTCACATGATTAGGATTGTTAATTAGTTTTGGATCAACTTTGAATGTAAGTTTAACTTTTTCATTAAACTTATGATACAATTTACCATCAGCTTCCATTGTAAAGTCATAAGCTCCTAGTGAACCCTTAACTTCCATCTTCTTCACTTTAATGTCCAGATTTTGGGCTGCCGGAAGGATGGAGGCAGGAATTTGCACCTCTACATTTCCATTACTTATCACAAGTGTAGCGTTGGCATCTTTTAGAGCCTGGATTTGTTCTTTGGTAAGTGTCAATGTTGCATTTACTTTGTCATCCACTTGAACAACTACAATTGCTTTTTCTGGAAGGTTTTGAAGTGCAGCTTCACTAAGTTTATACTTATTGCCTTCTTTAACCACAGGCGGTTTAATCTCTTGTCCCGGATTATTGCCAGGCTCCTCACCCGGTTCTTCTCCTGGCTCTTCACCCGGTTCCAAACTTACATCAACAATTCGGCCTTCCACTTCAGTTGGGATTCCTTCACTGCCAAGACTGACTAAATGATCACGGAAGTTTTCCCAATCAGAAAGCCCTAAATCTGTTACACGGCCTTCCTCATAGGCTTTCGCGAACATGGTATAGCCATCTCCGCCTTTTGCTGTAAAGGCGTTTGTGGCAATCGTGTACATCGTGTCATCTTGGACTTCTACGTACTCACCCTTTTCATTCAAATACGATACGGATACGACACGTTCTCCTGCTGGCTTCGACGAATCAAATTCTACTTTGCCGCCGGATACATGCAAGAAGCCGCCATTTTCTCCAGGGTATTGACCGAAACTAGTTTCGAATGCTGCTTTTAGCTCTGCACCTGTCACATCCATGGTTGCCAGCGTGTTATTGAATGGCAATACCGTGATGATTTCCCCAACAGTGATCGGTCCAGCATCGATAGTAGCCCGGATACCGCCGCCGTTTTGCAAGGCCATGATGACATTTTTCCCTGTAAATGATTTGGCTTTTTCAAGCATGCCGTCTGTAATCAAGTTGCCTAGGATCGTTTCGTTTTTCCGTACACTTGGTTTTGTATTGTCGCCATTTGTACGCGGGCTTTCCAATGCAATTGGGGTGGATACCCCGATTTCTTCCTTCGCTACTTCATCAATCTTGGCTTTGTATGGTGCCAATACTTCTGCTGCTTCTTTATCATCTGTTTGGGTGCCGATGGCAATTAAACGGCCATCACTGTCCATAACAACGCCATTTTTATCGAACTCAACGTCCAATACCCCTAAGTTGCTATTCGAATTGCCTGTTTGGACAATGACAGTAGGAGTCGCATCTTTTGCCACAACGACTGGCTCGCTTAATGTGGTATGGCTATGTCCGCCGACAATCACGTCAATACCTTCCACTTTTTCAGCGAGGGTCAGGTCATTATCAATTGCAGCATTGTCGTCGAAGCCAATATGTGTCAAGGCAATGATTTTGTTAATACCTTGTTCTTCAAAATAGTCGACTGCTTGTTGAGCCTCTTCAAGATAGTTTTCGAATACTATGGATCCTGGACTGGAAATGTCAGCTGTTTCCGCCGTTGTCAAACCGAAGATCCCGACTTTCTCCCCGTTCACTTCTTTGATAATCCCATTGTAAATCTCGCCATTTTGATAATCGTCCGCAAAAGAATCGTTGAAGATTCCATCAAATTTAGCATCTTTTGAAAAATCAACGTTGGCACTCACAAATGGGAAGTTCGCTCCCTTAATAAAGTCAGCCAATGCTTGATGACCTTCTGGTGAGGAACCGAGATCGAATTCATGGTTCCCGAATGTCATGGCATCAATGCCCAGCAATTTCAGCATGGCCAAATCTGCTTTACCATGGAATTCATTAAAATACAAAGTACCTGTAAATTCGTCTCCTGCATGAAGCATCAGTGAATTAGGATGAGCTGCTCGTACCTCTTTTACAGCAGTGACTGTCTTCGGCAGGTTGTCCAAGGCAGCGTGGACATCATTGGTATGCATAACCGTTAAGTCGAATTGCCCCGCTGCATCCACGATTCTGTCTTCCACTTCAGTTGGAATTCCCTCACTGCCGATGCTGACTAAATGATCACGGAAGTTTTCCCAATCAGATAGGCCAAGGTCTGTTACACGCCCTTCTTCATAGGCTTTCGCAAACATGCTATAGCCGTCTCCGCCTTTTGCTGTAAAAGCATTTGTGGCAATTGTGTACATCGTATCATCTTGAACGTCTGTATACTCACCATTTTCATTTAAATACGAGACGGATACGACACGTTCTCCTGCTGGTTTTGTAGAATCAAATTCTACTTTGCCGCCGGATACATGCAAGAAGCCGCCATTTTCTCCAGGATATTGGCTGAAGCTGGTTTCGAATGCTGCTTTTAGCTCTGCACCTGTCACATCCATGGTTGCCAGTGTGTTATTGAATGGCAATACCGTGATGACTTCACCAACAGTAATCGGGCCAGCATTGATGGATGCACGGATACCGCCGCCGTTTTGCAAGGCCATGATGACATTTTTCCCTGTAAATGATTTGGCTTTTTCAAGCATGCCGTCTGTAATCAAGTTGCCTAGGATCGTTTCGTTTTTCCGTACACTTGGTTTTGTATTGTCGCCATTCGTACGCGGGCTTTCCAAAGCAATTGGAGTGGATACCCCGATTTCTTCTTTAGCTACCGCATCAATTCGTTCCTTGTATGGTGCCAATACTGCTGCAGCTTCTGGGTCAGCCGTTTGGGCACCGATTGCAATTAAATGGCCATCATAAGCTTCCACTACGCCCTTTTCATCGAATTCAACATTTAAAACACCAAGGTTACCGTTCGAATTGCCTGTTTGGACA
The DNA here is from genome assembly GCF_943193175.1 of Neobacillus muris. Classification (GTDB taxonomy): domain Bacteria; phylum Bacillota; class Bacilli; order Bacillales; family Cytobacillaceae; genus Neobacillus; species Neobacillus muris. Next base: position 40,866 of record NZ_CALPDF010000018.1, read on the forward strand.
ATGACAGTAGGTGTCTTATCTTTATCCACTACCACTGGCTGGCTCAATGTAGTATGGCTATGCCCGCCGACAATCACGTCAATGCCTTCGACTTTTTCGGCCAGGGTCAGGTCATTATCGATTGCAGCATTGTCGTCAAAACCAATATGGGTCAAGGCGACAATTCGGTCGACACCTTGTGCTTCCAATGATTTTACCGACTTTTCAGCTTCTGCAAGATAGTTCTCGAATGTTATGGAGCCCGGGCTGGAAATATCAGCTGTTTCTGCAGTTGTTAAACCGAAGATACCGACTTTCTCCCCGTTAACCTCTTTAATGATCCCATTGTAAATCTCGCCATTTTCATAATCTACTTTAATCGATTCGTTAAAGATTCCAGCAAATTTAGCGTCCTTTGAAAAATCAACGTTTGCACTCACAAATGGGAATTCAGCACCCTTAACAAAGTCAGCCAATGCCTGGTGGCCTTCTGGAGAAGAACCCAGGTCAAATTCATGGTTTCCGAATGTCATGGCATCAAAGCCCATTAGGTTCAGCATAGCTAAGTCTGCTTTACCTTGGAACTCATTGAAGTACAAGGTTCCTGTAAATTCATCCCCTGCATGAAGAAGAAGGGATCCAGGAGCTGTGCCTCTAACATCCTTCAAGGCTGTCACTGTCTTCGGCATATTGTCTAAAGCAGCATGCACATCATTGGTATGGACGATGGTTAAATCAGGAAAATCTAACTGAACCAATACAGGATCATGATCAGATGCTTGTCCCTGTGCTTCGGTAAAGTTTGCATTGATGTGAATCATATCCGCTTCAGCTTTATTTACTAAATTATTCGTCACTAAAATATGGTCTAATACCTGGTTGTTTCCTTGGAAGAAATAAGAGAACCGATCTTCAGCAGGAACTTTTTCAACCATATTGGTTAAAACATTGCCTTTAACTGTTTCAAGGACAGGAGTGAATTCAAAATCATTCATATCTCCCGTAACAACTACATTCAGGTCAGGATTCTTCGCTAGACCTGCATCAATGAAGTTATTTACCTCTTGTGCTAATTTAAGGCGTTCAGCTTCTGAACCCAATTTAGGCGGCTGGCTCGAGCCCCATAGGGATTCATCACCGCCTTTCGAATTCAAATGATTTCCAATCACGACAACACGCTGGCCTTTGAACTCAAATTCGGCTGCGATTGGTTTTCGTGTTCCAGCGAACTTTTCAGGATTAATCACACCTGGGTTCAGTGTAAGGTTTCCCTCTTCTGTCCAAGCGTTTGCTTGCGTTCCTGTCCCTTTCGTTCCTTTCACCAAGGTTACGCGGTCGGGATTATAGAGGTACCCGACACGGATATTACCGCCAGGTGCACCGCCGTTATCGTTGTTAATAGGCGCCACATCTGTCCATTTATACGTTGGGCCCCCCGCCGCTTTGATGGCTGCAATTAGGCGTTCATAGCTTTGTGTGGCATCGGTATTCCCAGAATTGGTTTCGCCGTCATTATCCTGAACCTCAATCAGAGTAATGATATCAGGAGATTTCATATTTTCTACAAATGACTTTGCAATTCTGGCTACTTTCTCATCTGGTGTGTTGGCCGTATTGTTCGAGAAGTTTTCTACATTGTAGGATGCGACAGTCAATTTATCTTCTGCAGGTACAATATGAGTCACTTCTTGTTTTAAGTTCGATTTGATGACAGCTGGCAGCTTCGTCTTGTCTGTCACGAGCTGATAGCCAGCGCTCGCATAAGTAAGGACACCAACTACATCGCCATCGAACTGGTCGCCCGGCTGGAAGTCACTGCCGACATTGTCCAGGAAGATTTTTTCAGGGTTGTAATCGTCCTTTGCGATATTTAGTCCGCCCTGGTTATTTAGCTTATTATTGGTTGTGCTTTTAACAATGATCGGCACGTCATTGGAATATGGCGGCCCAACGACAAGGGCATCTGGGAATGAAACACGCATGTATTCAACAGATTCCCAGAAATCAATCCCATCCTCCTCTGGATCAAATGTTTTCATTTCATCATTATCGATAATTTTGTTTGGCGGGATGATATCTTCACCGACTACTAGCGGTTCAGGCAATGCTGCCGTTCCGATTTTCGTTACAGAGGTTCCAGTGATTTGTGTTCTCGACAGGTCAGCCCCGCCGCCATATTCTGTCACTGTCCCGTCCACGGATACCTTATCACCAACTGCAACGCCATGAGTCGGTTTGTATACTTCAATGGCTTCTGATGTGGCAGGGTCTGCATCTGCACCATCCACATCCTGCATGACAAAGCTGGTAGTCCCCCACACATGAGTGACAACGCCCGTGATGTTTGTAACGGAAGATCCGGTATAGTCGGAAATATGACCTTTCCCTTGGATATCATGGATCGCGATGCCTTCCGTATTTAGGATCTTATACGTAAAGCTAAATACTTCACTTGCCTTTCCATCCTTAACAGCAATGGCTTTAATAGTGGTTTCACCCATTTCTAAGGCAATTGGTGAAGCATATTTTGTGCTCTCAACTGTAGGAGTTGCACCATCAGTTGTGTAATAGATGTCTGCACCCTCAAGGCCTGATTTCAACTCGATTTCTGTTCCAGCTGGTACAACACCAGTTGTCTGAGTGGCATAAACGGCTGGTTTGTTAACCAAATCATAGCTATTAAGACCAGTCGTTTTTAAATGGAACCCCGTTCCATCCACAGATCCAATTCCGGTGATATGAACCTTATCGCCCTCTTTATAATGCTTAATGAGTTCATCATAATTAGAGCCTGTACGATTATCGTGGACCACCCTTACTTTTGCTCCGCTTTCAAATACAGCCTGGAATGTAGCAGTTCCATAGCTATCTTTACTCATATCCGTGATGGTAACATTCTCTAATTTGAGAAGCTCACCTTGGGCAGCATCGGTTACTTCTGTCACAACCTGTGCCGCCGGAAGGTCATTACCGGAGGAAACGATGTCAAGACTATCTGGTTTCATTTCCAGTTCGCCGTTATATGTCTGCAATTTTCCAGTCAGTTTGACTTTATCTCCCGATTTTACTGATTTTGGGCTGCTATAGACAAACATCCCAGCAGTATCATCTTGCATATAGAAGGTTTCGCTGCCCCAAAGACCTGAATTAGTTGTTGCAACCCCTTCAATCGTTACGGTTTCACCAACAGCCTTTTCGCGGGCATCAGCAATGGAGATAGCTGGGACTGGTGTTTCCGGCTCTCCAGGATCGGTGCTTCCAAAGGTATGTGTGCCAATATTTGTGAAAACATCCTTACCTAGGTTCGTCCATTCCTTATTTTTATCAAAAGCATCATCAATAATCGTATCTCCTGTTGTAACATTACCATTTCGAACAAGAGTTACATCAGCGAGAACAGTTACATCTGTTCCAACTTGGCCGATGGAATCAATGACTGTTTCTCCCTTTTTTAGAACAACAGGGTCGTTCCCATTGAAATTTATGACAGTTGAATTTTCAAGCTGACCTTTGTTTTTGATATCTGCAACAGCTTGTTTATGGTATACAACGTACGTGTCACCGCTTTTTAATGTACCTGTTAAGGCCACCTTGTTTGCAGCGTCGACAGCACCATTGGTGTGAAGTTCAAGGCTGTACTGGGTCAAGTCAACATCTGCACCGGTTCCGTTATAAAGCTCAATCGCCTTATTAAAACTGGAACCCTCTATATATTCTGAGATAATCAAATCTGCCGCTACAGGAGCTTCTGCCTTGACATTGCTATTAGCCACTGGCGAAAGTAAGCTGATTAACAAGACAGCCAGCGTGACCATATTCAGGCTCTTCTTATGTCTCTTTTTCATATTTCCCCTCCATTTTGAGTTAATAGGCACAGATGTAGAGTAGCGTTTGGAATGATTTGCGTGTTTCTCCTAGGTTCTCGCAGGACAAAACAAGGAAGTGATAACCATTAATACTTGAATTCACATTTTTTGGATGGATTTGTTGCAGGAACAGTGATGGGTCAGAGGAACGGTTTTTCTATTCACCATAGAATACTAGAGTTTACACATACGGAATGGCTTTTCTAAATAAACAAGTCTATTTTTATCCTAATCTCCTTTCTATTTAATATTTGTGTTAATGAGGCACATCTCTACGGAGTTAGTAAACCTTTTACTGTAAAAATCACAAAATCTTGGTCCACCCATTTTATGTATTCAGCAAACGCTTCCCCGATAAAATTATATGGTCCTACTATTAACCTACTATTAATTTAATGTAAAAAATTGTAGAATTGCAAATGTTTTTTGAATATTTCTTCTCAAATGTCAAATTTTCTTACATAAATTTTCATTGTTGATACTGCCTTCACCTTTTGCTGCTAACCATAATAGTTTGCTTAATTAAAAAAAAAGCCTTCCAGCAGTAACGAACTGATGAAAGGCCTCCTCAAATATTATTTTAGGTTTTTAACTCCCGTTTCTAGTATTTCCATTTGCAGCAAGGTTTGTTCATCTGTAATGGTTTTTTCTTTACCGTTTATGATGGCTTCATATAAATCATCATATACGCGTCCATAATCACCATTAACAGATTTCACTGTTTCTTCGTGGATGGTACCCTCTTCATCCATATAGGTCAGTAAACCATAATGTTTGATTGTATCGATACCAAAATCTTTGTTATCAGGCATATAAAATAACTTTAAATGTTCTTCCTGACGATCTTTGGTTTCTTTTACAAAACATCCTTTTTTGCCATAAACGACGAAGCTTGGTCTTTCTTTAAGCCTAAAATAACTGGATTTTACAGATACTTTTAACCCGCCGTAATATAAATCTAAATCAAAATAATCATTCATTCTTCCTTGTCCTAATAATTGCCTTACATCATAATGGATATGATCCGGCTTGCCAAAATAGCTGATGACCTGATCCAATGTATGGCAGCCATGTCCATATAAAAATGACGAAGCAGGATCAAAAGAATGGACAGACTCTGGCACTTCGGGACGATAATAGTCATAATGCATTTCCACTTCCAGCAAGTCCCCTAGTTTCCCTTCTGCAATGACCTTTTGAACGGTTAAGAAATCACTATCAAAACGTCTGTTTTGATAGGCTTGAACGATTAATCCTTTTTCTCTTGCGATTGCAAATATTTCTTTTGCCTGGTCTGAGGTTTCCATAAAAGGCTTTTCAACCAAACAGTGTTTATTATGTTCTAATACTGATTTTGCGTATTCAAAGTGGCTGTCCGTTCTTGTGCAAACCACAATCAGTTGAATATCCTTATCATTTAATAGTTCATCTAAATCAGAAGTATAATTTACGCCTGCAATTCGATCCCAGCTTTCACGCTTGGGATTTCTTTGATAAATAGTTTTTACCTTTATATTCTCTCTTTGCAGTACGAACGGCAGATGGTATCGGTTCGTGCTTTTTCCATTTCCAATATAGCCAATAGTAAGCATAGCAGCCTCCTAAAATGTATGTATTTTTTAATACAAAGAGCACCTATCCATGTTCAAGTCAGAGATAGGTGCCCTCGCGTCTATTTATTACATTAAGTGGATTAAGTGGAAGACGATACCTACCACGAACAATCCAAGAATCATAATGATTGGAGAAACTTTTTTCTTAAGCAGCCACATGCAAAGGAGTGTGATTAAGAGTCCAGCTAAACCAGGAATCAAGCTGTCTAAGTTGGCTTGTAAAGTAGTGACTTTAACAGGTTCTAATGAAAGACCAGCAGCTTGCTGTTGTAAGGCAGTTTTAATCCCCTCTGCTCCAGCAGGCAAATTATCCCAGTCAATATAAGCACCTTTGGAAAGATCAACTTCTGATACAACTGGTGTAAATTTTACAGAAACCCAACGGTTAACGAGTGAACCAAGGATGAACATTCCTAGAATGGATGCTCCCTTTGTAATATCTTGAAGTAATCCGCCAGATAAGTCGTCCGTAATTTTAGAGCCCGCTTTGTAACCAAATTCCTGTGTATACCACGTGAATCCCATTCGAATAAGGTTCCATAAAACGAAGAAAATAATCGGCCCAAGGATGTTTCCTGTCAAAGCGAGAGAAGCACCTAATGCACCAAGGATCGGGCGAACCGTGAACCAGAAAACTGGATCTCCGATTCCTGCTAAAGGTCCCATCATCCCAACTTTAACCCCTTGAATGGCTGTATCGTCAACCGGCGCACCATTTGCCCGTTCTTCTTCAAGCGCTAACGTTACACCAATAATAGGCGAAGCTACATATGGGTGAGTATTGAAGAATTCTAAATGACGCTTTAGTGCAGCCGAACGATCTTCTTTTGATTTATATAATTTTTTGATGGCCGGAATCATCGTATATGCCCAACCGCCGTTTTGCATACGTTCATAGTTCCAAGAACCTTGAAGGAAAGTGGAACGCCACCAAACAGAAATACGATCTTTTTTTGATAATCTTAATTCATTTGCCATTTTTATGCGCCCTCCTTCTTAGTAACTATCAATAATATCGCCTAGTGGATCACCAGTATTACCGCTTCCGCCATTACCTGAACCGCCTTGTTTAGAAAGCGCTAAGTAGATAAGTGCAAGAGCCACACCGATAGCACCTAGACCGATAAGTGTGATTTGTGAAACAGTCGCTAATACGAAACCAATCGCGAAAAATGGCCATACTTCTTTTGTAGCCATCATGTTAATAACCATTGCATAACCAACGGCTACGACCATTCCACCGCCGATTGCTAAACCTTCTGTCAGCCAAGTTGGCATAGATGTAAGTAAATCTCTAACCGGACCTGCACCAACTGCTACAATTAAAGCAGCTGGGATGGCAATACGTAATCCTTGCAAGCAGATTGCAATGATGTGCCATAGTTCAACTTTTTTCATGTTTCCTTCTTGAGCTGCAGCATCCATAAAGTGAACGATTGCTGTTGCAAGTGTACGAACGATGATAGTTAATAAAAGTCCAGCAACTGCAAGCGGAACAGCAATCGCAATCGCAGAAGCCACACCAGCTTTACCTTGTCCACTTAAAACTAAAATAATGGCAGAGGCAACTGAGGCTAACGCAGCATCCGGTGCTACAGCAGCTCCAATGTTTGCCCAACCTAATGCGATTAGTTGAAGAGTACCGCCTAAGATAAGACACGGCACTAAGTTTCCTGTAACCAAGCCAATTAACGTACAAGCAATAAGCGGCTGATGGAATTGGAATTCATCCAGAATCCCTTCCATACCAGCTAAAAATGCTACGATAAAGACTAATATTATTTGAATCACATTCAAATCCATGTTTATTAATCCTCCGTTTTCTCTGGATTTATTTTTGTTTGTTTAACTCTTCTTGAGCCTTCTTGATAATTTCGTCCATGTCGCCTTTTGAATCGTTCGGCACTTTACGTACATCGAAGTTCAAGCCAGCTTCTTTTAACTTTTTAAAAGTATCAATATCCTCTTGGCTGAAGGCCAGCACTTTATTCGGCTGAACTTTACCAGGTGAGTGTGCCATAGAACCAACGTTGATGGTCGTAAGTGGAACGCCTCCTTCAACCGCTCTAAGCGCATCTTGCGGGTTTTCGAATAGAAGCAGCGCGCGCTGGCCGCCGAAATGTTGATCATCTTTAGCAAGTTCGATCATTTTTTTGATCGGAACAACGTGTGCCTTTACACCCGGAGGAGCCGCTTGTTGGATCAACTTCTTACGAAGATCGTCCTTAGCTACCGTATCCGATACTACGATGATGCGTGTAGGCTGTGTAGTTTTTGTCCAAGCTGTCGCTACCTGTCCGTGAAGAAGTCGTGAGTCAATACGTGCTAATACGTATTCAAATTTGCCAGGCGCCCCTGCATTTGATGGCCCGGCTGCTGCTGCAGTGGCAGGTGCTTCTGGTTCTAATTCTTCAGGTTTTACTTTAACCCCATCTTTAGCTGAACCCAAAATATTCGCGGCAATTTCACGCGCTGTGTTCATGGAGAAGCGCGATGCAAAAGCTTCAATCAGCATTGGCAAGTTCATACCAGCAACGATTGCCCATTTGTCTTTGTGTTCTTCAAACAAGCTGTTGGCTTGGTTGAAAGGAGTTCCACCCCAAAGATCAACTAAGAATAATACTTCGTCTTGGTTGTCGAAAGAGGCGATTGCTTCTTGCATTTTGGCCTTTACATTTTCAGGTCCTTCGCTCGGCATCAATGTAACAGCTTTTACATTTTCTTGTTTTCCAAAGATCATCTCTCCAGATTGCAAGATACCATTGGCAAATTCACCGTGACTAGCAATGATAATTCCTACCATCTTTTTACCTCCTATATATTAATGGTGCGGCTTAAATTAACATGGTAAACTCCTAAAGTATTCTTTCAGCCCATCTAAAGCGGTTACAGTTTCAACAAAAAACAATAAAAAAGGCATGAGCAAAAAGTCGATTAAATGAAGATATGGGTATAGAGTGCCCCTTATTCTTCATTTCAATCAATACTTTTCACTCATGCCTGATCGAATCAGTAACACGTAAAAAATAATGGCTAGTTAAATTTATTTTGCAAACGCTATTAATGGATTTAAGTAAACAGCTTCTTAATCAAATAAAAGCCTTTTCAATGCTTGCTGCATCACTTTAATGAGCTTACATTAGGATTATAGCACCATGATATTACTCTGACAAGAGGGAATTTAACAAATCTAGATTAATTTCGACAAAAAAAGACAAGGTTAAGTAAATATTACTTTTTAATTATACTCTTCAAGCCGCGTTTGATGACATCAAAGAAACTTAACGATTGGACCATATGATTCGGATCAACGTACTCACGTATGGCTCGCAAAACTCTCTTTGGATCCTTAGAAGAGAATGTAAAATTCCCATTCCGCTTCGTTTTGATCGCATATCGTGGAATCCATTTCCCTTTGAACATGATAGAAGCGATTACGTGATCAACTTCTTCCCAAGGAATTTGAATAAACTTCCGGGCATCACGGCTATTGTAGAATTCAAATCCTTTGTCTCCGATCATAATTTTTCCATATTCTGCAATTCCCATATGTGAGGTAGCATCGATCACTAAATCGACTTTTGTATTGATTGATTGGACCATTTGATTTACTCCATTTCTTTCTTTTAATGAATCATTATTATACTATTTTTTTCACTTTAAGCAAAAAATACTATATACAGGTTTATTTTTTTACTAAAACAGAATCCAAGCCCCTTATATCCAGGGATTTATAGAATGAAAGTATCAAGTTCATAAATGAAATCATGGTCTGATTTATTTTTATATCCTTTTTAATAATAAATCCAACTTCCCATGCAGCAGTTGGGACATGGATCGGAATACTGACGATGTCATTGTATGCGGTTATATCCGTTAAGCTGCCGATAAAAATAAATACCCCTTTATTTAAGGTAACAAACTCATAAGCAAGATTTAGATCATGGCTGAGTTTGCTATAAATATTGGGGGTAATTCCCTCATCTTGAAAATGTTTAAGGACAACTTGCGGCATTCGAAATGTGTCATCTATTAAAATGAGCTTTTCGTCCTTCAAATCAATAAACGTCAGGCTCTCATTATGAGAAATAGGATTCTCTTTATTGACTACTGCTACCAGGTGATGTTTCATCAAAGGATAATAGGAAAAATTCGATTCATTCTTCGGGTTAACGGTTACGGCCATGTCAAGGGTTTCATCCAAAACATTTGCTTCGCACACTTTATCCGCATATTCAAAAATTTCGATATCGATTCCTAGATGATTCTTCGCAAGCTCTAAAACATCCTTACCGCCTAGTATTCTTAAGGTTCCTGGAGAAAAACCTATTTTCAGTTTTTTCTTTTCTCCTTCTACCTTATGAGAGATGTCCGCGTTAAACGCATCAAATTCTTTAAGCAGCTCTTCTGCCTTTTTGTAAAAATATTCGCCAAAATCGGTTAGGGTCACTCCGCGTGAATTCCGATAAAAAAGCTTTGTTCCCATTTGCTTTTCTAAATTATTGATCGTTCTGCTAAGGGCCTGCTGTGTGATAAAAAGCTCCTTGGCTGCCTTTGTTAAATTTTTTGTTTGACATACCTTGCTAAAGCACTTTAACTCCGCAATTTCCATGTGTGCCACCTCAAACATAAATAAGAGCTTGTATCTCTATTATACAAGCTCTAAAAAAAGAGAATAGCTAGTGAATCGTGAACATTAAACAACAATTACAGCTTTGAAACTAATAATTTTCATAGATGGCTTCAAGAATGCCCGTTACCTCTTCTAATGATAGCTCCCTTGGTACATATTGATAACAAACGTCCTCCATGACTTTGCTGGCTAAACCAGTAAACTCCTCTTTCGAAAGTCCCAGCTCATTTACAGATGGAATTCCTATTTTCTTGATTAATTGGCGGATAGCTTCCGCTACCTTTTCACCTATTTCTTCCGAGGATTCATCTCCAGCAAAGCTTACACCCATCGCTGCTCCGATTAGTTGCACTTTATCCGCCCTGGCACTAGCTGAATATTTCATGACTTCTGGCAAGGCAAGCGCACAAACGATTCCATGTGCTTTGTGGAATGCAGCCCCTGCCGTATGAGAGATGGCATGCCCAAGGTGAACTAAGGCATCATTAAAAGCCATACCGGCAAAATTGCTGGCCAACAAAAGTTCTTCTCGCGCTTTGATATTTTTCCCATCAGAAACGGCAATCGGAAGATAGCTGCTCACTTTCTTGATCGCCTCTAAGGCTAAAACCTCAGATTTAGGATTGGGAAATTTCGTCGTAATGGCTTCCGCCGCATGGGCGAATGCATCCATACCCGTATAGGCTGTGACACTAGGCGGGACATCGATAGTAACCTCCGGATCCAACACCCCTAGTGTTGCCGGGCAAAGGACAGCACTTTTTATATGATTCACTGTATCGGTAATGACACCCATGATCGTAACCTCACTGCCTGTTCCCGCTGTTGTTGGGATGACGACAACTGGAACGCCTGGGTTGTAAACAGGGTTTCCTAAATACTGATTTACTGGAAGAGGATTGTTCACTAGAACATTGATGGCTTTGGCCGCATCCATCACGCTTCCTCCGCCAAGAGCCACAATACCATCAATTTTTTCCGCCTTTGCGAGCTCCCCGCCTTGATTGATCATATAATCTGGCGGGTCTGCAACCACTTTATTAAATGGCACTATTTCCATCCCTTGATCGATTAAACTTTTTTTACAATTCTTATAAGCATCTAATTTAGAAATCGTTTCATCCGATACAAGCATCACCTTGGTACAACCAAGGTTTTTTACTTCCTCACCTACTACCCTAATGGAGCCACTTCCAAATATAATCGGGCTTAATTGCGCATATCTTTCCATACTATCTACTCCTTATCCACCAAATTTTATAGATTATAGGCAGTTAAATAGCCTGATTCCATAGCATCTCTGATTCTTCCTGGCTTTGCCGCATCTCCAAGAATCTTCACCATCTTAAAGGTTGATTGAATTTCCTCTATGAAATCTTTGTTAGAGGCTGTTCCAAGGGAAAGGATGACATAATCAAACATAAATTCTTTTCTTTCCCCAGTCTCCAGTGCTTCAAAGCTTGCTTTTCCGTTATCTAGACCCATTAACCGATACTTTGTATACATAGGAACATGCAATGGTCCCATATGGGTCATCACATCAATCAGATTTTGAAAAAAGATGCCAGATCCTATCTGATCACCCATTTCAAATAAGCTGACCTCATTTCCTTCTTCTGCTAATAAATGAGCTACTTCTATACCTGTCATTCCGGATCCGACAACGCCTACTTTTTTATTTTCCAGCTTTATTTTTCCACTTAATATATCAATCGGCGTCAGTACTTCTGCCCCATCAGAGCCTGGTATAGAACGCGGGATAACAGGTGAGGAGCCTTGTGCCACAAAGACCGCATACGGATTTAACTCTTTTAAAGCTTCCAATGTCGGGACTGTATTCAGCCGCACTTCGATGGCCAATTTTTCTATCTGTCCCTTTAAATAATCAATCAGCCACGTGATTTTTCCTTTATTCGGCGGCTGGCTGGCAAAGTATAACTGGCCGCCGATCCGATCGCTTTTTTCAAAAATGACTGGCTTAAACTTGCGCATTGCTAATATTCTCGCAGCCTCAAGTCCTGCTGGACCAGCTCCGATCACAGCAACCGTACGTCCTTCCCCGTCTTCCTTTAGGCTGCTAAATTCAAGCTCTCTTCCAGCCTCGATGTTGATGCCGCATTGGCAAGGGGTTGGAGACTGATCGGCTCCCATCAGCGTCTCCATGCAGTAAAGACAAGAAATGCATTTTCGGATTTCGTCAAACCGGCCCTCTTTCGCTTTATTCGACCATTCTGCATCGGCAAAATGCTGCCTGGCTGAACCTGCGAAGTCCATCTTCCCTTCGGCAATGACTTGGTCAGCAAACTCAGGGTCTCGAATGACCGCCACCCCAATGACTGGGATCTTGACTGCTTTTTTTACAGCCTCCGACAGGCGAACCTTCCAGCCCTGCTCAAAAGAGGCAGGCTCCCACGCTGTATTCATGGTTTCATAGGTTCCTGAACTTACGTCGATGGCATCTACGCCTAATTCTTCGAGGCGTTTGGCAATCTCCACACCTTCAGGAAGCTTGAGACCATCTTCAGGATGTCCAACTGTATCTGCGAATTCCTCCACCGATAGACGGACGAGCAAGGGATACTCTTTTCCACACTGTTCCCTGATGCCTGTGACGATTTCTTCTAAAAATCTCATTCTATTTTCTAAGCTTCCGCCGTATTGGTCTGTTCTCTTGTTTGCGCGCGGGCTTAAAAACTCATGTACTAAATATCCATGGGCAGCATGTACCTCGACACCATCGATCCCAGCTTTTTTCAGTCTGACAGCAGCTCTAATAAACTTTTCTGCCATTTCGCTAATCTCTTCTTCTGTCATGGCAGCTGCCGGCTGATGCACGGCAGGACATTCCACCGCACTCGGTGCCATCATCGGCAGGTTACCGTTGATAACGCTTATTCCTTGTCTTCCTGGATGATAGATTTGGACAACGATTTTTCCATCATATTGATGGACTTCGTCTGCCAGGCGTTTAAGTCCTGGGATGTGTTTGTCATCCGATACGGATATTTGATGAGTATTTCCTTTTCCTCTCTCCCAATCGACCGATGCGCATTCGGTAATAATGGTCCCGACGCCGCCTTTGGCTCTTGCGCCGTAAAAAGCAAGATCCTTCTCGGAAACGCTACCGTCTGTATTGGCTAAATAGTTTCCCATAGCCGTCATGACAATTCTGTTTTTGGGGACCATTGTTCCAATTTTTCCTGGTGAAAATAAATGTGTTAACATACCCATAACCACCTCTTTTTGAATAACCTAAGCAGGTTTGTGAATTATTTCACATAATATATGAAAAAAATATTTCCCTTTATCCATTTAATAGATATCTTGATCGGCATTAGGGATTCTCCTTTTATAATAAAATCTTCTATAGGAATAAAAAAACACTTTTCCTTTGTATGAGGTACAACTATTTGTAGTAACATGGATCGTAGCCCTTAAAATAAAAAGATCTCCTCGAACTTCGGGGAGATCTTTTTGTTATTCCGTAATTTATTAAGACGGCTCATCGGAACAGTATCAAAGCCTTTCGCTTTGGCAATGCATGGATATAAGTCCTGTGTCAAAGGATGTAATGTTTTTCCTAATTTCTTTCACTAGGAAAATTGTAATTCATCCGTACCAATAAATATACAGATTGTGAATATCACACTGAAACTAAACTGCACCCGTTGAAACATTTCTCACGCAGCCAGTACAATCAAATTGACATCAATAAAACATTCTCCCGAGTGAAGCAGAAGAACCGTCCCTCTGCTTCAATTTCATCCATTTAATCTAGTTTTCGAGAAAAAGTACTTGTACACGATCTCCTCTTTTAAAACTACTATTCCCACCCGGTAATACAGCAAGTGAATCTGTAAGAGCTAAACTAAGAACGGCATTGGATTTGTCCATACCAGCAGGCTCCGCTATTAGTTCTCCATTTTCTACATATAGTTTACTTCGTATAAATCTTGTTAGAGGATTCGCTTTTGGAAAGTCAACCGCAAACTTTGCAATCCCAGCCTTAAGATGTGCATTCTCGCAGGAAAGCATTTTCCTAATTACTGGTCTAGTAAACAACTCGAAGCCCACATAACAGGCAGATGGGTTTCCAGAGAGACCAAAAAGAAATTTACCATCTAAAACTGCAACGGTTGAGACACTTCCAGGACGCATAGCCACTTTATTAAATAAAACCTTGCAATTAAGCTCTTTATATACAGCTGGCATTAAATCATAGTCTCCTACCGAAACCCCACCAGTGGTTATCAGCATATCTACCTTCTTTATCGCCTCCCCAATGGCATCTGTACATGCATCTAAAGCATCCGGTATTTTGCCTAGATAGACAGGTTCTCCGCCAGCTCTTTTAATTTGCGTTGATAACATAAAGGAGTTGCTATTTCTGATTTTCCCATTTTCTAATGGTTCATGAACATCTACTAATTCAGAACCTGTTGCGACTATTCCTACTTTAGGTTTAACGGCAACCCGAACCTCGTTATAACCGAAGGTTGCTAAAACGGCCATAACACCAGGATTGATCTTCGTCCCCTTTTTAAGTATGACATCTCCTTTTTTGGCTTCTTCACCTTGGCAGGAAATATGTTCTCCTTTATTTACTTTACGTTTAATGACAATATATTTTTCGGCATTTTCCTCAATTTCCTTCACTGCCTCAAGCATAATAATGGCATCACAGCCCTCTGGGACCATTGCTCCTGTCATGATTCTCGATGCTTCATAACACCCAATCTCCTTTGAGGCTACCATGCCAGCACCAAGCTCTTCTACTATTTTTAGTTTAAGAGGATTTTCTGATGATACGTCTTCAGTATCCTTTGATCGAAGTGCATAGCCATCAAATCCTGAACGGGTAAATAAAGGGACATCATTTGTTGCTAAAATGTCTTCACCAAGATAGCGGTTGTCACAGTCGTTAATTGAAATAATCTCCGTTTTCCCAATCATTTCTTGTTCCATTATTTTTTCAACAGCTTGATTTATCTGTAAGGGTGTTCTCTTTTCCAACATTTATACTCACCTCATTTTGTTACTGCAACCAGCAAAAAACACGATTACAGAATGAATTCTTTTATCTCATCCCTAAAGCGCATAAAGCTGATTATGAAAAAAAGCCCGAAGAAATGGGCTCTCACAATTCCATTTTGGAATTAGTTATTGTTTAACACACATTACTATCCAAATATCCACTCTTTCTCCTTGCACATACTGGACATCTTTCATAGTTCGGCTTACACGTTTGATAGGAACTTTTACAAACCTTACAAACTTTTGTGTAAACATCAAATGTCTGTGTAACGGCCCTTGATATGTGATCCGTTACAGTAATGGCATTCTCAGGACAAATCCTGCTGCAAAGCTGACAGCCAGAGCATGTCTGGGATTCAATTCTAAAGGATTGTGCTGTTATCTGAAAACACTGCTTAGGACATAAGGTTTCACAAGCCTTGCACATGGAGCATTTTTCCAATTTGACATCAAGTTCATAGAATTGATACTCAGGGTAATAGGCGGATAAATCTAAACTTTTATGATTAAATCTCCATTTAGCAGGAGTCACTTGTTTAACAAGCGATGTCCCTTCTTTCCCCAATAGTGAAAATAAATCCCTTCTGGTGCAAGAACTCATTTCTTCCGAAAAACCTTCCTCTACTTTTACTTGGAAAGGATTCTTGTCTAGTTGCTGCAGCATCGAATTAACGGTACAAACTTGATCTTTCCAAGCTTGAGATAATTCTCCTTTACTAGCAATAATGGAGGTTATTCCTTTTGCATGATACACCAGGAGTTCCTTTAAGCTTGGTACGCTCGCATCATCTGCAGCTAACCTGTTGCCGGATAGGTTTCTTTTCGGAATAATCCCCTCAATCGCCTGAACCGGACAAGCTGCAATACAATGACCACACTCCACACATTTTTCGCTATTAATAACAGGTTTTTGATTTTTAAATGTAAGAGCATCATAGTTGCACGATTCGACACAGGCGGTGCAGGAGGCCCTTGGACTACGATGCATAAGGCATGCATCGGTAATGTTATATTGGTAATCCAAACTCTCAACCCATTTTCCAAGGAACCCCATTTTTCTCCACCTCTTTCAAAATCTATTAAGCTTAGGATCCTAACACGTAGAATACATATCTGCTCATTCCCTCTGCTGCAGCAAAAACAAGCAATGCGGCGTAAACAAGTGAATAACTGATCTTCTTATTGGTTGTCATTGACATATACCCTAAGATACTGAGACCCAATAATTCGATTACCCATCGGATTCCAATCAAGCTGTTATAGGGAGCCAGCTTATTAATTGCAGTCTGCCCCTCTATCATTTGGACTTCCGGATTATAACCAGCCAGCATGGACGAACCAATTATTTGAATCGCGACTCCGAACAAGACCATGGAGAAGGCCCTTTTTACAATACTATTAATCTGGTCCCCTTTAACCTTCGGCAAGATTAAGCTTGTACCTAAGATAGGTCCTAATGCAAACGCAGTTCCGTAAAATACCACATAGGTATTGATATGATGCCAGCCATTTACTCGGGTTACCGCATAGGCGGTTGCCATACAGTAAATGTCAACTAGCCCAATCACTCCGGTCAAAACCAACAAAATGGGCGTTACTTTCTTTTGAATCATCATCAAGCCGGCCGTCAAACAAATGAGTGCAATGAAAGCACCGGTAACAACAATTTCATTACTCATCCACGATCTTCCAAATCCCCGTACTGCATTAAAGGCATTCTCCGGGCTTCCAAGGTGAAGGAATGAAGCAGCCAATCCGATAAATGAAATGGCAACGATGACAAATAGCGGCAGCTTCATAATCGATATCATTTCTTCATTGGAGTTTGCAACCCTTCTATGAATTAGGTATAGAAAGAGTACCCCGCCAATCGCGGCCGGTGTAAAAACTGTAAAAATCAACAATGGCCATTCATGCATATAAATCCCTCCTTATTATTTAGCGTAATTATGTGCACCGATGACAATATTTGGCTTCGTAATGGATGAATCCGGGAACCCTTTAATATCCCTCGTATTGCCATACTTTTTCCTTAATTCTTCAATTGGCCCATACTCCAATGCACGCATTGGGCAAGAGCCGACACATGCTGGACTTTCGCCAGCTTCAATCAAATCCGTACAGAAATTGCACTTTGTCATCTTTCCGATTTTCTCATTATATTGTGGAGCGCCATAAGGACAGTTCCACATGCAATATTTACAGCCAATGCATTTGTCGTGATCGATGACAACCACTCCATCCTCCTCACGCTTATGCATGGCACCTGTAGGACAGCCCTGCACACAAGCTGGATTTTCACAATGATTACATGAAATAGATGCAAAAAATGTTTGGACATTGGAGATAACTGTTTCATCTCGTTCAACAAAGTCACCTTCAGAATGTTCATATACTCTTCTGAAATTGACACCGGTATCAAGGTCATTCTTGTCTTTACAAGCAACCACACAGGCCTTGCATCCCGTACAATACTGATTATTTATATAAAACCCTAATTGTCCCATAAAAAGTTTGCTCCTTTCAATTCAATCTATATTCTTTTGACTTCCACAAGATTTGTATGCTGTGGATTTCCCTTTGCCAGCGCCGAAGGCCGTTGAGTTGTGAGGGTATTGATATTCCCCCTCTGATCGATGCCTTTTGAATCAGGAGCCCACCAGGCTCCTTGAGGAATGGCTACTGTTCCAGGGATGACTCTGTTTGTTAATTTAACTGGCATTTGGATTTCTCCACGATCATTAAATATCCTAACCTTGTCTCCATCTTTAATCTTTCTTTCCTGTGCGTCATGGATATTCATCCACATCACTTGCGGCCCTGCTTCTTCTAGCCACTTATTGTTATCAAAAGTGGAGTGGCACCGCCTTTTATAATGCCAGCCAATTAATTGCAGAGGATACTTCTTGGTCAGCGGGTCTTGTGGTCCTTCCCAAGAAGGAACATATTTTGGAATGGCAGGAATTTCATCCGGATTATTCATGTCCCATAGATCCTTGGAGAAAATCTCAATCTTACCGGACGGTGTTGCAAACTTATGGTTTGCTGGGTCATTTATTTCCTTTTCGAATGCGACCACGGTGTTATTCTCCAAAGAAACTTGATAAATCCCCATCTTCTTAAATTCTTCAAAGGTTGGGAAATTCGGGTCCTTCTTGCGTGATTCTTCAATCGACCATTTTACCCAATCCAGTTGAGTCCTTCCTTCGGTAAATTCATTTTCAACTCCTAATTTTTTAGCCAACATGGTCAGCCATTCATAATCGGATTTGCTTTCATACATGCTTTCAATACATTTTTGCGACAAAATGGCATGCTGCGATGGCGCCCATGTTGTTCCAATATCCCAACGTTCCATAAAAGTGTTAGATGGCAGCAGGATATCGGCAAACTTAGCACTCGGGGTCATAAACACATCACTTACGACTATTAATTCCAGCAGGCTTTCATCTCTAAGGATTTCAGCTGTTTTATTCGAGTCAGAATGCTGGTTGATCAGAGCGTTCCCCGCAAGGTTAAACATGGCTTTAATATTGGATGGCAGCTTTTCTTGTCCTTCAGGGAGGCCTTTAACGCCTTCTTTCACACCCATTTCCTTACCTTTGACAATCGCGTCAGTCCATAGAAAGCATGGAATCGTTAAATTGCCGAGCGGATTATCACCCTTTGGCACTGCAGTCGTTTTTACTAAGTTCGTGTAGCCTGAACCTGAAGCCCAGCCACCCTTAATACCAACATTTCCTGTGATTGCGGCAAGAACTGTTCCACCTCTGACGAATTGTTCCCCAAAGGCTTGTCTTTGTGGTCCCCATCCTTGCAGGAGAGCAGATGGTTTATTTGTTGCATATTCCCGCGCAAGTTTACGTATTGTGGCTGCTGGGACCTTACAGATTTTCTCAGCCCATTCAGGTGTCTTGGCTACTCCATCTTTCTTACCAAGGATATAACTGACTAATGATTCACCCTCTGGAACCCCTTCAGGCATATGTTCTTCATCAAAACCAAGGCAATATTTATCTACAAAACTCTTATCATATAAATGATCTGTAATAATCACATATGTCATGGCGTCCATCAAGGCATTATCGGTAGTAGGAACGATTGGAATCCACTCATCCGCCAATCCTGCTGCGGTATCCGATTGTCTCGGGTCGATTACCACAATTTTCACGCCTGCTTCTTTTGCTTTTCTTACATAATAATCCGTTAATCCCCAGCGGGTCTCTACAGGATTGTGCCCCCATAAAATGATTAATTTGGAATCTGATAATGTATTCAAGGTACTCCCTGTTTGCGTTGTCCCATAAGTATATGGAGTGGCAACTGACGTTTGGGCAGAACTATAGGAATTGTGATATCCAAGGTAACCGCCAGTTAGGGCAAGAAGTCTTTGAACCATGTTGCCTGCACCGATAATACTGCCGGAATGTCCAGTAGCATAGTTGGAATATCGGGACGCTGGTCCATACTTTTGGGTAATTCTTGTCAATTCCTTGGCGATGTATTCTATTGCTTCATCCCAGGAAATCCTCTCAAATTTCCCTTCTCCCCGTTTTCCTACTCTTTTCATTGGATACTTCAATCTGTCTGGATTATAGACAAATTGTCTATATCCCCGGCCTCTGATACAAGCGCGAAGCTGCGGCATTTCAAATGTATCTTCTTTCGTATCAGTACTTAGGCGCGTAATCACTCCGTCATTAATATGTGCTCTAATGAAACATCTGCCTCCACAATTGATTGTCGAGCAGGTTGACAGAATTTGTTCGGTGGAAGCTTTGGCAGGTTCTGCAGCCTTTACCTTCTCTACTAAACTTGATTCCTTTACAAGCCCTCCAATTACAACTGGTGCTGTTACCGCACTAGACCATTTAATGAAACTGCGGCGTGAAAATTTCTTTTCATTAAGCTGATCAATAACATTTTTAAACATAATGGTTGTCCCTCCCTAACAAATTAACATTCTGAAAGCCTATTTTCTGGTTGATCTTGAGAACGGAGCAGGTCTTCGACAAGCTGATCATCGAAGGAAATGAAATCATTTACCAATGCTCCTAGCCCGATAAAAAGCTTCGATGTCCCATGATTTTGTATATCAGTAGAAAATCGGGGCACCCATTTCAACAGATGTTCCTTTAACATCCTTTGCTGCCCTTTTAACAGGGACTTCCTTTTGTCTGAGTCATGCTCTCCTATGCTTCTTTCAATCAACTGAAGCATAAATTCCAATTCGTAAACAATATGATCGTCTGCCTCGTCATGATGATGTTCTTTTTTCTTTACTTCGAGCCCATATTGGCTATACAGATCCCGAACCTCGAAGGTTGGGAAATCGAATAATGCCTTTTCTTTACTTCTATATACGGACTCCCATGGCGGGGCAAGTAAGGCTTCAGGTCCAACAAACAATCCAAAAAAGTCTTGTCTAGCCATTTGAATACTTTCCTCGAGATTTTCACTATAAAAAAAGTCATGTACCATTTGACCTGATTGATCAAACTCTCTTAATCCTTCAATATATCCTTTTTCCTTTATCTCATTGAAAATCTTGATTGTAATTGGCATCCGTAAAAGAAGCTGGAGAAATTGATAAAACTTCAAACGGCCTTCCAATAATTGGTGCTCCTCACTTGAAATTTGGTTATTTTCTATATTCATTTCGGATTCTCTCCTAACTGCAAGAAATTCCCTTCCTGCTATTCATGTCTTAGTATCAGTTTTATTAATAAACTAATTATAGATTTTGGGATTTTTTTTAAAATATCATCGGTGAACAAAAAAACGGACCTATTTTTGTGCACCTGCGCTAGGGGAATTTTACGAATTTGTGAATGGAAGGGACTTTACAATTTAGTGACATTCATTGTTTTTATCTTTCATGCCGAGGTATCATTAATATAACGTTAATAATAGTAGAAAGGACTTGACTCTATGAACTCCCATTTTACTATTTCATCTATTGCACAGGATTTGCTTAATACATCTATCACGAGCATCGCCCTCACAATAGAAAAACTGTCAAATCATATCTCCCTTGAGGTGTTTCTCACTGACCAGCATTATCAAATCCTGGCATTATCATCACCCTCCGGAGTTTCCGAGTTCACTATTATGGCGATCCAGCAGCTAAGTGCATCCGCCAGCACTCCTGCTTTCCAATGCAAAATTATGACATTAGAAAGCGATAAATATGGGTTTGCCACCCCCATTACTCATGGTAATGAATTACTGGGATACCTATTTTTCATTCAAAATGGCGAGTCATATAGACTTGAAGAATATGAATCTCTGCTCGCCTATACAGCCTCCTTATTTTCCATAAAGCTTTATCAAAACCGGGAGTTAAGGAAAGAAAAAATGAAGTTTAAGGAAGTATTTTTGTTTGATATTCTTTATGGGAATTTTAAACAAAAAGAGGAAATTCTCGAATATGGTCATATTTGGGGTTGGAATTTTGCTGTGCCAAATACAGTTGCTGTATTTTCGATTGCAGACTTTAATCATATTTCAACCGATCAACATATTATTAACACTTTACTATATATTGCCGAAAGAACACTTCTGGAGCGAAATATGAAGCCGATTTCTCTCAAGCGGCAAAATCATTTGGTGATTATTTTTCCAAGTGAAGAAACAGAGCAAAAAAAGCATTTGGCACAGATTGAGGACTTTTCTGGGACTGTCCTCCGCCTGTTGTCAACACAATATCCTGAGCGAAGCTTTTCTTGCGGAATAGGTAAAACATATCGTAATCCAGCAGATTTATTTAGGAGTTATCAGGAAGCAAAGGTTGCACTTGATCTAGGTGAAATTATGGGAATCGACATTTCCTTTTTTACAGATTTGGGGTTGGAACGGATTTTATACAAACATGATTTGCAGGATTTGAAGGAATTTTACACGGCCACCTTAGGTGGACTACAGGAGTATGACAATACCAATAATGTAGATTTGATGAACACCCTTGAAAGCCTCGTCACAAATCAATTTGATATTACAGCTACTTCAAAGGCCTTATTCCTGCACCGGAATACATTACGATATCGGATGAAAAAAATGGAAGAAATTCTTGATATGAAGCTGGATGATTTGAATACGAAGTTAAATATTTTGGCAGCATTCAAAGTTAAAATGCTTAGAAAACTTTAATGATTTGAGGTTTTTGTATGAAGGACGGCATCTATCGAAATACTTGCCCAAGGAATTGTTATGGAACGTGCAGCATGCTTTCTTATGTGAAAAATGGAAGGCTAATAAAAGTGACAGGAGATCCTGAGCATGGATATTCGAAGGGGAGACTTTGTGCCAAAGGCTATGCTTATACCCAATATGTGTATAATCAAAATCGACTCAAGTATCCGATGCTGCAAAGCCCAAGAGGGTCAGGAAAATGGAAACGAATTACCTGGGATGAAGCCTATACGATTATCGCTGAAAAGATGATTGAATTAAACGAGAGGTATGGATCTAATTTACCTTGCGGCTACAATAAATTTTCTGGGAACCTCGGGCTGCTTCACTATGCAACAGAAGGTATGTTCAACAGTATCGGGCCGCATACAAAGCCGATTGGGAATCCATGTGCACTCACGGGAAAGGTTGCCAACCATCGCTCGTTCGGAAGTCATTTCAGTTCTATTCCGGAGGATATGGCAGGGGCCAAGCTGATTGTACTTTGGGGAGCAAATCCCGCCGTAACGAATGTTCATCAAATGAAATTTATCTATCAAGCACGAAAAAATGGTGCAAAATTGATTGTCATTGACCCAGTATTCACGCAAACTGCCGCAAAAGCAGATATTTTTATTCAAATAATCCCGGGCACGGACATGTATTTGGCCCTAGGGATTGCGAAGCTCGTGATTAAAAATAACCGCCATGCCCGAGAATTCCTTGAGAGTGACACAGAAGGCTGGAACCCATATCGCGCCTATCTAGATAATGAATTATCAATCGATGAAATTTGCCATAAAACCGGTGTAACCATGCAGGTATTAGCGGAAATTAGTGAATTATATGGCTCTATTAAACCGGTTGTGACTTGGGCAGGCTTGGGAATTCAGCGAAATATGTACGGGAGCAAAAGCATCAAAGCCATCAACAGTCTTGCAGCTGTAACCGGAAACTTGTTTATCCCAAATGGCGGTCTGTACTTTATGCACTTTAATGTGGATGACTTCCCATGTGCCCTATTAAACCACAAAGGTCCGATTCATCCTTCGGTTCAAGCTTCAAGAAAGGTCGACATTAGTGATTTCGCGAACAGTGCATTACAGCTTTCGGATCCCCCGTTAAAGCTATTATGGATTGCCTCAAGAAACATAACCCAGGACCATAATTTTATTGCGTGGCAAAAACTGTTTGAGCAATTGGAGTTAATTGTCACCGTTGATCTGTATATGACAAAGTCGGCGGAAAATTCTGATCTTGTCTTACCTGCTGCCACTCACTTCGAAGAAGAGGATCTGCACGTTGGATACTGGCATTTTTGGCTCTCTGTTAACCAAAAAGCCATCCCTCCCTATTACGAGGCAAAGAGTGACCTGCAGATTGCCAGAGAATTGTCGTTAAAATTAAATGAGCTTTCACCCGGTTTCTCTAATTTCCCTGCCGACAAGGAGCCCATTGATTGGATTAAAGAAGAATTAACACCAGAAATACTGGACCTTTATTCAATTAACGGTTATGAGGACCTTCTTAGAAGACCTTCTAAAAAGGCGAAACACACAATTCATAAACAAAATCAAAAGTTCCGTTTATTCTCACCTACTGAAATGAGGCAAAATAATGTCAGGGCAGCAGAGCCGCCATCTCCAGAGAAGCACGAATATAAGTTAATCACACCGCAGTCTTTACTAAAGATTCATTCCCAATTTGAGAGTTTGAGCTGGCTGAATAAACACCACGATGACTCCTATATTGAAATATCAAATGAGGCTGCACTATACCATAACATAAACAACTTGGAAAAAATTGAAGTTTACAATCGTTATGGACAACTAGTTGGGGTAGCCAAAATCAATCCCTATCTGCAAAAAAACATCATTCTGGCCCATCAGTCAGGGAATAATCCAATCAATCAATTAATTCACCAACAGGAGCACCTTGTGTCTGCTGATGTTAGTACGCATTTCTATGACAGCACTGTTTCAATTAGAAAATGGAGTGAGGCACATGTTTAAACAATTAGGCTATGTCTTTAATGCTGATGACTGTATTGGTTGTAAAGCATGCGAAATTGCTTGTAAAAATGAAAATCAAACTCCTGCCCATGTCCGCTGGAGAAGGGTTTCCAAGCTTGATACCGAAACATTTCTCTCTATTTCCTGTAATCATTGTGAGAATCCGGAATGCTTCAGAGTTTGTCCGGAACGGGCATTTACCAAACGATCAGATGGAATCGTCGAAATTGATGAGAGCCGCTGCAATGGCTGTAAGTTATGTATAGAGGCCTGTCCTTATTCAGCGCCGCAGTTCAACTCCGAGACGCAAAAGGTCAGTAAATGCCAGATGTGCTACCCAAGGCAGGATGTCGGACTTCCACCTGCCTGTGTCGAGGCATGTACAACAGGAGCATTAGGAACTGTTGATCTCTTCCAATTTACCGATCCAGAATCTATTCGCTCTCTCTCAGGATTCCCCGACATCAAAATAACGAATCCGTCGATCGTATTTTACCCCGTAAAACCGCGAACTAGGTATTTTTTAAAGTAATCCATTAGGGTGGGCAAGTAATGAGTTGCGTTGCAGTGTTTAATGGAAGAACCAACAAAGCTGATTAGGAATGAATAATCCAATCAAACAGTTGATTGAATTGGCAGGAATCCCCTTTATAACGGGAGTAGAGCGGATTTGTTGATCGCTAAGTGATTCTTTCCTGTTGTATTTAAAATATTTATAGGCAAGACATTGTCTTCTAAAGAAGACCGAAAGTATTTTTCGTAATATTGTTTACTTATAACGTCTAACCGTAAGTAATCATTTACTTCAAACTTATTCATTAACTGAAAAGGATTAATTCCATCATCTTTTATTGCCTCGATATCTTTTGCAATTAACTCTTGAACCGAGTGGCTCTTTTTGGATTTTCTTCTTCTAGCCGATGTATTGATACGTCTTTGATAAATCGACAAGCGTTCACCGCCCCAATCCAAATTCTCCATCTTCTTATAGTAATCGACGATAATCCACAAATTTCCCAAGAAATTTTTGGTAATCAATCATTTAATTAAAATAGGCAAAAGCATTAGTACATTGGGGAGTATCTCGATTATCCCCTTCGTTTTTTGTCGTTTAATCAACCACTCGATTAATTTTTTACTACTAGAATCACATTGAAAGGTGTGCTCAAATTGATTAAACTTTATATCGATAAATGGTAGAAAACAGTAAAAAAGAGTGACAAAACCACTCTTTTACAGTTTTTTGTTATTTGCTTTCATTAATAGATCTTTCCAGTTAGAAGGGAAACCAATGTGATTGAATTCAATGTTATCTTCATACTCAGAGATTAGTGTGATCAGATTCCACTTTATTTTTCTCCTTGAAATAAAATGACCCACCTTGGTCCGCATTGTTAAGAGGCGTGGTGGGTTCTGCTAATATTATAATATATCTGAAATTGCTGAATATCAATTAATCACATGGTTGATTTGTAGACGTAAAAAGTATATTGATAAAAAACATAATGAACATGGTTATAGAAATTATACAAATTGATTCAGCTGGCTCTTAATAACTACTATAAAACCACTAAAACAGTTTTATAAAAAGCAAACAAAAACGCCAAAACCGCTCCAAAGTTAGCAATCCTAAACGGTATTTTAAAAGAGAGCAGCAGCCACTTTACGATGAGCCCTACTACTAAAGGAACGACTAGTATAATAGCAAGCTGCATTGCCATATGATTCATGGTGCCTTGCAATGGTGAAAAATCAATATTCATGCTTACCTCCGATTTCAAATTTTCCGCCTCCCCCCAAAAAAATTACTTAATTTATCTTGGAAGGCCGCCTTCACTGCTTCTCTCATAACTATCATCCTTTTTCAACGTCTTGCAACAATAAACGTTCCTGCTGCAAGCAGCATAAATATCAATAATAAGTAAATACTCAATGCACCTATATCAATGGTTCTCATTCCAAAGGCGAATAGTATACAGACAAGGAGCATGCTCCCAATCAGGACAACGTACAAGGAGATTGCATAAAAGTTTTTGATATTCAACCAGGTTCGTTCGTCAACATCTGGAACATTATTAACCTTTCTAAGTTGCTTTAGTTTTGTTACCACTAAAACAATGGCCACCCCTGTGACTGAACCTCCGATGCCCGCGGCTACGGTTCCAGTTGGTAAATCTGGAATAAATAGATCAATTAGGTAAAACCCAATGCTCATGCCGCCAATTATCATAATGGCTATAATAATGGATCCCCATTTTTTCATATTATTCCTCCTCCAATTCGAAGATTTCATCTATAGTTACGTCCAAGTACTTTATCAGCTTTAACGCTAATTCCAGACTAGGATTGTATTTATGGTTTTCTATTGCATTGATGGTCTGTCTCGTTATTTGTAAATCTTCTGCCATTTTAACTTGGCTAATCCCTTTTTCTAAACGGATCTCTTTAATTCTGTTTTTTACCTTCAAATGAGAAACGTCTCCTTTTTGCTAATGTGTAAAGATATCTTTACATGTATTATAAAAAGAAAAATCATGATTGTAAAGATATCTTTACATTGTAATTTCCATTTTTTATAAAGCAATAGATAGCGAAAAGTGTCAAAGGAGGGAATATTGGATGTGTGGGAGTCATAACGAACATGTCTGCCGTTGTTCGCAAATTCCAGTTTCCGGAAGATGCGGATATCTGCTACGGCCAGCGTACCAATATCTGGATCGGTAAATCTCTGGCGGACACCTCATTGATACCGAGTAATTTGCTGCACTCTAGCAAAGAAAAAGCCACCCAAATGGCAGCTTCTTAGAAAAATTTATAGGTCGGGCTTTGTATCAGATCAAGTTCCGTATTGAATATCGACTAATTCAACATCATCCTGAAAAGATAAATATTTGTATGTTGCAGCATACGTTTCATTAATAATTAAAAGGCCCCAAGTAGGCTTAAAATTGATATTCATTTTAAATTTTTTCTTTTCCGGATCGAATGGGTTCATTACTAATACCCAATGTTTAAAATCGCAGCTACAGCAACAGTAAATGCAATGGCCCCGCCAATTCTAAACCTTGGTATTTGGTGGCACGAAGGACGATTACTGCTATGGTTGCACATAAAATGAATCAGCTTGCTTGGCTCTGGCCTATGTGGATTTCCAAGAAGGTTCTGTAATATTACCAAAAAGATTAAACTTCCTGTTAACTAGAAATCAACCAAAAATGAATCGATCATTGATAATATCCATTCAAACAGTTGATTGAATGGCCGCAGCACCTAAGCACTTAGTTGAAGCAATAAGTGTAATTCATATAGGTAAAGAAAAACTAGAATCCACTTTGAAGAAATACTGCGGTTTAACGTCTTGAATATGATACGTGGAAATAGAAAATACTTAAATGTGATACCTATCTAACTTGGATGGAGTTGTTCATAAAACATGCTAATGGAGCATTGGATTATGCTTGCAATGTGGCTATTCGGAACGGCTGGCTTTATTTTGTTTATTCCACGCAAAGATTGGCGTATGGGCTTCTTTTCATTTTTGTTGTTTCAAGCAATCATTTGGCTTGTTGATATGATAACTTTTGCACTTGATTGGCAGCATGCACCTGTTCGTGAGTTCCCCAAAGCCACTCATATGCCTCTTACTCTTGATTATTTTTTTTATCCCGTATCATTTGCGATTTATTACGTAAACAAGAAATCAAAAGACGGTTTATGGTCTAGATTTATATACTTTTTTGTTTGGATTTCTGTTATAACATTATTCGACAATGTGCTCGAGAGATATACAGATTTAATTGCATATGACAAAATGACGTGGTATACGATTTGGCTTGACTTTGGTTTTCTCTATTCTGTGAGTCAAGTTTGTTGTAATTGGTACTTTAAGGACAGGGACTCGTTTCAAACAGAACAGCGGTGGGAAACACATGAGAATTGAATGGTGGATCATCCTATTCGTGTATGTAGCGGCTACAGGAGTTCTGTTGTTCATACCGAAAAATAGAATTCATCTAGCCATATTTGCGCTATTGTGTAAGCAGCTATTTACCTTCTTTATTGGTTTAGTGGTAGTAGAACTTGGATTAATAGAATATCCTATTCGTTGCTTTCCATCTGTGAATCGGACGAGCTTTGTATATGAATATTATGCCTATCCAGTCGTTTGTGCTGCCTTTAATGTCTGGTACCCCAATGATAGCAGTCCTCTTTATCGATTCGGTTATTATGTTGGATTTAGTTCTGTGTTAACGCTCGGTGAAGTCATCATTGAAAAATACACCCTTCTCCTCAATTATATCCACTGGGAATGGTATATTACTTGGGTTTCACTATTTATTACGTTTTATATTGTTCGTTTATTGTGTGTTTGGTTTTTCAAAAAGGGGAAGGTTTCCTACATGTGAAATCGACATTCGCTCATCGATAAGGGATTGTTCTATAAGGACCGTTGTTTGTTGGCCCGTATTCAAACAACGCGCGAGTCCCAGCGCACTTGCCCAAGTAAAACTTACCCCTTTCCGGCAGGGAAAGGGGTGGGTCCGTTCTGGCCCTTCCAAAATGATCGACAATTACCTCTGTGCCCGTCCAAAATAAAACGGTTATTTTGTCCAAATGTACATAGTTCAGAATATTTTTTTGTTAACCCGAGAAGCTAAAGGAAAAACGAGCCTTCCCTTTCTCCCCTTAGAACAGGGCGAGAAATCTCGCTGAATTATGTTGCTTTAGGACCACTCAACCCCACCCCAAGTGGATTGCAACTTTCGCAGCAGAACAATTTGGCCGAGATGATATGTATCGTGCATCATGATACTACTGAGTAAACGCTCCATTGAGCTCCTGTTAGCTGCATATGGGGCTTTTAACTTTTCATCGTCAAGGTCCGCCATCACCGTTTTTAAATGATTCATGACTTCATTAAGGCGCTGCACTGTCTGGGCCCACCCACTTTCGTCTTGTGGATCCCCCGGATTTCCAAATGTTTCTTCATTGTCTTTTGCCTTATGTGGATTCTCTGTGCCCTTAATTCGATGGATGATGTCTTCATTCCAAAATATCAAGTGGTTGACAATCTGCCAAATCGAATTGCTGATGCCTGAACTTGTCCATGCTGCCTCAGCTGCGCTGACTCCATGAAGTGCCTGATCCATGGATGCAAACCAATCATTCTCATGGAAATGCATGTCTAGTTGCTCTAATAACATTTTGGTTACAACTTGCATACTACCAATCTCCTCACTGTTAGTGTAATTTTTCCAAGTTAAAAGACAAGAAAAAATCTGACTATAAATTAATCGGTCCTAAAAAGGTAAAAAACCCTGTGGTATCTTCCATATTGGACATTCATACCTTTCTCTCCAGCTTCTAATTCTCTCCAACATGGCACAGTAATCTGAAATTTCCGGGAGACGATAACAATAATTCTCGATCAATTTCGAAAAAGGCCATTCATACGCATAAAATAACCTTCTTTTTTGACTATCAAATGAAATACGCCAATCATCTATTCTGAGAATACAACAAAACCATGATGACTATGACTTATTCGGCTTATCCAGCTTTTATTCCTTCATCATGACAAATAAAGTGCCCTATTCTATATACTTTTCGGGTTAATCTGTTGGCTAAACGACATACTCTGCCTTTGATTTTATAAGTGGCTTATTTCATATAATGGTTTGGAATAGCTAGCCGTCGCTTTGATTAAAACGATTCACAAGTTCCTCAGGTTGTTTCGTTTTAATTTCAGCAGCTGCGGCTTTTCCAGGCACCATGTTTCCCCTGTCACCCGAAGAAAAGTTAACTAAATAGTTCCATGTTTTTCTTCTTCACTTCCACTTAAATTCAGTTTCACGTTCGTTTGCTTTTTTTTCAACGTAGACCATCGGAAATTCATTAATAAAAAATGATACTAAATAGGTACACAATATTTAAAGTTTCATTTGATAACATTATAATGTTACTATGGAATGATTTGGAAATAATAAACATCCTAGAGGAGTGATTAAAAAGATTTAAATAAGAGTGAGTAGATTCGTGAATACACCCAATAACGTTTAAAAATGGTATCCGCAAAAGCTAGTTTTAAAAACAACCCATCATACATAATTTTAAAATGATAATCTAGATATTGACTAGTTAGGGGGACGAAAATGGTAAATCTTAAGGAAACTTTAGAAGCGTTAAATAAGACTGTTGAGGATAATAAAGAGCTAATAAAAAATGAGGAATCTACAAAACAGTTTCTAATATTGCCTCTTCTTAGGGGATTAGGATTCGATATTTACAATCCAAAAGAAGTTACACCGGAATTCACCGCAGATTTCCATAAGAAGAATGAAAAGGTTGATTATGCAATTTATCTTAATGGTGAACCAAGTATATTTGTGGAAGCAAAATCCATGAACAACAAAATTACGAAAAGCGCTCCCCAATTAAGCAGATATTTTAGCACATTTCCCAGCGTCCACTTAGGTATATTAACAAATGGCATAGAATATCAATTTTTTACCGATTTAAACAATGCTAATATTATGGACTCCAACCCATTTTTCGTTTTCAATATAGGAAATTATAATGATGAGGACTTTAACAATCTGGTAAAGTTCTCTAAAAATCTTTATGACTATGAAAGTATTAAATCCATGGCTGACTCCCTTATTTATTATCAATCATTTAAATCAGTTATGAAGGAAATCTTTGAAAACCCCAATGATAATTTTATTAAATTTGTTATAAAAGAGCGCTTTAACTTTAAAGTAACTCAGCAATTTATCACTGCGGTTAGGCCGTTGGTTCAAAAAAGCATTCAAGAAGCGCTCTCAGAGATTTTAAGTGAAAAATTTGATTCTCTCATGCAAACAAATTCATCACAAGAAGCGGCTCCTTCAACTGAAGTCCTACCTCAAGAAGAAAAAAAGACCTATTATTCCACAGAAGAGATTGAATCCTTAGGTATATTTGAGGAATTTGGCGGAATTAAAATCGTCCTCCCTAATACAGAGTCCTATAAAAAGCTGTTAAAGATCTCCGCAGAGGAATACTCTGTTGAAAAAGGAAATCCCCTTAGTGATTTCTTTGTATCATCCGTTCTCATTCAAGGCAGTACAATTGTAGGTTATTTAATAGGCCAATATTATAACGACCAGAAAGATACTACATTATACACGGTAAGATCCCATGAAATTGCAAACTTCTTACATGAAAACCCTGTTGTGAAAGAATCAGGATTTATCAATGCTCGAATGGGGATGCGTAAAAACAAAAATACAAACGAAATAACCTACTACTTGAAGAGTTGTTTAGCAAACCTTTCCTTCCGGGATATTCCAAATCTTGCATCAAAGATTGATGACATTGATCAATTTTTCATGCGTATTCAATAATTTAGATTGATTCTTCCAAACACAAAAAACCACTCCCCATTTTATTGGGAAGTGGCTTTTATCATTGATATAAATTAGTTATATCAAGGGTTAACGTTAAGGGAAACTACATCATGCCGCCCATTCCACCCATGCCGCCCATATCAGGCATTGCAGGAGCAGCTGGTTCTGGCTTGTCAGCCACGACTGCTTCAGTAGTCAAGAACATAGCCGCTACAGATGCAGCATTTTGAAGTGCTGAACGAGTAACCTTAGTTGGGTCAACGATACCAGCTTCAATCATGTTTACCCATTCGCCAGTTGCAGCGTTGAAACCTACGCCGATTTCTTCACGCTTTAAGCGATCCACGATAACAGATCCTTCAAGACCTGCGTTCTCAGCAATCGTGCGAACTGGAGATTCGATCGCACGAAGAACGATGTTGATACCTGTTTGAACATCACCTTCAGCTTCAATAGCAGCTACTTTGTTATATACGTTCAGAAGCGCAACGCCACCGCCGGATACGATCCCTTCTTCCACTGCAGCACGAGTTGAGTTTAGAGCATCTTCAATGCGAAGTTTGCGTTCTTTTAATTCAGTTTCAGTTGCAGCACCAACCTTGATGACTGCTACACCGCCAGCTAATTTAGCTAAGCGCTCTTGTAATTTTTCACGGTCAAATTCAGAAGTAGTTTCTTCCAATTGAACGCGGATTTGGTTCACACGGCCTTGAATCGCTTCAGTAGAACCGGCACCTTCAACAATCGTAGTATTTTCTTTTGTTACAACGACTTTAGAAGCGCGGCCAAGAGACGCTACAGTAGTAGATTTAAGGTCACGGCCAAGCTCTTCAGTGATCACTTCACCGCCAGTTAAAGTAGCGATATCTTCAAGCATTGCCTTACGGCGGTCACCGAAGCCAGGAGCTTTAACAGCCACAGCATTGAATGTTCCACGAAGCTTGTTCAATACTAGTGTCGATAATGCTTCCCCTTCAATGTCTTCAGCAATCAATAATAATGGCTTGCCTTGCTGAACTACTTGCTCAAGAACAGGAAGAATTTCTTGAATGCTAGAAATCTTCTTGTCAGTGATTAAGATATATGGATTTTCTAAAACAGCTTCCATTTTGTCAGTGTTGGTTACCATGTAGGCAGAAACATAACCGCGGTCAAATTGCATACCTTCTACCACATCTAACTCAGTTGTGAAGCCTTTTGACTCTTCGATTGTGATAACGCCGTCGTTGCCAACGCGCTCCATTGCTTCAGCAATCAATTGGCCCACTTCATCATCAGCAGAAGAAATGGCAGCAACTTGTGCGATCGAAGATTTGCCTTCGATTGGTTTAGAAATCGTTCTTAATTCTTCCACAGCTGCAGCAACAGCTTTTTCAATCCCTTTGCGAATACCCATTGGGTTCGCACCAGCTGTTACGTTCTTTAAGCCTTCGCGGATCATCGCTTGAGCAAGAACAGTTGCAGTTGTTGTACCGTCACCGGCAACATCGTTTGTTTTGCTTGCTACTTCAGCTACTAGCTTAGCACCCATGTTTTCGAATGCATCTTCCAGCTCGATTTCTTTAGCGATCGTTACACCGTCATTAGTGATTAATGGTGAACCAAATTTTTTCTCAAGAACCACGTTGCGTCCTTTAGGTCCAAGAGTTACTTTTACTGCATTTGCTAGAGTATCCACACCGCGAAGCATTGCACGGCGAGCTTCTTCACTAAACTTAATCTCTTTAGCCATAGTTCAATAACCTCCTCAATATGTTTAAAAGCTTGTTCTTGTTTTATGTTTCAGTCGTAATCCTATTCGCCAACAACAGCAAGAATGTCAGATTCACGTAAAATTAAGTATTCGGATCCTTGGTATTTTACCTCAGTACCAGCGTATTTTGAGAAGATAATTCGATCGCCTACAGAAACTTCAAGTGCTACGTGTTCACCGTTGTCAAGCACACGGCCTGTACCAACAGCAATTACTTTTCCCTCCTGAGGCTTTTCCTTAGCAGTGTCCGGCAATACAATACCGCTTGCAGTCTTTTCTTCTGTTTCAACTAATTCGATGATAATGCGATCACCTAATGGTCTTAACATACAAACAACCTCCTCAAATATATGTTATTCGGTCATTTATTAGCACTCGGTATCGATGAGTGCTAACACAATTATTATAATAATGAATCTAAAAATCTTTTGCAAGTATCAAGCATAAAATTTTTAAAAAGAATTCTGTTTTTTTCCACCTTATAAAGTATGTGATGGGTGTCCCATTCTATTCATTATTTTTCCGCCCGTCGAAAAAACTTTTTAAAAGCATTCAAAATTGAAAGTTACCCTATTTTAACGGTAGAATGAAAAAGAATTGCCTAAGTGAATAACAACAGCTCAATATCCAAGAAGAGTATAAGATTATCTTTCTATATCAAAAATAGAAGTTAAAGGAGACGAAAGATTGAAACGGGAATATTGGATTATATTAATTGTGTATATCGGAATGCAATTGTCCAGTCTGGCCGGGGTTCCCTTACTTATGCTTGTTTTCCCTGCCATCGGGATTGACAGGCAGCAAGCTGTTCCTGTTTGGCTGCTGTTTAGCTTTCTGGCCGCCTTGCTCATCACGGTTATTCTACTGCGAAAGGAAATGAGGAATTTTCAGGAGAGAGGCAGTTCCCTAGGGCAGTCGATTCAATGGGCCATTTCGGGATTCTTCCTTGCCTTATTTGCGCAATATGCTGCCGCCATTATTGAGACGATGTTAGGCGTCCAAACGGGATCAGAGAATACCCAGGAGATTCTTAATTTAATTGAATCATTCCCGCTGGCCATTGTGGTCACTTCTATTTTTGGCCCAATTCTGGAAGAAGTCGTGTTTCGAAAAATTATTTTTGGAAGCCTCTATAAGCGCTATAACTTTTTTATATCCGGCTTAATCAGCTCCGTCATCTTTGCTCTTGCCCACATGGAGCCGGAACATATTATCCTATACTCGGCCATGGGCTTTACTTTCGCCTTTCTCTATGTAAAAACCAAACGGATTATCGTGCCAATGTTTGCCCATGTTACCATGAATACGATGGTCGTGTTAGTCCAATCCGTTTACCGGGATGATATTGAAAAACTGTTAAAACAAGCTGAGGCGGTGCAAAACTTTATCGGAGGTTTCTTATGAGACGTTCACCTTTTGTTTCCGGTCTGATTTATTTTCTAATTGGCGGTTTGTTTACGTTCTTCGCCATTGATGATGTCCAAGAGAACGGCTGGGGCTTTTTCAGCTACCTGCTCGTGATTCTCGCAACATTTGACTTTGGCTCAGGCATTAAACTATTCGCCTTTCATTTTAAATACAGAGACCAATTGAAAAAATAGACCAAATCCCCTAGAGCCATCCAGGGGATTTTTTCATAGCTTAGCTGATTTCAGTTAATGCTTGTTGTTGGAAGGCTTTAAAAAATGAATCACAAAAAACGTCCCATTCCGCAGCCGCCTCCATAGATGCTTCAGTTACTTCCCCTAAAACCGGCCGCTGAAGCAAATCGCTAAGCTGCGCGGCAAAATTCTTGATGGTTTCTTGGGATACCCCCTCAAGGACATCGGCAACAAATTCTTCAGGCGGATACCAGTCTGATACGCGCAGCAGGTCTCGATAGATTTGCGTCAGCAACAGATTTCGCGGCCCCTCCCACTGCTCGTTGACCACCACATCACGGAAAATCCTAGGCAATGACGAGAATTCTTCCATGACCCCATGCCCGGCAAACACGGAGATGGCCTCGCGAAGGATTTCCGCCCCTTCATTGGTTGCACAGATTTTCTGCAGCAGGACGAGTTCCCTTAAATGAAATAATTTTTTTCTTGTTTCAATGGGCTGGTCAGAGTGAATCCCAGGATTAAGCGGCTTTTCCAGCTTCAGAAATAAGTCGTAGATTTTAAAGGCGCCGGAGGTCGTTCTATGGGCTGCATTTTCAATTTTCTTTAGTTTGCTGGCTGAAAGCGGGTAGTCCTTTACCTTTTTGCCGAAAACGGTCCGAAAGTCGCCATATAACTTGGCTTCTCTTGCGGCCCGCAGCATAAATCCCGCACAAGCAATACCGATCTCAAGTCTCGAGAGGGTTAGGACAATGCCTACCGCCACTGCAATTCCCTTATCCTTAGGACCGATTGGATAGGCAAGTGCTCCGTTATATTGAATTTCTGCGGTCGGAAGCTCCGCTGTACCTAACTTCCATTTGATGCGGTTGATTTTGTATCGGTTGCGTTTTTCTTTTTCCTTATCGCCTGGCAGCCAAGAAGGAACGATAAAGGTGGAGACTTTATTGGTGCCGGTTATTTTGGCGGTGACGACCGAATAATCGGCATGGGCCGCGGAGCAGAAGAACTTATTGCCGTATAACCGATAGTACTCTCCTTGCGGAACCGCTTCCAATACGTTAGCAGGCAAATCAGATCCGCCCTGGATTTCCGTCATAAATTGGGCGCCTATCGCAAACTCACCGTTTATGCCTTCTTTTGCATGCTGGAGGATCGCTTGGAGTTCGGGGATTTCATCATCTGGAAACTGCTCTAATAGGGCCGCTAAGCCGTGGGTACAGGTTAACGGACAGGTGACGCCCGCTTCGCCTAGCTGATGGATGAGCATTCTTTTGATGAAGCTTTCCCATGGTGGCATCTTGCTTGAAAACAGGCCTTCACCAAATATGGCTTGTTCTAGTTGGAGGGTTTCCATTGGCCGGACGATTCGGTCAATCCGATTGTTGAAGGCATCGTAGTGAAGCATGTAGGGACGGACTTCGGGACGGGCAATGCGCTCCGCTAATTGATTCCATTTGGTTGACACTTTTGGGGAGAATGTTTGCAGTGCTTTATGGATGGCTTCGTATTGGGATCCGGTGTACTTTTTTACGGCTTGCTGCAGGAATGGTTCGTCCTGATACCAGTCAAGGCTGGTGCGCCTTTCGAGAAATTCTTCAAAGCCATAGGAATTGGCTCCTTTTGTAGCGGTATCTTGGGAAGCAATGTTCATAGAATATCACTCCTTCTCATTTGGAAAATTTTACATAATCATCAATTTCATTGTAAGCTTCTGAAGTGGTGACCGTCAATGAGTGGAATATCTCATGCTTTATTTTAGGTTTTCTAATTGGTTCATGAGGAAACTCGCTCTTTTATTGTTCTCATGACGGTTTCATAGCGACAATTCCTGGCTTGCTCGCTAGTTTTTGTCCTCATGACGCCTTCATGGCGACAAACTCATGCTTGCCTTCATCGTTTTTGTCGCCTTAACCGTTCCATGACGACAAATTCTTGCTTGCCTTCATCGTTTTTGTCGCCTTAACCCCTTCATGACGACAAATTCTTGCTTGCCTTCATCGTTTTTGTCGCCTTAACC
>NZ_CALPDF010000019.1 GCF_943193175.1 Neobacillus muris
AAAAGATTGCAACACACTTAGCAAGGTTAGAAAATGTGTGTTGCAATACTTAGGTTGACTTTGCACCCTGTTGATTGAATAAAAAATTGCCGAGAAAAATACCCTTTCTCGACATTCTGAAGAAAGCCCGAGGCTTTCTTTTTACTTGTCCATATGAAAGCTTTCAAACTGCATCTGCCAATTAATGCTCTTGTAAAAACGACTTTTTAGGCATGGCACTTAGAACTAAAATGACAATAATAGCACTTAATATGAAGCTTGGCAGCATAAATGTTCCATTATAAAGCAAAGAATATACGGTTACAGGCTGGCCTTTCGGCGCATATTCGCCAAAGAAGACAATCCCTGAAACAACATGGCAGACATAACGAAGCGCACTTCCAATGAAAGCACCTAGGAGTGAATAAACCATCCATTTGCTTTTTTCTCCTTTTACTAGTGCACGCTGAATTGGCCCAGCAAAAACACCTGCAAACCCGACTACGGTGAAGGCAATAAAATAATCAATAATACCTTGAATGATCGTATAAATTTGGGCAAACCCTAAAATAAATTGTAATAAACCTAACAAAAAACCACTCAACAGACCGCCTTTTATTCCCCAACGGTAAGCCATTATGAAAACAGGCACCATGGCAATCGATACAGACCCGCCCTGCGGCCAAATTTTCAACGACAAGAAATTGGCGGCTAAATCCAACAGATAAGCTAAGGCAGAAAAAACAGCTACCTCCGTGATAAAACGTGTATTGCTCCTGTTTTTGTTCATCATTTCTCCCCCTGATTTTAAAACTAAAAATAAAAAAAGCAATGCAGGACGTAGGAAGAGTCTGCATTGCTAATAAACATAAGCAAAAAGCCACATCCCTACGCTAGTGCTAACTAACAGGTTCAAAGGGTCAGAACAAAAGTTCACTCTCAGCCGCCAAAAGGCAGCCCCCCTTGTGGAAATATTCAATTCATTACTTATGACTATACCCCTAAAAAAAAGCTTTTACAAGAAAAAGTTTTTCCTTAATTCGTTCTTTTTGCTTCCTCCAAACCTATCCCTGCATATGATGTTAGAAAACTTACGGGAGTTTCGAGCATGTTTACATTAAAGGCCGATCATGAGATTGAACTGCAATTGTTTCAAAGCCATCATGCCCTGCAATTATTTAAGCTTGTGGAGGAAAATCGTAAACATTTACAGGAGTGGCTGCCCTGGGTAGGAAGCATGACAACGCCGGTCCAGTTTGAGGCCATTATTCCTATCTGGTTAAATCAATTTGCTGAAAACAGCGGCTGTAATCTTGGGATTCTCTATCGAGGGGAACTCGTGGGTTCAATTGGTCTGCAGCAAATTGATTGGTACAATAGGATGGCGAGCATCGGTTATTACCTCGCCAAAAGCGCAGAAGGACATGGGGTTATGACCAGATCTGTTATTGCGCTGCTCCAATATGCGTTTTTAGGTTTAGGATTAAATCGGATGGAAATTCGCTGCGGAATAAAAAATTACAAGAGCAGAGCCATTCCTGAACGATTAGGCTTTGTAAAAGAAGGCATTTTACGGGATGGCGAACTATTAAATGGTTATTTTCATGATATTATTATTTATAGTATGCTGGCACGTGAATGGAACAAATCTCCTGCAGTTTGACATTTATTTGCTGCAGGAGGTTTGTTTTTTTTAAGCATTTACTAAACAAAATAACAGTCACATACTAATTATTTGCCCGCCGAGTGGTTTTTTGAAATAATAAACATGTACATATTTCTGTAGAAATCCTTTTTAAAGGCAATAATGTAAGTATCATTAATTTTTAAGCGAGGTGGGATGCTTTACATTTTGTAAGGCGACCGATGATTTGGATCAACATATTTATTATCGCACTGCTAATAGCATTGACGGCATTCTTTGTTGCCTCTGAATTTGCTATTGTCCGGGTGCGGACAACAAGAATCGACCAGTTAGTTTCCGAGGGAAACAAGAAAGCGGAATCAGCTAAAAAAGTGATTTCCAATATCGATGGCTACCTATCAGCAACACAGATTGGAATAACAGTCACTTCGTTAATTTTGGGCTGGCGGGGTGAACCAACAATCCGTGCTATATTAGACCCCATCTTTGATATGATTCCATTGCCAGCATCCATTGAACACTTTATTTCATTTTTTCTAGCCTTTGCTATCATTACATTTTTTAATGTCGTGATTGGGGAATTAGCACCCAAAACCTTTGCGATTCAAAAGGCGGAGGAAATTATCCTATTAGTGGCAAATCCCCTTATTTGGTTTTATCGGATTCTATATCCATTTATTTGGATTTTAAACCACTCTTCACGGTTTATTACCGGTTTATTCGGCATTCAGCCCGCTTCTGAACAGGATATTGTCATGTCTGAAGAAGAATTGCGGATGATTCTTTCTCAAAGTTTTGAAAGTGGTGAGATTAATCAATCTGAATACAGCTACATGAATAATATTTTCGAATTTGACGACCGGATTGCAAAGGAGATTATGGTACCTCGGACAGAGGTAATCACTCTTTCAAAAGATGCTACATTAGATGAAATTATTGAAACAGTAAGAACGGAAAAGTATACAAGGTATCCTGTGATTGATAGAGACAAAGACAATATTTTGGGAATCGTTAATATAAAAGAAGTTTTAACAGATTGTATCGAGCAAAAATGCAGCGGGGATGAACCCCTTAAAGAATACATAAAACCAGTGATCCATGTGATCGAGACAATTCCCATACAGGAACTGCTGGTCAAATTGCAAAAAAGCCGTTCCCATTTGGCCATTCTTTCGGACGAGTATGGCGGCACTGCAGGAATTGTGACCGTTGAAGATATACTTGAAGAAATTGTTGGTGAGATACGGGATGAATTTGATGTGGATGAAATGCCCCTTATTCAGAAGATCGGCGATTCACAATATATATTAGACGGCAAGGTATTAATTAGCGAAGTGAATGACCTTTTAGGGACCAATTTAGAAGAAGATGATATCGATACAATAGGCGGATGGTTTTTGACCCAAAAGTTTGATGTTCAAAAAGGAGATACCATTGAAACGGATGGCTTTGAATTTCAGATAAAAGAAATTGAAGGCCATCATATCCTCTATATCGAAGTCAAAAAGGCCGAGGCCCTCGTATAACCTCTTACCATTGACTTCCGGATTATAAAAGAAGGGCACTAGCGTTGATCAGCAGCGCTGGTGCTTTTTATTTTTTCATTTTTTCATTCATATTACCTAATCCTCTCCATAAAATGTAGATAACAATGCCTATAAAAAGTAGAACGTTTGACTGTACGGTTTTACATGGGGTATAATTATTGGTAATTTAAATAAAATGAGGTGGTATGATGGGGCTGTCTATCGTATTGGGGAATTAGCTCAAAAAGCAAGGGTCTCTAAACGTACGATTGACTATTATACGTCTATAGGCCTGCTTGTCGCCGATCGTTCAAAATCCAATTATCGAATTTACTCTGATGAGTCATTAAATGATCTTAGATTTATAGAAGAATGTAAAAATTTGCACATACCGCTTGACGAGATTAGAAGAAAATTAGAAATGAGAAAATCTAGGAATCTACAAGCAACTGAGGTTGATAAGCATGTCAGTGCAGTCACTCAGCAAATGAAGCAGCTCGAAAATGATTTATTTGATCTCATCCCGTTTCTTGAAAAATTGGATGACCAGCAAAAAGAAAAATTGACAAGCAATTTAAGTTTATTGAGAACGGCTTTAGTGCAATCCCTTTTAAAAGTTTCAAGTTGATTGTAAAAACTAGGAGGTGACACCTTACTCGTCGTAAAAAACGGGATAAGGGAATTTATTTGGACATATTTAACTTGGTTTTAATAGCCATTTTAATTGCTTTAACGGCATTCTTTGTAACGTCTGAATTTGCCATTGTCAAGATTCGGAGTTCAAGAGTTGACCAGTTAATTGAGGAAGGAAATTCGAAGGCTGTCTCTGCAAAAAGAGTGATTTCAAATTTGGATGAATATTTATCTGCCTGCCAGTTAGGTATTACCGTAACGGCTCTTGGATTAGGCTGGATTGGGGAATCAACGATTGAACATTTGCTTGACCCGCTCTTTCATGCATTAAACATTCCCGATCATGCTACAAAAATATTATCCGTTTCATTGGCGTTTGTTATCATTACCTTTTTGCATGTCGTTGTTGGTGAGCTTGCACCAAAAACGTTGGCCATACAGAAGGCTGAATGGATTACGCTAACCGTGTCACGCCCGTTAATCCTTTTTTATAAGGTGATGTATCCTTTTATATGGGTACTCAATGGGTCCGCACGTATCGTTTCCAGTCTTTTTGGATTAAAGCCGGTTTCTGAGAATGAGCTTGCCCATACGGAAGAAGAACTGCGAATCATCCTATCCGAAAGCTATAAAAGTGGCGAAATTAACCAATCAGAGTTTAAGTATGTAAATAAAATTTTTGATTTTGATGACCGGATTGCTAAGGAAATAATGGTACCAAGAACGGAAATCATCTCTTTATCCAAGGATGATACATTAGAGTCCTTTCTTAAAATCATCCGTGAAGAAAAATTCACAAGATATCCAATTATCGATGGTGATAAGGATCATATTATTGGGCTTGTCAACATCAAGGAAATTATGACTGACCTTATCGGAAATGAAAAACTGTCTGGCCAAACCTTAGAAACTTATATACGGCCGATTATTAGAGTCATAGAAACCATCCCCATTCATGATTTGCTTGTAAAAATGCAAAAAGATCGGATGCATATGGCTGTATTAATGGATGAATATGGCGGCACATCGGGGATTGTGACGGTTGAGGATATTTTGGAAGAGATTGTCGGTGAAATTCGGGATGAATTTGATATGGATGAAATTCCTGAGATTCGCAGAATCAAAGAAAATCATTATATCATAGATTCCAAGGTATTAGTCACAGAAGTCAATGATTTATTGGGAATTGAAATAGACGAGGAAGACGTTGATACGATTGGCGGCTGGATCTTAACGGAGAATTATGAAGCCAAACAAGGTGACTTAATACTATATGATGGTTATGCCTTTAAAATTTCCGAGATGGATGAACATCATATTAAGTATATTGAAGTGACTAAAACAGCTGGAAATAATGAAACAACCGTCCAACAAATTCCTTTAGCCAAATCCGAAGCGTTATCATAATACCATAGTGAAACAGACCTCAATCAGGGGTCTGTTTTTTTGCCAAATAACTGGTGCAAATATCCAATCAAGCATGCATCCCGCCGCATACTGTGCATTAAGGAGGGATGAACATTGAGTAATCTATTTAACTACCAAGCACTTTTATATTTAGCTTGTATCCTGGCTGGTTTTGCTCTGATTGAAGTGGCAACTACAGTTGGATTTTTAGCTAGTTTGTCTACCATACTTGTTATCATTGGAGCAGTCGCAATCCTAATCTTTGTTGCAGCGCTGCTTTATTTGGGCTTCAGAGCCTTGCTTCAAAGATAAAATAAAATTTTCATCTATCTATTATTTCCGTAGAAGCTGCTCAGGTTAGGCATTTGCCCCTTCATGAGTCAGCTTTTTCTTACATAGATGCACTTTAAACTGTCCTTTAAATGTTTATTTAGTTTTTAAAATTAATATTTCTTCTTCTGTTTTGGCAATTTTCACAAGATGAGAATCGAGTCGCCGATGGATATGTTTGATTTCTGTTTTATAAGTTTCCTCAATCCTCTCCAAAACTTCCTTAATATCTGACAGATCAATTTGGTTAACAGCTACACGATGTTCAATACTATCAACCTTCTCTAATCTCGATAATCTATTTTCAATTTTTTCCAAAGTTTTATTAAAAGTGTCAATCAGCGTTTTAATATCAGCAGCATTAGTTAGATTTTCAAAGCTATGTTCCATTCGAATCCCTCTTTTCTTGTTTCTTCTATATTATCACCATTAACACCATATGGATGTTACAATAATCGAAACAAAATCATTATCCGCAAAATAGGCAGACATCCTTTTTATTTTCTTCTGCAGAAGCCTTTTTATGAATATGATCCTGGAGAAATTGTGCCAATTTTAATACAAATTAATGAACAATTTATAACATTGTTAAGCATTCCATGATCTATGTGTAAAAAATCACATGAAAAAAGTGAGAAATTTTATATTCTATTCCTGTAAGTTGTTGGGATAAGAAATATCTCTTCTCCCCCCTTTACGGTAACTACATCTATAAAAAGGTTGGTGCAAATATGTTAATTAGAATTGACGATAAAGCTGCTTCATGGTTTAAAGAGGAATTTCAAGATACAATGTTGTCCAACATCCGCATGTTTCCTCAATATGCCGGATTCGGTGAGAAGAATAAGGGCTTTACACTTGCTTTTTCAGCAGAGACACCAACAAATATTGGCTTTACGGAGGAAATTAACGGGATCACATTTTTTGTAGATGGAAATGATGTATGGTTCTTCGAGGAAACAGAAACGTTCATGACAGTAGATGAACATTTAAATGAACTGCAAATTACTTACAAAACAATTCACTAAAAAATACCTTTTTAGATTAAGCAAACAAGCCAGATTCATAATCTGGCTTGTTTTTATTATTAATTTACTTGTTTGTCCAAGCTTGGTGCGAATAATTTTTCACTTTGATAAACTTTTCCGAGCTTCTCCTCACCTTTTGCAAAGGTTTCAGCTCCGGCATCCAAGTTAGGAGCATCTTTCTTTAATTCTTCAGCCTTTTCGTTATAGGATGCTGCAAAATCTTTTACAGCTGCCTCAAGATCGGCTTTATGATCTTTTAAACTTTCCGGAATGGCAACATTGGAAAGATCAGCGGAAACAGCTGCAGCTGCTTCGCTTGCTGCCGCCTTTTCCTCTGGCGTTGGCAGTTCCTCAGGTGCAGCGTCTTCCTTGGTCGCCTTAGCTACATAAGTATTTAAGTCAGCATCTTTGGCATTAATTTTTTCGCCTAGCTCATTATAAAATTTTACTAGTTCTTTTTGGATATCAGCTTTTGAATCCTCTGTTGCTTTAGCTGCATCCTTCTTATCCGTATCACTGCTGCTAGAACAGGCAGCAAGACCAAAAGCCATTGTTGCAGATGCTGCTAGTAATAATAATTTTTTCATATTTTTCCCCCTACTCTCTCTTTTGAGCCTTGTATATTTTACAACAATAAATAAGACGTGAAAAGTAAAAAAAGGTTACAAAATAGATTTTTTTCTGTATATTCCCCATAATAAAACTATTATTCATAAAAAAATGATTAATATTCATTTAATCATTTAAAATATTATTAATTTGTCAACTAATTTTATTCAGAAAATTAGCAATAAATTGTGAACTATATTACAATCTTGGGTGATTTTATATATAATTTAAACGTAAGGTATCATACTTTTTTCCTAGTTCCTTTTAATTGAAGTTCATACCTTTATAAGAAAGGGGGTGGACATCATAGAACACACTAGACCACAGGTTGTCTGGCTTGGCCTCACCTTTGACCTTTCCATCATTTTAACAAGCACGGCGGCGGCTGCTATTGTTTTCCTCATTGCGTACTTGACTACTAGAAACCCTTCAGTACATGTTCCAAAAAAAGCGCAGAATTTTATGGAATGGATCATTGAATTTGTAAAAGACATCATGAACAGCTCCATGGGTGCATCAAACAATTTATTTGTTTTATCAACTGGCGTTACCCTAATGATGTATTTATTCATTGCTAATTTTATGGGTATACCATTTTCCATTGTTACAGTTGAGGAGCAACCTGTTACATGGTGGAAGTCACCTACTGCCGATGCGCATGTCACTATGACACTGGCAATCATGATTATCATTTATACTCATTTTATTGATATACGCACAAA
The DNA here is from genome assembly GCF_943193175.1 of Neobacillus muris. Taxonomy (GTDB): domain Bacteria; phylum Bacillota; class Bacilli; order Bacillales; family Cytobacillaceae; genus Neobacillus; species Neobacillus muris. The sequence goes on from NZ_CALPDF010000019.1 coordinate 7,880, forward strand.
TGGATTAAAACATTATTTACTTAGCTTTTTTAAACCATTTGCAGCACTGTTTCCGATTAATTTGATTGAACAATTTTCTACTACTCTTACATTAGGTTTGCGTCTGTTCGGAAATATTTATGCCGGTGAAGTCATGCTGGCATTATTGGCGAGCGCTGTAACGCACGGAATTGTAAACGCTTTCTTAGCTGCGGTTCCGATGCTAATTTGGCAGGCATTTTGCCTCTTCATCGGCGCGATTCAAGCATATATATTTGTAACACTTACGATGGTTTATATTTCACATCGTTTAATATGAATATAGAAAGGAGTTGAACCAACATGGGGGATATTACGTTATTGGGCCTGCCCATTTCTCTAGGAACCATGATTTATCAAGCATGTCTATTCACCATCCTTACCTTTGCTTTAAAAAAATTCGTTTTCAAGAAAATGGTTGGAATTCTTGACATGCGTAAGCAAAATATAGAAAATCAATTGAAGCTTACTGAACAAAATAATCTAGTTGCCGAGCAAAACCTTCTGGCCAGTGAAACCATTTTAAAACAGGCCAGAATGGATGCAAGAGAAATGAGAAAATACAGTGAAAATGAAGCTAAGCTAATCATTCAATCAGCTAAAGAGGAAGCAAAACATTTAGCAAGAGAATCTGCTGAGAGAGCTTACCCATCACAAAACCTCTCCTTCCCGCAAACAGAGAAATATAAGGGGGCGTAAATGGTATGAAGTACAAGTTTACAAAGTACTTGGGCAGAGTGACGGAAGATCTCGAATTAGGCTTTGAGGAAAAATGGATTTATGTTCATTACACAAAAGGATCAAAAGAAAAAACTGCCTGCCTTTTAAAAAATGAAGACAAATCTGAAATGGAATATCTAGAAGATTTTTTTGTAGAGAACCAAGTTTCGGAAGAAATGAAAACAGATGTGAGAAAATGCTTTGAAAAAGGGCGAGACAAGGAAAATTCCCAATGGAATGAATTTACGAACTTCCTTATGAAAACCCTTTCATTGAATATGGTTTTCGGCATTACCATAGCAATATGTGTATTTGGAGGTTATAAACTTGGAAAATGGATTGACACACAATATAACTTTCATTCATTATTTACGGGAGTCGGTACTTTATTAGGGATAGGAGTTGGAGCAATTACGATTTATTCTATGATACAAAAATACTTTAAGCCGCCTGGTGCGAAAGTTATCCATTCTAAGCAGACAGCTGCGGCTCAGAACACTGACGAGCACTATCCGATTATTGATGCAACCATTGATGATGTCCGAATGGCAGTCAGAGAATTTTCCGATCACCTGCCCAAAGGCGTTTATCGAACCATCTTGGTTCAGGATGATAACAGCATTGATTTTAAACAGCTTGCCCCTATACTGAAAGGCATTCCATCAAAAAAATTCTACATGTCCAAAGAAACCTATGATTTATTTGAAGAGGAAGAAAAACAGATCGCTGTCGAGATGGACCTTGTTCAAAAGGCAGTTGATCAATATGTAAAAGACCATCGAGAGTATCCAATGCTAGGATATGACCCACAACACCGCGTCAATTATTTTCTGCTGCTTCAAGAAAAATATCTTAGATCAGAACCGCAAACACAATTTTATATTACCGATTTAGATGGTTTAATCACTCATATAAAACCTACACGCAAAAAAACCTCGTATTGAATGATAGCTGTACAATACTTTGAAATCAAAATGCTTTTTTTTAAAGTTCACCAGACTTTAAAAAGAAGTTTTTTTTTGCTTTTTCTTTCAAAATTGAGATAATAGCAATATCATGATTTAATTTAAAAATGAGAGGTACAGAAAATGGCAAATCGGAAAAGCAATTCACAGCATTTGGCGACTATTTCTCTTATGATAATGGCAGCCGGATTCCTGTTAACTCTTCCACTACAACCTTCTATCTGGAAGATGATTCTCCAAGGAGGATTTGAGGCAGGTTTAGTTGGAGGGCTTGCGGATTGGTTTGCAGTTACTGCTTTATTTCGGCATCCAATGGGGCTGCCGATTCCACATACAGCATTGCTGCCCAAAAACCGCAGTAAAATTATTGATAAAATCATTTCCATGCTTGAAAACGACTGGCTCACCATGGCCAGCATTCGTGGGAAAATCAATACATTTCAGTTTTCAGAAAAGCTTTTTTCTCTCATTGACAGGGAAATACATTCACCAGCTGTAAAAACCAATACGGTCTCTGTTATCCAACATTTAATTGCCAAATTCGACGTTACAAAATGGGCACCTGTTCTTGAAAAAGAGCTAAAATCACAGCTCAAGCATCTGGAATTAAAGTCCCTTCTGCCCATGTTAATTGACCAAATTAAGGCGAGGAATTATGATGAAAAGTCACTCGACTTTGTTCTTAATGAAGTAGATGAATGGGCAAAAAAAGATAGTACAAAATACCGGCTTGGCGGGATGGCTGTATCAATGATTGAAAATATAAAAGCAGATGGAATTATGCAATTTGCTTTAAGATCGTTTAGTAATCTGATAAACGAAGAAAAATTGGGAAATATTATTCAAACTTTAATTTTAAAGGGAATCGACAGCTTTCGTGACCCTTATAATCCAAATAGGCAAAACCTCCTTCACCATATTCATCAAAAATTGGAAAGCCTAAAAGCCGACGGGAAAATTTATGATGAATTAGAACAGCTTAAAACTCACATCATAGACAATTGGGAAGCAGAGGCTAGAATCGTCGACTTTCTTTCCCAAACTCAAGAGAAAATTATAGCCTTTGTGGATAAACCCAATTTTTATGATGACTTTGTTCTTCCCACCATTCAGGATAGTTTAAATGAATTGAAAAGGGATAAGGAAAAGATGGAGCAGCTCGAAGGCTGGATGAAAGAACATATTTCCAGCTTTGTTGAGAACAATCATTCCAGAATCGGCCAGCTTGTTCGGGAAAACCTAGATAAACTGGAAACAAAAACGTTGATCCATATGATCGAAACGAATGTTGGCAAAGACTTGCAATGGATACGTGTGAATGGAGCAGTGTGCGGATTTTTAATTGGCCTTGCATTAGCAGGCATTAAAATATTTTTTTAAAAGGAAATGGCCCTCGTATGGGCCATTTTTTTTGATTCTCTTTTCTCTTTAACTTTTTTATTTTGTAGAAAAACAAGAAATTCCTTTGATAATTTTGTAAAATTAAACAAAAGGCTTTTTAAATAATAAAATTTATCAAAAGTATTCCATAAATGGAGGTCAATCGTTTTGGACAATCGACTTCATGATCCCTTTAGGTCCACATTTGAAAGCCTGGATGAATTTGCAGACTTAATAAGCCAAGTTCTTAAATGCCCCATTACAATTGAGGATGCTAATCATCGGCTGTTAGCATACAGCACTCATGATGAACGAACTGACCAAGCCAGAATTGCAACGATAATCGGTCGGAGAGTACCCGAAAAAGTCATTAACCAACTATGGAAAGAAGGTACCATTCCTGCTCTTCTTAAGACAAAAGAACCGATTCGAGTCCAAAGTATGAACGAAATCGGCCTTGGAAACAGAATAGCTATTTCCATTTGGAAAAATAAAGAGGTTATTGGATTTATTTGGGCCTTAGAAATTGAAAAAGCACTATCAGATAAAGAAATGAGTTTACTAAAAAAAGCAGCTGATGCTGTGAAAAATAAGCTTCTTCAGCTGCAAACAAGAAAAAACAAAAAAGAAGAACATTCACAAGAGTTTTTTTGGAAGCTGTTAACTGGACATTTGACGGCCCAAGATGAAATCCTGGATCAGTTTCAGCTGCTAAACATCACCCCGCCCTCATCATTTGTCATTCTTGTGTTTCAATTTCAAGAAACTATTAACAGTAAGGCCGAACAATATATTTCGTATCTTTTAAAAACCAATCAGCGTATAAAAATCATTCTCTACACGATTGACTTTGACCAGCTTATTTTATTAATATCTGCTGATCAGATTCAAAACCTTACACAGGAACTAGAACATTTCTCACAGCTTTTTGTTGGAAAAATGAACGAACGATATAGCATTGCTGGAATCACGCCAGTCTATAGTGGCATGTGCCAGGATTATCAAAAAATCGGCAAAGCCTACCATGAAACTTTGACGGTCTTATCGATTAAGAATAAATTTCCTGATGAAACAAATCATATATACAATTATCAGAAGTTAGGGATTTACCAGTTTTTCGATCTGCTCCTAAAAAGCAGGGAGAATACTGATTATGTGAATGACTCCTTAAAAAAACTTCATGATTATGACGCTCAACATAATAGCAGCTTAGTCAAAACATTAGAGGTCTATTTAGATCATGACAGTAATTTAAATGATACCGCCAAACAGTTAAATGTTCATGCGAATACATTAAACTATCGTTTAAAACGAATTTCCGAAATTGGCCAGGTGGACCTGAAAGATCCCAATCAAAAAATGATGCTTTATATTGATTTAAAACTGGAAAAGTATCAATAATACTGATTATTTGTGAAAATCACCAAAAAGATGGATGATCTTTCTGTAATCCTAACGAAGAAATTCCTTAGCAAACATTTTATACTATATTCATAGTCTATTGCTTTTATGATGCTAAGGGGGAATTGGGATGTTTATTGGTGTTCCTAAAGAGATTAAAAACAACGAGAATCGGGTTGCCCTAACTCCAGCAGGTGTATCAGCACTTGTAAACGCTGGCCACACAGTGTTAATAGAAAAAGGTGCCGGTTTTGGCAGCGGCTTTGCTAACGAAGATTACCTGAAAGCTGGTGCTGAAATTCTTGATAGTGCAGAGCAGGTATGGAAAAAGGCAGAAATGATTATGAAGGTGAAGGAGCCTCTTTCTAGTGAGTATCAATATTTCCGCCCTGGGTTACTATTATTCACCTATCTGCATCTTGCTGCTGAGCCAGCCCTCGCTAAAGCACTAAAAGACAGCGGAGTCATTGCAATTGCTTATGAAACCGTTACTGTCAATAAGACTCTGCCGCTTTTGACACCGATGAGTGAGGTGGCAGGACGCATGGCACCTCAAATCGGCGCCCAATTTTTACAAAAAAATAATGGCGGCCAAGGAATTCTTTTAGCTGGTGTTCCTGGAGTTAACAGAGGAAAAGTTACCATCATCGGCGGCGGCATTGTTGGTACAAACGCTGCAAAAGTCGCCATTGGCCTAGGAGCAGATGTAACCATAATTGATCTGAGTGCGGACCGTCTTCGTTATCTTGACGATATTTTTGGAAATCAAATTAAAACACTGATGTCAAATCCTTACAACATTGCCGAGGCAGTTAAAGAAGCCGATTTATTAATTGGCGCTGTTCTGATTCCAGGCGCAAAGGCACCTAAATTGGTGACAGAAGATATGGTAAAAACAATGAAGCCAGGTTCTGTCATTGTGGATGTTGCCATTGACCAAGGCGGTATTGTTGAAACAGACGACCATGTTACCACCCATGATCATCCAACATTCGAAAAACACGGAGTCATCCACTATTCTGTAGCGAATATGCCAGGTGCGGTGCCTAGGACATCCACCATTGCTTTAACAAATGTAACCGTCCCATATGCCCTGCAAATCGCCAATAAAGGGATTTGCCAAGCGATTGCTGAGAATCCCGCTTTAAAACTTGGTGTCAATGTGGCCAACGGGGAAATTACCTTCGAGGCTGTAGCCAAGGATCTTGGTTATCCTTATGTGGCTGTGGAAGATGCACTCCAAAAAAAAACTAGCTAATCATAAATAGCGTGCAAAGAGGCAGCAAAATTGCTGCCTCTTTTGATTAGCAGGTATTGAAAGGATCCAGCCTCTGTGTCCTTCCACTTTCTAATTATAAGTATTTTCGATGTATCCCTTTCCCATCATAAGTAAATAACATCGGCCTATCCTCAATGGCCGTTTCCATATGGACTGTCCTGCCCCAGAGCTGGTGGACATAAGGCAATACCTTTTCCAAGTATTTTACATCCAGTTCCACCCCCTCATACCAGTGTTTTAAATATAACTCTCCATTTTTCAAGTAATCTCCATCATTAACTGTGATATAAGGGAAGCCCCCATTCACTCGCATGTTCACTAATTGGTCACGAATATGTTCCCACTCTTTATCAACGACTTTGTAATCGCGGCCTTGTTTTTGGAAAAGATACATATCCTCCCGCATTACTAAATCCTTTGTTAAATAATTTCTTAAAAAAGAAATATCGGATTCAATTTCCCTGACCTCAAAGATCTTTTCCCGGCCAGAGTTTGGCTTTACCCCTCTTTGTTTCATCTCCTCATTAGGGTTATTATATCGTTCCTCTATATCTTCAAAGATTTTCAGCCCTAAATAGTAAGGGTTAATTCCTGTCCTTGAAGGCTGGACCACTCCAGCGTTTAATTTGGCAAATTCAATTGCTTCTCCGCTTGTTAAATTCATTTCCCTTAAAATCCTTTGATGCCAATAAGAAGCCCAGCCTTCATTCATGATTTTCGTTTCCCGCTGCGGCCAGAAATAAAGCATCTCCTCCCGCATCATCGTCAAAATATCGCGCTGCCATTCTTCCAGTTCTCTGCTATACATTTCTATAAATAATAGCAGGTCCTTTTCAGGTCTTGGCGGAAATTTCTTTTTACGCGGCAGTTTTCTTTCTGGCTTCTCCTTTTGATCTAAATTCCAAAGATCATCATAAGGTGTTACAACATGCGGATTCTCCTCCTCTTCCTCTTCATCTTCCATGGACCAGGCTAATTTGGGTCTCATTAGTGATGGGTCGATATGCTCGTCGATTGACAAAACCGCATCAAGGAAGCGCTCCACTTCTTTTTTGCCGTACTGGATTTCGTATTGGTGGATACGCTCTGCTGTAGCCGCCATGCTTTCTACCATATCACGCTTTGTATTTTGGAATCTGACATTGTTTTTAAAGAAATCACAATGGGCCAATACGTGAGCGACAATCAGTTTGTTTTGAATTAACGAGTTGGAGTCAAGCAAAAAGGCATAGCATGGATTGGAATTGATCACAAGCTCATATATTTTACTTAATCCTAAATCATAATGCAGCTTCATCTTATAAAATTGCTTACCGAAACTCCAGTGTGAAAACCGTGTCGGCATCCCATATGCTCCAAAGGTATAAATAATTTCTGCCGGACAAATTTCATAGCGCATCGGATAATAATCCAGCCCAAAGCCGCTGGCAATTTCCGTAATTTCACTAATGGCATATTCCAGCGCCTTCCGTTCTTCCTCATTCATCAGCCATTCCCCCTTTTCCTCTTACCACAATGTATGAAGCTAATTCGAGAATGATGAAAAAATTAAGAAAAGCGCTAAGGCGCTGGAGCTGGACAATTCTCAAAGTTTAAAACCTTTATACTTATCATTAAGAAAACTCGCCGTTTGGCGAGCCTTTAGATGGACTTTCTTTCCTATTATCTTTTTTGTGTTTCCACTGTTAAGTTGATAAGCTTTTGATTGGTGAGGTCATGTCTTACTTTTACAATCACATAGAATTTTTGATTCTTATCTTGAACCTGAAACCGGAACGAATCCACCACATTCGTACCACCCAGTTTTTTCCTTCCTAAATATTCATAATCCTGGACCTGGCTCGCAGGATAATCTGCTTTAACGACTGCGATCGACATTCTTCCATACTTTTCATAATCCACCTGTTGGGCAAATGCCTGATTAGAAAATAAAGCCAACAGACTGTACAGCAAAATAGAAGCCAAGACTTTTTTCAACTGCTTCCCTCCTAAATTTGTTATTGCCATTAGCTTTTCCCCTTTTTAATGTGAATATGAAATAGCCAGTCGATTTTTAAAACAACCTCCAAAATCCATTCCTTTTCTTTATATACAGGTAAAACTTGATAACGCTGGCCTGTTAAGACGACCAACATTTTCTGAGTTTGTTCTTAATAAAATGTCATACAATAAGTACAACTCCTTATAAGGAGGGGAACTAAGTGAATAAAGTGGATTACGACCGGGCGTTATACTACACGCACCGATCAGAGTGGGATAATTTATTAATACTAATGGTGCGGACAACAGACCATTTTTTATCAAAAAAAATTGAGCATTTCCTGCATGCTTATAATTTTGAACGAGATTACTCCGTTATTGAGAAAAAACTTTATAGCCTGCTGCGCTACATTGACCATGCCAATGAAACCCTGGAGAATGACCCGAATGAGATTCCGATGTATAGTCTTTCCTGATTAAGCAAGTGAATACCAGCAATAACATGGGACTTTACAACATCTGATCCAAAGAATTCCACCAATAAAAAAGGCTGTCCATTGAGAGGTCCGACTCCACTCAAAATTATTGCGGAGTGGTATCGGGCCTCTTTGCTTTTTGGACAGCCTCTTTTTTCTTTGCCGTTTATTGCACTTGTTTAATTTTTTGATCGACTAAATCCATAAAATCTTTTTCAATAGCACTTAGCTTAGTTTTGCTTTCTTCAAGAGTTGTGCTGTTGACACCAAAGTAGAACTTTACCTTTGGTTCGGTGCCCGATGGACGCAGGCATACCCATGAGCCATCCTTGAAAATATATTTTAGCACGTTGGACTTCGGAAGATTAATTTTTTCCTGCCCTGAACTTGAAGTTTTGATGCCGGTTAAATAATCCTCAGAACTATCCGTTTCCAATGCACCAAGTCTTTCAAGCGGCTCGCTGCGGAATGAGGCTAAAATTTTCTGAATCATTTCTGCCCCTTCCTTGCCCTTTAGTGTCAACGAACGAAGCCCTTCAAGGTAGAAACCGTATTTTTCAAATACTTGCATTAAACCTTCATAAAGGGACATCCCCTGTTTTTTATAATAGGCGCATACCTCAGTTGCTAACAAAGCAGCCTGTACAGCATCTTTATCACGGGCAAAATCACCGATTAAATATCCATAAGACTCCTCATACCCAAAAAGATAGGTATGTTCGCCGCTCGCTTGATATTCGTTAATCTTTTCTGCGATAAATTTAAAGCCGGTTAACACATCGACCGTTTCTAACTGATAGGCTGAAGCAATTTTTCTGCCGATTTCTGATGTTACGATTGTCTTTAACACCACACCATTTTGAGGAAGCGTGCCCTTTGCTTTCTTTTGAGTGATCAAATAGTCTAACAGTAATGCACCGGTTTGATTACCTGTCAGCACTACGTATTCTCCTTCAGGATTAAGGACCGCAATACCAAGACGGTCTGAATCAGGGTCTGTTCCAATTAAAATGTCAGCGCCAATCTTTTTCCCATCACGGATTGCTAATTCAAACGCAGCATGTTCTTCCGGATTTGGGCTCTTGACGGTAGAAAAGTTTGGATCAGGGAGTTCCTGTTCCTTTACTACCGTGACATTTTTATAACCCAAGGCATCCAAGGCAGCCCGAACAAGTTTATTGGCTGTTCCATGCAATGGAGTAAAGACAATCTTTATATCTGTTTCATGGGCAAGTTCAGGATTCTCCGAAATCGTCAGTAACTTTTCAATATAGACTTGGTCGATTTCAGAGCCAATCATTTTAATCAGGTTTGCCTTTTTTAATTTTTCTTCACTATCCACTTCAATTAATAATTCACTGCCAATATTGTTTACCTTTTCTATAACCCGATCAGCATCACCAGGTGTCAACTGTCCCCCATCCGGTCCGTATACTTTGTATCCGTTATATTCAGGTGGGTTATGGCTGGCAGTTATGACAATTCCGGAAAATGCATGTAAATGCCTTAAGGCAAATGAAAGCTCCGGTGTTGGTCGTAATTCATCAAATACATACGTTTGGATGCCTCTGGTTGCTAATGTTTTTGCCGCCTCCATGGCAAACTCCGGGGATTTATGGCGTGAATCATAGGCAATGACGACCCCCCGCTGTTTTGCCTCTTCCCCATGCTCTTCTATGTATGCCGCCAATCCGGCAGAAGCCTTGCGAATGGTGTAAAGGTTCATTCGATTGGTTCCTGCGCCAATTTCACCGCGCATGCCGCCTGTACCAAATTCCAAGTTTTTATAGAATGCTTCTTCCAGTTGTTTTTCATCTTTTGCGATTTGTTCCAATTCATTTTTTAATTCAGGATTTAATCCTTCAAACTCAATCCAGCGCTGTGCTGTAGACTTCCAATCCATTTGTTTCCCTCCGGTTATTATCTAAGTTTATTTTTAAACAAAATAAAAACTGACAGCTAAACTGCTAAAAGTTTTACCAGAGCCGCTCCTCTTCTATAATACCTCAAAATCATTGAAATTAAGAACAAAAAAAAGAAAAAGCCGGAAAAATGGCCTTTTCTTACCTATACCAACAATTCATTATCCGCTTTTGTATAAATGCTTAAAACAGGGCTTTTCATATTCTTTGCTTGGACAAACTGCTCCAGTTCAAATGGAAAGAACAGCCCGAATTCGTGAAGATTGGCTGCATTTCTATTAAATAAATCCTCATAATGGCTGTCTAGAACGGGTGACTCCAGTATGGATATGAGCGTCTGTATGCTCGTCATGACTTGAAAGGCATCCTTTAAGGTACTGAAGCCCTCAAAATGCTTGTCAGTTGTTTGGAGAACCTTTATCCGTTCAAAATAATCAATTTCATCATCAGTAAAATAGCATGGAAAAATATTGGAATAAATATACCTCACAAGCCCGCTTATTTCTTTCTCTTGACTTGGTGTAGAGGCAAATACAATTTTCACTTATACCTCACCCTTTGCCTTTGCTTCAATCTGTCGTTATTATATATATAAAGAATAACATAACTAAGCAATTTGTTACGGTGGTAATTAGTGGATAAGGAGAACATTATGCTCAAAACAGCAAGGCTTGGTGATTGGTTCCAAATCATCATTCCGGAAAAATGGGAAGGCAGGACCATTGATGACATCTTCCGCCTAGAGTGGGCTGCGCCCAAGAAATTAATTCATTCCTTTCGTATGGAGAAGAAAGTTCGGTTAGATGGAGCAGCTGCTAATTGGCAAACACCATTACCTAGTGGTGCCAAACTGCAAGTGCTGCTTTTCGAACCAGAAGAAATCTTGATAGAGCCCGCCTATCATGAAATTGGCGTCCTTTACGAGGATGACCATCTCATTGTATTTAACAAACCACCTTTTATGAACACTCATCCTAATGATCCAGAAAAAGATACCGGAACCTTGTTAAATGCCGGGACTTTTTATTTACTGACAAATGGAGAGCTGCGCAATATTCGGCAAATTCATCGTTTAGATCGGGATACCAGCGGCGCCATCCTGTTTGCTAAGCATCATCTTGCAGGGGCCATTTTAGATCAAATGCTGGCAAGACGGGAAATTAAAAGGACTTATCTTGCGGCCGTTCATGGTTTATTCCATCAGAAAAAAGGAGTAATCAACCTTCCTATTGGACGTGACCGCCACCATGGATCCAGAAGAGTTGTTTCGTCTTCTGGCCAGAACGCCATTACCCATTATCAGGTTATCAAAACAGCCGTCAACAGCCGGATATCAATTGTGAAATGCTGGCTTGAAACGGGGAGAACCCATCAAATTCGCGTACATTTAAGCCATCTTGGCCATCCCTTAGTCGGAGATCTTTTATATGGAGGAGAGGCAGCCTTGAACAGACAAGCCCTCCATGCAGGAAAGCTTCAGCTTCGGCACCCATTTACCCATGAACCGATTACCTGTTATGCTCCTGTCCCTGACCAGCTTGAAACCTTTGAACATATCGATATCTATTCCCTTTAATTAGCAAAACAAGCCTCCAAATTAGGAGGCTTGCCATTTCTGTAATTGGTTTTAACTGGCTTTTCTAAAGGCTCTCATAATAAAGCTTAACAATAGTACCAAAACAGCAGAACCAATGATGGCAGGTATAATGGCAAAATCAGCAACCTGTGGTCCCCAATTTCCTAAAACAGCGGTTCCAAGCCATGCACCAACAAAACCAGCTATGATATTTCCAATAATGCCTCCTGGCACATCTCTTCCCACAATAAGGCCAGCTAACCAGCCAATGATTCCACCAACAATTAATGCCCAAATAAAGCTCACTATAGAACACTCCTTTTCAGTATTCATTTTCACTTATTCTAAGCGCTCGAGCTTGCTTCTGGAGGCAGTTTGTTTTTTACCGCCTTTCCTATACCATTCCCTAAATAGTTATTTATAAACATAAAAATTTTAAGATTCCTCTCCACTCAATAAAAAATGACAAGGAATACATGTTTTACATAAATGAACATAGCATTGGAAATAATATTCATTAATTGACCATCTTTTGTTCTGAAAATTCTAATGTTAAGTTTTTGTAAATTTTATTAAGAATCTTTCATTTTTCGACAAATATCAGCTAAAATGATTGGGTTGAAATGTATTTTTTCAGGAGGTATACACCATAATGGCATTCAAAAAAAATGATAAGTTTTCGGTGTTATTAAACAATATTTCTGCAAATTTGAAAGAAAGTTCTAATTTCTTTGCCGACTACAAGCTAAAGAATATTAGTGATTTAAAAATTTTCTCAGAAAAGATGAAGGAATTTGAATCAAAAGGCGATTCCTATGTCCATGAAATCATTAAAGAATTAAATGATGCGTTCATCACCCCTATCGAACGTGAAGATATTCTTCATTTAGCCATGAGTATGGATGATGTGCTGGATGGACTTGAAGCAACGGCTGCATTGTTTGAAATGTACTCCATCACACAAGCAGATGATTTTATGCTGCAGTTTGTTAATTCCATTAAAGAAAGCGTTGTTGAAATTGATGCCGCAATAGCCCTATTGTCTAATAAAAAGCTGCCGCAGATAAGAGAGCACGCAATCAAGATTAAGGATTATGAATCAAAGTGCGATAATGTGCTCCGTTCATCGATTAAAAATCTTTTTAATGTAGAGAAAGATCCAATCCGAATTATTCAATATAAAGAAATTTATGAAAATCTAGAGGATATTGCCGACTTTTGCCAAACAGTTGCCAACACTCTAGAAACCATTATTATGAAAAATGCTTAAGGAGCAATAATATGAGTCTTCTTCTTATTTTAACAATCCTTATTGTGATTGGCGCTCTTGCATTTGACTTTATTAATGGTTTCCATGATACCGCAAATGCGATCGCCACTTCCGTTTCAACAAAAGCTTTAAAGCCACGGCAAGCAATTATGTTAGCAGCTGTCATGAATTTTATCGGTGCGTTAACCTTTACAGGCGTTGCCAAAACCGTTACCAAAGATATAGTGGACCCTTTCGCATTAGGCAATGGATCCGTTGTGATACTGGCTGCATTAATATCCGCTATCATATGGAACTTGCTGACATGGTATTTTGGAATTCCGAGCAGTTCCTCCCACGCCATTATTGGATCTGTAGCAGGCGCTGCGATTGCGGCAGAAGGGTTTGCCGTACTCAATTATGCCGGTTTTCTGAAAATACTTGAAGGTCTGATTCTTTCTCCCATTTTGGCATTTGTTGTAGGTTATATTATATACAGTATATTTAAAGTGGCTTTTAAAAATCTAAATCTTGCCAAGACTAATCGAAGATTCCGGTATATCCAAGTAGCAACTGCTGCGATTCAATCCTATTCGCACGGAACAAACGATGCACAAAAGTCAATGGGAATCATTACACTCGCTCTTATATCCAGTTCCTATCTGCCGGCTAATGCAGATATCCCTTTCTGGGTGCAGCTCTCCTGTGCCGCTGCTATGGGCTTAGGTACCTCCATTGGCGGATGGAAAATTATTAAAACCGTCGGCGGCAAAATCATGAAAATCCGCCCAATTAACGGGGTTGCCGCTGACTTAACTGGTGCAGCTGTTATTTTCGGTGCTACTCTTATCCACCTGCCTGTAAGTACCACACATGTTATTTCTTCAGGCATACTAGGTGTAGGATCCTCACACCGAATTAAAGGGGTTAAATGGGATACCGCGCAGCGAATGGTCATTACATGGGTCATCACATTGCCCATTACCGCCCTTATTGCAGCTATCGTTTTTTTCATATTAAATCTTGTCTTTTAAACGACATAGTAAAAAACCAGGGAAGCTTCCCTGGTTTTTATTTACTATAAAAAGCTATCTGTTATAAGCCGCCATATACTTTATTAATATTGGCTGTTTGAAATTTCACCTTTGCTAATGGCAATTCCGGAGCTCGCTCCAATTCTTGTCGCCCCAGCCTCAACCATTGCCAAGGCATCTTCCCGGCTTCGAACGCCACCAGAGGCTTTTACTCCAATATCTGGGCCGACTGTTTTTCGCATTAGCCGGATATCTTCAACTGTTGCTCCGCCTGTGGAAAAACCAGTTGAAGTTTTGACAAAATCAGCTCCTGCTTTTACAGACAGCTCACAAGCTTTTACTTTTTCCTCATCCGTTAATAGGCATGTTTCAATGATCACCTTGACAAGAGCTTTTCCTTTGGCAGCTTCTACAACCGCTTTAATATCCTCTTCCACTAATGAATACTGCTTCCCTTTTAGAGCTCCTATATTAATCACCATATCAATTTCATCAGCGCCATTTTCAATGGCATTTTTAGTTTCAAAAGCTTTGGTTTCTGTTGTGGACGCTCCAAGAGGGAATCCAATCACCGTACATACCTTTACATCTGGTGCATCCTGTAACATTTCAGCAGCCGTTTTCACCCATACCGGGTTTACACAAACCGACGCAAAGGAGTACTCCTTTGCTTCATTAGCTAACTGTTCGATTTGAGATTCAGTTGCATCCGCTTTTAACAATGTATGATCAATCATTCTCGCAATATTTTGAGTCATGTAAAACCCTCCAAGTTTGTAAAAATTAATTGCAGCATATAGATCGTTGTCCAAGGTACACTATAACAAAATCAAAGAACAATTGTAAATGAAAAATCAAGCAGGGAGTATTTGATATAAACTAGTTTTCTTCAATATATCCTAAAAAATTACAACAACTTTCAAATCCTAATTCAATACAATTAGAACCACAAAGTAAACTAACATAATAATCAGCCCTACTGGCACTCCAAAGCGGGCCCACTCTTTACTGGTAATGTTTAATTTCCCTGCGGAAATGATATTGGGGATATTTCCGGGAATCAGCATTCCGCCGCTAATAATTAAACCCAGCAGGACAGCTTGAATGGTTTGGGCATTCATGGCTGGACTGACCTCTGCCGCAGCCAATGTGGCGTTGTCTAAAATAGCTGAAATCATATTAATCCAGTATAATAAATTGGGATGAAGGCCTATCACATACTCATTAATTAATGGCTCAAACCCATGTCCCAGAAATGTTAATCCCATGACAAACAAATAGATTTTTAGTGATCTAATCAGAATCTCCCCATAGGTCTCTGCATTTTGTTCCGACTTTAAGCCTTCCGCACTATCATGGGGCTTAACCAAGAACATGGTTAACACGCCAAGAACGAGAATGGCAGGGATGACTTCAGGTCCAATTAACTTCAGCAGATAGAAAAAATCCTCATTTAATTTACTGATGGTAATCGTGGACAATGGCTCGCCAATCGGTGTTAATACCGCCCCCAGCCCAATCGAGAAACAGGCTAAAACCGTTAACCGTATTTCCGATTTACGGTCAAGCGGCAAGATATTCACGATGATGACCAGCACAATAGCCGCAATAATGGCGGTAATAATGCTAGAAGCTAATCCGAGTATGATAACTGTTAAAGCAAAGAAAACCCTGGGTGACAGCAGTTTATTTAGAGCAAGTACACCTTTTTCCAGAGGTCCCTGCAGCCATTTGCACACCAGACCAGCAATCAGCACGGCAAGGGTTATATTGATTGGGTCTAATAAGGCTTTTTTTATGAGATGCCCATCCATCATGCCACTGATAGCGGCCGCGGCAATTCCCATGATAAACAGAAAAATTTCTAAATTATGCTCCACTTTTTTTACAGAAAACGGCAGGAACAAGACCAAAATCAAAATTATTACTAGTCCAATCATTTTCCCAGATCCTTTTCTATTTTATATGTATTTTAATCACTCTCTATTATAAGTTATTTTATAACCTTATACAGGAAAAATTTTTTATATAGAAACGAAAAAACCAGCGGATCCGCTGGTTTTTCATGCTTCTATTTTCCGATAAACATTTGTGACCAATTTTTGCCCGCTTCTTCAAACCCAACGCCAATATGGGTATAATTTGCGCTAAGAATGTTTTTGCGGTGCCCTTCACTATTCATCCAAGCGTTTACGACCTCTTGAGGTGTCTTCTGTCCTTGGGCGATATTTTCTCCAGCTGATTTGTATGTCACACCAAAGTCCCTCATCATGTCAAAAGGAGACCCATAAGTTGGGCTCGTATGTGAAAAATAATGATTTTGCTGCATATCTTCTGCTTTCTTTTGGGCAACACTGCTCAACTGAGTATCTTCCTTTAAAGCAGGAAGCCCATTTTTACTTCTTTGCTGATTTGTTAAGTCTATCACTTGTTTTACATATTGACTAACAGTTCCAGAAGTGGCTGTATTCGTTTGTTTCTGCTGTGGTGCTGGCTGTGCCTGTTGTGGCGTTTGCTGCGTCTGCTGTGGTGCAGCCGGCTGTCCCTGTTGTGTTTGCTGTGGCGCTGGCTGTGCCTGCTGAGACGCGTTAAACTGTCTCGGATCCAATCGGATAAACTGATACTTGGCGTCTCTAATTAACACTGCTTTGGTATGAGGGTATTGGCTGCTATTCAGATTTGTTTGATAGGCAGACAGTAAATCGTCATTGTCCCTCTTGTTTTTTTGATGATTGTTATCATCAAACAAGTTAGTATCAAGATCCGGATCATTGTTATCATCATTGTTGTAATCCTCAGTCAGCGGACCATTGTGGTCAATGCCGTCATCCCTGCCGTTACGGACATCCATCACATTATTGTCTCTGGTGTTTATACGCGCTTGGTTATCGGCTGCATCATCGGCATCATTGTTATTGCATGCTGCAAGCCCTAAGGACAGAATAGCTGTTAACACGAAGCTTATCGGTTTTTTTATCATTTTAAAGACCCCCTTTTATTAAAATTTTCTTGCGTTTTTATTTTTGATTTTTTTCAAAAAAGTATTTATGGAAATTACAGACTAAAAGTAAGCGAAAAATAAAAAAAACCGCTTTTTTTGCGGTTTCCAATATTTCACCTATTCATATCAATCATAAATTTATAACGACATCCTTTCATGTAGTGCTTTATTTTACCTTCCAAAAGATACGGTTGTCTATACCAATTAATACTAGAAAAGCGGCAGGGTCCCCTGCCGCTTCCATTATGCATATACTTCCGAGTCTTCTTTTTGGAAAAAGGTTGTCATCGCATGAAACACATCTGCCTTTTGTTTGAGGATAAAATAACGGAACCGCTCATCTTTAATGTTTTTGTAGGCAGACATTAACGTAGAATGGCGGTTATACTGGTTCACTTCCCCATAGCCAAACATGTTGGACACCTTCATTAATTCCTCCACCAGTTTTACGCAGCGGGCATTATCCGATGTGAGGTTATCACCATCCGAAAAATGGAATGGATAAATATTATATTTGCGGGGGCTATACTTATCATTGATAATTTCCATTGCTTTTCGGTAAGCGGAAGAACAAATGGTTCCGCCGCTTTCTCCTTTAGAGAAGAAATCTTCCTCAGAAACAATTTTTGCTTCAGTGTGATGGGCAATAAATTCAATGTCAACTGTCTCATATTTTGTTCTTAAAAACCGCGTCATCCAGAAAAAGAAACTCCGGGCCATGTATTTTTCCCATATTCCCATACTGCCGCTGGTATCCATCATCGCAATGACCACCGCTTTGGAATCCGGCTTCACTACTTCATTCCATGTCTTGAATTTTAAGTCCTCTTTGTAGATTGGATGAAAAGCAGGTTTTCCATTCATCGCATTTCGTTTAAAAGCAGCCATCATCGTCCGCTTTTTATCGATATTCCCCATGAGGCCAGTTTTTCGGATATCATTAAATTCAATGTTCTCGACTAAATGTTCCTGCTCTTCTTTTCGCTTTAAATTCGGCAGTTCTAACTGCTTAAACAAAGCTTCTTCGAGCTCCATTAATGATACTTCCGCTTCGAAATAGTCTTCTCCCGCCTGATCGCCGGCTCCCTGCCCTTTACCGGGACCTTTTTGTCCACTGGAACCGTCACGTGCCACAACATCACCGATTTGACTGTCTCCATCACCTTGGCCCACGTGTTTGTTTTTGTCATAATTATAACGAATTTTATATTCGTCCAATGAACGTATTGGAATTTTTACCACATCTCGACCGTTTGACATGATGATGCTTTCTTCTGTAATTAGATCAGGTAAATTATTGCGAATGGCCTCTTGGACTTTCTCCTGATGCCGCTGCTGGTCATCGTGGCCTTTCCGGTGGAGGGACCAATCTTCTTGTGAAATGACAAATTGATGGTTATTGACAGACATGTAAACCCCTCCTTAAAAATTTTTAATCCATGCACACATTTGGTTTCAAATCATACAATAACGCGAATGGAAATACGACAGATAATGATGGATTACTTTATCCTATGCAAGAAACAGGAATAATTTACAAATTATTTTGACAATTAGTCAATTGCCTATAAAGAGGGACGAGCCGTTTAAGAGAAATAAACACCTTGTAACGCATTTATGGAGACAAAAAAGACTGGCAGATTTCCTGCCAATCTTTACATTTTAACGATTTAACAAACTGCCGACATATCTCAGTAATTCATTAGCAGAGGTCGAATTATAGCCATGCTCATCAACTAACCGGGCTACCACTTCATTAATTTTCTTTAACTGCTGTTCATCCGGAGTTTTAGTGGAAGTGGTGATTTTGACTACATCCTTTAAGTCTGCAAACAATTTCTTCTGAATGGCTTCCCTCAAGCGGTCGTGGGAGTTATAATCAAACCGCTTTCCTTTTCTGGCAAAGGCAGAAATTCGGATCAGGATTTCTTCTCTAAATGCCTTTTTGGCGTTTTCTGAAATGCCAATTTGCTCTTCAATGGAACGCATCAGTTTTTCATCTGGATTGATTTCTTCACCTGTCAGCGGGTCACGAAGCTTTGCCTTATTACAGTAAGCTTCTACGTTATCCAGATAATTGTTCATTAATGTTTTCGCAGATTCTTCATATGAGTACACAAAGGCTTTTTGAACTTCATTCTTGGCAATCGTATCATATTCTTTTCGTGCCAGAGCGATATAATTCATATATCTTTCACGAAGTTCCGCTGTAATGGATGGATGCTGATTAAGGCCATCCATCAACGATCTTAATACATCCAGCGCATTAATAGACGGGACTTCCTTTCGAATAATGGTTGACGAGATACGGTTAATCACATACCGTGGATCAATCCCGCTCATTCCCTCATCCGTGTACTCTTTCTTTAACTCCTCCACATCAGCAGAATTAAACCCATCGACACTCTCTCCGTCATAAAGGCGCATTTTCTTTACAAGGTCGATGTCACCCTTTTTGGGTTCCTTTAACCGTGTAAGTATCGTAAACATGGCTGCTACTCTTAGTGTATGCGGAGCAATATGGACGTCTGAAACATCGCTTTCCTGAATCATTTTTTTATAAATTCTCTCTTCCTCTGATACTTTTAAATTATAAGGGATAGGCATGACAATAATCCTTGAATGGAGAGCTTCATTTTTCTTATTGGAAATAAAGGAGCGATATTCTGTTTCGTTTGTATGGGCCACAATTAATTCGTCAGCGGATATTAATGCGAACCGCCCTGCCTTAAAGTTCCCTTCCTGCGTTAATGAGAGCAAGTGCCAAAGGAACTTCTCATCACATTTCAACATTTCCTGGAATTCCATCATGCCTCGGTTCGCTTTATTCAGCTCACCATCAAAGCGATACGCCCTCGGATCTGATTCTGAGCCAAATTCTGCAATCGTTGAAAAATCAATGCTGCCAGTTAAATCGGCAATATCCTGAGACTTTGGATCGGATGGGCTGAATGTTCCAATTCCTGTTCGTTTATCCTCTGAGAAAAAGATTCTTTCAACCAGAACGTCCTCAATTCTGCCGCCGTAATCCTGTTCCAGCCGCATCATATTGAGCGGTGAAAGATTTCCTTCAATTCGGATGCCATACTCGTCATAGAAGTCCTGGCGTAAATGATGGGGAATGAGATGAAGTGGATCTTCATGCATTGGACAGCCTTTTATCGCAAAAACAGATCCCCTGTCTGTAAGCGAATATTTTTCTAAACCTCGTTTGAGCATGGTTACAAGGGTTGATTTCCCCCCGCTGACTGGCCCCATTAACAGCAATATACGTTTTCTTACATCAAGCCGTTTGGCTGCAGGATGAAAATATTCCTCTACCAGCCGTTCCAACGCTTCCTCTAAACCAAATAATTCATTACTAAAGAATTTGTACTTTCTGCTTCCATTGACTTCCTCAATTCCGGCATCCTTGATCATATTATAAACTCGAGAATGTGCAGATTGAGCTACCCATGGCTTTTCCTTCAGCAATTCTAAAAAATCGGCAAATGTCCCTTCCCAACGCAGTTTTTCCTCTTCTTCACGAAATTTCTCGATTTTTTTTAAAATATCCATTAGTACCCTCCCCCTGTAATTCATCAGAGACGATTAATATACTCTATGCACTTGTTCAATTGAACATGCGTAGACAAGCCTGTTTTTCTTTTTTTATTGTGCCAGCCAATCTAACACTTTTCATTTTCTTGCATTAGGCTATAATATGATGTATATGAATGAAAATTAAAACATGAACAAAAAGGGGGCAATACATACTTATGTCACTATTCCTAATTCTATTGGTCATGGTTTCTTTCCTGGCGGCAATCTTTACTTCAGGCTACAACGACAAACCAGGGGTCAAATAATGTTTAAATAGCAAATGAAAAGGGCTGCTTTCTTTAAGCAGCCCTTTTATCTTAAATCCAGTTTATTGTTTTGGATAAATTCCTTCATGTACATTCTATTTTTTCGCTCCAGCATTTTTGCCATTTGCTCCGTCCAGCGGTCCTTCCTTTTTCCGCTTGTTCTATGCTCATAATAGCTGGAAATCAATTCATCGTATTCTTTTAGCTGCGACAAATAAATTTCGGAATCCTGCTGGTATTCATCTTCATGATAAATATGCTGAAACGGAAGTCTAGGCTTTTGCTCGGTTATCTTGGCCGGCCAGCCGACAGCCAGACCAAACAATGGAATAACCCGTTCTGGCGTTTTTAACAGCGTCTTTACCTCTTCGAGATGATTTCGGATTCCACCTATGTAACAAATCCCCAAGCCCATTGATTCTGCAGCCATCGCAGCGTTTTGCGCGGCAAGCGCTGCATCAATAAGGCTCACCATGAATTTTTCCGTACTCTCTAAGGAAGGAAGCACGTCTTTTTGTTCTTGTTCACCAATTAAACTGTGGCGGTAAAGATCAGCACAGAAAACAAAAAAATGGCCGTTCTTTTCGACGTATTCTTGATTTCCCGCAAGCTCAGCCAGTTTTTTCTTTTTCTCCTTATCCTTGATGCCAATAATCGAGTAGGCTTGAATAAAACTAGAAGTTGAAGCACTTTGAGCTGATTGGACAATGGACTTAATTTGTTCATCTGTTAGGGGCTTGTCCTCAAACTGTCGGATGGAACGGTGATTCAATATCGTTTTGATTGTTTCGTTCATGATCCTATACCTCCTAAATTTATAAAAAAAGGCCTATTATCATTCAGGCCCTTTTTCAAGTAAGTTTGGATAATTTTGCTGGCGCAGCACTTCATATATCAAAATGGCTGCAGTATTAGATAAGTTTAATGACTGAACATTTTCATTCATCGGAATCCTCATTGCACGGTCCCTATTTTTTTCAATCAATTCTTTTGGAAGACCTGTTGTTTCCCTTCCAAAAATAAAAAAGTAATCCTTATTTAAGTCGCTATAATCGAATGAGCTGTGCGGAATATCGCCATATTTCGTTAAATAATAAAACTCTCCATTTGGATACTTTTCAAAAAATTCTTCTAGCGATTCATGGTAAATAATGTTAACAAACTCCCAATAATCCAAACCTGCACGCTTTAACATCTTATCGTCAGTTGAAAAGCCTAAAGGGCGAATTAAATGAAGAGTGGTATTGGCTGCTGCACACGAGCGGGCAATATTTCCTGTATTGGATGGGATTTCAGGCTGGTATAATACTACATGGTTGGACATCCGTTTCACCTCAAATGAAAAAACTCTACATGCAATTATACCACTCTCATTATTCCCTTCAAGGATGAAACCTCATCCATCGATGATAGTGAAGAACTTATATTTAATATTAGGAGTATAAGCAGAGGAATCCTCGTAAGCCCAGTACCTCATCCGGCTATTGTAGGTATTCGCATTCACAAGAGGCATCCCGTAAGCGTCCTTGCCTGTAACAATCGTATTATGATTAAATCTTCCATCTCCCTCAAAATCATAACAAATCACATCACCCAGCAATAATTGGTCAGGGCTGCTGACTTCCTTCGCCCTTAGCCCCGCTTGGGAATGATTCAAATACAATCGCAGCGAGTGGGCGACCGCCCAGCTATAACTCCAATGGGTATGGTTATACCACCAGCCGCTGCCTCGGTTCGGCTGTCCCCTCATAGGTGCGCCGCCTGCACTAAGACATTGGGAGATATAGTTCGTGCAGTTATTTTCAAACTTTTTATAGGCTGGATTCGGCGAGTTCCACCACCGTTCAGCGTATTGTACCGCTTTTAATCGATTATATTCAAAACTAAGCCGCTCATCCCCATCTTCATTTTCCCGTATGGTTATTTCCACTGGAAGATCTTGATGGACTGTCTGAACGATTTCCTCATCACTGATAAGGGAGCCTTTAAATAGTTTTGCAGCCCTTTCTTCTGTTTCTTCCTCCAAATAAAGACTTCCTTTTTGTTTTATGAGATATTGATAGTGGGCCAAATATTTCACTCTTTGAAACTCTTCCTCATTCACCGACTCCATAATATTTCCGGTTGCTTTAATTTTTACTATTTCAGCCGATCGTTTATGAAGTGACTCCAACTTCTTTTCCGCTTTCATAAAAGCCTCATCGGTATTCTTATGTTTTGCCACAAATTGTTCCATTCTAGTTTCAAATAGCCTTTGCAGTGCTTCGATCATCGCTTTCATCTCCCTTCATTTCATGCATATGAAGAAAGATAGAAAAAAAGAGCGAAACTTAATTCGCTCTTTTACGTTCAATTTTTTTTAAGGCTTTCGCAATTTCAGTTTGGATTTCCGAGTCTTTTTCCCTGTCTTTTATTTTTATGAGCGCAGTATATGCCGCTTCATTGCCAATTTTACTAAGGGCCCATACCGCTGTTCCCTTCAAAACTGGATTCGTTTCATTCTCTATAACCTGAATTAATTCTGGGACGGAGGTTTCATCCTTAAAATGTGCCAACGCAATAATCGCATTGCGTTGAATCGGTCTTTTCCCGCGCCATGAGCCGGCTGCCGTTCCGAATTTTTTCTTAAACTCCCGGTTGCTTAAGGAAAGAATCGGTTTCAAAAGTGGTTTAGCAGTCTCTGGGTCTGGTTCCATTTCTACATGAAAATGAAAATCCTTCCCCTTATTATGAGGGCAGGCGGTCTGGCAGGAATCACATCCATAGATTCGATTGCCAATTTTGTCTCTAAACTCCTCTGGTATCATATCCTTTGTCTGAGTTAAGAACGAGATGCATCGTTTGGCATTAATCTGCCCGCCTTGGACAAGAGCGCCTGTTGGGCAGGCATCTAAACATTTGGTGCAGGATCCGCACTGGTCCTCGATTGGGTCATCAGGTTCAAATGGCAGATTTGTAATCATTTCTCCAAGATATACGTATGAACCATATTCCGGCGTTATAACCGCACAGTTTTTCCCGCTCCAGCCAATCCCGGCGCGCTCCGCAACAGCCCTGTCGGACAGCTCACCCGTATCCACCATCGCTTTTACCTTCGCTTCTTGGACCTTCGATAAGATAAAAGCTTCCAGCTTCTCAAGCCTGTCTTTTAGGATTAAATGGTAATCCAATCCCCAGGAGGCCCGGCAAAATATTCCCCGCCGCTCTCCTTTTTTGCTTTCCACCCGTGTTTTCATTTTGGATGGATAAGCTAATGCAATCGAAATAATGGAATTGGCCCCTTCCATTAAAACAGCCGGATTGGCCCGCTTTTCAATATCAGGTTCTTCAAAACCCGATTGATAACCTAATTCCTGTTGTCTTATTAACCGATTCTTTAACTCCAAAAAAGGGTCCGCACTGGCAAAGCCAATTTTATCGATACCGATTTCTTTGCTGTAAGCAATAATCTCGGCCTTCAATTGTTGATAATCCACTTTCATTACCTCCTTTCTGTCAAAGACGTCATCTATTGAAAGGTAAAGTTGTTACATTATTAACTGACATTTATTTATGATAAACTATTTTCAAGAAATTTTGGAGGTGGAATCGTTGGAAATTAAGGTTTCAACAGAATTAACTAACCTTATTCCTGAGTTTAAAGCAGGAATCATCGAATATAAAAATATAACAGTTTCTGAATCTCCGCAAATGCTAAAAGGAAGACTTCAGCTTTTCCAAGAGTCCATTTACTTTGACTTCGATCATAAAACAGTAACTGACTTTCCAGGCATTCAAGAATGGCGGGCGGTGTTTAAACAAACAGGCAAGGACCCGAACCGGTATCGCCATTCGGCTGAGGCCCTTTACCGAAGGATTCAAAAGCAAAATTACTTGCCATCCGTGCAAAGCGCTATTGATTTAAATAATTTTTTCTCTTTGCAATACCAAGTCCCGATCGGAATCTATGATGCAGATTTCATTAAAGGCGATGTTGAAATTCGAATTGGACATGCTGGGGAGGAATACAAAGGGCTAAATGGGAGAATGAATTCGCTGGAACACCTGATTGCAGCAGCCGACCAAAATGGGCCGTTTGGAAGCCCGTTTGTAGATTCGGAACGGACCCCCGTGACTTTCAAGACAAAGAACGCTTTGCAGATTATTTTTTTGCGGCCTTCCGCCAACATCGAAAACGCTGAAAGGCTGACTGAATCATTAATGAATATGTTTATCCAAATTCATGGAGGAGATGCTTCCTATCATATAGCTGGTCACCGGCCATAAAAAATCCTTAGAAACATAAATAACGCAATGCATCGTTCTTATATGAAATCGACACATTGCGTTCATCACTATGTATGGAGCGGGTGATGGGAATCGAACCCACAACAACAGCTTGGAAGGCTGTGGTTTTACCACTAAACTACACCCGCATTAATAAATCTATTAATAAAATCGACTGTTCCAGTTTACCTGTATACAATTAAGGAGTCAAGTGATTTCTGCGAATTTTGTCGGAAAATATTTTGAATGAGAAAAAGGCATTTGACCTTCGTTCTAATGCCTTTTCCTCATCAGCGGCCAATGAAATGCATGTCATACGGAAACTACCTGCTATTTTTGTTATAACCATCCCTGGCTCTGTATTGCTGCGGGGCGCGCGTCGGATATCGCAGCGGGAAACTGAACATATGGACAAGGGATGTAAATGGAATCATCGCAAATAGGATAAATGAAACAATCACATGAATCTTAAATATTAATGGCACCCCTATCATTAAATCAGCAAGTGGCTGCAGCGTGAAGAGACTCCTAAACCATGGGCCGATTGCTAACCGATATTCATAGGCTCCAACTGTTGTATTGTAGATTAGTGTCATAAATGTCCCTAATCCAGCCACCAGCAGCAGCCAGACCATCGTAAAATAGCCTCCTGCTGTTGTATGGGTACGGACTCTTGGATAAGCAATTTTTCTAAGTAACATAACAAGCAAACCGATTACTACCATTAGTCCAGCTATCCCTCCGCCTGCAATGGCAAAGAAATGATACGTTTCATCGTTAACACCAAGGGCTTTATAAACGTCTAACGGAATTAAAACGCCCATGACGTGGCCAATAAAGGCAAAAATGATCCCATAATGAAACAGCATGGACCCTATCCGCAGCCATTTCTTTTCAAATATTTCGGTTGAGGGAGCCGTCCAGCTTTTTCCCCGATAAACAAACCGATAAAAAGTGGCAACAACTAGGATGGTGCCGCACAAATAGGGAAATACAGTCCACCAAAACAAGACTTCCACAATAATCCCTCCTGTTTACCCATACATTAATGGGTATGGAAGCTCATTTAAATCGGCTTCCTCCCTTAAATGATCTAACATAGATATTTCTTCAGGCTTTAGTTCTTCAAAGGCAAACATCTGCAATAATAGTGCTGCTTGTCTATATGGATTACTTTCTTCAAGG
Source organism: Neobacillus muris (assembly GCF_943193175.1). GTDB lineage: Bacteria > Bacillota > Bacilli > Bacillales > Cytobacillaceae > Neobacillus > Neobacillus muris. Next base: position 34,180 of record NZ_CALPDF010000019.1, read on the forward strand.
TGATCGATCACACGGCTAAGCGCATACGATACCCGCTTTGATAATTTTTTGAATTTCTCATTTTCAGGGCAGACAGTTAATAGTTCCAAGAGCATGGGAATATAATCAGCCAATTCGTTCTCCTGGAAGTTGAAGCCTGCGTCCATGATTAGCTTTTGCAGCTGGATTAAGGCCGCGCCGCGTTTTTTGCTGTCACCTAATTCATGAGCGGTTAAATAAAGATTGGTCTTGTCCCGATAATCAAAGGTATCCACATACAATTCTTGAAGTTCCTCCATTTTCAATTCAAAAAGCGGCAGGATTCTCTGGAAAACTTCTTTACGAGTAGTCTCTTCATGAAAACTTTGGTTAATCCATTCTTCCACCTCTGATTGGCATTGAAAAAAAGCCTCGTCAGGATAGTCCAAAATTCTGGACATCAATAGCAGAATGGCTTTCTTTTCCATCATAATCCCTCACTTCTTTCAAAAGGATAAGTCACCATTCCTTCTGGAGGTGCCAGTTCTTCAATGCTGCATGCCCCACGTTTATAATCCAAATCTGCATTCATTTCCCGTCGGCCGGTAGGAATAACAAACCGTTCATTATACTTGGCAACTGCAAGCAGCCGGGCCATCTCTTCCAGCTCCTCTGGGTTTGTATCAGCTTCTTTTAATAATTTATTCGCACTTAAGGAATCAATCCCACCGACAGTTTTAGCCCGCATATGGACACGCATCGCTGCCATTTTCAATAAGACCCTTCGAATAACAGCGGTATCATCAGCGGTTAACAAGGAGGCCAAGTACTCCATTGGAATCCTCATCTGGTCAACAGCCGGTATATAACCCTCCGCACTAAGCTCTTGTTCATTGGTAATGTGGTTCATAATTGGACTTAGCGGTGGAACATACCATACCATTGGCAATGTTCGATATTCTGGATGAAGCGGCAATGCTATTTTCCACTTCATGGCCAGTTTATAAACGGGCGATTCTTGAGCACCTTGAATCCAGCTATGGTTAATACCTTGTTTTTCTGCTTCTTTAATGACTTCTGGATCGAATGGGTCTAAAAATACAGAAAGCTGTGACTCATACAGTCTCTTTGGATCCTCCACCGAGGCCGCAGCTTTTACCTTATCTGCATCGTATAAAACAACCCCTATATAACGAATCCGTCCAACACATGTTTCTGAACAAATCGTTGGCAGGCCTGCTTCCGTACGAGGGTAACAGAAATTGCACTTTTCTGCTTTATGAGTGTTCCAGTTGTAATACACCTTATGATAAGGACAGCCATTCATACAAAATCTCCATCCCCTGCAAGCATCCTGATCCACTAGCACAATACCATCTTCATCCCGCTTATACAGAGCACCTGATGGACACGAAGCCACACAGGATGGATTCAGGCAATGCTCGCAAATCCTCGGCAAATACATCATAAAGGTTTTTTCGTATTCCATCGCAATATGTTCTTGCAGCTTCTGAACGTTTGGGTCAAGCGGGACGGTTTCACTCCCTCCAGCTAAGTCGTCATCCCAGTTCGGTCCCCATTCAGGTTTATCGATATAGTTTCCTGTTATAGTCGAGCGGGGGCGTGCAACCGGAATACTGTCGCCTTTTTTTCTTTTATGAAGGTGTTGAAAATCATATGTCCACGGCTCATAAAAGTCATTCATATCCGCCATGTTCGGATTATAAAAAATACTTGCCAGCTTCGTTACAGGTCCTCCTGCACGCAGGTGAAGCTTCCCGTTTCTCAGCACCCAGCCGCCTTTAAAGCGTTCGGTACTTTCCCATTGTTTCGGGTACCCTGTTCCTGGGCGGGTTTCAACATTATTAAACCAGACATATTCCATACCTGGACGGTTCGTCCAAACATTTTTGCAAGTAACCGAACAAGTATGGCAGCCAATGCATTTATCCAAATGCATGACCATAGCAACCTGCGCTTTAATCCTCACGCCAATCGACCTCCTTCACCCGGCGGATAATCGCCATTGTGTCGCGCTGGCTGCCCGTCGGACCATAATAGTTAAATCCATAGCTTAGCTGTGAATAGCCGCCAACCATATGGGTCGATTTCGGAACAATCCTCGTGACGCTGTTATGTGTTCCGCCACGGACCTTATTAATCGTATTAGCCGGAACACCCATCGTGCGGTCCTGAGCATGATACATGTAAATCGCTCCGCGGGGCATCCGATAAGTGAGAACAGCCCTTGCCACAACAGCCCCATTCCGGTTATAGACCTCGATCCAATCATTATCCTTAATCCCCGCTTCCGCCGCATCCTGCTCATTCATCCAGACCACCTGCCAGCCCCGGAACAATTGCACCATATTTGTGGAATCCGTAAACATGGTGTGGATTCCCCATTTTTGGTGCGGTGTCATATAGCGAAGACTGATTGATTTTTCGCTATTCTCAACTTCCTTTTCGCCTTTCAAAAATGAGCCTTTTGTAATCGGAGGGATGTACAATGGAAGGCCTTCTCCGTAATCAAGGATCACCTCGTGGTCGAGATAAAAACTTTGCCTTCCGGTAAGCGTGCGCCATGGAATATGATATTCCTTATTGACCGTGAACGGCGAATAGCGGCGGTTGTCCTTCTCCATTCCGCTCCAGACTGGGGATGAGATGGCCTGCCGCGGCTGAATGGTTAAGGCGTCTAGTGTATAATCCTCCTCTTCACGATTAGCTGCAATGTCTGAAAGTTTCTTGCCGGTAATGCCCTCAAGCGACTTCCAGCCCTCTACAGCCCTTTTGCCATTGCTCGCACCAGACATAAGCAGGATTGCATTAATTGCTTTTTTATCGGAATAAAGATCCGGAAATCCTTTCCCAATCCCTTCATGCTTAGACTTGCCGAGCCTGTCCATCAGCTCTTGATAGACATTTCCTGAATATTGAACTGCCTTTGTTCCATAGCCATTTTTAATATTTGGCCCGACGGTAATCCACATATCAAACACGTGCGGGTAATCCCGTTTGACGATATTGAAGTTTGGCATGGTTTTGCCTGGAATCCCTTCTATTTCTCCTTTTCTCCAGTCCTTAACCTTTCCCATCGGCTGGGCAATCTGATTAATGGTGTCATGGGCCAATGGCGACATAACCAGATCCTCTTGTGCAGGCAGATGCTCTTTGGCCAGTTCCGAAAAGACGCGGGCAATTTCCCTAAATGCATCCCAGTCACTTCTTGTGTCCCAAGGCGGGCTAATGGCTGCATTGAAGGGATGAATAAATGGATGTAAATCGGTACTGCTGATATCGTGCTTTTCATACCAGGTGGCTGCAGGCAGAATAATATCGGAAAACAAGCCGGAACTCGTCATACGGAAATCCATGCTGACAAACAGGTCCGTTTTTCCTTCAGGCGGAGTTTCCGCAAGCTTTATGGTTTCTGGCTGCCAGGAGCTTTCTGTTTCTGCCAATAAAGAATCAGAAGAGCCAATTAAATGCTTAACAAAATATTCATGTCCCTTTCCACTGTCCCCCAATAAATTCGAGCGCCAATTAAAAAAGACGCGCGGGAAATTGCGGGGGTCATTCGGGTTCTCAATGGCAAATTCGAGCTTTCCTTCTGTCAGTTGCTTGGCAATATCCTGCACAAGTGCCTGATCATCCGCATTTCTCGCTCTAGCTTCCCTCATAACATCCAGGGAATTCTGGGTAAGCTGCGGAAAACTTGGCAGCCATCCTAAACGGGCAGACATGGCATTAAAATCCGCCGGATGGATGGAGGAGTACTTACTGCCCCACTCTGTTTTATCCTCTTGTTTTTCGTACTCATACCGAAACTGCTCCGTAGCAAAATAAAAGAAGGATGTCCCATTCATGAATCGTGGTGATTTGACCCAGTCATTGGCGAAAGCAATTTGCGAGAATCCTTCCAATGGACGGACCTTTTCCTGGCCGACATAATGAGCCCATCCACCGCCATTGACGCCTTGAGACCCTGTCAACAAGACGAGATTTAGGATGGAACGATATATTTGATCACTATGGTACCAATGGTTGGTACCGCCGCCCATGGCAATCATTGACTTCCCTTTTGTCAATGCCGCGTTCTCGGCAAACTCTCTAGCGACTTGAATGACATGTGCCTTGTTTACCCCGGTAATGCTTTCCTGCCAAGCAGGAGTATAGGGTCTGGTTTCATCATTGTAATCAGCTGGGTAATCTCCCGGCAGTCCCCTGTTCACACCGGTATGAGCGAGGATGAGGTCAAAAACAGTAGTAACAATCATCTCGTTTCCTGACTTATCCTTCACTTTTTTAATTGGAACGGCCCGTTTGACAATGCCGCCATCTTTTTCACCAAAATAAGGAAATTCAACTAACGCTGATTCATCTGAATCATGGATAAAGGTCATCCTTGGATTGATATTTTCTAGATCAAGATTCCACTTTTGGCTCTTATCCCATCGAAATCCTTCGCTTCCATTCGGGATGGCAAAGTCATTTGAGGTATCGTCCCAGACGACCGTTTTCCATTCCCCAAGTTCATGATTGCCAGACAGATCAGACGCCCGCATAAAGCGATCTGAACGATAGCCGCCATTCTGCTGCTTTTGTAAAAGAATCAGGAACGGCAGATCTGTATATTGTTTCGCATATTCTTGAAAATATGGAGTCTCTTTATCTACATAAAATTCTTTTAAGATCACATGGGTCATAGCCATCGCAAGGGCGCCGTCGGTTCCCGCTTTAGCTGGCAGCCAGACATCGGCAAATTTTTCGTATTCTGCATAATCAGGACTGACCCCTACCACCTTCGTTCCGTTATACCTGGCCTCTACCATAAAATGGGCATCCGGTGTACGGGTTTGAGGAATATTGGTCCCCCAGATAATAAAATACTTGGAGTTATACCAATCCCCGCTTTCCGGAACATCGGTTTGATCGCCCCAAACCTGCGGAGAAGCTGGAGGAAGGTCGGCGTACCAATCGTAAAAGCTTAAAATAGTGCCCCCAATTAAAGATAAAAATCTTGCCCCTCCCGAATAGCTGACCATTGACATCGCTGGTATTGGACTAAACCCTACAATACGATCGGGTCCAAATTTCTTTATTGTAAAAATAGAAGCAGCAGCAATCATTTGGCAAACATCATTCCAGGTACCGCGCACAAATCCACCTTTGCCTCGTGCCTTTACATATTGCTCCCGTTTTTCTGGGTTTGTCACGATATTCTCCCAGGCCTGAACAGGATTTTGACCTTTGGCCAGTTCTTCCTTCCAGAGACCATAAAGATCCCCCCGGACGTATGGATATTTTACACGAGTGGGACTGTACGTGTACCAGGAAAAACTTGCTCCTCTTGGACAGCCACGCGGTTCATATTCAGGAAAATCATCCCCTGTGGACGGATAATCAGTCTCCTGTGTTTCCCACGTAATAATCCCGTCTTTTACATGAATCTTCCAGCTGCATGAACCTGTACAATTAACACCATGTGTGGAACGGACCACTTTATCAAATCCCCAGCGATTGCGGTAAGCGGACTCCCAATCACGCGGGCGGAGGTTTTCTTCCGTCCAGCCGTCATTGATTCGTACTCCTCGGGATAAATGCTTAAGGGAATGCAGCAAGTTATTTTTTCTTTTCTCCATCGGTAAGCTCCCATCCTTTCACTTGATCTTTTAATGGATTAAAATCTTCCCCTATTAAACGAAACGAATGGTTACCAGCTTGAAGTTCTTCCAGGAACACTTCCCAATTAGCTGCATTGGCTGCCGCCAATATTAACCTTTGAAGAGTGTGGAATTCACTTATTTCATAAATTCGCTCGATTATATCTGCTGTTATACAGCCAAACCTCATTTGCAGCACCGCTATTAAATCTTCACGGTCATCCACTAACATCGCATCCGATTCAAAAGAAAACAAACCATACACCCCCCTTTTTAGAGTTTGATCATTTTATAATAGTCAGCAATTAATTGGGTTTTACACTGTTCTGCCGTTTTTTTAAAAAAGCTGATCACCTGTTCGTCCGGGGTTTCCGCCTGCTTAAACGTGATATGTATTTTAGCCGATTGTGAAAAATTTGCAGAAAACCTGATTGTCACTTCATACCCATCTTCCTCTTCTATTAACGATCCATGTACATCAAAAGGATGGATATGATAGGATGAGAAAATTTCCGACATTTTTTCATGAAGAACTGGAGCAGTAAAACGCATCAACCTCACATTTCCCATTTTTACCTTTCCTTCCCATTAATTACTAAAAATTAGGATGCTTCATGACCAAGAAGATTATTCATTTCATCATCATTATGAATAGAATCGATAATCAAAAGGGAATCCATGTAGGATAGCATCCTCTCGTCGATTTCCCCTTTGGCTAATAATCCCTTCAATTGGTTAACCATTCTCCGCATTAGATCATGGTCACGGGTCAGCTGGGTCACCACATTTAGCAGTTCAGGACTTTCCTCAGCCATTTCCCTATATAAGCCTTCTTCTTCTGCATCAGCATGCTTAAGTGTTCGTGATTCCCAGTGCTCAATGGTGATCTCCGCTACATGCAATGCTTTTTCTTTTTCTCCATCCAGTAAACATTTTTGAAAAACACTCCTTAAATCCCTAGCCTCATTCAAGGCCGCTTCGTGGATGGAGGAGTGGGCATCTTGTCTTCTTAAGCTTGGACCTGACATTTAAAAAACACATCCTTTTTCGTTATTACGGCATTTGTCGATTAATGCCGCACTTATAATAGAAAGTTTTTCCAATTAATCCTGTCCTAAACTCTCAAAATGAAAAAGGAGCTGAGGCAATCCCTCAACTCCTTTTTTCTGTTATGTCACTGAATAATCCCAGGTAATATTTGACCTCACCTGCATCATTTCTGACCTCGCTGATGGTGAGCCACTCTAAGTATGTCTCGCCATTTTTGCGTTTATTCCATATCTCACCCTGCCAATATCCTTCTTTTTGAATCGATGCCCACATTTTTTCGTAAAATTTCTGATCATGCTTTCCAGATTGCAGGATATTCGGATTTTTTCCTTCTACCTCATCTGGCTCATAACCTGTAACCTTGGTAAAAGCACGGTTTACTTTTTCGATGACCCCCTTCGGATTGGTCACCATCATACTTTGACCCACATTTTCCATGATTTTTGTTTCTAAACTCAATCTTTCTAAGTAATACATCCATACAACTATCACAAAGCTTGCCAAAGCAAACATGGCCAATGACATGAAACCAATCGCATAATGGCCGGTCATATTAAAAACGGCAGACAGAACGAGGGGTGGAAAGAAGCCGCCAAGCCCTCCCATTGCCGATACAATCCCATTCACAATACCCGCTTGATTCGTGAAATAATAAGGCACCAGTTTAAAGATCGTTCCATTCCCTATTCCTGCACAAAAGGCAACGGTTAAGCAGCCAATGGAGTATAATGTAATGTTTGGTGAAAAGGACAGCAGCACACCTGATAAGGTCAGTCCCCCAAATACAAAGAACAAAATTAGAAACGGATTAAATTTATCGCCAAGCCATCCCCCAACCGGGCGCAGCAGGGTGGCCAATGTGATAAAACCAGCTGTTCTGAGTCCGGCATCTACTGAAGTCAATTTAAAATTGGACACTAAAAAGTTCGGCAAATAGACCGTAAAAGCCACAAAAGAACCAAAGGTAATAAAATAAAACAAGCTTAAAAACCATAATTTTTCATTCTTATAGACACCCTTAATTTGCTCGGTCAGAGGATTGCGCACTCTTGGTTCTTTACGGTCACCAAGCAAAAAATTTAGTAACGCAAATAGTATGACAGGAATCAAAAATAATCGTACGGCAGTCTGCCATCCAAAAGTGTTTGCTAGTATCGGGGCGGAAAATGACGTTATGGCGGTCCCGATATTCCCCGCACCATATATCCCATTCACGAATCCATGCCGTTCCTTTGGATAGTATTTTGGCAATGAAGTGACACCGATGGAAAATACCGCTCCCCCCATACCAAGAACTAATCCGCCAATAATTAGATCCATCATGGAGTCTGCTGTACTAATATAGAAGACGGGAAAAATGATGATAAGAAAACTGATAAAAAAGATCGTTCTTGCCCCAAATTTGTTCGTCCAGTAGCCCAAAAGAATCCTCATCAGCGATCCAAGTATGACAGGGACAGCTGTAACTAAAGCGATTTGATTAGCAGATAACTGAATGTCTTTCTTGATAAATGGCATTAAGGATGAAATGATGACCCAAACCATGAACCCAACCACTAGACTTAAGGTTTGCAGCGGCAATTGAAGACGTTGAGCGCGCATGCTGTTATTCTCCTTTCAATTGTTCTAGAAGCAATAACCTTATTTCTCTAATTTGGCACCCATAGTGTTGAATTATTCTAAAAAAAGTTGTGTTTATGCAATCCATGACTACTATTTCTAGGAGGAGAGAACACGAAAAACCATTTGGTCTGAACCGTTCCCAATGTATTAGGGAAGTGCATTCAAATCCTCTTAAGCTGTATTTTCCATTTTTGCAAGTACTCATCTGCTTTCACACACACATAATCAATATAGAAAGTCATCATGCTATAAAGGTTGTTCATATCTCCAGCCGCATTCACCCTCAACGGTTCAATCTCTTGTTTCAACTTCACAATATCACGGATCACCGTCTGAACATCATCAAAATTCTCCACTTTCTCCAGATCAATCAACCGGCTCGGAAACAATGGCACATTCCATTTTGAAACCCCGGATAGCAAAACTTCCATCTTCTTTAGAGCTCCGATTACTTCAGGCTGATGCTCACCGAACGCAGAATAAAAGTCTTTTTCAATTTCGTCAAAAGCATCTCCCCAAGTCAATCTAGCAAAATAATAGCTATTCAGCAGCTGAATCGCTTCCCATGGGTATTGGTGGTCCATTTTAAACGGGTTGTCCTTAGGAATATACGGAACAATGAGATTAACAATTTGTTTAATTCCCATCCCTGAATACATTTCGATATCCTCATGAATTCGCTGAAATAGGGGCGGAAACAGATCCCCTAACATAAAATGATCACTATAGTATTCAAAAACCGTTACCTGCTTTTGATTCACCTTTGCTGCCTGACACCATTTTTGGAGTGCTGCAAAGGCCCTTTTTTCCTCTGTAAAAGCCTGGTGATAATTTCTGCCCCAGTACGCAAATAACGTATCCACTGTTTTCGAACTTTCAAAGTCAGCCGGGTGCTCTAGCATCTCCCACGACAATCCCGCATTATAGGCAATGTGTTCGACGGCAATATCTGGCAGTTCCTTTTGTATCTGTTCAGCAAATTCGATATAATGGGCTAAAAAGTGCTGATCATTCTGAATTCCAATATCCGCCGGCCATAATGATACCCTTGTAATAGAAGCTGATTCCTTACAGGTTTCCTTGATCCGAGTGATGATGGAAGTCCTCCAGCTTTTATCTGAAAAATCGATCTGGTTTTTCGCAAATGAGGCCGCTCCCTCAACCAAATAATGCATACTATGGCCGCCAATCGTGATCGACAGCCCGCGCTTCTCAATTTCAATTGCCAGGGAATGCTTGACCTTGTCCCAAAGCATGAACGTAAAAAATAATTCATTGATATAATGCTTTGCTGCCCAGTCGATAAGCTGGAAAAGGAATGTGATATCATCATAATTTTCAACCACTAGGCCTCTTCGTTTCATTTTCCCGCGATGTATGGCAGCTTCTTCGTACCGATATTCCTTGTACTCTATTTCTTCAATAGATAAAAAATTGACCCACCTATAGCCAAACAGCTTTTTACAGGCATGATAAACGCCAAAAAGAACAGATCTTGAGTTCGATCCAATGATATAAATCTTGTCTTCTTTTACTAGCAGCTGGAAAGCATCGATTGGCTCCTCGCCCTGAAGGATCGATTCTTCCAGTAACCCTCCTTCAACAAAATCCCTGCCTGTACCTAAAACAAACGAAAAAGGGACAGCTTGTTTAGCGTATTTTTCCAGCTCTTTCTTCGCAAACTGTATAGGCGGTTCCTCACTTAAAATCGTACATCGTATATCCGACATTTTGCCACCTTCTCACTGCACTTTGCTTTCAATATCCAGTAATGATTGATTCAGTTCCTTCAATAGGAAACCTGTCAAGATATTTGCATTCGTCCAGCCGCTTTCGATTACATAGGCTCCCCAGCCTGTATCTCCATTATTGCCGAAGTACTCGCCGCTATCTAAATGGAAGGAACGCATCCAACCGCCATCAAATTCCTTTTTAGAAGAGCCAATTTGGACCTTAGTGATAAACCTCGCAAGCTTGTCATAAAACTCTATCATCTTGGGATCACCTGTCGCCTTCCAGGCCTCCCACGCATTCATTAATAAGAAATTATTCGTATAAAGCAGGTCGGCAATTCCTTCATGATTCTTTCGAAAAACCCCCGTATCCTCGGTTCCATATCGCTCTGGATCTGGATTATCACTTTCTTCAATTGCCCCGAGCTCATGCTGATGAATCGATAAATACTCAAATACCTCATGTAAGCCTCTACAAATCCTTTCATCTTTGGTTACAGCATACACTTGTGCCAGCGATAAAAGGAATCGGCTGTATCCAGCTGTTTTGCTATACATGAACTTTAGGTTTTCCAAATTATCTAGCAGCGTTAACGTCCCTTGATAGGCCGTCTGCAAAAATGCTTCATCCTTTGAAACGTAATAGGCTTGGATAAAGGCAGCATGGACAATCGATTCAAAATGGGGATTCATGCTAGCTTCAGTTGAGCTTTGGAAGAATTCAATTCCTTTCTCTAATAATTCATTTTCCCGAATACATGCCGGCCTGAGCCCCTTCTTATTTTGAGTGTCTAATAGAGCTTTCGCTGTCAGTAATCCTCTTCTCTTGTATTCTTCATTTCCTGTCTTCCTGTATAAAAACAAGAGAACAAGCGCTGCCCAGCTATTATCATCGGAAAAGATTTGATCTGGCTTGGCCCGCGGACTCTGGAACCATTTCCAAAACCCATATGTAACAGAAGCAGGATCTGTATCCTGATAGCCTGATGCAAACAAATAGCTTAGTAGGTTTTCAGATACCGCTTTCCATTTTGACTCCTTTGTGTATTCCCCATATAAATAAAAGAAGAGTGCTGTTTGAGCATGACAATCCGGACGATAATCTTTACTAATATCACTTCTTATCGAATGGACATTTTCATACACGCCAAGCCGGCCATCAACCTGCGGGAAAATACCCGATTGTAAAAACCAATGCACACCCTTTTTAAGCATATTTTCAATATTCTTGTCCTTTGATACTTGAATAATCGGCTCAATGCTTCGAATCGGCAATCCATACTCTACTTGCAGCCATGTGATTACATCATTCCATGCCCAATTAGGACGCAGAGCCCAGCTTTGTTCATTCCCTAAAAAAGAAAAGGCAGAAAAGACGGCTTGCCCTTTCCCATGTTTTTTCACAACGATTCCAGGATAGCTCCCTTCCCCTTCGGTTTCATGCGTTTCCTTAAAATGACCGATATCAAGCAGTCCTTCCGTATCAAAAGTAAAGCCTGTTAAATATGGACCCTGCCATTCGAGGAGCTGCCCCTTTTTACAATAGCTGTTAGCACTTGCGATGACTACTTTCTCAAGACGCCGATTGGTTACAGCAAAATCCTGCTTGAATCCAAAAAGCCGGGACGTCGGGAAATCCTCACAATTGACCAGTTCCCCGTATAAAGTGCCCCCCTGCTCCACAAAGGCATATAGCTTCTCAAGCAATGCATACGATAGCTTTAATGGCACTCCATCCTTATTCCCATTAATAAAAATGGCTTTATACTCTAATAGATTTTCTTCTAACAGCTGTTCAACTGTTGAATAAGCCTTCGTAAATCCTACAAGCCGATTCATTACTTTACTGCTGTCAACTAGAGCGATCATTACTTTCACTCCAATCATACTTTATGAATTTTCGGCCACTCAAGCTCTATTCCTGCTTTTACTAAGCGCGCCTGAAAATCATTTAATAGTTGTTGGTTATTTCTTACTTCATGTGGGACAAGGTGATTTTCTATACAATACGCTGCTAGATGTCCTGCCGATTCTCCGATATTCCATTCGACCGGATGAAGACGGTAACAGCCATTCGTCAAATGCGTCGTTCCGATATTTTTGCCGGCAGGCAGCAGGTTTTGAACACGAATCGGGATGAGGCTGCCAAGGGGAATTTGAAATGGATAGGCTGAAATGTCAATATAAGTATTTCCGCCTGTACTTGGATGAAGATCCAGACGATAGCAGCCGATTCCAACACTATCCTTAAAATAGGCCGCACTTTGCTTCCCTTCCAATTCCCCGCTGATATGCTGTTCCTTCACAGTAAATTCTGCTTTGATCCTTCTTGACTCACGGATATATGGGTACATGGCGAGCCCATCTTCAGTACCTAACACATCCTTCCGTAACCGAATCCCAGGGTAACCATATCCTCCATCTGGACGAGGAGCTTCTGTTTGCAGCCAATAAAGCAGCGATAAACTTAACTGCTTTGCACTTTCTAAATGCTTTGCCTTCATTTCCTCACTCACATCAATAATAGGGCCTAACCAGTAATCATTTTGCGGCCAATTGACAATGGTCATATCACTTTGAAAGGTTCCAGGTTCAAAATTGGATTTGTCTAGTATTCTACGATAATTCCATAGAGAAAAACGATTGGGCTCATAGAAAAAAGAGTACTCAATTGGCTCCAATGTATGAGGCACTAGTCCCCGCCAGCTTAATTGTTTAGCTGGCCAAAACGCTGCCTGATAATTTTTCCAAAATTCATATTGAGCAGGCTTTTCAATCGTATGGTCCTCTCCTTCGATATAATCAATTGCAAAGCAATAAGTAAACGCCTGCATATTGAACGGCTCTGCATTCCCAAGGATCGCATGGGCTTCTCCTGTTTCAGCTTGTGATTCCGCTCCAATCACATATTCTACATTTGCCAGCGGCAATACATCTCCCATTTCCGTAGCATCCAAGAAATACTTTCCTTTTAAAAGATAGAAGCGATTTCCTATCGAATTCTCAACGGTCACAGTTCGCACCTGATCTCCTTCAGTTGTTACCTCCGTACTCTTATACTCCGTAAGCAAGGTAAGCTTCCCACTCGTCAGGTAAGGTGCCAGCATATCATACAGCACACGCAATGCTACTCTTGGTTCATGACTAATTGAACTTACCAATGCATTTCCTGGGTTAAAATGATCATTGCGCCGCTGGCTATTCTTTACAGGGAAGTGGCGAAAATAGTATTCTCTTATCTGTTTGCGGAAGGTCCGATAATTTCTCGTAGCACCGAATCTTTCAATCCACGGATGCTCATCTGGCGGCACACCTTGGCTCGTAATTTGGCCGCCAATCCATTTTGTCTCCTCAGTTAAAATAACCGTCCTACCAGATTGCAGTGCAGAAAGTGCTCCTGCAACTCCCCCGAGTCCACCGCCAATAATGACTAGATCAGCATGTAATTCTTCAGAGACTGACACTTTTTTCACCCTTTCCTTCTGTCCGCGATACTAACATACTTACGAGCCATCAGCCCCGCCCCAATCATTCCAGCATCATTCTCAAGCCTTGCCTTTCGTACTAATAATGGCTGGTCCGTAATCGCCTGCAATTTGCGGATAAAAAAATCCCACCAATAATGACTCGATTGTATAACCCCGCCGCCCATTACAAAGCATTCCACATCAAGTATGCTTTGCAGCGAAACCATTCCGTTGGCAAGATTCGCAAGAAAACGATCGACAATTTGAATCGCAGCCGGATGCCCCTCATTTGCAAGCCTAAAAAGTTCCTTTGGGCGGAGGTTTTCTGCAAAACTGCCACCGTACTCCTTTATATCCATTTCTAAAGCAGTACCTGACACATATTGCTCCCAACAGCCCTTTTTCCCACAATTGCATGGTCTTCCGTTTGGCATATATATCATATGGCCAATTTCTCCAGCCCCGCCGATCTCTCCGCGATGCAATTGACCATTTAGTATGATTCCTGCCCCAACACCTGTCCCTAATGTAATACAAATCAAATTCTTCACCTTTTTTGCAGCGCCTACCTCCATTTCTGCGAAAGCGGCACAATTTGCATCATTATCTACAATGGCAGGCAATTGGAATCGTTCTTCGATTTGCTCCTTCACCCTTGTTCCCGCCCAGCCAGGTAAGTTAGAGGTCGCATAATGGATAGTCCCCTTTCCTACATTCACCCTGCCAGCTGTGGCGATACCAATCCCAGCTATCTTCAAATTGCCATTTAGAAGCTGCCCAATCAAATCGAATACTTGATTCATGAGATTCAGCTTATTCGTTTGTTCCTCTAAATGAGTGGTGATTGTTCCACCGTGATTTACGATGCCGGCTTTCACCTTTGTTCCACCAATATCCACACCAATTGTATGCATCGCCTGCACATCCTTTAACTGCCATTCTTCTTACAGTTTTACAGGTGTTCTCTTCTCAAAAGATTGATAAGCTGCAAGAGCCACTTCGACTGCCTTCATGCCTGAATGTCCTGATGCTGACGGGGCCCTTCCTTCTTTTATGCCCGTGACAAAATCCTCTATTAATCCGGCATCCATATCGTCCCCCCAGCCAATCCATTTGACGCCATCATGATTGGAATAGAGATCAAGCTTTTGTGAAAAGGCATCAACTTTTAATGTTCCATTTGATCCAATGATGTCCAGTGTTACATCACCCCAGGTCGGATAGTTTTGATTCCTTGACCAGCTGCAATCGAGCGTAGCAAACATCCCATTTGTAAATTCCATCGTAACAATCCCGCAATCATCAATTGGGTGGTCCGTATAGACATTGCCCATTTCCGCATACACTTCCTTTACTTCTGCACCAGTGAACCATCTCATAAGATCGACCACATGAACAGTGTGGTCCAGAACCGCTCCACCGCCTGACTTTTCTTTTTCAATAAACCAGCCGCCAGGATTGGTTCCCCTGTTCGTGCCTTTGATTGCCAAAATGTCACCCAGCACCCCCTGTTCAATCAGCTTTTTTGCTTGTTGAACGGGTGTATTAAATCTGACTGGAAAGGCGGTTCCCAGTAATACCTGATTTTGCTCACAAATGCGAATCATTTCTTCCATATCTTTCATATTGGCTGCCAATGGCTTTTCACAGAGTACATGTTTCCCAGCCTTTGCAGCGGCAAGGACATGCTCATGATGAAGATAATTCTCAGATGTTACAATCACTGCGTGAATATCTGTTTCAAGCAAAGCATGATAATCTTTATAATAGTCAGCCTCAAAAGCCTCTGAATACTTTTTGCCCCGTTCCTCATTATCATCAGCGATTCCAGCTAATATGACACCCTCCATCCCCTTTAGGGCAGAGGCATAGCTAACGGCATGCATATGGGCAAAGGAGATAATCCCGATCTTCATACTGGCTCTCCCCCTTCCCCATTTAGGACTACAGGCACACCTGTTTGTAACGATTGAAGCGCAGCGGCTGATATTTCCATCGCTTTATAGGCATCCTCTGCGGTAACAAGAGGCGTTTCATTTGTTTTCAGACAGTGTAAGAAATGTTCCAGCTCGGAATAATAAGGCGACTTTTTCAGAGGACTTTGAGGTACGGCCACTCCGTCTTTCCTTTCATTCGATTGCCTGACTGAGAGTAAGACTGGCTCTTCTTTTAAGCTATCGTATTCAATAATCCCGCTTTTGCCGGCAAATTCAAATTGGGAAGAAAAGGTTTGATGGGCCCACGTGCCTTCCACATGAGCAATCACGCCTGATTTGAAAGTGACTGTTACTAATGCATAATCAAGATGCTCAAGCTTCCGTTCAGCTAGCCCCTTCGCATACACTCTTTCGACATCTCCAAAGATCCAACGCAGAAAGTCAAAATCATGGATGATTAAATCAAGAATAACCCCGCCACTTTTCGACTGGTCTGCGTACCAATCGCTCCAGCCTGCCGGGAAATTTCCTCCACGTTTCGTACGGACAATGCCTATATCCCCAATTGTTCCATTTATAACTAGCTCGCGTGCCTGGGCATATTGCGGAAAGAACCGCACCACATGGCCGACGAATAGTCTCACTTGCTTCTCCTTGCAGAAATCAATCATTTCTCTTGCATCCTGAAGCGTATATGCCAGCGGCTTTTCGCAGATTATATCAATCCCGTTATCGGCAGCCTTCAAGACGTACTCTTTGTGCAAAAAGGTGGGCACACAAATATCCACCACATCTATTTTCTCAAGCTGTTCAACCGCTTCCTCTACTGATGAAAAAATCTTCGTATCATGCTGGCCAATGATTTTTTGGGCTTGCTCTGTTCTTACATCGACAATCCCAACAACATGAACATCCTCCATCGAATAATAGTGGGCGGCATGCTCCATCCCCATTGTCCCTGCACCAATCAATAAAATCCTTCGCATCGTTTCAAACCCTCTTTCAAAAAATTCCCGATAGACTTTCAATTTCCATCCAGCTAAACTCATGTAAACCATATAGGTGTGTCCATATAGCGGAAAAAGATCCGGGGCTGCCCAAAATGTAAAGAGGTCAGGCACCACACTGCAATATATAGAGGTATTTTGAAAAAAATCGTTCTATGTATTGGTTTAAAGCGTGGAGTCATACCTCTTAATGGACAGCCCCATATACTTATTTATAATGGATTAATTTTGTTAGGGTCGTAGATTGCTTATTCAATAATTTTTCAAATTCCTGCGGGGCAGCGTCAAATTCTACTACTTCTGATATAAATGGTTGAACATTTATCCGCTTTTCGTAGATTAATCGAATATATTCCGCCACATTCCGGCCTTCTGTCCAACGAACATATTCATATGGATAATCAATCGCTGCTTTTTCATAGACGGCATCATACCTGCCTGGACCGCCCGCTCTAGAAATAAGCAGCTGGGCTTCTTTCCCAAACATCAAATCTCTCGGAAAGTCTGGTTCAAGATCACCGACAATGACTGCTTTTCCTTTATTGCGAATCCATTTCAAGCATTCACGCGTCAATGGTGACCGGCTGCCTCCAGCGCATAAAAGAACCGCATCGGCACCATGAGAATTTGTTTCAATCTGAATCGCCGCTTCCATTTCTTCTACTGCCGTAAAGGCTTTGATGTTTTCTTCTTTCATCATTTCCACTCGGTTCTCGCTTAGGTCAAGGGCAATGACATTGTAGGCAGCAGCATTAGCGATCTTCGCAATCAATTGTCCTAATACCCCTAATCCGACAATGACAATGGTTTCGCCAAATTGAAGGTTCGCAATGCGAAGAGCATGAATCGCAATGGCGCCTAGTCCGCCTAATGCCGCTTCTTTTGGATCAACCGCTTCCGGAACTTTTGCAAACAGTGTTTTCGGAACGAGTAAGTATTCATCATGATGGACATATGGGGCACCATAGCATGCAACCAAATCGCCTTTTTTTACATCCGTGATTTCACCACCGCATTGGATCACCTCACCCATTGCACTATAACCAATATGTGATTGCTTATTTTCACTATTTGCTAGAATGGTAAGCTCAGTTCCTGGTGAAATAACGGAATACATCGTCTTAACTAAAATATAGGATGGCTTACCTGCCAAGCTCGGAACGTCATCCTCAATGATTTCAATTCTCTTGTTGTGTGCGACAATCCTTTTCATTTGAAATCCTTCTTCCGTCGATTATTTAGCAAACCACTTCGATAGATTTGCTTTTACAAATTCATCATCATGCAGATGTGGATAGCTAGCATACACTCGGTCTAACTCCTCCGCCTGTCCTGGACTCAACACTTCATGATCAATAAGACACCAATTTCCTTTTAACAAGCCCTGTCTTGTTAATACTTCGTTAATCCCTGCAATACTTCCTTTAAATCCATTTCGTGAATCGAAAATTGCCGCATTTGCATCTGTTATTTGTTGGCCAAGCGTTAGCAGCCCCTTTGGAGTCGCTGCACCATTTTGCGCCTTCTTGATTTCTTCAAAAGTCTCAACCACCCGTTTTGTCCAGACCGACCAATGTCCAAGCAGGCCTCCGACGATTTTCTTTTCTGCCTTTTTCCCTTCGATTTCGAATTCGAAAGTTGTGAGCAAATCATTGACGATATTATCATCGTTCCCAGTATATAGGGCAATTTCCTCATTGCGTGGAGAATGGCAAACTGCACGGACCACATCGATGGTGCAATAGCGGTCAAATGGTGCAATTTTTATTGCATGCACATTTGGAATCGAAGCAAATCGCTCCCAAAATTCATATGAGAAAATTCTTCCGCCCACTGCTGGCTGTAAATAGAATCCGAATAGCGGAATGATTTCGGCTACCTTTTCAGCACGCTCAAGTAATTCTTCCTCAGACAGAGATTTTAGCCCCCCCATACTTAACAGCCCTAAATCAAAGCCAATTCCCTTACTAAATGATGCTTCCTTGACCGCCTGTTCAGTCGGTCCGCATATCCCTGCTACCTTAATAAAATCCTCAGCGGCATTGGCACGGATTGTTTCTTCAATGGCAAGGGATAATACTTTTTCATAAAGATTAAATTCAGGCTGGCGAATTTCAAACTGCGTCGTATGAACCCCAACCGCAATTCCCCCAACACCTGCATCAATATAGTAACGAGTTAATGCTCTCTGCCCTGCTTCATCCAGCTTGCGGTCTCGTGACAATGCAAGTGGATGAGCTGGAATCACTGCGCCTTCATGAAGCTTTCTTTTAACCGCCTCCTTCAGCATTAAAAAGCACCTTCTCTTTCTTGGAAATGTGTTGGTTTGTTAATGGTGTGTCCATCACTGATCACCCAATCAGCAATCAAATCGAGCATTTGTTGAATCGATACCCTTGGATAGCCAAATAATTTGTGGGCATGGGAGGCATTGTTTAGTAAGGCAGTTGGACTCTCTGTATTCATAAATAAAGGTTCCTTACCCATTCGTTTGCCGA
Organism: Neobacillus muris; assembly: GCF_943193175.1. Classification (GTDB taxonomy): domain Bacteria; phylum Bacillota; class Bacilli; order Bacillales; family Cytobacillaceae; genus Neobacillus; species Neobacillus muris. The sequence goes on from NZ_CALPDF010000019.1 coordinate 53,119, forward strand.
ATTCCTTGGCCAGCCATCTAACGGATAGTGTTTCTGGACCTGTTACATTCACGATTTGCGGCGGATAATTGGTATGCAATAACGAGCGGACTGCGTACTCATTCGCATCACCCTGCCAGATCACATTGACATTTCCCATCGTTAAATCGATTGGTTTCCCTTGATGGACTTGTTTCGCAATTTCAAGCAGAACGCCATATCGCAGATCAATCGCATAATTCAATCTAAAAAAAACCATTGGCGTTTGATGCTTTTTGGAGAAATAAGTTAGGACCCGTTCCCTACCCAAGCAGGATTGTGCGTATTCTCCAACCGGATTCGGAACAGTATCCTCTGTACAATCGTTACTTAAAACATTTGTTAATGGATACACATTTCCTGTTGAAAAGGCAACAATTCGTGAGTCTTTAAACTTCCCTGCGATGCGGCCTGGAAGATACGCATTCATCGTCCATGTATAATGCTCATTGCCAACTGTTCCAAATTTCGTTCCGGCCATATAGATGATGTTCTTTACAAAAGGAAGATTTTGAAGATCCTCTTCCTCCAGAAGATCCGCTTGGATCGTCTCAATTCCATAACTCTCTAATTCTTCTTTTAACCTTGCATCCGTGAATCGAGCGACACCGATGACCTTTTTCGGGAGACCCGCCTGATCAACAGCCCGCTTGGTCATTTTTGCTAAGGTCGGACCCATTTTCCCACTAACACCAAGTATCATAATGTCACCATCGAGCTTTTGAATATCTTGAATCAATTCCTTGCTCGGGACTGTCATAAAATCCTCTAATTCCGCAATCGTTTTCATGAAAGAATCCTCCTGGTATCTTTTTTTTGGATTATTAAAGGTAAAAAGTTCTATTTTTTCAAATTACTAGTTAAGTTTATTTTATAGATGGGTTTATTAAAAGACAAGTCACTTAAAGGTCTTTTAATAACAGCCGATTTTTCAACTAAAAATATTGTTTGACAATTACAAAAATTACTCTTACTCTAGTAATAAGATTATATAAAGACATTTCTTTAAATTGTCTTTTAATGGAGATGACATGATGAAAACAAACCAATTATCAGACTATGGCACTGAAATCATTATTGGCATTGTTGGTCCGCAAGCACTTGAGAAGGAAATCATGAAAGCGCTCGAAGCCTTTCCAAATTTTCGTCCCATATTTCTTCAGACAACACCATCAACGATTGATCACGAAGACATTTCTGCCTTGATTGTAAAAGTCGAGGTTCTGTTGTTTTTGGAGTTCCCTACCTATTTTAAAGCGAAACAGCTAGTGAATATCTCAATCCCCGCACAATATGTACCTTTAATGGGAACTGGCCTTTATCGCTCCCTATTCCTGATTAAAACCCAATATGAGTTTACCCATTTCTCTATCGATACGGTCGAAGAGAGATACATACAACGGATTCTTTATGAACTAGGTGAAACCAAGTATGCTTGGAAATCATTTTTCCCAGATTATGAGCAGGCCGATTTTATCGAATCCATTGTTACCTTCCACCAGAACAACCATCAAACCAATGGCTCTATCGCGATTACTGGCATTCAGGAGGTCTCATTAAAGCTTTCAGAATTGGCCATTCCAAATGAATGGGTAACTCCCACCTATCAGGACTTAATCGTTTCCCTCGAACGTGCTCTGCTTGCAACCGAAGCCCGCAAAAACAAAGAATCGCAAATCGTATTTGGGATTATTGATATCGATAAATTCGACAAGGCCACTGAAAAATATACAACAGAGCATGAAGTCCAATTGTTTAAGCTTAAATTCCAGCAAATGATGTTGAATTATACAAAGCTATTAGATGGCCACTTAATCAATTCCGGAGGCGAGGAATTTTCATTCATCACAACTCGCGGCATTTTTGAAAGAGAAACTCGCGGTTATAAATATATCCCCATCCTAAATTCGGCAAAAAGTGAGCTTGGGGTAACGATCAGCATTGGTGTTGGCTTCGGACGCTCCGCAGCTGAAGCCGGCAGCCATGCAAGACTTGCGCTCCGTCAATCAAAGGAATTAGGCGGAAATGTCTGTTACATCGTCCGTGAGGACCAAAGTGTGATCGGGCCTGTTGACATTATCACCGATACCCAATATGAAAAATATGACCTGGCGATCACAGATGCTGAACTACTCGAAAAAGCAGAAAAAGCAGGAATGTCTGCTGCTTATATGACGAAGTTAATGGCACGTGTGGCTCGTCATAAAAAATATGATTATACCGCCCAAGAGCTTGCCACTACATTGAATATCACAACAAGAAGCGCACATCGTATTCTATTGAAATGGATGGACGCAAATTTGGTGGATATTGTGGGGGAAGAAAAAATCACCTTTAAAGGAAGGCCAAGACGAATTTACTCGCTTAGCTTCATCATGGATGACCAAAAGTAACCAAATAAGGATGTAACGGCGGGATCATTGATATCCCGCTGTTTCCTATATGTCTCCTGCCCCATATATCACTCAAAGATACACCCTGCTTCCAGTCTCCCTGCTTTCATTTGCTGCTTCAATAAAACGAATGATTTCCAGCGTTTCCCCTATTGGCACAATCGGTTTGCCATTTCGCAAAAACCGCAAAATCTCTTCAAGCAAGCTGGCATAAAAGGGCTTTGCGGAGGAATGAATGGACACATACTCATTTCCTTTTTCAAAATGGATAACCGCACCGAAATGATCATTTCCGCTTCTATTCCCTCTTGCCGTACCGATTCTGCCGTCTCCCCATTTGGAAACAATCAAATCCGAATCCTGGTGAAAGATTGCCATTACATCCAGTGCCCCCCTTCCTAAGATCGTATAGAGCATTTCAATCGTATGTATTCCGTACCAAAAATATCCTGTTTCGACATCAACCATTTCCATTGGCCCAAAACAATCTGCACCAATCATCCTGCCTTTATCCTTTATGGCAAGAGCTCTTTGTAGGCTTTCTGCAAAGCGTAAAGCAGAGCAGCTCATAATTGGCGTCTGAAATCGTTCTGATAGTGCTGCTATCTGGGCCGCATCCACTGAACATAAACATAATGGTTTATCAATGAAGATTGGTTTCTTAAAAGAAATCAGTCTGCTCACCTGTTCCAAATGATCCCTGCCATCGACAGACTCTAGTAATATGGCATCACATCGTTCTGCCACCTCTTCCAACGTATCTGCTATTTGTACGTCATATTGCTCCACTTCCTTGGTAATTCCCTCAATCCGGGAGCGGCTTAACGCAAAATCAGCTGATCCGGCTGGACAGGCCATCACAACCCTTCCCCCTTTCACACGAAAGGGGTTAGCCGGATCATTCAGTAATTTTGTAAAAGCAGCCGCGTGTGAGGTATCGAGCCCAATCATCCCAATATTTATCGTCTCCATATCTTCTCTCCTCTAGAAATCAAAAACTTATTTTAAACCTGACAGCTGAATGCCTTCGGTAAAATACTTCTGGAAGAACAAAAAGATTAAAAAGGTTGGGATAAAGGAAATAGTAGCCCCTGCCATTTCAATACCAAAATTTCCTTCCTTGTTCAGTGTTGATGCTAATCCGACTGTGATCGGGAACATTTTTTCATTTGTCATATAAATTAAAGGCTGAAATAAGTCATTCCAGTTACTTACGAAAGCGAAGGTTCCTACCGTTGCAACGGATGGGAATGCTAATGGCATATAAATTCTGCGGAAAACCTGAAAATCATTGGCTCCATCCATTCGGGCTGCTTCCTCTAATTCCATTGGAATCCCCTGCATAAATTGGCGAACTAAGAAAACGCCCATAATCGCCCATAGCTCCGGAACAATTAATGATTGGTATTCATTGATCCATTGAAATTTGGAGAACATAATAAATTTTGGAATGATCAGCAATTGGGATGGAATCATGATAACTGCCATGAATGTCCAAAAAATAATTTCCCTGCCGACAAATTGCTTTCTAGCAAATATATAACCCAATATTGCAGCAAAGAACATTTGTGAGAACACAGGGATAACCGTTACAACGATGGAGTTAAAGATCCAGCGCAGGAAATTGTCATTTCTAAATAGATAGGCAAAGTTACTCCATGACGGATCCGTAGGAAGCCAAAATAAAGGATCCAATGCTGCATACGTCGTTACTTTAAACGAGCTTAACACCATGATTAAAAATGGAAGGAGAAAGCAAAATCCGAGGAAGAACGTTACAAGATACTTTAGTATTTTTTTTAACAAGAAGTTCATCTCCCTTACTATCACGCTCATCTCTTAATAAATACTTTGATCATTTCCAAAATATTTCCTCTGAATAAGCGACACGATTAAGATAATCACGAATAATACGTATGATAATACCGCTGCATAGCTGAAATTCAGGTTAGTGAAGCCAATTGTATACAGATAATACACAATAGTACTTGTCGAGAAGTTAGGTCCGCCATTTGTTAAAAGAAACGCAGAGTCAAAGATTTGGAAGGAACCAATTGTCGTAATGATTAACACATAGAAATGAATGGGTTTTAGCAATGGGAACGTGATCATCCAAAACTGTTTAAATGCTGAGGCCCCATCGATTTTTGCTGCCTCATACATATCCTTAGGAATGGACTGCAGCCCTGCAAAATAATAGATCATGGTACTGCCGGAGACTTTAAATATACTCAAGCCAGCCAATACAATTAGTGCCTGCGAGGAATCTGATAGGAATAATTGGGTGTCAATCCCTAAAAAGCTTAACAAGTAGTTAATAAATCCTGATTCCGTCCCGGAAAAGAGCCATTCCCAAATCCCTGCCACCACAACAAACGATGTCACCACAGGAAGGAAAAAGATCCCTTTAAAAAACTTCGTAAAGCGAATTCCTGATTTGATCACGAGTGCTAATATCAAACCTATTGCCATGGTAGGGACTATATAATAGAAGGAAAATAAAATCGTATTCCAAATGGATTTCCAAGCAATTTCATCCTGGAACAATTGCTTCCAGTTTTGCAGGCCGACGAATTCAGAGGTACCGATAATTCGATAATGCAGGAATGTTAAGAAGAAACTATAAACAAATGGAAAGACTTGAAAGATAAGAAAATGGATGAGAATGGGAATGAGAATGATATAGACGAGAGCATTCTTTTTCCATTCATCCTTAATCCTTTTTAGTAAAGGAGCCTTTACCTTTTGTTCATGTAATAAAGGCACCTTGGTATTCTTTTCTATGACCTTATCCAAGCAATCACCTTATTTCTATTTTTGATAAGCTTGCTGCATGTATTGTTCATTCAAGGAAAAATGAATAATTGACATGTAACAAAGGGGTTTTTCAATTAATAGAGAGCTTTATTCACAATGGAATAAAACTCTCTTATGAAAGAAGCTATTGGTTTATGGTTTAGCTAACTCAGCTTCAATCTTTTTAGCTGCTGCATCTGCTGCTTCTTTAGGAGTTTTTTCTCCTGCCATCATAGATTGTACCTCAGCCTGAATAAATGGCATGATCGCACGTCCCTTTGGATGAATTACACCTGGTAATGCATATTGTGTATATCCTGATAGCTGATTCATATATTCATTTGAAGCAAAGATATCCTTTGCCGCTTCTTGTGTCGGGATATATTGAGTGACTGTATTAAAGATCCGCTGGTTATCAGTATTTGTAACAGCTTTTACAAATTCAGCTGCTGCATCAGGATTATCACTGTTTGAAGGAACAACAAACATTCCTGTTGTACCATAGGTTAATTGTTTTTTATCCTTTAATGGCGGTGCAATGGCAAAATCAAATTTACCTTCTTTTTGGAGCATCGTAATGTCAATGCCTGATCCAAGAACCGCCATGATTTTACCGCCAAACCATAATTCATTTTGGTTGCTTGCTGTAATGGAATCCTCAGGAATGTATTTGTTTTTATACAGGTTATTAACCATTTCGAACGCTTTTACACTATCAGCACTGTTTATCAGGACTTTATTATCCTCTGTCACTACATCCCCGCCAGCCTGCCAAATCCATGGATAGATCGTTCCGTTCATCGATCCGCCGCCGGCATATGATAATGCATAGAAATCTTTTTCTTTCGCTTTAGCTGCCCATGCTTCAAATTCTTCCCAAGTAGTTGGAAGCTTAGATGGATCTTCCCCAATTGCTTTAACCACATCAAGGTTATAGAAAAAGGTGTAAGCCTCTTGTAAAATTGGCAGGCCGTATTTCTTGCCCTTCCAAGTAGTAGATACTAATGAAGATTCTACAAATCCGTCAAGATCACTATCTTTTAAATAGGGGTCTAATTCCAGCAGCATTCCTGCATCTGCATATTGCGGCATTTGGTCAGGAATTGCATAGAATACGTCTGGACCATTATTAGCCGCTAATGCAGTTAAAACCTTTTGATCGCGATTTGCCCAAGGAATGGTCTCAATGTTAACTTTTACATCAGGGAAGTCTTTATTATAATTTGCAACGATTTCTTTCCACATGTCTTCTTCTTTTTTCGCATCACTTGTATAAGGATGTACCCAGACAGTTATTTCTCCATCAACTTTTCCATCCTCTTTGCTTTCCTTTGATGTGGTCTTTTCATCATCGCTGCAGCCTGCAATAAATATGCTAAATGTAAACAATAGTACGATAAACCATAAACTTTTCTTTTTCATTTACACAATCCCCCCAGATTAAGTTTTTTACGAGTTCCAAAAGACTTATTACCCTATGATTTTTTTCTTTGGTCCCCTCCTTAAAGCGTCCCTCTTTGTTTGTTTGATAAATGGATGGCGTTAACAAACGGATATTAAAAAGCAGTATCCTTTAAATCTTATTACCTATATTCTAGTTTTTTTGTAATATTGTGACAAGTCTATAAAGCGTCTTTAAATCGAAGGACTCCCAAAACTTATTTCGTAACACCCAGAACTTGTTTACACATAGTTCAGCCCCTGTGGAAATGGAAATGGAATCGGAAAAATTTCCTGTAAATAGGAATCTGCCTGTTTGCTTCCTTTATAGATCAGCTCTTCAACTTCTTCGTTTTTCATCTGGACAGAAGTATCATGATAGGAAAGTTTTTTATGATTTTCATCTACAGTTGAAATCTCAACTTTCCCTTCTAAATATGGACGAAGCTGCTTTAACAGCACCTCCAAATTGATAATCTTCATTGTTCCTGGAAATAGTCGTTCTGCCTTCTCGTACGGCTCTAACTGTTGGACAAGCTCTGTTTCATAAGCAGGAAGATTGAAAATCAACGAATGTATCCCGTATGTAAATGCTTTTCCAACTAAACTCTTAATCACCCCAGGTTCTCCGCCCCATTCAATCACACGAGACTCCGCCTTCTCTTGCTCATCGTAAGGGACTCCGAACACTAAAAATGCCCGAACCTCCTGATTCTTTTCTGCTATAAGGACCTTATGATGATTTTTAAAAATACTTGCGTACCCTGCTGACTCATTAAGGAGAGCCAGTTCATATATACTTTGTTCATATCGGATACACCGATTTTGGCTTATCCTTCTTAAATCAAACCAGTCAAACTGTTGAAGCTCCCTTATTGTATAGCCATCATTCACTTGGATGTCACCTTGGTTTAGTACATATTGTTTCATTTTTCCATAATAGCTGCAGCCTTGTTTGATGTAGATGGGCAAATCGCCTGAAATGAACAGTACAGACGCACCTGACCGATTGACATGCTCAAAAATCATTTCTAATAATGCATTAGCGAATCCTCTTCTTCGATAATCAGGCTCTGTACAAACTGCCCCAATAGAATAGGCCTGTACTTCAGCCTTCTCGATATGAACAATCGACGGAACTAATCCGATAAAAGAAACTAATTTCCCATCAATAAAGGCACCATATGATTGATGCAAGGCTGAAGAAAATACCTGAGGGAAGGCAATTCCCATCGATACATGACCTTCCTTCCGAAACACCTTATCCGCTAAATCAATCGCCTGTTGAAAATCTTCTTTTTCTAGTAATCGATACTCTGCCATTTGTTTCACCTCTATTTCTTAATCTTCTTGTCTTTCTTAATTGATCCACTTAACAAATTTACTCAAGCCAAAACCATATCACCCCAAAAAATGTAACCGCTTAATTTTTTGAATTATGCTATAATACAACTAATCTTAATTCTTACTTTCTATTTTATGGCATTTTTATAAACTGACAAGTCTATTAAATGTCTTTAAATAACTTACCTTACATTCTTTTTTCAACCATTTGATCATTCATGAAATATTAATGAGGTGACGTATTTGGGCGGCTGGGAGAAATTTAATTTCTTTGCAACGTGGATGTTAAAGATTGCATATCTAAATATCCTTTGGATTGTCTTTACCGTTATAGGGCTGGGGCTATTTGGCCTATTTCCTGCAACTGGCGCCATGTATATCATTGTCCAGCAGTGGCTGCGAAAAGAACCAGTAGATAAGGTCTTCCATACCTTTTGGATAGCCTATAAAAAAGAGTTTATATCCTTAAATAAATTCGGTTTATTTTTCATCATAATTGGCTATATGTTGATCTATGACTTTATGTTTTTACAAATGAATGGTTCATCATTACCATTTATGATCCCTGTAATCGGATTTATTGCGATATCGTTTCTCGTAACGCTGCTATATTTCTTTCCTGTCTATACTCAATTTGACATGAAATTCTTTCAATATATTAAACAATCTTTTATGATTGGGGCAAGTTCCTTTCTGGAAACACTTCTTATGTTGGCTGCCTGTATGGGCCTTATGATCATCGTGCGCTTTATTCCTGGGATTATCCCCTTATTTACGGGAAGTGTTTTAGCCATAGCCGTCACATGGTGCAGCAATCGCGCTATTCACAAAATTACCGGACGGAAAAAGATGTTACCCAATTAATCAATATCCGAAAAGAGTGGCGGTGCATATCGGCACTCTTTTTTTTGCCCCAAATTTTAGCGGGTAAAGACTTAAAGACTTATAAAAGTCTTGATTATTCCGATTATTCTTTTACACTTTAGGGTGAAGTTCTGAGCAATGTATCCCATCCCTAGGAGGTTATCAAATGGATTTCAGTCAATTGCATTATTATGTGTCTATGCCTGAAGCAACGGAACCAATAGCAATTAAAAGGGATTTAATCATATATGGGGCAACCCCCGCTGGCATCACAGCGGCTATTTCAGCAAAACGAATGGGCCTGTCTGTTATCATCGCTGAATTCGGCGGCCATATCGGCGGAATGACAGCCAGCGGGCTCGGTGCCTCTGATAGCGGTGCAAAGGAAGCAATTGGAGGTTTAGCAAGACAATTTTTTCAGGAACTAGGAACCTATTACGATACAGATGAGCAATGGACCTTTGAACCAAAGGCAGCCAACTATGTTTTTGAAAAATGGCTGAAAAATGATGAAATTGAAGTTATTTTCCATCAACATTTACTGGAAGTAAAAACCGAGAATTGCAGGATAAAGGAAATCACCATGGAGGATGGCACGACCTATCTAGGCGGCTATTTCATTGATGCCAGCTATGAAGGAGACCTGCTTGCCAAAGCAGGTGTCACGTACTTTGTAGGCAGAGAATCAAATGCCACCTACAAGGAGACCTATAATGGAATCCAATTTGGGCATCCCCATCATCAATTTAAGACATGGATTGACCCTTATGTCGTCGAAGGAGATCCTTCAAGTGGAATCTTGCCAGGGATAACAGAATCTAGCCATGAAACGCTTGGCTATCAAGGACAAGGAGATCAGCGGATCCAGGCCTATAATTTTCGCATTTGCTTAACGAAAGACCCTGCTAACCGTGTCCCTTTTCCTAAACCGCCTTCCTATGACCGGGACCGCTATATAATATTGCTGCGCTATATCCATGCCGGGGTATGGGACGCGATGAATCTTCATAAGATGCTGCCCAATGGAAAAACAGACTTGAATAATTATGGGGGCTTTTCGACTGATAATATTGGGATGAATTACGAATGGCCAGAAGGAAGCTATGAAACTCGGGAAAGAATTTTCCAAGATCATTTTACATACACTCTTGGCATGCTTTATTTTCTTGCTAATGATGAGGATGTTCCTCAAGTGATTCGCCAGGAGGTCAATGAGTGGGGATTAGCTCGTGATGAATTCGAAGAAACGGGACATTGGCCGCATCAGCTCTACATCCGCGAAGCGCGAAGAATGATTTCTGATTATGTGATGACAGATCACAATTGTTTAGGGGACACCTCAGTAGAGGATTCTATTGGCCTAGCCTCCTACCAAATGGATTCGCATCATTGCAGGAGATTGATCATTGACGGCCGGGTTTATAATGAAGGAGATGTGGAAGTGCCGATTGCCCCCTATCCGATTTCCTATCGTTCCATTCGTCCGAAAGCCGGGGAATGTACGAATTTGCTCGTTCCAGTATGTTTATCGAGCTCCCATATTGCCTATGGTTCGATTCGCATGGAGCCTGTGTTCATGATCCTTGGCCAATCTGCCGGAACTGCAGCGGCTTTAGCTCATCATCACAGCATAACGGTTCAAGACGTTCCTTATGAACAGCTGAAAAATGCGCTAGAGGCCTGCGGCCAAGTACTCCAGTGGGATGAGTCTATTGAGGATGACCCCATCCAGCGAATGAAATCTACATTTGGAAACAATAGCATTTAGATAAAAGGGCTGCATTTCTTCTTTGAAGAAATGTGGTCCTTTTTCCTATTAACCGTTTCCTCCTACTATTGTCCTAAAAAAATTATAGACATTTTAAAGACTAGTCACTTTCTATAATCTGTAATTGAAATCAGAGTTTTCTAATAATTACGCATATTTTTTTGCATGCATCCTGCACATAGAAGGTAATTGATTAGAAAAAATGGGGGTGAAATAGAAAAGAAGTCTACTTGATTCATTCGCCGTTTGCAAGTGTGTGTATGAAGAAACAGGTAAAAGTGCTCAGTCTTTTCAACTCAAATCAATGAAGCCAGGAGGAAAACTAAATTGAAAAATATTCGTAAAAGATTTATTATCGTTTTTCTAGCTGCACTTTTAGTCGTACCCTCTTTTCCCTTTATGCAGCAACCGGCCACAGCAGCTGCTGCGAATGATGGCTGGACAGAAATTCAGGTTCCAAATGGTGATTTTGAAGCTCCGCCAGCTTCAGCTGCCGATTTGCCATCATGGCTATATTGGACTGGCGGCTACCGGACAGGTATGTCCATTTCCGACAATACTGCGTTTTCGGGTAAGCAAAGTCTAGCAGTAAATAATAGCGGTGTTGTCGGCTTATTCAGTCAGGAAATACCGATAAAAGAAGGAAATCAATATAAATTATCAGCACAGCTTTTTGTAGAAGAATTCAAAGGCAAGCCGGGAATATGGCTGCGTTGGACAAATGACAAGGGAACCATCATTGCCGATAATCCACAATATTTTGACGTTTCCAGTTTGAATCAGTGGCAAAACATCGAGATCCAGGCAACAGCACCAGCTGGTGCAAAAGGGTTAAAAATCTTTATCTATCAATCATCTACTGCGACGATGAAAGGATATTATGATGATGTAAAACTATTTGAAAAGGAATCAAACATTCTAGATTTCCCTATCGAATTCGGAGAGACGATCAATCATGGTCCTGCCGCATTGGCAGCACAGTCTCAAGGTGTAGCCATTGGCGATGGTGAACTATACTATGCAACAAACGGTGCACCAGCCACATTTTATGCAGCTGATGCGATAACTGGCAAGAAAATTTTTTCACAAAGCCTACCTGGAAATGATGTCGTGTGGGGAATGGTGATTGGGGCAGATGGCAATGTGTACTTTGCTGGTACACAGAATGGAATTCTCTACAGATATCTTGTGAAGGAGCACCGGATTGAGCAGCTTGGAAAAAACCCCTCTGATAATTGGGTTTGGCAGCTAGAAGCTTCCCATGATGGAAAAATCTATGGCGCAACCTATCCAAATGCAAAGGTGTTCGAATATGATATTGAAACAAGTCAATTTACTGATTTAGGTACATTCTACGAAGGTCAACAGTATGCACGCGGACTTGGTATTACCGATGAAAGTCTTTATGTCGGCACAGGCACGACTGCTTATTTAATGAAAATGGATTTAAAAACAGGTGAAAGAACTGAAATTCATCTGCCTATTACAGGCGTCTCTACACAAATATCGAATATTTGGGAATATGGAAATAATATTTTTGTAGCCTATGGAACTTCCATGGTAACTATCGACAAAGCCACAGGCGAAGTAATGAATACAATGGATTGGCAGGATGAAGTTACCTTTGATGGGCTGATCTCCTCACCATCTCCATATGATGAAAACATTATTTATTTTATTAATAAAAATACACAGCAGCTATGGACCTACGATATGAGAACACATGAAACCGCTAAGGTAGAGCCAACTGTCCAGCTTCCTGCTACACCTGCTAAAGCCATTCGCTGGATTAAAGATGAAAGCGGTAAGGATGTATTGGCCATTTTACATTATCAGCTTGAATATTCCATTTTTGATCCAACAACGAATACTGTATCAGTCAGTTACCCTGAAGTGGATATGCAAGGGCTGTTAATGCAAAGCTTAGAAATCGGGGATGACCAAAAAATTTACATGGGCGGCTATCAAGGCTCCTTCGGCGTCTTTGATACATCTACGGACAAATACATCCTCCAGGAGCGGGATCCTCACCAAATTGAAGGAATCGGCTTTTTAAATGGGGATGTCTATCTAGGCACATACGGCGGAGCCAGAATTTTCAAATATGATCCAGACCTGCCATTTGCCTACTCAGATGGCGGGAGTGGTGATAATCCTGAGATGGTTTATGATATGGGCGATGATCAAAGCCGGCCTTTCACATTTGCATCAGGTGAAAACAAGCTCTTTGTTGGCACCATATCAGATTACGGAAAATTAGGCGGCGCCTTTAGCATTTATGATGCTGCAGCCGATGAATGGAAAACCATCCGTAACATCATCCAGAATCAAAGTATTATTGGATTGGCCTACCATGACGGCACAGTGTTTGGTGGATCCACTATTTCTGGAGGGCTGGGAATTGAGCCTACCGAGCCAGTCGCGAAAATGTTTGAATATAATGTTGAAACGGGTTCACATGATGTGTTCGACCTCCATGTTGAAGGATTAGCAAAACCAGAAATGATTGGTGAGTTATCGGTTGGCCCTGATGGAAACATTTGGGGTGCTGCGTGGGGCTTAGATGATAAAGGTGCCTACAACTCAGTGGTCTTTGCGATGAATCCAGATAATCGTGAAATTGTTAAAAGCACTCAGCTTTATAAGGGAGAAAACAGAGGCAGTGAATGGCGCCCATTCTTCATTCGCTGGGATAATCAAGGCTATCTCTACACAACAGCAGGGCGCAAGCTGACAGTCATTGATCCCACAACAATGAAAATGAAGCAATTGGTGACTGGCACTGTTCAACTCATGGACGTAGATCAGGAAGGTAACGTCTACTATACCGCCGACCAAAATCTATACCAATTACCTGTCAAGCTGCAGAATGGCTCATTAGCCGTCAAAGATGATGTCATGCTGCAAGGCACTGCACAAGACCTCAATGCAGCCGTAACTTTAGTAAATGGAAACAACATTGATTTAACAGGTGCAGACATCAAATGGACCAATTCAAACCCTGATGCCGCTGTGATTGAAAATGGAAAAATAATCGCCAAGAACGCAGGAACGACTGAAATATATGCAAAGATATCTTACAATGGCGGAGAGGTCACAACAAATGCGATTACCATTACAATCCAAGTCAGTACGGCTTCATTGAATGACCAAATCCTTGCTTTTGAAGAAGCTGGAAGCATTCCTCATTCACTCACTAAGCAGCTAGGAAATTCATTAAAACAAGCACAGCACTTCTACCTAAAAGAAAATCCGAATCAAGCTGTGAAGTTTCTTGATGATTTCCGCAAGCATTTAGATCGGAGCACAATTGATCAAACAATTAAACAAACCTTGCACAGCAACGTCGATTCGATTGAGTCCGAGTTTACAAAATAAGCATAAAAAAGGTTTTCTGTGTGGGGACAGAAAACCTTTTTTCATGTTTCCAGCAACCGTGCTAGAGTTTTTATCCACTGGTTGTGTCTTAATGTACTTCACTAGTGGCAGGATTCACTTTATATCCTTCTTCTACGAGATACTGCATAAAGTACTACGCCCACACTAAAGAAGAGTAATCCTGCAAAAAGATTCGTATAGATTGTGGTTGCAGTGTTTGGCAATATATTGCCTTGTTGATTACCATTACTTGGACTTTTCTCATTACCTGGGTTTTTTCCTTCGCCAGGGTTTTGGCTGATGTTTGGATCTTCGCCATCACTTGGGTCTTTCCCATCACCGGGATCTTCTCCCTTACCTGGACCTTCTCCATCACCTGGATTTTCTACGCCTGACCATGCGATTGTATAGGTTAACGTTGAAATTCCATCAAGTCCGGTTACAATGATTTTCGTTTCCTCAGAAGAATGGACGACGTCAATATCTGCACCTGATTGAGCGGCCACCACTTGAATATTTTCCGTTGGATCATATGGAACAGTGTATTTTCGTTTTCCTGGCTGGAAGCCTTCCATTGCTTTTCCATCAATGTTAATCGATGATAGGGTGGCATCTGTCTCAGGTACTGGTATTTTATAAAGCTCGCTTCCTACAGCATAATAGATGCTTCCATCCACTCCCACCGTCATGCTGTTCATGAAATCCTCCACAAGCACTTTGTAATCGAGGGTTTCTGGGTCAATCACAATTAGACTGCGGGATAATGTTGTGTAAAGCATTCCATCTGGCCCCCATTCAAGACGGTAAGGGAACCATTTACTGCTGTTATATAGACTAGGTCGAATGACTTTACTATCAATGACTTCATACGTTTCTGGATCCATTTTGAAAATGGTTCCTTCAACAGCCCCCCATAGATAACCATCAGGGCCGATTGATAAATCACCAATCATACGCGGAGTGACATCGATTCCTGGAATTTGCGGGGTAAATTCGGCAATCTTTTCACCTTTTTCTACATCCCACACAAAAATTTTGGCTTCCTCCGCTTTTGGATCAATTCCTAGTCCACCCCATATAGACGTTCCTCCAAAAAGTTTCCCGTCATGATAGGCTAGACTAATAATACTTTGATCCTGAACTACATTTCGCTGCTGCGTCCATTCCTTAGTCTCATCATCATAAATGGCAAGAACACCACCTAATACACCATAATCAGGGACAGTTCCAACAAAAAGCTTGTTATCCCCTGATGTAATCGCAAAGGGCCGATCCTGTTCGTCTTGAATATCATATGCAAGCATTGGATTGCTATTTAAATCAACTGGCTGTGTCGGATCATAGCTGTACATAATAGCCCCTACATACGTTCCAAAATAAGCGTTATCTCCTAAGAATCCAATCCCTTCTGGCTGGGCAAATGAAGAAATATTCACTTCGATTTCATCGCTAAACGGATTATAAACACTCATCCCGCGCTGATATCCACCCATATATAGTTTTCCATCTGGCCCAGTTTCTAGTGATTGGATTGCTACTGCTGTTGCGGCCAGATCTAACGCAACAAACGATAAAGAATTCATCCTTGGATTATATTGCATGTACTCGCCATATTGTGTAACAAACGCCAGTACTGTTTCACCACTAGCTAACGTTATCCAAGCCATATCCTTAACCCTTGGCGTATCAGGAAGGATTGGAATCCCCTCAATTAACGTCTCTTTGTTCAAATTTAAATCATATTTGTACAATTGTGTTCCATTTTTATAATAAATCATATTTGGCTGATTGGGGTCTGGTTCAGAAATCATATTACTAAATTGGAACGAACCTTCTATTTTCATAGTCTCTGGATCAACGACCAGCATATCAATGGTTGAAACAGCCACAAGCAGCTTCCCGTTAACCGCCCATACATCCTGAATCATTCCATTTTCGCCTGATTGCCCGTCTAAAATAAGCTCCTCTTTTTCACCGGTATGACGATTAATCTTATACAGATGCTTCGTTGTCCCGATACCCACATAAATATAATCACCATCAACCATTAAACCACGGGCATAGTCCTGGTCAGTGACAGGCCCTAAATCTCTGAAAGTACCAGTGTAGATATCATATTCGAATAGGCCGGCACCTGGATACGTGGCACCATAAATTTTTCCATCTGGCGCCGCCTCAATATCCCAAACCCAAGCTTCAGAAGGATTTGCTCCCAGGTCTTGAACTTCTTTTAACGCTGGAACATAACGATACAATTTCCCATCTGCTGTACCCGCAAAGTACACATTCTTGTCAGGGCCGATGGTGATCGCCCATACGGCTTCTGTATTAGGAATGACTTGAGAAAACTTTAGCTTTCCCGTTTCAGCATCTAATACTGAGAACGTTCCTGGATGACCGTTGGAATGATAATAGACCTCGTTTTCTCCTAAACTATTTTCTTGAATGGCACCAGCTTGTCCTAGTTGAACATGAACCATTTCTCCTAGATTAATCGGAGCCGCATATTCACGATCCAATTGGGAATCATCTGTCACTTTTTGAAAGGTAACATCATCAAAATATACCTCTGTAAAACTGATGCCCCCAGAATATAATGCTAGTCTTGCATATGCTGCATTTTCAGGGACAACACTAAATACCTTTAAATCAATCCAATCATTTTTCGGAAGGTCTCCATTAAGCTCTCGATCCTCTGTAATGCTATTATTATTTTCATCGAAATAACGAATTTCTGTCACGACATTATGTGTCTGACTCACTGTATTCGCATATACCGTTAATAAATAAGAGCTGCCTGCCTCAACTGCAATCTTATCACTTAAGGCACTTACGCCAGCTTGGTCAGTAGTATCTAGTAAATGTAAGCTTTGCACGCCGCTGCGGGCTCGATCCGTGCTAATTTCAATACCTGGCCCTGCAAATTCTGAAGCCCAGCCAGGAATCCTTCCCTCTTCCACGGGAGATTCAAAATCTGGGTTCAGCACTTCAAGGTTAATATTCTCTTCAGGCGGCGGCTCCTTCCCACTGCTTTCAATCGTTACATCATCAAAGTATGCTTCAGTAATCGAAGGATGTCCTGAGTTGAAACGAATCTCAATTTGTGTGGCACCCACTGGGACGTCAAAAGGAACCTGAATTTCGGTCCATTGATTCGTTCCTAAATCTGCAGCCTGGAAGTTAATAAAGGCAGCCGTTCCCACCTTTTGCCCCGCTTCATTATAATAGTGAACCTCAAAGCCAATACTCTGTGACTGGCTCACCACGTTCACGAAGGCTTTGGCTGTATAGGATTCTCCTGGTGTTACAGAAATCTTTTCACTTGTTACCTGCAGATTCCCTGGATTCTTGCTATTATCATCCTTGAAATATAAGCTTTTGCTTCCAGTATGAGTTCTCTCTTCACTAAATCCGATAGTAGTAGATGGATTGTTTGTAACCAGACTCCATCCGGGAATCACCACCTCCTCTTCAAAGGATGCGTTTACCGGTACTATTTCTGTGGAGTCGGAATCCTTCACAATTTTCACATCATCAAAATAGGCTTCAGTATGTGAAGGATGACCCGAGTTAAAGCGGAGCTCCACCTGTTTTGCATCCTCTGGAACGGTGAACGGCACACTGATCTCAGTCCACTGGTTTGTACCTAAATCTGCTGCTCGGAAATTAATAAAGGCAGCTGTTCCCACCTTTTGCCCTGCTTCATTATAATAGTGCACCTCAAAACCAATACTATGTGTCTGGGCCACAACATTGACAAATGCCTTCGCAGTATACATCTCCCCTGAAGTAACGGCTATCCTCTCACTTGTCACCTGTAAATTTCCTGGATTATTGGCATTGGAATCGTTAAAATATAGGCTTTTTGTACCAGAATGCACCCGTTCTTCACTAATTTCGATACTGGTAGATGGATTACTCGTTACAAGACTCCAGCCAGGAATGATAGAATCTTCAAAACTTCCATTCATGACTTCTTTAGAAACCGAATGAACATCTAATGTTTGTGAATATGAGACCGTATATGGTGCAAATATACTGAAAATAAGTGTAAAACAGAAAAAGACCACCAGCTGTTTCTTCATTTTTCGTTTTTTCATTCGTAACCTCCTATTTTTTGGCGTTGTTCATTTTTGAGTAGTATATGGACTCCCCCTTTCATTACGATCAAAAACCATCTTTTTCGTGACAGTACAGGTCCGCACCCACTACAAATCAAATTTCTCCAACGAAGGAATGACAAAATGTGAGAAAAACGCCCAATTTTTTCCTCACTCTGTTTTATTCCACTATTTGCAACAATCTCCTTTTGATAGGCATTGTCGAGAATGTGACGTAAAATGGTCTAACGATTGAAGAATAAAAATATAAGTAGATAAGCAGTTTTATATAATATTTTTTTAATAGATTGACAATTTTTATTCCGCCAGATACGTTACTAAATAGTAATACCTTATACCCCGATGGAAATCCAATCCATATTGTGTGTAAAAGAGCAAAGTGAATTTTTATTCAATCAAACTCTTTCAACAATCGAAATGAACTCTATGTGTGGATCGGTCAATAAAAAAGCGACTTGGACGGTTTCATTCCAAATCGCTTTTTTATTCGTTAATAATGGTGGACAGTGTCACAACATTCTACTGGCTGCGTCAACATTCCTTCACTCAAAGTGGTCTAGCATGGCACGCACTTCATCTGTTGTCTTTGTGCTCATCAATTGATTTCTTAATTCACTCGCCCCTCGAAATCCTTTAACATAGATCTTAAAAAAGCGATGAAGAGCTGTGAAAGGACGCAGCTCTAATTCTTTTGAATATTGATCATATAGATCAAGATGCAATCTCAAGAGATCAAGCAATTCCTTACTGCTATGTTCTTTCAGATCTGTTTCAAAGGCAAACGGATTTTTAAAAATACCACGCCCAATCATGATCCCATCCACGCCATATTGATCAGCAAGTTTCTGGCCGGTTTGACGGTCAGGAATATCCCCATTGATGGTCAACAGTGTATTTGGTGCTATCTCGTCACGAAGCTTCTTGATCTCCGGAATCAGCTCCCAATGAGCATCTACCTGGCTCATTTCCTTTCTTGTGCGCAGATGAATAGAAAGATTTGCGATGTCCTTTTCCAATACATGTGTCAGCCAGTCACGCCACTCGGCAATTTCCGTGTAACCAAGCCGTGTCTTCACACTTACCGGCAAACCTCCCTCTTTTGCTGCCTGAATGAGATCTCCAGCGACTTCCGGGCGGAGGATAAGGCCGCTTCCCTTCCCTCTGGATGCTACATTCGGTACAGGGCAGCCCATATTAAGATCCACACCTCTAAACCCCAATTTCGCCATACCCATACTCATTTGTCTGAAGAATTCAGGCTTATCCCCCCATATATGGGCTACAATTGGTTGTTCATCATCTGTAAAAGTCAAACGCCCACGCACACTCTGCTTTCCATCTGGATGACAATAACTCTCCGTGTTTGTAAATTCTGTAAAAAACACATCGGGTCTAGCTGCTTTACTTACGACATGGCGAAAAACAACATCCGTCACTTCTTCCATTGGTGCAAGTATAAAAAATGGCCGTGGCAAATCACGCCAAAAATTATTTATCATTCAAGTTCAAATCCTCTCACTAAGGGATAATGAATCAAACTCTTTCCCCAAAATTTAAAAACAAATATGTTCTTGATTCTTTTACACTTATACCACGCTTAAGCACTTTTTATCAAACCATAGAAAATTTTAAAGATTAGAAACTTTACTATTAACAAATAAAAGGTACAAAGAAAAAACAAGTGAAAAGGCAGTTCAGATCATCGCAGTGGTTTACCTTGGCAAACTCCATCGTGGAAAGCGCGTTACTACTTCTAGCCATTATTATTCCTGGTTGTACTGGTTCGTATGACACCATAAGGAACATGCTTCATGAAATAGGACTTTCCAGGAAATAATCATATTTATATAAAACAAAAAAACTCCCAATCAATTGAATAGGAGCCTTCTCATTACTGCCTTTTATGATACCGGTGGTCGGGGTCGAACCGACACTCCAGAAGGAACACGATTTTGAGTCGTGCGCGTCTGCCAATTCCGCCACACCGGCATATGATGGAGGCGGCAACCGGATTCGAACCGGTGGTAAAGGTTTTGCAGACCTCTGCCTTACCACTTGGCTATGCCGCCAATATACATGGAGCGGAAGACGGGATTCGAACCCGCGACCCCCACCTTGGCAAGGTGGTGTTCTACCACTGAACTACTTCCGCACAAAGACTGGGCTAGCAGGATTCGAACCTACGAATGACGGAGTCAAAGTCCGTTGCCTTACCGCTTGGCTATAGCCCAATAATATGATATTGTTTAGTTTAATTTCAATAAAATAATGGGGCGATTGATGGGAATCGAACCCACGAGTGCCAGAGCCACAATCTGGTGCGTTAACCACTTCGCCACAACCGCCATTATCAAATGGCAGGGGTAGTAGGAATCGAACCCACACCAAAGGTTTTGGAGACCTTCGTTCTACCTTTAAACTATACCCCTATAAATGGATGGTGGAGGGGGACGGATTCGAACCGCCGAACCCTGAGGGAGCGGATTTACAGTCCGCCGCGTTTAGCCACTTCGCTACCCCTCCACATATATATTCAATTTGCCAGCAACAAGTGCCGACGAGAGGAATCGAACCCCCAACCTACTGATTACGATTCAGTTGCTCTACCTATTGAGCTACATCGGCATAGCAAAAACTAATGGTGGCTCAGGACGGAATCGAACCGCCGACACAAGGATTTTCAGTCCTTTGCTCTACCGACTGAGCTACTGAGCCAACATATGGCGGTCTGGACGGGACTCGAACCCGCGACCTCCTGCGTGACAGGCAGGCATTCTAACCAACTGAACTACCAGACCGAATTGCGGGGGCAGGATTTGAACCTGCGACCTTCGGGTTATGAGCCCGACGAGCTACCGGACTGCTCCACCCCGCGATAATAAGAAGTATTTAGTTTGTCCATGCTCATAACCTCACGGACTGTATCAATCTCAGAAAGCTTATTCAAGCAGCAGTTCGATTGATACAACTCGGAGTTGATTCATCGAAGCAACGCTCGTTGCTCCACCCCGCGATAATAAGAAGTATAAAAATATGGTGGAGGATGACGGGATCGAACCGCCGACCCTCTGCTTGTAAGGCAGATGCTCTCCCAGCTGAGCTAATCCTCCATGATGGTGACCCCTACGGGATTCGAACCCGTGTTACCGCCGTGAAAGGGCGGTGTCTTAACCGCTTGACCAAGGGGCCAGAATATATAATGGCGGAGAGCAAGGGATTTGAACCCTTGATACGCGGTTAACGTATACACGATTTCCAATCGTGCTCCTTCGGCCACTCGGACAGCTCTCCATTAAATGGCTCCGCAGGTAGGATTCGAACCTACGACCGATCGGTTAACAGCCGATAGCTCTACCACTGAGCTACTGCGGAATATTGAAACCGCCTGGCAGCGTCCTACTCTCACAGGGGCTTTCGCCCCAACTACCATCGGCGCTGAGAAGCTTAACTTCCGTGTTCGGTATGGGAACGGGTGTGACCTTCTCGCCATCGCCGCCAGACTATTTATTCGACACTATCTTATTATAATGTCTTTTTCATATTTTGCAAGAGGAAATTTTATTTTTTTTCATTCTCTCAAAACTAGATAATCAGAAGAAACACACGCAATTACGAGTTCTCTTAAAAATTGACTTGGCTAGCTGCGGCTCCTAACTTCTCGGCCGTTTCGATCCGTCCCTGCAAATCCAAAGTACGGGATTTACAGTGCCGGCTCTCCAACGTCTGTCGAAGTTGAACAGTCGCCTCCGCTTTTCGTTTTGGTTAAGTCCTCGATCGATTAGTATCAGTCAGCTCCACACGTCACCGCGCTTCCACCTCTGACCTATCAACCTGATCATCTTTCAGGGATCTTACTAGCTTGACGCTATGGGAAATCTCATCTTGAGGGGGGCTTCATGCTTAGATGCTTTCAGCACTTATCCCGTCCGCACATAGCTACCCAGCGATGCCTTTGGCAAGACAACTGGTACACCAGCGGTGCGTCCATCCCGGTCCTCTCGTACTAAGGACAGCTCCTCTCAAATTTCCTGCGCCCACGACGGATAGGGACCGAACTGTCTCACGACGTTCTGAACCCAGCTCGCGTACCGCTTTAATGGGCGAACAGCCCAACCCTTGGGACCGACTACAGCCCCAGGATGCGATGAGCCGACATCGAGGTGCCAAACCTCCCCGTCGATGTGGACTCTTGGGGGAGATAAGCCTGTTATCCCCAGGGTAGCTTTTATCCGTTGAGCGATGGCCCTTCCATGCGGAACCACCGGATCACTAAGCCCGACTTTCGTCCCTGCTCGACTTGTAGGTCTCGCAGTCAAGCTCCCTTGTGCCTTTACACTCTGCGAATGATTTCCAACCATTCTGAGGGAACCTTTGGGCGCCTCCGTTACTCTTTAGGAGGCGACCGCCCCAGTCAAACTGCCCACCTGACACTGTCTCCCACCCCGAT
>NZ_CALPDF010000020.1 GCF_943193175.1 Neobacillus muris
GATTTGACACCCCGTATCATACCAAGAGGGCTCTTTTTTGTTCAAGTCCCCGAAAATCCTTCTAACAGGAATGCTCCTTTCTCAGTGTTTACATTACCTGCAATGTTTGGCCACTTATCAATAAAAAGTACAGACTTACATTTTGCCAAGTATGCAAAAAAACTGAGCCTTAAAACCCTGCTCCAACCAATAAATAATAGAATGTCAGCTCTTATTAACTCTAACGAGTTTGCGGAAAACCGTTAATTTGCAAATTTTAACTAAGTTTATAAATTCCCCTTTCATTAATAGTAATGATAATACCACAGTACATACTACATAAATCACAAACCCCAAAATAGAATTAAGTCCATATCCACATACTAAGTATAAAACTACTTCAACTATCAAATAGAAAATCTCTTTTAATGAAAAACTAATTTCTTTGTGATCAAGACTGCAGAGTATCAACCAAACAATAGCTGAAAGAAATGTTCCAACAGCAAAAGCCTCTTTTACATGGTATAAAGAATAACAAACAATATTAAACACAAACCCAACAAATATAACTATGACAAGCTTAATAAAATATTTATGCTGTTCTTTATTTGCTTTATATAGATTCACATAAATACTTTTAATTATTATATAGAATAATTGTGCGCCAAATAACAAAAATATAACTTTTGTTGACTCTAAATATTTTTGCAAGAAATGTTCCAATATGAACTTCACCGGAAAAGCACACGAAATAAGTGCCACCGCAAAAACCATCACAGAATTTCGGATTTGGTGTATCTTATTTATATCTTTCTCTTTGCAAAAATAGTTATACATCGTAATTGATATTGGAGTAACTGCAACATTCATGAAATTCTGCATACTAACAGCAAACGAGTATTGCGCAAAAGCCGTACTATTCATCAATAATTTAACAAACCACAGGTCCAACCCCGTTAGTAAAATTGATGAAAAGTTCCCCAAAGTTAAGAGAATTCCACTTTTTATGTTATCAAGTAATACATAAGGTGAAAACCTAAAGAAGTGAAAGCTCAACTTTGTTTTTCTTTGAATATAAGTTTCCAATATAATCCAAAGTACAACATCTACAATGATAAAAACAAAAATATATGGATATGGATTATCCGTTCTAACAATAAAAATTAAGATTATATCTAAAACAAAATATGAAATAGTTGTCCCGTTCAGGACCCGCCCATATATGTCAAATTCACCAACTGATTGGTATAGATATTTAAAATAAGCCACCATATTTGCTGGCAGGATTGAAAGGCCAAATAACACAAGGATTGGATCTCTTGCAAAAACTCCAATTAGGACCCCTATAATATTCACTACAATCTGGAATATCCTTAATGTCGAAAGACTATCTATTAATGAAGCCCTTCCTATTTCAGAAAGATTTTTTCCCCCATATTTCAAATAAACTCCGTCAACATAACCCAAATGTAGCAATCCAGCATACGCCGCATAAAGCTGAAAGGTTTTTATCGATGCGTAGGTATCAACCGTGAGAAAACGTGGCAAAATAAAGCTACTTAACAAGCTAAAGCATAGATTAATAATATTAGCGATTAAGACAACAGTCATTCCTCGCTTAAGTGAATTATTCATGATTCTTTTCTCTTCTGATAACCAGCAAGCCAAGGATTCTAATGTATCTAACTGCAGTCAGTAGACTATGATGTTTTCTTATAAAACGAATAAGTTTCGCCTTCAAATTATCATGCTGGTACTCATAAAAACCATCTGTCTCTGTATTTCTTACTTCAAGTCTGTAAATTTCTTTTTGAGTAAACTTATTGTAAAACCATACTAATAATAGGTATTCTGAAATAAATCCATCTACTCTAGGTATTCTTTCTTCTCCCCTTAAGCTTATTTCGTTATCATATTTTTTCAATACCTCAAAAACCCAAGAAGAATACTCATCAAATATATCTTTCGAGGTTATAAGCATATTTCCCCAAATGGTAAAACGGCCATACATAACTTTTTTAAAGCTTTCATATAATTCTGGATAATCACTTTTTATGATTTTATTGATAATAACCCAGTGCTTGTCCTGTTTTTCATCCGGTCTATTTGGATAGAGCTTTCCATAACCAGGATATTTCACAGTAGGATAAGCCATTATAACTTTATATTTACCTAAAATAGTCCTTATTTGATCGGCCGTCAGGATATCATCTTCATATGATTTTGATTTTCCGGAATACCCAAAAAAATATCTTCTATAATGGCATATCCCTGTGTATTTAATGGTATCTGGCATATTCTTCCACGCCCAATACTGAGCTGTCAATTCGCAATAATACGGATTCTCCATCGCAATATTATCTCCTGTATCATCACATAAGTACCCTAACTGAGATGCTTCTTCATCTGACAGAACATTGCCAACTTTAATGACACTATATCCATTAGGAACTAATGCATCATCAAATTTCTTATGCGTAACTACGAGAATATTTATATCATTCATTCTTCTTACCCCATCTGTTTATAAAAAATGATAATGCTTACCTTTAAATTGATACATAAGGGATTTATTCCTTGTACCAATTGGCTTTGCCGGAACTCCACCAGCTATAATAAATTCCTCAACATCCTTCGTTACTACAGCCCCCGAAGCTGCTACAGATCCCTTGGAAAGACGCACGCCTGGCAAAACAGTCACATTACTGCTTAGCCAAACATAGTCCTCAACAACAACAGCTTGGCCCTCATCAAGGCATCTAAAGTATTCATCATTAACAGAGTGCTGTAATGTCCATATTTGTACACCCGAAGATAAATTTACATTATGTCCTATTTCAATGCCCATTCTTCCATCTAGAATGCATTTGTCCCCAATCACACTATCTCCAATTGTTATATTCCACGGTTCTCTTATCTCGAAACCATAGTAAAGTACTGTTTTGGGAGTCATCTTCATTCCATATATATACTTCAATATAATCTTTCTCCAAGTATGAGACGGAAAATAGGCTAATAAAAACAGTTTGTATCTGATAAATCCATCAATCCACATTATTACAGCTGCTATAATGGATTTTTTATACTTCTTTTCCGGTGAAGCGCTCCTATAATCGCCCGTATTTCCATTCTTTTGTTTTCTCAAAAATCGTTTTCTCATTAATCGAGCATAAATCGACGTAAGAATTGCTTGGGCTATAACTATTAAAAGCAATAATGCAATCTTAATCATAAACCTCATTCCTTCTGATAATATTTACTTGCACTGAAAAAGATCATCACCACGGGCATATACAAAATTTTATTAGTGTCTGTAAAAATAAGGTTAACGCTAGTTATAGCCAAATATACAATTAACATAAAAAGGAGCAAATAATGTTCGTCATCAATCTTGTTTCTAAACAGTATTAATTTAGATATCATCGCTCGATACAAAATACACATCCATATAAGACCAATAGCCCCAAACTTACTTACAAAACCTATAATTCCAACATCACTTTGATAGAAATTTCCATTCCCCCCCAGAAGAATCGATGAGGTTGATAATGTCTCAGATCCACTTAAGAACCCTAGTCCTGTCAGTGGGTATTCTAGGAATTTATCCCAATAATAATCTAAAGCTTTAAACCTCACCGCAATTCCCATATCTTCTTGGAACAGGGTATTAATGGATACCATTATATTTGATAAAAACAAACCAATTACGCAAAAGCCCAGTAACGCGTATAATAATATTTTTATCTTTATGCTCGTTTTTTTATTAAATAAAATACCTATTATTAGTGCAACAATAAGGTAAAGCATGAGACTTCTGGTCTTAATAATAAAGTACAAGTTTATGCATAATAATATCAAATAACTGATGTATAAGCGCTTTTCCTTCGTACTAATATCCCTAGCAAGAAGCTTAGAAATAGCAATAAAGAATCCAAGTATTAGCGCCAAACTACCTATTTCGAACCGTGGAGTATCATATCGATATTTTATATACGTATCTAGCCTTAATATATCTACTCCGCCAAGCAAAGAAACATATTCTACTATAGATATAACTGAACATATTATGGCTACAATTACAATTGCCTTTTTCAAATACTCTATAGCATCTTTATTTTTACAATAATGTTTCATAGCAAACGTCGCCAGAATGGCTGCAACATAATAAATGGATTCCTTAATCGTGTAATACCATGGTTGATCATAACGCAGTCTTGCAACAACAATTGATACCAGAATCATAGCAATAAATAATATGTTGGCAAGCAAAAAACCATCTTTATAAATTTTTATTCTAGAAAAAAGGAACAATACTATAGATATCAGTATTATAAATATTGCTTGCTGGTCCACATTGTAAACACTGCTGTTTATATAATTATAAAAGCCGAAAAAGGAAGCAAGTCCATTTACAAACAAAAATATATATAATCTTGATACTTTTATTTTTCCTTTCATAGACTATGCCATTCCTTTCATCACAAGCCTCTCTATCTGAGACTCCTAATTCTGCTTTTCACTGTTTCATCGATACATATCTCGCGCATACCAAGGAATCCCACTTGTGTAATCTTTGATATATGTTGGGCGGCCTGTTGATGCTAAATTATTCTCTATAGTATCTTCGATATAATCTTTTCGTATATATTATAACTAGAAGTAGCTTCCAGAACTGAATTCAAGTAGTTACTTATTGAGTGATACCTGTCTTCTTCAAAACATGAATCTTTGAAATAAGCAATTAAATCTTCGCTTGTCAAACATATTTTACCCGGTAACGTTGATTCTACATTATCAAACACAAAACCTCTATTATCCCGGTATTCATCAAAGTCCGGAATAAAAAATGCTAAAGATCCACCTGTAAGTACATAATCTATAAAAACAGATGAATAATCTGTTATCATCCCACAACTTCCAGCAATAAATCTATACAACGGCACTTTTTCTTCTAATAGCAACTGATCGTTAATAAGTTTTATATTTGGACAATTATCCAAGTAATCCAGATGTTCAACCGAATCCAACGGATGAGGTTTGACATAAAGCAATCTTGATTGCTCCATCAGAAGTTTATTTATGCTTTTCCATTCTTCTTTACTTAGATTGAATAGCTTATTTTCTATGATTGTTGCATCTTGCCTACTCAGCAATAACTTTGAATTGGTCTTTCTAAATGTCGGCATATAGATATAGTAATCACTTCCGTTTGCTTTAGAATACCTAAACTTTTCAAAAAGATAATCGTTTCGTGGCTGCCCACATATATATACCTGTTCTTTCTTTGCTTTAAATATTTTAGTAAATAACTCTTGAAAGACAGGCGCTGTTACAGAATAATAGTCACCTGTAGTAATTCCATGAGAAACATCTTTTTCATTCATGTACCCTATCTTTTTCAGGGGCATGCCATGCCACAATAGAACATGCTTTTGCTTTTTAGACTGAAAATCATATAAACCATGAGAAGAGATTAGAATTTTCGAACGCATATAGTAAAAAACAGAAGCCACAGAATATTTTGGAACGATGAGCGTCCTTATGTTGCGATTCTGAAATTCGTCTTCAATCCAACTTTGTATGTTTTCTTTTTTATTTTTATCTTGTAAATGCCAAACAAACGTATAGTCTTTTAATTTCGAGTTTTTCAACATAAAAGCATATAACGCTTGTGGATTGTCGCTAAAATCAGGATTAGAGCAGAAAGAAATCATTTTTCCTTTGGGCATTACTACATTTATCGCAGTAAGTATTGCTTTAACACTTTTTTTAAAATTGCCCAATTTTCCTTCTCCTTCCACACATTTGTTTAATTAGTGCGAGTATAGTCATCTCAATTGTTGAATAACCCATTGCAACTTTTAAAGCAGCTCTTTTAAATGCCCCGATTTTGTTATATTCAACTTCAAAGTAATATCTTGCTTTCATCATCAATTTATTGATTTGAAGTTCTTTCAAATACTTCTTTGTTGTCACTGAGTGCATGTGGTCATAATAAACATCTGTCACCAGTCCGCACTTATATCCTTGTTTTTTTAGTCGAAATGAAATTATTCTTTCTTCACAGTATAAAAACAACGTTTGATCAAAAAGACCAACTTGTTCTAATGCATCTCTTTTAAATGCAAGGAACGAGCCTGGTAGAACATCCACATCCATGATTTTTTGGGAGAAGTTCACTTTTCTTATTTTTTTTGAATTCCTTTTTCTATATACTGAAAAGCACATTCCAAGATCAAATTGATAATTAGGTAAATCCCAATAAGGGGCGTTTGAGATATTACCGTTAATATCATTCATAACTGGTGCCAATAAAGCATATGGTGTAGTTTGCAATAAATACTTAATCTCTTCTACCGTTTCATTGGTAAATAAAACATCTGGGTTTGCAATTACAATCATGTCACTATCAAAACTATCTATAGCATATCGAATTCCGACATTATTTCCGTATGCATATCCCCCATTTCGGTCGCTTTTAATAACATGACATTTGTTACTCTGGTTATTCAGCAATCTTTCGTACGAATCATTAGTTGAACAATTATCGACCACAACGATACGATCAATTGCTGAATAATCCTTTATACTATGAATTAAGTAATTTGTAGTTGTGTAATCATTATAATTCAACACAATTACCGCCAACTTATTGTTTCCCATTAACTCTGTTCCCCTATACTTTTGCTATAAGCCTCAAGAACTTGTTTTCCTATGGTTGTCCAGCTCAATCGAACTTCAATGTCCTTTTTACCATCTTTAGCGTATTTTTCTGCAATATCAGGGTTGTCTAAATAGAAGCATAAAGCATCGGCAAGTTGATCGGGATCTCTAGATTTTACAAGTAAACCAGTTTCTTTGTCTTTAACAACCGTCAAAAATTCACCTTCTGTTGTAGCAACTATTGGCTTCTCATATGCATACCCTAACTGAACAACACCACTCTGATAAATCTGTAAATATGGTAATGCAACAATATCTGAAGCACAAAAGTAATATTTGATTTCATCATCGTCAATAAACCGAATATCAGCCCGAACAAATTCTCCAATCTTCAATTCATCAATTATCTGCTGATAAATAGAAAAATCATCTTTCCATACCTTTCCGGCAATAACACAAAGCGATTCCGGATGTTTATCTGCCACCTTACGCATAGCCTTCAACAGAACATCGACACCTTTAACTTTCTTTATCTGTCCAAAGAATAAGATAACCTTCTTGTTTTCTGGTAATTTCAGATAATTTCTGCTTTCTTCTTTTGTTGCTTTCTCAGCATATTCCATAAAATGACCATGCGGAATATATACAATCTTCTCTTTTGATACACCAAAGTCATAAACCAGTGTCTTCTCATTCATTCTAGCTTGATTAATGACCAAATCTGAATGTGAATAAATCCTTTTATGAAAGTGAAAATCGTAGAATTTCTTATTAAACGGCAATAGGTCATGGATAGTCGTTACAACCTTAACTCCATGCTTTCTAAGCACCTGATGATAGTGGAAATCCAAAGGAGAGAAGATGTACCACTGAACATGAACAATCTTTACATTACTTTGAAGGCAATATTTCACAACTCTTTCCCAACTCCGACGATAACTTAAGAACTTGTTTACTGGCCACTTTTCCTTGCTATAGTTATAAAAATAGTTTAAATAGGTAACATCACTGTAGGAGGAAACATCATCATCTTCTATTCCGCACACTACAATATCTACACCAATTTTCTTAAGTGCACGAGCAAGAGAAAATGTATATTTATTGCTCACTTCTGGTATTTGGTTTAAAAACAAAACCTTCTCTTTTATCATAATGCAACTCTCCAATAATAAAGCATGTCTTCAGTGGTCTGATTCATAGGAATTTTCTGATGCCAACCGATATCTTTTTTCAGCTTTGTTACATCGCCAACAATAATTTTCTCGTCTGTCTGGCGAAGTAGTTTGGAGTCAAGTTTGATTTCCGTTCTGCCGCCAAAGAATGACATACGGAACTGTGTTTTTGTAATAATCATGGTTTCTTTCTCCGTTCTTACTTCTTGATCAAATCATTTTTAATCTGAGTAGTGCTAATTTCAGGTGTTCTAGGCAGATAGACCACTTCTACTCCTTCATCTTTCAAGAAATCAAATTTTCCTTTCCAGTCATCGCCCATTACAAAAGTATCAATGTGATACTCATGAACATCAGTTTTCTTTTGTTCCCAGCAAATTTCTGGAATAACCAAATCGACATAACGAATTGACTCAAGAAGAGCTTTTCTCTGTTCATATGTGAAATAACATTTCTTCCGTTTTTCATTCCAGTTAAACTCATCAGTCGAAAGTACAACTACCAGATAGTCTCCAAGCTCTTTAGATCTACGAAGCAAATTAATGTGACCATAATGTAAAAGATCAAATGTGCCATAAGTAATAACGCGTTTCATTCTAGTACCTCTCTTGTTTTTGATAATTATATTTTCAAAATTTTTGTCTAGAATTGTTTTTGAAAACTCTATTTTCTTAACCCTTTCACCCTTCAAAAAACCTTCAGATTATAATTCTCATGCTCCTCAAGCGGAACATGTATTAGGGAAAGAACTTCTCTTATATCATCCCATGTCTAAAGCACTACCAAGTACAAAATATTAAAGTCGTCCGTATCAATTTAGCACATTCAAATTTAATCTGCTTACACAGACCTCAAAAAATCATGTTTAAACTCATATACATCATGCCCTTGTTTCTGCCCAAGGAACACTTTCTCATATTCATCCACTATGAACTGCCAGCTATATGCATCAGCAATGCGAATCTTGGCCTTTTTGCCATACTCAGCAACCTCCTCGGCACTCATACTATCAGCATTCTCAATCAGTGTAGCCAGATTGTCATCTTCTTTGGTCCAGTAGAGGGCCGCATCTTCTGCAACTTCACGATTGAAGCCTACATTTAAGAGTAAATTGAGGTCTGTGGAGCCCAAAGCCTCCAGCAGAGATGGATTTGTACCGCCAACTTCGTGCCCATGAAAATATCCATACGCATTTTCACGTATCTTCTTCAGCAGCTCTTGGTCATAAACCGTACCTACAAACTTGATTCTTGAGTCACTCTTGTAGTTTAGCTTCTGTTCCAGTTCATCCAGAAACTTATCATTGACATTGGTGATGATTGCGAAGTCATGTGTAGAACTAGACTTCATAAATTCACGAATCATCGTCTCATAATTGTTTTCAGGTACAAATCTACCAACTACAAGATAGTATCCTTTTGCCGTCAATCCCTTTTGCTGATACCAGTTAATCAACCTTCTATCATTATCAGCAAGCTGACTCTTACTGGTCTCTGCACCATAAGCAATAAATGTGGTCTGAGGATTGGCTCCTCGAATACCCTTGCCATCATAATACTCGTGAATATACTTTTCGATGTTTACAGAATCACAGATAGCAAGGTCACAGTACTTTACCATTATCTGCTCTGATACTTTCCAGTACCTTCTAATCGGCGCAGACCACTTCGCCCTCATCCACTCATGTCCATCTGGGTTCAGAAAAACCTTGCCGCCAAGTTTGTGGATTTTCTTATAGAAGTGCGCGGCAAAAGGGCCGATGCGGCAAGCCATGATATACACGATTGGATGAGGAATCTTGTGTGTTTTGATATATTTACAGCATTCGTTAAGAGCTGCCACATCATAGTAAATAGCCTGAGCTGGACCAACATTCGGAACACGAATCTTGAAACAGTGGGCATTGTGGTAAAAAAATTCTGTGTCAGAGATTTTAGTCACTCCGTCCACTTTGGTTTCATCCATGCTGCCATCACCGTTAGCTTTGCATGCCACATGATATTTGACTTTTTCGTTATTCTGGTGATATTCAGTTAGCTTATTTATGAAAGTCTCATAACCGCCATATGCACCAAGACTTTTAGCGCCGACCAGAAAGACGTGCTGCACATTTTTAACGTTCTGCATAATACTACTCTCCACAATTCTTTTATTTAAGGGTCATGTCTCTCTGATAATCTTGCCTTTTGATATTTGAATCGGTTTAGTCTGATTTGTAATTAATTTCTAC
Source organism: Neobacillus muris (assembly GCF_943193175.1). Lineage (GTDB taxonomy): Bacteria > Bacillota > Bacilli > Bacillales > Cytobacillaceae > Neobacillus > Neobacillus muris. The sequence goes on from NZ_CALPDF010000020.1 coordinate 10,045, forward strand.
AATCATTTTGATAGTAATTTCAACATAATTGATTTATTTCTGTTTTCTAAAATGCATCTTTTGAGCCAAATAACACTAAAACTGTTTTTAAAATCAGCTTTATGTCAAAAAAGAACGACTGTTTACGGATATAAGTAAGGTCAAGTTCTACCATTTCCTTAAACCCAACACTGTTTCTCGCACTTACCTGCCAAAGTCCGGTACAACCCGGAGCAACCATTAATCGCTGTCTATCATATTCCGTATACTCGGCAACTTCTCTTGGAAGCGGTGGGCGCGGACCCACCAAGCTCATATCTCCCTTTAACACATTGAAAAGCTGGGGAAGTTCATCAATACTTGACTTCCTGATAAACTTCCCCACTTTAGTGATCCGCGGGTCTTCTTTCATTTTGAACATCGCACCGCTGACTTCATTATATTTTAATAGCTCCGCCAGCTTTTCTTCCGCATTGGAGACCATCGAACGGAACTTATACATTTTGAATTCCTTGCCGTATAATCCGACGCGCTTCTGAGAGAAAAAAACTTTTCCTTTAGGGTCTTCTATCTTAATTAAGATACCGATAATGATAAAGAGAAGACTTAATAGAATGATTCCGCAGGAAGCGCCGATAATATCGATGACTCTTTTAGAGAATAAATAGATTTTCCCATTATTCACAGGAATTCTTACTTTTTGACTTTCTAAATAAGTTGCTTCTTGATTCACCAACTCAGACACCCTCGACCCTTCTTTCTCTCTATACGGTTTCTTTTGCTTTTTCTATAGAAGAAACTAGATTCCTAAGGTATTCTAGCATCTCATCATGAAGGTCTTCGTGCTGCAAGGCAAACTCGATGGTCGTTTTCACAAAACCGAACTTTTCACCCACATCATAGCGTGTTCCTTCGAAATCGTAGGCAAATACTCTTTGGATTTGATTTAAATTTTGAATCGCATCCGTTAACTGGATTTCCCCGCCGGCTCCTGTTTCTTGGCGGTCTAAGAAGCGGAAGATTTCTGGTGTTAGCACATAGCGGCCCATAATCGCTAAATTGGAAGGTGCCGTTCCAGCCTTAGGCTTCTCCACAAAATTCTGCACCTGATATCTGCGCCCCGCTTGAGACGACGGATCAATAATTCCATATCGATGTGTTTCATTGTCAGGAACCGTTTGTACACCGATGACCGAAGAATAGGTTTGTTCATATTGGTCAATCAGCTGCCGCAAGCATGGCGTATCACTTTGGACAATGTCATCACCTAGCAGGACAGCAAATGGTTCGTCGCCGATAAAGTTTCTGGCACACCATACGGCATGACCAAGTCCCTTTGGCTCTTTTTGGCGGATATAATGAATGTCTGCCAGATTCGTAGAGTATTGGACTTTCTCCAATATATCGTATTTTTCTTTTTCTAATAGATTCCTTTCGAGTTCAGGTGCGAAGTCAAAATGATCTTCAATTGCCCGCTTCCCTTTACCTGTTACAATAATGATATCTTCAATACCGGAAGCAATCGCTTCTTCTACAATGTATTGAATCGTAGGCTTGTCCACAATGGGCAGCATTTCCTTTGGCATCGCTTTGGTTGCCGGTAAAAATCTTGTCCCCAGACCGGCTGCCGGGATAATCGCTTTTCTTACTTTCTTCAAACGTTAACCCTCCTAATTTTTATTGCTTCGATTTTCTAAATATCTGGGCAAAAAAATAAATACCTAATGGAATTGCAAGTGCTTTCACACTTATTCTTTCATTAGATATTTATCGTTGTTTTATTAAATGGGCATCTAACCCACCCTCACATCATACTCCTGACGACATGCGTCTAAGGCCCCTTTACCAAAAGACCCACAGCATGACCGAGTGCCCCCATGGATAACGGACAGGGAAGCCTCGCCGATCAGGCAATCAATAGCCTGATAACTTATTTAGCTGGCAGTTTGCTTAATGGTGCAATCGAAAGTTAATAATATAGTTCTGCAACTAATAAGTTATTTCTGTCAAACATTAAAATAGTCAAGGTGGATCGGATTGGCCATTTAAAACAGTCCTAAGACCTTTTTCTTTTTTACTCGTTCTGGTACATCCTTATAGACATGCTGTCCCTCAATGACCAGTGCGGCGTTCTCTTTGAAGGCATAAACCATTTCAAGACCATATTTTGCCTGAATGACATCGTATGCTTCTTGCATTTTGAACGTTCTTACTCTTGTGTGATGGGCATCCGAGGCAATAAAATGGGTCAAGTTTGCTTCAATTAATTGCAGCGAAAAATTCTTGATTTTTTTGCCAAAATCGCCGCAAATGCTTGATGCAGTAACTTGCGTTAATGCCCCTTTTTTCACAAGCTGATAAAGAATCTCCGGGCGCTCGATGATTTCCTGATTGCGCTCCGGGTGAACGACAATCGGAATAAATCCTTTCATCTGAATATCATAGAACAACTGCTCCGTGTATCTCGGGACATGACTAGAAGAAAATTCAACCAAAACATACTGTGTGCCATTGATTGGCTGAATCTCTCCCTCTTCTATCCCTTGTACCATTTCACCGTATATTCTAGTTTCCTGCCCAGGCAGAATCTTTAACTCTATCTTTTCTTGCTGTAAAACAAGGTTTAGCTTTTCTACTTGTTCAATTATTTTCGTTCTCGGGTTTTCATATTGGTTGTTCAAATGATGAGGTGTTGCTACAATCGTTGTAATCCCCTGCTCCACCGCGATTCGAGCCATCAAGATACTTTCCGACAAGTCCTCTGCTCCATCGTCGGCTCCAGGCAATATATGACAATGCAAATCAACCATAATCCCCACCCCTTCCATTAAACTTCCATTTTTCAGCGACTTATTTCATAGTACCATTGTAATAATTATCAGTAAAGGGTGTCTTTTGTCGAATTATGTTGAACTGCATTATTTTGCACCGTAATAGTAATAATAATCTCCTTTTTGGATCTGTTTGTTATTTAACACCACTCCAAGGAGCTTGCTTTTTACGTTTTGCAGCAATTCTTTTGCTTTTTTCGCCTGGTCTATTTCTGTTTTTCCGCTATATACAACAAAGACGGTCCCATCCACTTGATTGGCAATGATTTGCGGATCTGCTACAGCCAGAAGCGGCGGAGTATCTAAAAGGATATAATCGTAGATTTCTTTCGCCTCTTCGATAAATTGCTCCATGGATTTAGAGCTTAATAATTCGGCTGGATTGGGAGGGATCGGACCGCTGGTGAGCAAATATAAATTCTGTTCCTCTGTTTCAACAACGGTTTTATCCAGCGATCTTTGCCGTGTTAACACGCTTGTGAATCCAAATAGATTATTGACACCGAACGTATGATGTGCCGTTGGTTTGCGCAAGTCCGCATCCACCAATAGGACTTTTTTCCCTAACTGGGCGAAAGTAACCGCCAAGTTGGATGCTGTGGTCGATTTGCCTTCTCCTGGACCGGATGAAGTGACCATTATCGTCCTTATTTCATGATCAATTGAGGAGAATTGAATGTTCGTTCGAATCGTCCGAAATTGTTCTGAAATCGGTGATTTTGGGGCAATCGAGGCAATCAGTTTCCTGCCTGGATTATTACTTTTTGGTTGTTTTTTATTTCTAAGAGCCAAGAGACTCACCTCTTACTGTCTTATTTTTGGCCGCTCTGCGCGCTTTCAATTCTTCCAGTTTTTGATCTTCTATTGGTGAAACAACACCCAATATAGGCAATTCTAGTAATTTTTCAACATCTTGCTCGTTTTTGATGGTGTTGTCTAGATATTCAAACAAGAAGGCAAGTCCCACACCTGCCATCAATCCTACTACCAATGCAATCGCAATATTTATTAATGGTCTTGGTTTAATAGGAGATGGATTTTCAGACACGGAGGCTTTAGCCAAGATGCTCACGTTATCCACGTTCATGATTGAAACAATTTCCTTTTTGAACACTTCGGCTGTTTTATTGGCAATCAATGCTGCTTGATCGGGATCCGGGTCTTGAACGGAAACGTTGACGACCTGCGAATCCTTTTCGCTGGCAACCGTGATTTTTTCATTTAATTGCGAAACCGTCATATCTAACTTAAGTTCCTCGACTACTTTATCAAGAATCGCCGGACTTTTAATAATCACGTTATAGGTATTAATTAATTGAAGGTTTGTTTGTACCTCACTTGGATTGTAAACACCTTGGTCGCTTTTTTTCTGGTTTACGAGTATTTGTGTAGATGCCTGATAAATCGGGGTCAAGAAAAAGTAACTGATCATACCGCTGACGATGGCGGCTACTAATGTTATCGATAAGATCAGAGATAATCGTTTTTTTAGTGTTTCAAATAGTTCTTTTAAACTAATTGTCTCTTCCATTTCGTCCTCCTAGATAAATAGATACAAAACATTTATAATTATACCACAATCTGTCAGATTGTGACGAACATCGTTAAATTAACTTCCTTCCTTTATTAAACTATTTTTATTATGAAATGAAAACTGGAAATTATCCCTTGTGAAATATTTCCTTTTCTCCAGTCTCCAAGAAGAAATTAGTCATTTTAACATAATTTTCAGGTGTTATTTGCTATAATAGATTCGGACTAGTTAATGGGGGTCAGAAATACATGAATAAAGTTCTAACCGTGTTACTTGGTATCATCTTTATTTTTGTCGTTATTGCGGGGCAAGCCCACTGGAAGAACAAGGCTGCCGATGCATCTGCTGGTAAAGCTCCATCGCCTGTAGAAGCCGTATCCAAGAGTCAAGCAAAAGCAGAAGCAGATACCACCCTGCCAGACCTGCTAAGGTATACTGCAAATTGGCCAGATGATTCGGTGGCCACCTTTAAACAAGCACTTGAGGAGAAACGGCCTTATAAGATTCTTTTCCTCGGTTCTGAAGCGATGGGTACTGAAACGACTGGTGCCTATTCCCTTGTGAAACAAAAGCTTCTCGACACATTTGGCGAGAATACCGTTCAGGTCTCCTTAAAAACATTTAAGACCACGTCGGCGCAGTTTCTCAGCAGTCAAAAACAAACAGAAGTTGCCGATGAAAAAGCTGATATGATTATTTTCGAACCGTTTATTCTAAATAACAACGGTAATGTTACTATTAATAATACGAAGAAGGACCTTGAGAAGATTATCGATGATATCAAGGCCGAAAATCCCAAAACCGTTTTCATTCTCCAGCCTTCCTATCCGCTGTATCAAGCCAAAATTTATCCGACTCAAGTGGCGGATTTAAAGAAATATGCAGAGGAGAACAATCTGCCGTATCTCGATCATTGGACAGCTTGGCCAGATAGTAATTCTGATGAGATGAAACCGTACCTATTGCCTAACCAAAGCGCGCCGAGCGATAAGGGAAACCAGGTCTGGAGCGATTACTTGATCCATTATTTAATCAGCCAATAAGCGGTAATCAACCGCTTATTTTTTATGATTTCTCTCGTGACGTCTATATATGTAAAAAAAGCTGTTGGATTCGTTTCCACAGCTTTTTTTCATCCATTATTATATGTCAACACTGACCATTAAGTGTTGGAGGTCGTTTTTTAAGTCTTCAATCAGTTGTTCCATGGTTACTTCCGGATCATGAAGGGCTTTTTCGTACGCCTTTCTGAGTATTTCTGAAAAATCGACTTCTTCCGAGCGATTTCTCTGGGACATTCAAGACACTCCTTTCCTCACGTTCTTTTTATAGTAATAGATTCATAGCGGATTGTAAATGGATTTCCAGATGATTTGTGTGACAATTTTAATAATTTGTTGCATTTTGTAGATCATTATTCTTCAAGAATATTGTTCTTCGCTAGTATTATTCGGTTTCAATCTACATTGATCTGCTTTTTTTCCGAAAAAGTTTGCTGAAAATATTATTTGCGCCTCTCATAATTAGCAAACTATGGTAAAATTAATAGAACAATAGACTAAAATGAGGTGATATTCGAGTGAAATCTTCCGTTGTTCGTGTCTTATCGACATCCGCAGTTGTATCAGTTGCGTTCACAGGGACGGCTCAAGCAGCCACTTACAAGGTGCAGTCCGGCGATACCTTAACAAAGATTGCCAAAATGCATCAAACGACGGTTAATCAACTGAAAACGTTGAACAATTTATCATCAGATCGGATTTATGCGAACCAGGTTCTCCAGGTTCCTGACGTTTCAGTCTCTGTCTCGTCTCCGCAGCCGGCTCCGGCAAATGCCGCGACTTATACAGTGATGAAGGGTGACGCCCTTATTAAGATTGCTAACCGGTTTAATGTGACGGTAGGAGAGCTGCAGCAGTGGAACAACCTCTCCGGTACCTTAATTTATGCCGGACAAGTATTGAATGTATCCGCACCTGGCGGCAGTTCGTCAAGTTCTGCTCCCGCTCCGCAGCCATCTGCTCCTTATCCAGCTCCGCAGACTAGCAGTTCGGGGGAATATATGATTGTCAGTGGGGACAGCTTGAGTAAGATTGCTGTAAAGTTTAAGACGACTGTTCAGGAATTAAAATCCCTTAATGGGCTTACTTCTGACCTGATTTATGCTGGGAAGACGCTGAAGGTCCCTGGTTCTAGCTCGGCTGCTGCGCCTGCGCCTGCTGCTCCAGCCCCTGCTCCGACTGCTCCGGTTCCGGCAAGCGGATCGGAATATGTGATCCAGAGCGGAGACAGTCTTAGTAAAATCGCTGCTAAGTATGGGACTACTGTTCAGGAGCTTAAAGCGTTAAATAATCTTACATATGATATGATTTATGCCGGACAAAAGCTGAAGGTGCCTAGTCAAACGGTGACTTCTCCTGCTCCTTCTGAGTCTAGTCTGGCTGCACAAATGGTGAGTATTGCCAACAGCCTGAAGGGTGTCCCTTATGTGTGGGGCGGCAGTTCAGCAAGCGGTTTTGACTGCAGCGGGTTTATCTATTATGTGGCAAACAAGGCCGGAAAATCGATTGGCCGTTATTCCGCTGAAGGCTATCATGCCCGCAGCTACTATGTCGACCAGCCGCAGCCTGGCGATTTGGTCTTTTTCGAAAATACCTATAAGCAAGGGATTTCTCATATGGGGATTTATTTGGGGAATAACCAGTTTATTCATGCTAGCGATGACGGGGTCATGGTTTCGAGTTTACAAAATTCCTATTATCAATCTCATTTTGAAGGATTTAAGCGGTTCTATTAAATTTGCAGACTGCCCGGTGCTTTTTCCGAATAGTACCGGGCCTTTTTTCCTTTATTTACAGTTAAATTCCAGCAAAACTTTCTATCTTTTATCCTATATTTTTGATAATCTAGTTTTTGAGCAAAAAAATTTTCGGAGGTGCAATTTCCTTGCGATCACAAAAAAGGAAAAGCAAGAAATGGCTTAAGATCACAGGCATCCTTCTCCTCGTTCTCGTGATTGGGGCTGGAGTCTACAGCTATTCTGTCTATAAATCATTGAAAACGGCCGTTAATACGATGCACCAGCCGATTGAGCGAAAGCAATCTGAAAAACGAACAGAACCGGTGACATTAGAAGAAAAGGATCCCTTTTCCGTATTATTGCTTGGGGTCGACCAGCGTCCTGGAGATACGGGCCGTTCCGACACGATCATCGTATTGACCGTCAACCCAAACAATAATTCGATTAAAATGCTCAGCATTCCGCGCGACACGCGCACTGAAATTGTCGGCAAAGGGAAAGAAGATAAAATCAATCACGCCTATGCGTTTGGCGGCATCCCGATGGCCATGGATACAGTGGAAAACTTCCTCGATATTCCGATCGACTATTATATGGAAGTGAACATGGAAGGCTTTAAAGATATCGTCAATGCTGTCGGCGGCGTGAAAGTCCAAAACGACCTGGATTTTTCCTATGACGGTTTCCACTTTGAAAAAGGGGAATTAACGCTAAATGGCGAGAAAGCCCTGGCTTACTCAAGAATGAGAAAAGAAGACCCGCGCGGTGACTTTGGCCGCCAAACCAGACAGCGCCAAATCATCCAAGGTGTCATCAGCAAGGGTGCCAGCCTATCTACTTTAACGAATTACTCTGACATTTTCACGGCTCTTGGCAAAAATGTCAAAACCAATTTGACCTTTGATCAAATGGTCGATATCCAAAAGAATTACAAACAAGCCGGCCAAAACATCGAACAAATGCAGATTAAGGAAACAGGCACCACCATCGACAAGATTTATTATGGTTTAGTGTCTGCAGAGGAAAAGCAAAGAATTCAAAATGAATTAAAAACTCAGTTGGAGCTTAATTTGCAGGCTAGCAACTAAAAATGTGAGGCATCCGAAATCTTATTCGGATGCCTTTTGTGTGAAATCATCGAATCAAAGTATGGGGCAATAAAGAAGAGAAAATGCCTTAACGACTTGTTTCTTGGTTTCTGAAGCAGGTCGTTCTGTAAAGAGGCGGTTCTCTTTGTAATTGTTCTTTGAAGCGAGCCTTTTTTAGTTATCGGCACTTTGAACGGGTTTACCGGCGAAGTTCACATGTTTTCCGGCACTTTTCTGGGATTTACCGGCGATTCTGGGACTCTTATCAACCGGGTTCCCCCTTTTACCGGCATTTCCAGCTTAAATGCCAGGCTGGGGGCCTGTCCCCGCTAATAGGAATTTCTAAACAGATCAACCATGACTCCTATCCAATCCATTTTTGGGGTATAATATAAGAATATGGATTTTTGGAGAAGAAGGGGGCTTCGGCTTTGGAAATGACACACGAAAGCGAGATACAAAGCCTTTCGGAACAGCTGTCTGGCTATTTGAATCCGAATGACCCGGAAGATGCAAAACTCGTGCAAAGCGGATTGGTTTTGTACCGGCAAGGGCTAGTCAAACAGCTGCAATTTTGGAAGGATGACATGACTTCCACGGTTCACGATGTGACACCCTGCCATGTGAAGCTCAACTATACCTTTTTGTCGGAGAGCTCGTGCACCTGTCCGATGGATGGATTTTGCCGCCACCGGATGGCCGTGTTTTTTGAGGCCTATTCACGGACCAGCAGTGTCGCCGATTGGGTTTCGGAGTGGCGGGAACCAGTAAGGGAGCAGGCTTCTTTTTCGAAATGGGGCTTGCAGACCGCCAAGGATTTGATCAAAGCGAACGGTGTGCTGAAGCCAGATTACAGCCGCTGGGTCCATTCGTTTGAAGTCAGCTTTGATACGCTGCTGGCCACGAAAAAATACACGAGCCCTTATGTGATTCCCGAACTGTTTGGCATCTATTTGAAACGGATTGGCGCGAGCGCTCCATTGGAACCGGAGTGGCGCTTGTTATATGAGCTCGTCAGCTCGGTGGTTTCATTCCGCAAGCTGGCGGTGCTAAGTGAACAATTGGGGCATGAGGAGGATACGGTGCGCCGCGTCTACATCCATTTGTTCCATAACCTGATGGACGACATTTCGGATTTAACGGAAAAAATCAGCGTCCAGACGATGCCCTTTGCCTTTGATAAGTTTATTGAGCGGTTAAAGGATGAAGCCTTTGACGTGCTGACCTGCACAAAAGGGTTTGAATTGGAGCGGATCTATGTTCACCGCCTGCTGTGGACCGATTTATTCAAAAACAAGGAATGGCGCCAGGAGGAAATCTTAAAGATCGGCGGCCGCCTGAAAAGCCTGGAGGAGTGGGAGAATCCGGTTCCGCTTGAGATTGCCGCGGCCCATTTGTATTTTTTGCTTGGGAACGATGAGCTGGCGATGAAGTTTATCAACCGGATGGAGGATGACGTGGTCACCCCTTATATTGTCTATTGGATTGGTTATTTTTCCGCTGGCAAGGCATGGGGCCGGGCTTTGATGATGATTGAGCTGCTTTTGCAAAAATTAAAAGGGTATTTGGATGTGCTGGGCTCGTATCATAGCCGCTCCAAGTTTACCCGGAATGTGCTGCGGACGGTGGCGGTCTATTGCGGTGAAACGGACCGGCTGGATTTGTATGAGCGGGTGCTGCTGTCGACGCTGCCTTATAGTTTTGGCGAATATGAGTATTTATTGTTTGAGCGCGGGCAGTATGACCGCTGGAGTGAGCTGCATGCGCTGGTTGGTTTGAGTTTTCAGGATTTGCCGAAGGACCGGGTGAAGCTGGTTGAGAAGGAACGGCCGGAGGTTTTGCTGGGGCTGCTGCATCAGACGGCACAGCAGGAGATTGACCAAAAGAACCGCTCGAGCTACCGGACGGCGGTCCGGCATTTGAAGAAGCTGCGGACGTTATATAAGAAGCTAAAGCGGGTGGAGGATTGGGAATACTTCATCAATGAGCTGCTGGAGCGGACGAAACGCTTGCGCGCGTTTCATGAGGAGTGCCAGCGGAGTAAGCTGATATAGGTCAGTGTTGGTTGGGTCACGTAACCCCGGATTGCTGCCTATTTGATTTTCGTTTGGATAATAAGAGGAGAATTTCCGGCTAATTTTTATAGAGGGCTTATAAAAGCCAAAATAAGCGGAGATATTCCGCTTAACGGCTCTAAATCGGGCAAAATCAAAGGATTTGGATCAAATAGACGGAATAACTCCCCTTATTGTTAAGGAAATATGGGTATTTCCCAATTTAGACGGAATTCTTCCGCTTATTTTTCAAACACAGTGAAACTAACATTTTGTTATACGTTATTTTAAAGGGGTTATACTGGCCCCGATAGAAGGAGCACGCAACACCATGCTGAGATCCAGGTTTATGAAATTGCTGACAATTAAAATAGAAGAGAACCGCTTTCTTCTCGCGGCCCAAGACGAAACCGGTGAGCCTCTCCCCGTATCCGAGTGGAAAAATATCGTGTTTGGCAGCCATGAAGAAAGCTTCTTTGGGACACTGCTGGAGACCGTGACCATGGATGACAGGGAGGGTGTGGCCGTGAACGGCTGGCAGCTGGTTTCCCTTTTTGCCAAAGAATCCTTTAACCGGTTTATCGAATGGGACTGGAATGACCAATCCGAAATCTGCCTGGCCGCCTCGCAATCCATGTTCGAAGGCATCATCGAAAAAGACTGGCTTCCCGATTTTACGGTATGGGAGAACGGCGAATTTCGCTGGAAGCTGCCAGAACGGGTCAAAGAGGAATTCCTGCCCTCGTTCTTTGAGCAGGAAGTCGCCAGCAATGAGCCAGGAGAACCGTCCCCATGGACCGCAAAAGAGTATCTTTCTGATTTGTACAACAGTGCGCTGGATGCTTATTTGACGCGGAATTCGGCGATGAAGGAGCTGTTTGGTCCGAAGCTCGATTTGCTGCGGAGGCAGAACATTTCCGGCCGGGAGCTGGCCCGTTATTTTGATGAGGAAAGCTGGGCTGAGTGGGTCGGGATTACCGAGAGTGACACGCCGTTTACAATTGGCCTGCGCTTGGATGAACCGGTTGATGGCGAAGGCAATTGGACGCTCGATGTGTTTTTGCGCGGAAAGAAAAATCCGGACCAGATTGTCGATGTCGAAGCGGTGAAGCAAATCCCGGCAAAATGGCGTCCGTACTTAGACCGGGTCGATCGCGAGCAGGACCGCTGGGTGCGGCTAATTCCCTGGCTTGGTGAATATGATGGCGATGACGCCGCTCCTGCTCCGCTGAAAAACGAGCTCACCGAGGAGGAGGCCTGGCTGTTTTTAACCGAGGTCAGTGAGACACTGCTGGCACTCGATGTGGAAATCCTCCTCCCTTCCTGGTGGCAGGCCATGAAAAATGCCAGCCTGAAGGTGAAGGCGTCCGTAAAAGGAAGCTCCAGCCACCGGCCATCGTTTGTCGGACTTGATGCGATGCTTGATTTTAACTGGCGGTTCTCGATGAACGGAGTCGATCTGTCTGAGGAGGAATTTGGCAAGCTGGTCGAGGAAAAGCGCCGGCTCGTGTATGTCCGCGGCCGCTGGGTCAAGCTGGACCCGCAGTTTATCCGCCAAATTCAGGATTTGATGAAGCGCGCCGAAAAAGAGGGCTTGCATGTCCGGGATTTGCTCGAGCAGGAATTGGTTGACCCAGAGGCAACCGAAGAAGATCTGGAAAATCCAAAGGCATTTGCGAAAATTCAAATCGAGTTGAACCGGCAGTGGAAACAGATGGTCAAGCAGCTGTCAGAGACCAATGAAATTCCACTCGAGGCTGTGCCTGAAGGGCTGAACGGCGAGCTCCGCCCCTACCAGCAGCTGGGGATGAGCTGGCTGTGGTTTTTGCGGCAGCATGGATTTGGCGCGATTTTGGCCGATGACATGGGCCTCGGAAAAACGATTCAGCTGATTTCCTATCTGCTGCTCGTCAAAAAGCATTCGCAGCCGGAATTGGCAGAGGCTGGAGACTCCTCACTAAAGAAGCAGACAAACGCATCGTTGATTATCTGCCCGACTTCCGTACTGGGAAACTGGCAGAAGGAGCTCGAGCGGTTTGCGCCGGAGCTGAAGGTCTATTTGCATTACGGTTCCAACCGCCCAAAGCAGGATGATTTTTCGCAAAAAGCGCTGGAGGCCGATGTCGTGCTGACCTCCTATGGGCTGAGCCATCTCGATTCCGAAGAGTTTGGCTCGATGCTGTGGAGCGCGATTGCCATCGATGAGGCGCAGAACATCAAGAACGCCCAAACCAAGCAGTCAAAGGCGGTCCGCAGGCTGCGCGGGCGGCATCATATTGCTTTGACAGGCACTCCGATGGAAAACCGCCTGTCCGAGCTGTGGTCGATCTTTGATTTTACCAATCATGGCTATCTTGGCAGCCTGGGGCAGTTCCAGAAGCGGTTTATCATCCCGATTGAAAAGGGTGAGAAGAAGGAAAAGATTCAGCAGCTGCAAGCGTTGATCCGGCCATTCCTGCTGCGCCGCACGAAGAAGGACGAAGAAGTGGCGCTCAACCTGCCGGATAAGCTGGAGCAAAAAGAGTATATCCCGCTGACCGCCGAGCAGGCTTCGCTGTATGAGCAGCTGATCCACGATACGTTTGCCGAGATTGAGAAGCTGACTGGGTTTGAACGCAAGGGGCTGATTTTGCAGATGCTCAGCCGCCTGAAGCAGCTGTGCAACCATCCGGCATTATATTTGAAGGAACACGCAGCGGGACGGCAGCTGCTGGATCGTTCGAATAAACTGGAGAAGCTGGTCGAGCTCGTCGATGCGGTGTTGGATTCGGGCGAGAGCTGTTTGATTTTTACCCAATATATCGAAATGGGCGAGATGATCCGGACTGCGGTGAAGAAGAAGTTTGGGGTCGAGGTGCCGTTCCTGAATGGAAGTGTGGCGAAAACACAGCGTGATACGATGATTGAACGGTTCCAGAACGGCGAGTTCCCTGTGTTCCTGCTGTCGCTGAAAGCGGGCGGCACTGGGCTCAACCTTACGGCGGCGAACCATGTGATCCATTATGACCGCTGGTGGAATCCGGCCGTTGAGAATCAGGCGACAGACCGGGCCTACCGCATCGGTCAATCGCGGTTCGTCCACGTCCACAAGCTGATTTGCACCGGAACGCTGGAGGAAAAAATTGATGCCATGCTGGAGAAGAAGCAATTTTTGAACGACCAAATCATCCAGAGCGAAAATTGGATCACCGAGCTTTCGACCGATGAGTTGAAGGAATTGGTGTATCTGGGGTGAAACAGCGGGGACGGTTCTTCATTGGAAGAGCCGCCCCCTTTTGATAAATAATTCCTTTTTTTACACCATCAGCCTTTTAGGGAGCGTCCATGTTATAATAGTCGTGTGAAAAAATGCCTCTTTTTTAGTTTTTGGCATGAGGAAAAAGGAATGGCTCGAATGACAGAGAATAGTTTAGTGGTGTTAATTTTTAGATCGGTAGGTACATTCCATGAACATTCATTATGATTATATCCTGCTGCAGATGCTGATGGTGCTGTTCCCGATCATTCTTTATCAGGCCATCATGAGCGATAAAAAAATGAGCCAAAAGGCTGAAACCGCCTATTGGTTTGCGGTTTGTGCGATTACCGTGTCTCTTTGCATTGTTTTTTCGATTCAATTAGAAGAGGGAATCTATCTCGATCTTCGGATGATTCCATGGTTTTTAGCCTTTATTTATGGCGGCCGGGGAGTAGGGCTCCTTGTATCCGCTTTTTTTATCGTCATCCGGTTTTTGATGGGCGGAAATGGAATGATTACGGCATTTCTGGTGATGTTCGCCGGCTGTCTCGTCATGATTCGATTTAAGATGCAATTTACTAATTGGAACCGGCCGAAAAAAATCTATATGTCTATCGCATTTTTGGTCCTAACCTCGCTTGCGTTAATCATATCCGGAGCGCTGCTTCTGGATGTCATGACCACGAAGGTCCGATTGTTGGTCTACATTATTTTTACTGCCGCCAATAGCATCACGGTTTGGCTGACGGTTCACCTATTGGAGTCGTACCGGGAGAAGACCGAGCTATTAAATGAAATCCGGAAAAATGAGAAGCTCCATGTAGTTGGGCAGATGGCCGCCAGTGTGGCGCATGAAATCAGGAATCCGATGACAAGCGTCCGCGGTTTTGTCCAGCTGTTGTCGACCTCCTCCAGCCTTTCTGATTCAGAAAAAGGCTATCTTTCGGTTTGTCTGATGGAGCTGGACCGGGCCAATAAAATCATTTCCGACTATTTATCGTTAGGCAAGAGCTTGGACCAAGAAAAGCTCTGTCCGGTTAACCTAAGCTGGATTGCTTCCCAATCGGTTAACTCCCTTTCCTCCTATTCCTTAATGGAGAACGTGGAGGTGAAATTTACGATCGATCACAAAGCCATCGTCTTAGGGATTCCAGGGCGGGTCCAGCAAATGCTCGTCAATTTGATCAAGAACGCGATTGAAGCCGCCAGCCCGTCAGGACTAGTCCAGGTAACACTCCGCAAAAAGGAGGAGTCCGTCGAGGCCACCATTACCGATAACGGAACCGGCATGACTACCCAGCAGATTGAGAACCTCGGCCTGCCCTACTATTCCACGAAGGAAAAAGGAACCGGGCTTGGCATCATGGTCACCCTGCAAATCATTAAAGAAATGGGCGGTACCTGGACCGTCAAAAGCCAGCTCAACCAAGGCACCCAGTTCACCCTTACCTTCCCGCTGGCGCAGGAGGACGGGTCTCTTGCCTCCCAGGAAAGCTCTCTTGTATCTATTCCATAAATCAATGTTTTAACTGAACGTTGATTTTCTGTGCTTGAAAATAAACGGAAAAATTCCTCTTAAATCAGGAAATATGGGTATTTCCTTAAAAATAAGAGAGTTTTTTCCGTTTATTGTATCCAAAACCGTGAATTTTGGCTGATTTAGAGCTGTTAAGAGGAATTTCTCCGCTTATATCGGCTTCTTAACACCCCTCCATCTACAATAGAAGGAAATTCTCCGCCTATTCATTCTCCTACCACGAAAATCAACAATGAACCCTAAACAGAGCCACAAGAAAAAGGCAGCGGAAGCTCCCCTGCCAGCCGCGGCCTTTACTTAGGACCCCGTTGCGCTTAATTGAAAAAACCCCTTTTGATCATCATACCGTTCCAAGGCCACCAAGAATAACCTTCTTTCGAATAGTTCTGCTTCTAAAAATTGATATTCATGATCATACTTTTCCAATATACCTGTCACATATAGCTCTACTAACTTTTCATCACTTAGTTCTTTCACATCTAAATATTGTTCGTAAGCAAGAGCAGCCACAACTATATCCCCCTAAAATATGGACTATTTTAGGCAGCTCAGCCGTCATAGTTCGACACCTTAGACCTGGAGCTTTGCGTCCCAATCTTTCGAATGGTTTGCCTTTATCTATTTAAAAGTTATTTTACTATTTAAATTATAGTACATTTTTAAAATAATTTAAAACCCAATTGACAGGGAATTCCTGAAATGACACGCGCGCGCCTCAACAGATGGAAAATGCAGGAATAAGAAAAATAAAGGAGGATTTTCTCGAATAACAGCGAATTTTTAGTGATAAATTGATAGATCGGTGATGAGGTACATACCATGATGATTCAATATGACCATATCCTGCTGCAAATGTTGATGGTGCTGTTCCCGATTATTCTTTATCAAGCCATCATGAGCGATAAAAGAATGGGCCATAAGCTCGAGGCCGCCTATTGGTTTGCGGTTTGCGCAACGACCGTGTCACTTTGTGTCGTGTTTACGATAAAAATCGAAGAGGGAATCTATCTCGATCTGCGGATGGTTCCTTGGTTTCTGGCATTTTTATACGGCGGTCCAGCCGTTGGATTCCTCGTATCAGCCTTTTTTGTCGTGATTCGTTTTATAGCTGGCGGGCCCGGGATGGTTCCGGCCTTTGTCGTGTTGTTCATCTGCACGCTCGTCATTCTTAAATTCCGCCTTCATTTTAAAAATTGGAGCCGGCCGAAGAAAATCGGCATGTCGATCGTTTTCTTGGGCTTTACGGCTTATTCGATTCCCTATATCGGATCGTTGATATTAGATGTCCCTGTCACCAAGATCCGGCTTATCATTTACGGCGTTTATATTGCCGCCAATGGGATTACCGTTTGGCTTGCAGTCCACCTGCTAGAGTCGTACTCGGAGAAAAGCAAGCTATTAAATGAAATCCGGAAAAACGAGAAGCTCCAGGTGGTCGGGCAGATGGCCGCCAGTGTGGCGCATGAAATCAGAAACCCAATGACAAGCGTCCGCGGTTTTGTCCAGCTGCTGTCCACCTCCACCGCCCTGTCGGAGTCTGAGCGGAGCTATCTTTCGGTTTGTTTGATGGAGCTGGACCGGGCCAATAAAATCATTTCGGACTATTTATCATTAGGCAAGAACTTCGACCAGGAAAAACTGCGCCCGGTGAATCTGAGCTGGATTGCTTCCCAATCAGTTAAATCCCTTTCCTCGTATTCCTTGATGGAAAACGTGGAGGTGAAATTTACGAACGATCACCATGCCGTTGTCTTAGGGGTTCCAGGGCGTGTCCAGCAAATGCTTGTCAATTTGATCAAGAACGCGATTGAAGCCGCCAGCCCATCAGGATTCGTCGAGATGACCCTCCGCAAAAAGGGGGATAGTGTCCTAGTCATCATTACCGATGACGGAACCGGCATGACCTCGCAGCAGATTGAAAATCTCGGCCTGCCCTACTATTCCACCAAGGAGAAAGGAACCGGGCTTGGCATTATGGTCACCCTGCAAATCATCAAAGAAATGGGCGGCACCTGGGCCGTCAAAAGCGAGCTCAACCAAGGCACCCAGTTTACCCTCTCATTCCCGCTGGCGAAACAAGGGGAAGGCTCTCCTGCTGAGGCCGAGGAACGTGTGTATGTTTCTGTATAAGGTGGCGTGTGGTACGGTGCCTTCACACGCTCATTGCGAATAAAATTCCTTCTTCTTTTTGAGATAGTCGATCTCACACGGAAGGAGCTTGTAGGGAATCTCCCTGCCTTTTTTCTTGTTCCGGCCGGTTACTTCCCACCTGGCCTTTTCTAGTTTCAAGTGAACCATCACATTGGTATTATCGGGCTTCTTGTATAAGACATAGGCCTCCTGCGGCCTGACAAACAATCGCGGATTTCCGCGGGTGGCGACAAAGAAATGCTTTTTCAACGAATCATAGTACTCATCTTTTTCCTTCCCCCCGTAAATCATATTGGCCGCATCTAAATCCCTGGCAGACACTTCGATGTACTGATGTTCATCAATATCCAGCTGAAAGCTTGAAATGACATCTTTGATCACCTGCTGGGTAAATTGCTCATCCCGGGCCTTCCTTTGCTCCATGCACTCCGGTGTTAATCGAGGGGCTTCCGCATGCAATGGCTGTGAAAATGAGCCGAACAACAGGGACAAACCGAACATCAAGAATAATGCTTTTTTCAAAAAAATCACCTCACCATGTTTTGAATAGTATTTGACTTGGCTGAAGTGAATATCCCAAGGGCCGATGGCGTCCGTTTCCAATTTTCATGAATATTCACGGCTAAAGGAAAATATCTTTAGATAAGGATTTCACCAAATTCCATACTAAGACGGAGGCTGTTTCTTTGTATCGGAATAAGAATATCAACATCATCATCCTTTTGCTCTGCTGCCTGCTGCTTGCATTTATTGTGCATGTCCTTACCCATGTCCGAATTTATGTGGTCTATAGTACAGGGATTGGCCCGATTTTGGTCATTGGATTGATCATCGGTTTGATTGTTCTACTCTATTTCAAGGGTTAATCGGATTAGCTAAGCCAGGCGCATCGCCTGGTTTTTTGTTCATAATGCCTGGCATATCGGTAATAATAGAATGACTGAAGATGTCAGGAATAGAGGCCGGTGCCATGCAGAGGAATTATGCGATTGATTTTTTCAAGTTTTTCGCCATTGCGGCAGTCGTGGTGATTCATACATTTCCTAGCGATCATGAGCTGGGGTTCTTTTTTGTCGATAACTTTACCCGGTTTGCGGTCCCGTATTTTTTTGCGGCCTCGGGGTATTTGTTCGGCCTCAAGGTGAAGGATAACCCTCATTCTTGGTCCTATTTTAAACGGTATCTTTGGAAAATCCTCAAGATTTATCTCTGCTGGCTGCTGTTTTATATCGGCTATGATATTGTCCGGATATATTTAGAGCACGGCGGCAGCATCCGTGGCGAGTTATCCAAGTACCGCGAGAATTTGACGCTCCGGAATCTGCTTTATTATGGGGAGGGAACGAGCGGCTACCAGCTGTGGTTTGTGATTGCCCTTGTATGGAGCATGACGGTTTTATATGGTTGTTTCCGGATGAAAAAAATCGGCTTTCTGCTGATGGTCAGTTTAGGCTTGAATGTGGCCGGGCTGTTCGGGCAGTCGTATGCCTATTTTTATGAGCTGCCAGTGGAAAGTACACGTGATGCCCTGTATATCGGCCTGTTTTATACAACCTTGGGCTTCTCGTTTGCCTCTTGTCGAAAGCCGATGCGCTTCCGTAAGTGGACTTATTTGATTGGGTTTTGTTTGTTTGCGGTGCTGCAGGCAGCGGAGGGCTACTGGCTGGAGAAAGTGCTGTCAGCGAAGCACGGCGAGTATTTTTTATCAACGATTTTCTTAACGGTATTCCTGTTTCTATTGACGATCACTTGCCCAAATCTGGGCAAGGGGTTATGGATTTCGAAAGTCGGGGCCAGATCGTTGGGGATTTACACGATTCATGTGTTTTTCATCGACATGGTCGACCTCTTGTTTGACGGCCTCGGTGAAGGGAGCGTCACCCATAGTGTGCTGTGGAATGTGATCGACGCCTCCCTCGTCTTTTCCGCATCGTATTTGGCCTATGATGTGCTGCAGCTGGTGAAAAATAGAATTCCTTCTCCACAAAAATAGGGGTAGGTCCTCAGAACTGCCCCCCTTGGATTATTCGTCACGGCCAAATATTTTTTGAAATCCGTACATGATAAACGAAACACTATAAAACATTAAGAAGAAATAAAAATGGCTCATGCGTTTGAGTGAAAAGATGTTATATTTTTTAAATAACCACGTCAGCGGGTAAGCGAACAGCAAGTCGAAGGCCGTGTTTAAGGCTGTGTACTTCAAAAATTTTCCGTACGTCCATTTAAAGATCCACATGGACCCCGCTAAAAATGGACCGATAATAAAGGGAAGCTCTTGATTAAGATTGGGGGTGAGTCTTGTCCCAAAAACCCACCATTTTTTCTTCGTTCCAATGTACGACAGGTTCATGAGAATAAAGGATACGAAAAAAGACGAAGGCAGAAATTTTTTGATGTTCTTCCACCCAATAAACGGGACGGTCATCCAAGAAATGAGGACCATGCCCATTAAAATGATTTTGGATCTGCTCACTATTTCCACCCTCCTTTACATGATTAAAATCTCCATTCCTTTTTAAAATATGTTGTCCTTCTTCCAATAAAATTGCATGAAAAAACGCAAGTGGCTGGCACTTGCGCTTTCTATTTTGCTGATTGGAGTTTTTTACCAGAATTTTGCAGCGCTGGTTCGCTCGACAGCATCAAACGATTTGATAATCGTCCCTTTAGGAACGACAGTTTGTGCTACAGTTTAAAGCGGTTAATATGCTTCTGCAGTTCCTCTGCCATGCTGGATAAATAAGTGGCCGACTCTGTTACTTGCTGCATGGCTGAGGCCTGCTGCTGGCTTGCTGCTGCTACCTCTTGTGTTCCGGATGCTGCAGATGCAGCAACCTCCTTAATAGACTGGATTGTTTGAACCATTTGCTCAGAGCTTCCAGCCATTTCTTGTACAGCTGCGGATACTTCTTGTATCTGATATTTTACAATCGTAACGGCCTCTTTAATGTCTTCAAATGAAGTTCCCGCCGTATTGACGACTTCGATTCCAGAAGATACTTCATTCGTAGCAGCCTCCATTGATTGAATCGACTCTCTTGTTTCTTTTTGCATTGTCGAAATAAACTTAGAAATCTGTTCGGCGTTGTGGGCCGATTGTTCGGCTAGCTTCCGGACCTCATTGGCCACAACGGCAAATCCACGGCCATGATCTCCCGCTCTCGCAGCTTCGATGGAAGCGTTCAGTGCCAGCAAATTGGTTTGATCCGCAATGTTCGTAATCACGGATACCACATTTCCAATCTGCCCTGATCGTTCTCCCAAGCCTTCAATTTTTTTGGAGAGTCCAATAAAGGTTTCATTAATGGCATTCATTTGCTCAATGGCTCTTTCAATCATTTTACTGCCTTCTGCCGCTTTGTCGGACGCATTGACGGCACTATTTGAAACACTTAGAGAGTTATCGGCAATCTGCTGAACTCCGATGGACATTTCATTAATGGTATGAGAGGTTTCCTCTACGCTCTTTACTTGTTTAGTAACGCCCTCCGCTACATGCTGCATTGTGATGCCAATTTGCACAGAAGCAGCACTTGTTTCTTCTGCACTTGCGGATAGCTCTTCGGAAGAGGACGCCACTTGTTCTGCATTCACTCTTACTTGCTGAATCAAGTCCCGCAGATTGGCAGCCATCTCATTGAATGATTTTGCTAAGTGGCCAATTTCATCCCTATTTTTTATTTGAATGTTTTCAACAGTGAGGTCGCCCGCTGCTATCTTCTCTACCATATCAGCTAGCTTCACGATTGGTTTTGAAACCATTCGTCTGATTACATTTGAAACGATGCCGCCTATAACAATCGCGAGGATGCCCAAAATAATGACCCAGGTCTTGACGGAAGTCACTTCCGTGTTCGTTTCCTTCGTACCGGAATCTAGAATGCTTTGCTGCAGCTTACTTAACTGTTCTATTTCCTGGTCCATTGTATTCATCACTGCTTGGTCTTGAGAGTTTGATAGCTGAACAACATCGTTTATGTTATTTTGCTGTTTAAATAACACTTGTTGATTCCCCAAATTAAAAAATACTCTTTCTGTTGTCTTTAAGCTCTTTAACAGCTGCTTGGCTTGCTTATTCTTTAACAATTTTTCCAGATTTTTACTCGATGTCAAGAAGTCTTCATGCCCTTTTTTAAAATCCTCAAGAGATTTTTGGTCCCCGCTGAGTAAATACCCTCTTACATCAGCTTCTTCATTTTTTATAATTCCGTTCAGTTCTTCAATTAAAATGAGTTTCTTTGCTTTATCATTGATCAAATCATCATAGGATCCTTCAAGCTTCGTAATTTGTGTGAAACTTATGATGACTGTTACACCAAGAATAAGCAGGACAGAAAAAAAGCTAAAAAACAACTTTTTACCGATTGTGAATTTCATGGCAGTTATCCCCCAGTTTGTATTCGATTTCTGTTGAATGACAATGTCATACACTCATTAAAGGGCAGAACCTTATCTATCGTTCCAGTTCCTATAAAAGAGTGCACGTTTAAAATAATCGGTATTCTTAGAATTTTGTTTAATATTTTAAACAAAAAAACCAACTCAAAGGGTTGGCTTTAGAATGGTACATAAAGTTGTAAAAAATGGGGGCCAGGAATGTGCATGATTCCTTTGCAATCATCGGTAACACCATTCCAAAAGAAATATCGGTTTTAGAAGGGAAAAGTTTAGAAAACAGCGGCTAGGTCCATATTTCACCCTATACCAATTTCTATTTCAGCCGATTAGTCTATGTATATAAGTTTATCAAAAGGGGATGTACGTTTTGAGCATTCATTCAACCACATTCAATCTTCAAAACAACCAAAGCTATTCTACTAAATATAGTGGTGAGACAGGCAGTCCAAGCAGTCCGGAACAAACGAAACCAGCGGATGAACGCCCACAAACTGCAAATGGTACAGGGACAACAGAGGAAAGAGTTCAACATGCAATTAAAAATTTTAATCAAATTTTCAATTCTACACATATAGAGTTTCAGATGCATGAGGATTCTGGGAAATATTTTGTGCAAATCATCGATAATCAGTCCAAGGAAGTGTTGAAACAGATTCCTTCAGAAGAATTTTTAGAAATGGCCGCTGCCACTAAAGAGCAGCAGCAAAGTCTATTATTGGATACGCGCGTTTAAAAAGCAAAGTATATCAGTGAATTTTCACGTTGATAATAGTAGAAACTAAATGTTTTTTGCAAAACGTACGATAACTATATTAGTTTCTAAAACATAAAAGGAGATTCAGCGTGAAACAATACATCAATGTTATGGAAGAAGTTGTTGAGTCTTTAGTTACCTTTATGCTGCAAAGTCCCGACTATCGCCTTTTTTGCAAATGTGAAAAGTGTAAAACAGACATAATCGCCTATAGCCTAAACAATCTGCCGCCGCACTATGTAACAACCGAAGAAGGAAGAAAAAATGTTTTTGAAAATTTAAATACAGATAAAAATAGAGAATGGGTCAATAAGCGAATTATCAGTGCGATTCATTTGGTTCATAATTATCCAAAGCATTAAGTAAGATACAGTCATGAAAGAGCCAGACTTATTCATTATCTCTCCCTTTATATAAATAGAGAGGCCCTCGAAAATCATTTTTTCGAGGGCTATTTTTTAATTCATAATGGTCAGTTTAAGGGCCTCCAGATTTTTTTCCATCACACCGATATAATCTAACCCTTGATCCTGCTCTTCTTTTGTCAGACCTTCCAGCGGATTTAATACCTCTGTTTTCGCACCGATTTCTTTTGCTAACGTTTTGGCCACTTTGGCGGAGGTCATCTCCTCAAAGTAGATCACCTTCACGTTTTTCTCTTTCGTCATTTCCGTTAATTCCGAAAGCTTGCGCAGCGTCGGTTCCACATCTGGCGACAATCCGGCAATTGGGATTTGCGTTAAGCCATATTGATTAGCCAAATAACCAAACGCCGCATGCTGTGTCACAAATTCCTTCGTTTTGGCTTGATCGATTGTTTCCTTGTATAACTGGTCCAGCTCCACAAGCTGGGAATTGAGCGCGTCGGCATTCTGTTGATACTGCTCTTTGTGGGCTGGGTCTGCCTGTTCTAATGCCTTGGCGATCGTCTTCACCTCTTGCTGGGCCAAAACAGGTGACAGCCATACATGGGGGTCTTTAGAAGACGCATGCTCATGGTCGTCCTCTTCCTCTGTCTCCAGTGCATCCATCAACTCAATCCCGTCGGAAGCCTCGACTACCTTTAACTCGTCGTTCTTCACACTCTTTAGGACTTTTTCAGTCCAGGTTTCAAAGTATTGGCTGTTGTAAATGAACACGTCCGCGTCTTGGATTTTGGCCATATCCTTTGTCGATGGCTCCCAATCGTGGGGCTCTACCCCATTTGGGATCAATAGTTCCACATCGGCTAGATCGCCGGCCACTTTTTCGGTAAAGTAATACATTGGATAAAACGTCGTCACAATCTGCAGCTTTTTCGATGCTTTTTCTTTCGTTGAAGCCGCATTGGAGCAGCCGCTAACGGCCAGCAGCAAAATAATTAATGCAAACATCATTTTTTTCATGGTTTTTTCTGCCTCCATTTCCATAATCCGAAATCATTACGATTTAAAGGGGATAATTATTTCATATTTTTTAAGTTTAGTAGGAATTACAAATCGTAATTGTTACGAATTACATCATATAACGAGTCCTTGTTTATGTCAATAAGTAAATTTTAACGGAATTGAAAAACGCAAGCTGTTTTCACTTGCGCATCATCTTTTGCTCCTATTTTCTTTGAAATGTAAATTTATAAATGACAAAAGGTACAAGCCCTAAGAGAAACGGATATTTTTTATCAATGGATCTGTCGAATAATCCTCTGTGGATAGAGATTTTATCCGGCAGTATCGCCATCCATAACACCATGATGATCACTGGTCTAACGAGTATTAATAGATCAATTTGTTGAAAGCTGTCAGTTCTCAATGGATGTGACCTATGATAAACTTAGGTTGTAAGAGTTTTCCAATTGAGTATGAAACTTATAGACCTATATTTCTATAAGCATAGGGGGAAGGATGTTTTTTGGGAAAAGGATCGATTTATAAAAATGAAGGGAAAAGGCATATTACTCAACATTACGATCATTATCTAAAGATGTTTGATTTTAATATCGAGCAGATATATGTGGATACAAGTTATGGTGAAACACATATTCTTGTAGCAGGGCCGCCAGAAGGAAAGCCTATTTTTATTTTTCAGGGTGGAAATTGTATAAATCCAATGACTTTATCTTGGTTTTTACCACTCATAGATAAATACAGAATTTATGCACCAGATACAATTGGTCATCCAGGGTACAGTAGTGAAAGGAGAATTTCGGCGAAGGACCATAGTTTTGCCCAGTGGATAAAGGAACTTATGGATTACTTTCATATAGATCGCAGTGCATTTGTTGGTCCGTCCTACGGTGCAGGTATTATTTTAAGATTAGCCACATTTATGCCAGATAAAATTGACTGTTCTATATTGGTATCACCAGCAGGAATAAGATTAGGTTCTAAGATGAGAATGATTAAAGATATCTTACTTCCTTTAGTCTTATTTAATCGTACTTCATCACAAAAATATCTCAATAAAATCACGGATGCTATGTCAAATAATAGTATGAGAGAAATGGATAAAAATATTATTGGAGATGTATTTAAATATACTAGACTTGAACAGGATATGCCCAAATTAACTACAAAGGAAGAATTATCACATTATAGCGCGCCCACTTTAATCATAGCAGGAAAAAGGGATATCTTTTTTCCTGAAAGTAAATTAAATAAAGCTGCTAGAGAAATCATTCCAAATTTAATTGCATATAAGACTTATGATATGGGACATTTCCCATCTGAAGAGTATCTCGTGAAAATTAACCATGATATTGTAGAATTTTTAAAGGATCATTACTAACCCTGTCTCTTTTATAAATTGATGGAGCTTTACTGCAAAAAGAGAACTTCACACCAATATGAAGTTCTCTTTCATGTTTAAAAAAATTACCCATATAAAACAACAAAGTAAACGAAAACAGATTAACATAGCTTTTTTTAAACAGGCTCGCCTTGCGCCTCACTTGGTAAGGTCTAAGTCCCAGCGTTCTTCCACAATCGGGGTTTTGGTCCATTCCTGATTCGATTTTTCTTCTGTCCGCCTAAAATCGTAGCGGCTGTATAGATGGCGCGCTGCACCTAAAATGTTGACGGTCCATAAAAAGACATGCTGATAATGCTGTGCTTTACAGAATTGAAGTGCCGTCTCGATCAGCTTTTTGCCAATGCCCAGTCCTTGATACTGTTCATCGATGATAAACCATCTAAGCTGCGCATCCGTCTCCGTTGCCTTCGCGATGGCAATCGATCCAACCGGTTTTCCATCGACTTCAGCAATCCAGAGTTCTCCTCGATCATGGTCGAGCAGAAATTCCGTCAAGCCCTTCATGACGTAGTATTCAAAAATGGGGCCAAATTGATAGGTTTCGGCATATAACGTTCCATGCAGCTGAGCGACGAACCCAGCATCTCCCGGCTGAAATGTGCGAATCGTTACCTTCGGCTGGGCAGGAGTTTCTTTCGCGAAGATGGATTCGATTGTTTCCATGGAACCGGTCAGCCGGGCCACATCATGTTTTGGTAGGTCCTGAATCATTTTTCCCACTTCATGGTTGGCTGTTGCCACTAAGTTAGCATAGATTTGTTTGCCTTCGTCTGTGAGAAATAGCAGGTATTGGCGTTTATCGTCTGTTGCTTGTTTTTTCAAAATAATGTTTTCTTCTTCTAATTTTTGAACGATCCGGCTCATCTGTCCGCGGTCTATGCCAAGTTTTTCTCTGACTTCTGTTGCGGTGCAGCCATTTCTGGAATGGAGTTCCGATATGACCCGCGCTTCGGTTAAAGGAAACGGTTTGTGATAGATTTCTTGGTCGATCTTCCCTAGAACGTTGGCATAGTACCGATTGAATTTCCGGATTTTTTCTACATGTTGAATGGTTTCCATCCTGTTTCTCCTTACTATTCAGAATTTTTAATTATATAGTATAGTATTTAGTTGATTTAGTCAACTATATACCAGATACATTATAAGCAGGAGCTAACTTTCCATTCCCCATCTTATCTATCCAAAACCTAATAATAATCATAAGACAAAAAAGTGTCTGGCAGTCCCTATCAAAACCAGTGGATGCCAGACACCTTATTCATTTTAGCTGAAATGGTTCATATAAGTTTTTAATTTGCGATTTTCCGCTGGATTTGCAAGGATTTTTCAGCATGAAATTTTTCGCTTGCCATAATCAATCCACCAGCGATGACAAATGCTAAAATAACAACAGCCATCACGATATAGGAATTTTGGAATCCAATAGAGCCATATAAAACTCCCATGAGTGAAGAGAAAATCGTAATCCCGATCTGTTTGGCAAAGTTGAATGCCAGCATATAAACCGTTGCAGACAAACGGACATCAAAGACGCCGGTAATATATTTCATAATGGAAATCAGCATTAATGGCATTTCAATTGAGGCTAACAGTCTCCAGAATGCCAGCATCCAAACTTCTGTAAGGAATGCCGAGCCGATGACACGTACGAATAAAATGACACCTGCGAGGATCAACCCATTTTTCGCGCCAATTTTATTGATAAACCATGGAGTCACTACCATGAAACCGGCCTCAATAAATACCTGGGCAGATGCAATTCGGCTAAATACAAGCTCTCCTCGTGACTGCTCATCGAAAAAGCTGGCAAAATAGTTCGGGAACTGCTGGTCAAATACATCAAACATCGTGGCTGAGCCGATAATAATCAGGCAAAGCCCCCAGAAGCTTCTATTTTTAAAGACATTCATCATATTTTCTTTTGTTACAGGGTTTTCTTTCTTCTTAGTTCCAGAAGATTTCGTTCCTTCGATCTCTTCATCCTTCACTCGAAGGGCCCACAATAACACACCAAGCAAAATGGCGGAGCAAGTACCGGCCCAGAAGATGCTGTATGGGTTTTGCACAAACATGATTCCACCGATAAATGCTGCGGTTCCGCCTGCAATCGAACCAAACAACCGAACATGTCCATATTCATAATGGTTGGCACGGGTACCGCGCTCGATATAGGCCTCAACCACTCCAACGCCGCCGTTCAGACATAGGCTTAAGTATGCCCCGCCGACAATGGCGCCGAATATGGCATTAAGCTGTAGAAGTGGCAAAAAGGCAAACTGGACAAATGGTCCGACAAACAACAGACATAGTACAACAAATCCAAATAGGTACTTTTTCAATCCGAGCCTATCTTGAATCACTCCGTAGATCGGCTCTAGAATTAAAGCTGTTACCGCCATTGCCGAGAATACGAGGCCTGAAACACTTGTACTTAAATGCGCTGTTTTATTCAGCCAGAATGGCAGGAAACCAAAAATGAGCGCCCAAATCATAAAATAGAAGAAATACATGCCGCCGAAATTCCAAAACTTTATCTGTTTTAAATTGTTCATCTTATTCACTCCTTTATTTCAAGACTTCTGGTGTCTTAGGTGTCCATCTTGCATCAGGTACCGGAACGCCAAAGATAGGATTTCCTTGTTCATCCCAATCAAGTTTTTGTGCCCTGGCCTGACGGTTTGGTTCATATAGCGGATCGCCGACAAGCTCTGTGTAATTGCGGGCATGATAAACCAAAATGGTATCCTTGCCATCCTCTGATTCCGTAAAGCTATTATGGCCTGGTCCATATTGGCCATTTTCCGGACAGCTTTGGAATACTGGTTCCTGACTCTTTGTCCATGAGGCAGGGTTTAATAGGTCATCCTCTGCATTTGCCGTTAATAGGCCCATGCAATAATCCACACCGGTGGCGCTTCCAGAATAAGTAATGAATACCTTTCCATTTTTGATTAAAACGGCAGGGCCTTCATTTACCCAAAACCCTTGAATTTCCCATGTCAATTCAGGTTTCGTAAGCATGACCGGTTCAGTTGCCAAGGTCCAAGGGTTTTCCATCTTTGAGATGTAAAGATTAGAATGGCCCATAATGTCCAAATCCTGCTGTGCCCAAACGAGGTATTGTTCTCCTTTATGGAAGAAGGTGGTGGCATCCAATGAAAATGTAGACATGGTAGTCTTCAATTCCCCTTTTTCCACCCAAGTTCCCTCCAACGGATTATCAGAGGCGTTTTCAAGAACATATATTCTATGGTTAAATGTGTCATCATCAATATTGGTATCAGGTGCAGCCGCGAAATAGATATACCATTTTCCATTTGCTCGATGGATTTCCGGGGCCCAGATCAATTGGCTCAATGGCCCGTTTTCGTGTTTCCACCAAACGGCAACTTCTTTGGCTTCCTGCAAATCATTTAGGTGTTTCGCTCTTCTTAACACAATTCGGTCATATAGCGGATAAGAACCAGTGAAATAGTAATATCCATCTGTATGTTTATAAACAAAAGGATCTGCCCGCTGTAATACGATTGGATTCAAAATTTCTTCTGCCATTGTTCTCATACATCCCTTCAATAATATCTAAGAAAACGTTTGCGTTTTTCCTCATTCGCAATCCCTATTTTTCTACTAGGATTCTAATGAAGCCCTTTCAAAGAATATCGTAGTAAGGTTATTTGTAAAAACGTATCCGCTTTCGTATAGGTTGATAGTACCATTTATACGTACAATTGTCAATATATTTAATAATTGTACGTATATAATTTTACGATTAATAATTCCCTGCATTCCCCCATCTATCCACACCGTACGAAAATAACTTATTTATGCAATTTCAAGTTAAACCAACGGGTTCACCTCCACTTTTCCCTGTATACTCGATCTCTATCGTTAGCCTCAAACTAATTTGTACGCATAAATATTTTTCTAAACAAGATGTTGTATGTCTTTATGCATAAAAAAAGAAGCTTCATAGAATGAAAGCTTCTTTTCTAAACAAACCGTACCTGTGGTTTTCCTGATATATTGTTTTTTTACCGATATATCGATTTTTTTACTGATATATTCAAATTTTTGCTGATAAACCCGCAAAATTACCTGATATCGTTCACTTCACTGGTTTTTGCATCAGCCCGTTTTCGCACTTTTTTCTTCAGCTAGCTAATCTATTTTCTCCCATTTTCTCAATTTCCTCTAAAGTCTGTCCGCGCGTTTCAGGGACGCATGTCCGGATAAATAACACACCTAGTAAACAAATCACCCCGAAGATGGCAAACACAGCTTCTTGCGGCATCGAAGCCGTCATGATTGGGAATAGCAATCCCACTAAGAAAGAACCGATCCAGTTAAAGGATGAAGCTAATCCTGACGCACGGCCGCGAATCGCCAGCGGGAAAATCTCTCCCACGATAACCCAGGTTAACGGGGCCCATGTGAAGGAATAAAGCGCCACATAAATACTTAGGAAAACAACGATCATCATCGGGCTGGCATTCGGAATCAATGAATTCAAAATGGCTGGCAAAATAAAGGATAGTCCCATGATCGTTCCGCCGATGGTCAATAAAGTCCGGCGATTGAATTTGTCCGCAATCAGCAGGAATACCAATGAACCGATGACGAGAATAACCCCTTGAATAATCGGCCATAACAGCGCGGAACTGGCTGAGTGTCCTGTTGCTTTTTCTACAATTAACGGAATGTAATAG
Source organism: Neobacillus muris (assembly GCF_943193175.1). Taxonomy (GTDB): domain Bacteria; phylum Bacillota; class Bacilli; order Bacillales; family Cytobacillaceae; genus Neobacillus; species Neobacillus muris. The sequence goes on from NZ_CALPDF010000020.1 coordinate 39,908, forward strand.
AAAATCGCGTTAGCGCCCTGGAATTGCTGGAAGGCCGCAACCCCTACACCAGCCATGACGAGATAGCGGTATTTGCCGCTAAATAATGTGCCCCAGGATGCTTTCTGGTTTGCCTTCATTTCCTGTTTAGCCGTCTCTTGAATTTGTTTGATTTCCGCATTGATTTCTTCTTTGTTCGAGCGAATATAGCTTAACACCTTGCGTGCTTCATCGAGCTTATGATTCTTGATTAAAAAGCGTGGTGATTCGGGTAACCGCAGTACGCCAATGAATAAGATCAAAGCGGGTACAGCTGCTAAACTAAGCATCAAGCGCCAGGCCATGGTTTCTGGCAGCCCTTTCAGTAAATAGTCCACAATGTACGAAAGCAGCATCCCGGATACAATCATCGTTTGATTGATGCCTGACAACCGCCCGCGCAACCGTGCAGGTGACATTTCTGACATATAGGCCGGTACCAGTGCTGAAGCAGCACCAACGGCTAATCCTAATAATGTCCGGACCGCAATCAAGAAGAATTGCCCATTGTGAGGGGCGATCCCTGACAAAATGGATCCGATTACAAAAATTAAGGCAGAGATTAAAATCATTTTGCGCCGTCCTAAGCGGTCAGAAAGCTGTCCGGCCAAGGCGCCTCCGAAAATGGCGCCAAACATGACCGAAGAGGTGATCCAGCCAATTGCGCCAGCGTTGTTATGAAGGTTCCAGTCATTTTCCAAAAAAGGCAAAGCCCCCGTCATGACGCCAATGTCGTAGCCAAACAGAATGCCTCCGAAAGCCCCAAAAAAGTAGATGAAACCGCTTGAAATTTTCTTTTCATTCCCCATTGATGTTCCCTCCTCAAGACCTATAAATCATATTATTTCAATTTGCTATTTTTAACGCTTTCATTTGGTTGTTTTAACTATAACACCGCTTTCAAACACGCACTTTTAAAAAAATGACCTATTTTTATAAAAATTTAACTTATTTAAACCGTTTTCATAATGAAAGATCTAGGGGGCAGCCGAGTGTGGGTGGTGTTTCCTTGCTTTGGGAACTGAACCGTTCTTTTCAAGGAGGTTTTCCCGCTTTATTCGTTCTCTTATGAGAGGGGGTTTTTGGTTACCGGCACTTTGAACTGGTTTACCGGCGAAGTTCACCTTTTTACCGGCACTTTTCCGGAGTTTACCGGCAGATTTCCTCCTTTTATCAACCGATTCCCCTCTTTTACCGGCATTTCCGGCTTAAACGCCAGGCCACCGCCTGGCTGGATCATTGTCCCCTTGCTTCGAGAACTAGACCACTTCTTTTCAAATAAAAAAAAGACAAGCCATTACGACTCGCCTCTTGCCTGCTGCTTGTTATTTCAAGTTTTTCCGATACTGATTCGGGGAAACCCCGACTTCCTTTTTAAAAGCCGTACTAAAATAATGCTGTGTATCATATCCGACCTGTTCCGCAATCTCCAAAATCGACAAGTCCGTAGAAACCAACAGCAAACTGGCCTTCTTGATCCGCAGCTTCGTGATATAGCTGACAAAAGAGATCCCTAACTCCTTCTTAAAGGTCCTGCTCAAATACACCGATGATACCTGAAGAGATTCCGCCGCCTTTTCCAATGTCAGATCCGGGTCTGAAAAATGTTCAACCATGTACGCTCTGGCCCGCCGGACCACCGGGGAAATAGCCGATTCCTGTTGAATCGCAAGCTTGCACTTACTATAGGCCTCAGGAATCGAGGCTACCCCCTCACCAATCGGTTCAAAACACGAATGGAGAGTCAGATTTACATCCGCTTTTGCCCTTTTTTCCATGCTTAAGATCCGCTCTTCCGGAAGGGAGTCCCAAAGCAGGAGTAAGATGAGTCCCGAGTCATCTTGCAACAGAAGCTTTTCATACCGCTCCAGAACATGCAAAATTAGGCTTTTGAGCGAATTCGACAAGGCCTCCCTGTCCTGTTCCGGCAAAAAATCTTTATTGGCACTATATTCCACACATTGAATGATTCCAATCTGCTCTGGACACCTCAGCGGGAACCCCAGCAATTGAAACTGCTGCACCGCCTCCTCCTCACTCCATTTTCTGGCGATTAAATCAAAAAACAATTGCTCACGCAGAATATCGATATTTTTGGCAATTTGAGTAGTGGCCACCTTGACAAATTCTTCCTGCTGCGAGACATCCTCCCACTCATGGCGGACCTTTTCAAGCACGCTTGTCAGCTGCGCAGGGTTCACAGGTTTCAAAATATAATCGGATACATGTAATCTCACAGCCTCCTGGGCGTAAGTAAATTCGTCATGTCCCGTGATGATGACAATCTTGCATTTCGGAAGGTGCGACCTGATTTGTTTAATGAGTGTCAGGCCATTCATAATCGGCATGTTCAAGTCGACCAGCAATAGATCGATCGCGTGCTTTACCGCGAGCTCCAGCGCTTCCTCCCCGTCTTCTGCCTCTGCCGCCACCTCCATATTTAGTACCTGCCAATCCACTGACTCCCGAATTCCTTCCCGGATCAGCGGTTCATCATCTGCAATCAACACCCTCATGCTGGCATTCAAATTATTTCACCTCTCCTATCAGCGGAAGCAAAATGGCCACTGTTGTTCCTTTACCTTCTTCACTCTCAATCGATAAGCCATAGGGTTCCCCGCATGTATATTTGATTCTTGTCTGGGTATTTCTCATGCCATATCCCAGATTCGTTCCACTTTCTGGTGCTGCTAAATTCCGCTGGAGCTCCGCTAATTTTTCCTTAGGCATTCCTTTTCCGTCATCGATGACGCGAATTCTTAAATTCCCCATCCATTCCTTCGCTTCAATGAGAATATGGCCCGGCCCTCTTCGCTCCTTTATCCCATGGTAAATCGCGTTTTCTACGATCGGCTGGAGAACGAGCTTCGGCATGCTGGCTTGATGGAGGTGTTCATCTACGTCAAGGGTATAATTTAATTTATCTTTGTATCTTGCCTTCTGAATCTTCAGGTAGCTATGGATATGTTCGATTTCTTCGCTTAAAGGGATGTTGTCGCGCCCCTGGTTGAGGCCGATCCGAAACAGCCTGGATAAGGATCCGACAAGGTCCGCCACATCCTCTGCCCCATGCTTGCGGGCCATCCAGTTGATCGTATCAAGCGTATTATAAAGAAAATGCGGCTTGATGTGTTCCTGGAGACTCCTTAGCTCTGCTTCTCTTTTTTGCCGCTCTTGTTTTTCTGTTAAGGATATCAGCTTATTGATTTGGGCCAGCATATGATTGAAGCTCCGGCCGAGCATCCCCAGCTCATCCCTGCGGTCCTCCGAATAACGGACCGTCAAATCCCCTGACTCCGCTTTTTGCATAAACGACATCAGCTGGCCAATCGGCCGGGACATGGAATTAGACAAATAATAGGAGGCCGTCACGCCGAATAAACAAACAAAGAAGACAAAGCAAATCACATAAAAATTGATTTCCCTTATTTCGAAAACCGCTTCATCTGTAGGGAATACGCCTACCGTGATCCAATTCGTAAACGGTGATTTTCGGTAAATGAATTGCGTTTTGCTTCCATTTACCTGCTTAATAAAGGTGCCCGATTCCCCCTTGCTGACCCATTGCAAAGGAAAATGCTCAATGAGCTTTTTGGCTGGTGAATAGATATTCTCGCCCTTTTCATCGATGACCATTAAATAACCAGTTTTTCCTAAGCGTGCATCCTTTGTCGCTTCGGCGATGACCAATAATTTTAAATCCATAAGGACAACGCCTTTTACCTTTTGCGTGTCCGGGTCAATGATCGCACGGACCACGGATACCACTTCATCGTTATTATACTGAACATAACTTTTAATTTGGCGGTCAGAAGGATGTCCGAGAATCTTAAAGATCCCCTGATTGGCAACGGCCTCCTGATACCATGCCTCTTTGGTCAAATTTTGGCTGGCGCCGGCATACAGCTCATTGCTCATGTATTCGCCGCTGCTATTTACCACCAGAATGCCTGCCACCTCTGGATATAAGGTGGTAAGGCTGCGCAAAAACTCCTTGACGTCATAATCATTATTTTCACCTGCCGATGGAGCCGTTTCATAAATAAAATCCTTCATGTCCGGATTGGAGGAGATCAGGTAGCTGATATTTTGCATATTTGCCGCATAGTTGTCCAATGTTTTATTGACTTGGCCAATTAGCTGCAGGGTGTTGTCAGTCACCTGTTTTTCGACAATCCGCTCTACGGTCATTCCCGTTAGCAGGCTGAGCCCAATTGACGGCACAATGCTGATCAGCAGCAAAAGGGCAATTAATTTATAGCGAATCGGAAAATTATTGAACTGCAGCCGTTTGACGCCTCTTGATAGAAAGGGATGTTTACTTGCCATAGAAATCCCCTGCATTCTCCTTGGTGACAACGGAAACGCCTGTGTCGATATTGGGCGGCAGCGGCGGTGTGTTGATTCCCATTTTCGAATCCTCTGTCAGCTGATGCTTTAAGTGAAATAAAGACAGCAGCGACCAATAGCCCATTTTCCAAGTGCCTTGTGCGAGTGTGGCAGAAATCGTTCCGTCCTTGATCATATCCAGAGTTGGTTTATCTGCGTCAAAGCTGACAATTTTCACGTCCTTTTCCCGGTTCATGGAAATGGCCGCGTGGCCGACACCGATTCCCCCATTTGCTTCCGTTACAAAAATCCCCTTTAAATCTGGATATTTTTCTAAAAGCTCTACAGCCGCTTGCTTGGAAACCAGTTCGTTTCCTTTTCCATCCTTCACTTCCACGATGTCAATTCCAGGATAATCCTTCTCAATGGTGTCTTTAAAGCCTCTTAATCGCTGCTGGTGGTTCAGCTGATTCGGAAGGGTGACAATCCCTACTTTTCCTTGATTGACCATCAGCGCCGCCATCTCCTGGGCGCCGATTACGCCGGCATTATAACTGTCCGTGCCGATAAACGTGGGCGCATCGCTCGCTGGGGATCCAGAGTCAAAGAGCACCACCGGGATCCCGGCCTTGATCGCTTTATTGATGGTTGGAGCTATTTTCGCCGCTTCAATCGCCGTTATGGCGATTCCATCCGGCTTTTGGGCAATTACCTGTTCCAAAACGGTAATTTGCTCGTGCACATCATACTGGGTGGCCCCCCGGTATTCCACCGAAACATTTAATTCGTTGGCTGCATCCTCGAATCCTTTCAAGGCCCGCTTCCAATAATCACTTCCTGACTGGAAGGTCACCATGACATACTTTTCATCGATATCCCCGCGAATCCCCTCCTGAACCTGTTCGGAGGATGTGCCATTGATATCCTGAAAATGATAATAAGATAAATATAAAGCAAATAGTCCAAGCAGAAAGATATATACGAAAAATAGTTTTTTCAGTTTGGTAATCCCCTTTCGTTGCACCAGTCTAAAGGCGAAAAGGAGCATCCCTGTTAACTGCTTAACAGGCTGCTCCTTTTCTATTATATCAATATACTGAATACTCTGTTTCAAAAATTGGCAAAGGGATATTTTTTTCTCCAAGGAAGCCTAGCGCTCCTAACGAGAATTACTTAATAATCACGTATTCCAGGTCCACCAATTTGGCATAGGTGACAATTTGGTCTGTTGTCAAATTCAAGGAAACCACGGTATGGTGGCCGCCGCCATTCTCGATCCAAGCTTTGACGCCGTCCTGGAAGTTCGGCTTGATTTTCCAAAGCACGCGGGCCACTGGAAGTTTTGGCGCTGGAACTGTTGGTTCAAAGGCAGAAACCTCGTTGATCAGCATTTTGTAATGTGTGCCAAAGTCAGCCATGGATACGACAACGCCCTCTCCTGCTTTGCCGTCAAACACGAGACGGGCAGGGTCTTCCCGATCGCCGATCCCTAATGGAGAAACAATGATTTTTGGCTTGTTGCTTGCCATCGTTGGGTCGACCTCCAGCATATGGGATTGCAGGGCTGCTTCTTGTCCAGCCGCTAATTCGTAAGTGTAATCTTCCATAAATCCAGTGGATTGGTTATGGCTCATGACTTTGAGCAAGCGGTCGAGTGCCGCGGTTTTCCAATCTCCCTCGCCGGCGAAGCCATAGCCTTGTGCCATCAAGCGCTGCACGGCAAGTCCAGGAAGCTGCTTCATGCCATATAAATCTTCAAAGTTCGTGGTGAAGGCATTATAGCCGCCGTCATCAAGGAAACGTTTAATCGCGATTTCATAGCTTGCCTGCACTTTGACGCTCTTCTCCCAGTCTTCCTTGCTGTAGGTGCCATAATCAAAGTCATACAGGTCGGCATATTCCATAAATAGATCATTGATTTCTTCTTCTGTCACCGCATTCACATATTGCACAAGGTCGCCGATGCCAAAGTAGTCAACGGTCCAGCCAAATTGGATTTGCGCTTCCACCTTATCCCCTTCGGTTACGCCAACGTTCCGCATGTTGTCACCAAAGCGGGCTACTTTGATATGGAAGCTTTCATTATAGGCCACCGCTACGTCCATCCAATCAGCAATTTGCTGCTGCACTTCCGGGCGCTGCCAGTAACCGACAACCACTTTATTTTGCTTTTTCAAACGGGCATTGATAAATCCGTACTCACGGTCGCCATGGGCGGCTTGGTTCAGGTTCATGAAGTCCATATCAATGGTTGCCCAAGGAATGCTTTCATTATATTGAGTCGCTAAGTGAAGCAATGGTTTTTGCAATAATTTCGTGCCGCGGATCCACATTTTTGCAGGCGAGAACGTATGCATCCAGGTGATGACACCGGCCACTTCATCACGATAGTTGACTTCTTTCATGATGCTGGTGATTTTATCAGCACTGACAGCCAAATCCTGCAAGACGAGCGGGTATGGCAACACGCCGCTTTCATTTAATGCATCTGTCATTTCTTGTGCGTGTGCTTTTACTTCTGCTAATGCTTCTTCTCCATAAAGATGCTGTGAACCTACGACAAACCAAAATTGTTTTTTACCTGCTGTTGTCATGATAACTCCTCTTTTCCTATTTTAATGGTTTCCTAGTTTATCTTTGTGTTTGGCCATAATAGGCATTTTTTCCATGCTTTCGCAAATAGTGTTTATCTAAAATGCGCTGTGGCAATTCATTGGCAAAATGGTTCAATTCCCGGGTGAATAAATTCATCTTCGCGACTTCATCCAGCACGACACTATTGATGACCGCTGATTTGACCGTTTTTCCCCAAGTGAATGGGCCATGGCCGTGAAGCAGGACACCAGGAATCGCTAAAATGTCCAGCCCGCGCTCCTCAAAGGTTTCGATGATCACCTTGCCTGTTTCCACTTCGTATCCCCGGTCAATCTCCTCTTGTGTCAGGTAGCGGGCACACGGCACGGCACCATAGAAGGTGTCGGCATGCGTCGTTCCCATCGCCGGAACATCAAGGCCGGCTTGGGCCCAAATGGTGGCCCAGGTGGAATGGGTGTGGACGATGCCGCCGATTTCCGGATAATGCTTGTAAAGCACGGCGTGTGTCGCTGTATCCGATGAGGGGTTCAAATCACCTTCCACCACATGGCCATCGAAATCCACGACGACCATATCGCTGGGCTTCATCGTTTCATAATCCACTCCGCTCGGCTTGATGACGAACAGGCCGCTTTCACGGTCCACAGCACTTGCATTTCCCCAGGTGAATTTCACAAGCCCATGCTTTGGCAATTCTAAGTTTGCTTGAAAAACTTCTTCTTTCAGGCGTTCTAGCACGTTTATTCCTCTCCTTTTTCAACCATATAATCAAAGTGATCGACAGCGGCCTGCTCAATCACTAAGCCCTTTTTGTAGCGTTCAATAAAGGCTTCAAATCCCTTGACATCAAATTGATCAGGATAGATCTCTTGCACATCGGCTTCGATAAAGACTTTTTGGTCAAGGAAGTCTTCTAAACTTTCATTTTGGTCCTTGTTCATTAAATAGGATGCGAGAATCGCCATTCCCCAGGCGCCGCCTTCACCGGCCGTTGCCATCAAGGATACGGGAGCATTCATCGCGGCTGCCACGATTTTTTGGCCGACAATCGGCGTTTTAAACAATCCGCCGTGTGCCAAAATGCGATCAATCGCGACCTGTTCATTTTTCGTCAAAATATCCATGCCGATTTTCAAAGCGCCAAACGCTGTAAAAAGATGGGTCCGCATGAAGTTGGCTAAATTGAAGCGGCTCTCAGGTGTGCGGACAAATAGCGGCCGCCCTTGTTCCAATCCTGTGATATTTTCTCCTGAGAAATACCCGTAGCTCAGCAGGCCGCCGCCATCCGGGTCCGCCTCCAGCGCTTTATTGAACAGCACTTCGAATAATTGATGGGTTTCCACCTTAAATCCCATGGCCTCAGAGAATTCCCGGAACAATCCCATCCAAGCATTGATATCACTTGAACAGTTATTAGCATGGACCATTCCTACCGGGCTGCCGGTTGGTGTCGTAACCAAATCGATTTCTGGATAGACCTTGGAAAGTTCTTTTTCCAGCACCATCATCGCAAAAACGGACGTTCCTACCGAGATGTTTCCGGTCCGCTTCCTTACGCTGTTCGTTGCCACCATTCCTGTTCCGGCATCGCCTTCTGGCGGACAAAGCGGAATGCCTGGCTGCAGATTTTGTGAGCGGTCCAGTATTTTGGCACCTATTTCGGTCAATTCACCTGCTGGCTCGCCTGCTTGATAGACTTTCGGGAGAATCTCCCTCAGCTTCCACGGATACCCTTTGGCGGCTATTTGTTCATCAAACTGCTTGACCATTGATTCATGGTAATCGAGCGCTGCTTCATCGATTGGGAACATGCCGGAAGCATCCCCAATGCCAATCGCTTTCTGTCCAGTCAACAGCCAGTGGATGTATCCGGCCAACGTGGTCATATAATCAATCCGAGGCAAATGCTTCTCTTCGTTTAAGATCGCTTGATAAAGGTGCGCGATACTCCACCGCTCCGGGATATTGAATTGGAATTGTTCCGTTAATGCCTTTGCTGCCACACTGGTGGTGGCATTGCGCCAGGTCCGAAATGGCACGAGCAGTTCTCCTGTCCGGTCAAACGCCATATACCCATGCATCATGGCAGAGATGCCAATCGACCCAATGGTTCGGATGGTGATGCCATAGCTTCGTTCAACCTCTTGCTTCATTTCACTGTAGGCCGCTTGCAGACCCGTAATAATATCGACTAAGCTGTATGTCCAAAATCCATCTTCTAAGCGGTTTTCCCACTCATAGCTTCCTGATGCAATGGTTTCAAAACGCTGATCAATCAGTACCGCTTTAATACGGGTGGATCCGAATTCGATTCCAAGGGACGTTTCTCCATTGATGATCGCTTGTTTCCTATTTATTTGATGTGCTTTCACATGTTTCCCCTCTTTCTGACAGCGGTTTCAATATGCGCAATTGAAAGGAAGCGGTTTCGATTTCGCTTCACATTATTTATAGTCTTAGTATATTTTTTGTGCGTACATTTGTCAAATAAAAATCTAATATATACATACAAATATCACATATGTTTAGTTGGCCGTATTCCGGTTCAGCTTTTTATTTATGGAAAACCATGATAAAATATGTCCATATAAATAGTTCGAAAAAGCGAATTCGTATGCGAACAACTGGGAAAGAAGTGATCAAATGAAACCAAAGTATCAAATCATCATTGACGATATAAAAAGCAAAATTCTATCAGGGGATTACAGTATAGGGGAACAAATTCCTACTGAATCCGCCCTGCAGGAAACGTACAACGTGAGCCGGCACACTGTTCGAATGGCGATATCCGAACTGGCAAACGACGGATTCTTGCGAAGCGAAAAAGGGTCTGGCACGTTTGTCAGCAATCAATACCAATCCAAATCGGGCGGAAAAACCAATAGTAAAACGATCGGCGTCATCACGACCTATATTTCCGATTACATTTTTCCCTCGATTATCCGCGGAATTGAAGGAAGACTGAACGAGGATAATTATTCGCTGCTGTTGGCCAGCACCAATAATGATGTCGAGCAGGAGAAAAAAGCGTTGGAAATGATGCTGAGCTTTGGCGTGGACGGATTGATTGTGGAACCGACAAAAAGCAATCTTTACAATCCCAATATCGCCTACTACCTATCGTTCAAGGAACAGGATGTCCCGTTCATCATGATCAATGCTTATTATGAAGAATTGGATGTTCCTTTCCTTTGTCTCGATGATGTGCAGTCCAGCTATCTCGCCACAAAAGAGCTGATTTCGAAAGGGCATACACAAATCGGCCTGATTGCCAAAATGGATGACCTGCAGGGGAAGTACCGCATGAAGGGGTATATAAAAGCGATCGGAGAAGCCAAATTGCGGTTCCAGCCAGATCTGGTGCTGTCGTTCGATACAGAAACAAAGCAAGACTTATCCAAGAACCTGAAGACGTTCCTGCATGAAAAACGGGACGAGCTGACAGCCATTGTCTGCTATAACGATGAGGTCGGGCTGGAAGTGGCAAATGTATGCAGACAACTAGGGATTTTGGTACCAGACAACTTGTCGATCATCGGGCAGGACAATTCCTATATTGCCAAAAATGCCAATATCAAGCTGACGACCTTGACGCACCCGCAGGAACAGATGGGACGGGATGCGGCGGATTGGATCATTAAGAAACTGCAAGGGAAAAAGGATTTGCCAAACGAGACCTATTATCAGCCCGTTTTAATTGAGGGCGAAACGGTGAAAGAGCTAAAGGCGGAATAAATTTAAGTATGGCCTCATAAGAAAAGCGCAGGGCGCCGTATGGCCTGGTGCTGGACCATTCTCAAAGTCTAAAACTTTTATACTTATAAAAACAAAAGAGCTTCAAGCAGCCGTACAGATTGCTTGAAGCTCTTTTTTATCTGGTTAATTAGTCTTCGGATCCAATCTTGCTTCCAATTCCTGCTTAATCTTACCTTCATTTTTTTCATACTTAATGTATTTGCCCATAATGATGGCTCCAATTGCAAAGAAAATGGCCGGCAGCCAGGTGAAACAAAACTTAATGGCTGCTAATGCTTCAGGTGTCTGGGTCGTATTCGCCGCATAACCAGCTGCCCCTAAAATTAATGAAGGAATAAAGCTGCCTAATCCAGAGCCCAGCTTAATGCAGAAAGAAATACCGACGGCTGTCAAAAATCCGCTTGCTCTAATGCCGCTCTTCCACTCCCCATAGTCGACTGTATCGGAAAGCATGGCAAATGGCAATGTGACCGCAATCCCCGTACCGAGTGAAGCTATTGTCCAGCCAATAATGATCATCGTGATGCTGCTTCCCGCGAACCCAATGATGAGCTGGCCCAAAGCCGCCAATGACAAGCCAATAATTTGGGTATGCGATTTTATCAATCGTTTCACTAGAAATGGCAGCACGGTGATCGAGACCATTTGGACAACGACCAGACCATTTAAGATAGACGCCAAATTCTTATGCCCTAAATTATATTCACTGTAATAAATCACGGTTGACGATCTCGCCGTGTTTCCTAACCAATAGAAGATGAACACTAATACTAGCGTAATCCATGGCCAGTTTCCTTTCACCGCGCGGAAGCTCTCACGAATCGAAATCGATTTTGCTTTCTGGGCGGTGCCAATTTCCTTTGTTCCGCTAAAGGCGAAAATCAGAAGGAGAATCGCAACAATGGCAAAAAGTCCTACCGTAACGCTAAATCCTACTTGATCGTTCCCTTGTCCAAATAAATCAATTAACGGAAGCGCAAATGAAGCGGTAATTAAATAGCCAATCATGCCCCCATTACTTCTCCAAGAATTTAAGCGCACTCTTTCATCCGAATCGTACGTCAGATTTGGAAGCGCAGAAGACATCGATGCACTAATGCCCGTGTAAATTATGCCAGCTGCAATATAGGTGATTAAGGCATAAATGGTTTTCCCCGTTGTTGATAGATCCGGAACGAGGAATGCCAGAAACACAGCCGCTCCAAAAGGAACCGACAGCCAGAGCCAGTAAGGCCGGCTTTGTCCCCATCTAGTGCGCGTATGGTCGATCACAATCCCCCAAATCGGAGCATCTAAAGCATCAACAAACCGCGCTACCAGCAAAATCATCCCGGCTGCCGCGACAGAAATTCCAAGCACATCCGTATAAAAATACATAATATAACTCGTCAGGGTACAGTAGAGCAGGTTACCCGCTGTATCGGTACTGGCGAAAGCCAGTATTCTCTTTAATGATAATTTCGAAGGTTTTGAATCACTGTGATGGACGGTTTTTAGTTCTCTTTGCGTCATTGCCATTTTCATCCTACCTCCTGTTCTTTTTTAACCAACGTAAAGCAGCCTTCTGAAAAAAGAATTTCTCTTACTAATTCACCATTTGGAGAAATAAAATGGGAATCCTCATCATAAAAATGGTATTCTGTTGGGTATGGAGCGTAGCTATGGATGATAAGTCCCTGTTCCGTATGCTCCATACAGCCATTTATTACCTTCAGCTGATCGTCTTGCTTGTATAGGAATGTTTTTTTGCCAAAGCCCTCAAGATAAGCAGCCAATTCCTCTCCCATATCCCAGTCAGACGTTTCTTCTTCTTTGGTGAACAGCTTTGAAAAAATTCCGCCGTCTCGATAAAAAGTCGATTGCCCAAAACGGTTTCTTGATAAATCAGGGCGGTTAAGATGCGGGCCGGCCACACTATAGGTCGATGCAGCTTCTCCCGGATTCAGCCTCTTGTCCGTTGCCTTAGCGTCCGGATCATAACAATATAAAATTCCTGCAGTTGCTCGATAGGCTGCCTTTAGATAGCGCGGATCATGCAATTTTTCATAGACTTTCAGAGTGGCAGCTGCCGTTAATCCCCCCCACAAGGAATGGATCATATAGGAAAGGGATTCCCACCAGCGGTCCGGATTTTGCGCTCGGAAATCATTCGAAAAACCGATATTGGCAATCAATAATTCTCCGTACTTTTTAGCCGCCTCGCTATGGCCGGCGCTTGCTAATGCGCCTGCTGCCGGGCCAAATCCCGCGTTATCATAAAAGTGCTCCGTCACAGCCGCTTTATAGGACTCGCTATCCTTCGCGACCTTCGCGGCGATGCCAGACCATAAAGCATCGATTTCATGATATTTATCTGTTAATCCTCGATTTTTAAGTTCCTCTAACAAGCCATCAATATACAAGAAGAACGTGCCTAGCATTTGGGCTTCTTCTTTTCCTCGTTCCGTGTGATGCAAATCTGGATTGACACGTAATCGAAATACGTCTGCCGCCCACTCTAAATACGTATCAGGGCTATTCAGCTTTAAAACGCTTTGGTCAAACTGCGACAACAAATAGAAAACGTGGCCGATATATTCGAAATCCATGCACCGGTAGAAATCGCCATAAAGGAAGGCGGGCTTTGTAAAATCTCCATCCACAAACCATTTAGGGCGAATGTAGTGAACACAGCTTTCTTCAGCCTTTTGTACCTCAGAAAGATCAGGAGTCCCTAATAAATTCTTCTTCAAAACAAAGCTGAGTTTTCCTAACGACTCGCCTTGATTGGAAATCGGGGTATAGGCATATGGCACTTCCCCTTCAGGACCGCTATAGAGAACATGGCTGATATATTGCGCCCGATTGTCGAACAGGCTTTGAATCGGTTTCATCACATTGATAATCACACTATCGATTTTTCCATTATCAAGCTCAATCGAAACCTTATGTTCACCCGGTTCTTCAAAAGTTAACGCCGCCTTATAACCGCTTTCATCTTTTTGTATAAATGGCAGGATATTTTGTACCTTGCTCCGATCATTGGCATCCCGATACTCTGCATAAGCATCCTTTAGTGATGCAGCGGCTGGCAGGCGAAACGAGAAATCATAGGGCTGGCTGGTGATGGCCAGCGGTTCAAACTGATAGCTGGGATGTCCATATTTCATCCCTGTCTGATAGAAATCGTCTTGATCCACGAATTCCTCAAGTGCAAATTGCCAAACCTTTATTTCATCCGCTTTTACCAAAAGACCATCTTTCGAATAGATCCAATCGGAATTCGTAAAATCTTGATCGTACCCGCCTGCTAACACCAATTGGTGAAATAAAATGCCATCTAATGAAGGTGAAACGTTTTCAAAAAATCGATTTTCATATTCACAATACGTTCCTGCTGATTTTGTTTCGCCTTCAAGCTGGTAGATCCCGAGGTGGGGCGCCTGATTGCTTCTTCTTACGCAGGCCAATTTCGTAAAGTCTTGTGAAATCGATGGAAACACAGCCGTTGAGTGATTGGTCTGCATCGTTAAATCGTTTATCCGATACATGACATAGGCAAAGGATGTCCAGACTCTAAAATCAGCTATATAGGCATCCCGATTGGAATGATTGACGACTTGAATCGTCCAACGCAAGGAATCCGCTGACTGGGTCAAGTCATAAACAAACCGGATCTCCACCTCATCCAATGCGTATGTGACCGTTGCCATTTCTTTCGCTGCCGTTACTTTCCCTTGCATTCCATTACTTTTATACTCTTTATCGTTTATCGTCACGGAAAAATGGCCAAATAATTTATCTCTATCATCATAATGTACTTTTTCTAAATACTTCTCGTCGACTACCCAATTCATTTGGTGCGGATCATTTTTCAGGATTAATTTTGATAAATTTCCATTCGGGCAGAAATCGATCAAAAATTTATGATTTTCCATCTAGTATTCTCCTTTATTATAGTTGAACCTTCAGAACACCATAGCAAATAGATATCTATTGAATTTGCAAACGATTTCCGAAATCGCTTACCTTTAGTATAATGATAATGAATTAAACGTTTACAATAATTTTTTATACATTTTCACTTTTAGTGATCGGATTTTAATATAGGAGGGCCCGACCCATGGAGGATCCATTCATTATATCTATCGCGATTCCGCCTTTTCCCATCTTTATCGAAGGGAATTTGACCGAATATGGCACCGGCGTTATGCATCCTGATCGAAGGAACCTGCCGTATTTTGACATTATTCTCGTTAAAGAAGGGGCCTTGTACTTAGGAGAGGAAGGCATTGATTACACCGTTAAAAAGAATGAAATGCTGGTCTTGCTGCCCAATAAGCACCACTATCCAGTCAAACCAACAGATGAAACAACCCAATTTTATTGGATTCACTTTTTTACCACTGGCAATTATGTACAAAGTCATCAAGCAAGACAGCTGGAATCGAATATCCCGATTCCTTCGCTGCACTTTCATAATAAGTTTCATACCCTTCATCTGGCTAAAAAGTGCCGGCTCGTTGATACGGATGAACTTTATCAAAAAATCCAGGAATTACTGGAGAGCACGACAAGAAAAGATATAAATATAACGTTTTGGGATCTTCAGCAGCGGTTTTTTTCTCTCTTAAATCTATTGGATGGGCAAAATCAGGCAAAGGATACAAGCGTTTTAATAGCGGAAAAAGTGGAGCAATTCATTCGTGAAAATTTTAATAAGGATATTACCAATGATACTTTAGTGGCGAAATTCAATTTACATGAAAATACGCTTGCCAGGTATTTAAAGCAGTATTACGGCTTTACTCCCATGGAATATTTAAAGGAATATCGGCTGCTGCAGGCTCGAGATCTCTTGTTAAAAACCGATTATCCGATCCAAAAAATAGCGGAACTTTGCGGGTATCGTTGGGGCCCTTATTTTTCTAGATTGTTCAAACAAAAATATGATCGCTCCCCGCTTCAATATCGAAAAAATCATTTTGGAAAACAATAGAACCAAGCAGATGGAGGAAAATAAAAAGAAAGCATCGATTAACGAATGCTTCCTGTTAAATAAGATTTCCATGTGGGTGCCACCTGGCTTTAGTATCTTCTTCTTCTAAAAATTCTTTTAATCAACGAAATGATCACGACAATCAGCAGGATGTCGACCAATAGTCCCATAAGGGAGAAGCCGGCATATCCGCCTCCATAGTAGCCGCCGAATGGATGGAACATGCTGCCGAAAAAGGTTCCTGCCCCAAAGAGGGCTGCCCCCTTCCAAAAGCCGCTGGAGCTTTTCGCAGCAGGCTGGGTTTGGCTATAAGGGCTCTTCGAGGTGGATGGCGCTTTTTTTACACTGCCTGAAGGTGCCCGATATCCTGAACGGTATGATGAACCGGAACGTCTGACCGATTTGACCTTGGTAACTTGAGGGGTTTTGGTTTGGGTGGAATACGTTTGCCCCATTGGACTTGCTTTAGGGCTGCCGTTCAATCCCGCTGCATCCACGCTCACCGGCATTGCCAACGTAACAAGCAATACGAGAGACAACAACGATTTGATGGCTTTTTTCATTTGTACTTCTACTCCTATCCATTTTGTTGGGTACGCTTGTATATACGAATCGGCTGAAGGAAGGTTTCAATTTTTGCCCTCCTCAGTAGTTTTAACAATTTGTTCATGAGAAATTAATAATTTGTTAAGGATCATTCGTTATGATACAAGCATGAAGGAGTTAAAAACTTTTTCATAGACCCCCCTTAAATTCAAATAGATCTTGGGCCCTCGAGCATGATTTCGAGGGCCATTTTTTTCAATCACGTGGTACCAAGGGGGTACCAAGGGGACGGTTCTTGTGGTATTTGCGGATAAACCCACGGACGGTTTTCTTGATACCCAATCCATTGATCAAACCAGCAAAAATGACGTGCGGTTGCGGCCACACGTCATTTTTTTCTATTTTGTTAACCCAGGCGTCTGTTTATTTTTCCAATGATACAAAAGAGTCGCAAAAAGGTTAGCCAAGATGAAAAAGGGATTCCCTTGTGCATTCAAATGCAGCTGCTGCTCTTCAAAGCTCATGTCCTCATACATTTCATTCTGTGTTTTCCCTTGCCGCTGCCGTTCTTTGTCCATTTCTTTAAGTGATTGAATATATGGGTACTGAACAGGTGTCAAAACTAACGAAATGAGCAGGTAGCCTCCCAAAATCCATAACGTTACCGATAAACTCATCCTCAATTCCCCCTCAATTCATTATACCATATTTTGGAATTTACCAATAATAAAAAATGACGTGTGGGCTTTCACACGTCATTTTTTCATGATTAATTTAGAATAATAACCTTAACGGTTCTTCTTCCCCAAGCCAAGGCTTCCGCCCGGTTTGGCTTTAGAACATCGATTTTGTGGCCTCGGATGGCGCCGCCCGTATCTCCGGCAATCGCTTCACCGTAGCCTTCCACCCAAACCCTGCTTCCAAGCGGGATAACGGCTGGATCGACAGCGATAAGCTTCATATTCGGGTTGGCAGCAATATTGTAGCCAAGCTTGGTAATCGCTCCAGATTCCTCTGGGCTATACGCGGTAGCGCTTACGTAAATCTCTCTTCCGCTAACGTTCGGGCTCGCTGCCGCAGGGGCTGCTGCTCTAGGCGCTGATTGCTGCTGGGCAATTCTTGCTTGCAGCTCAGCCATTTGTGATTGGATGCCGGCTTTTTCCTGCTCGGCCATTGCCATTTGCTGAACGATTTGATTGTATTTTTCCTGCATGGCCGTTAAGTTTTGCTGTCTTGCCTGCAAGTTTGTGTCGAGTTCTGCTTGCTGCTGTGCTAAAACGGTTTGCTGCTCTTCTAGAACCTGTTCTTGTTTGTCGATTTCTTTTTTATCGTCTTCGATTTTCTTGAGGTCTTCTTTTTGCGCTGTCAAGATGTCCTTGTCCGCATCCATCAGCTGAGATGCCGCGCTGGCACGCTGAATAAATTCAGAGATGCTGTCGGATTCAAAAAAGAGGTTAATCATCATGCTGACGTTGTCGTCTTCTTGAAGAGCTCGGGCACGTTTTTCCATAATGTCTTTGCGGCCGAGGATTTTGTCCTCAAGAACGACAATTTCTTGTTTTTTCGCTTCGATTAACTGATTGACTTCATCAATCTTGCCTTGCGTTTTCGCCATTTCCTCTTGGTTTTGGCTTATATCATTGTATATGGATTGCAGTTCTTGCTGAATGCTCTGAATTTCTTGGTTTACAGCTTGCTTTTCTACTTGTTTTTGCTCAACAATTTCTTGCTTTTGCTGTAGCTGCTGTTGTAAGGTGTCGCTATTCGTTTGCGCGTATGTAATCGTACCCGTTCCGCACAAAATCAGTGTCAGTACAATTTGGGTGATACGCTTGATCTTATTCTGCAAACTATTCTCCCTCCTTATTACTCTATTTATAACAGAGGAATATGCCAGTTATGTTACAAGAATATTAAAAAGCGACAACAAAATGTCTTAAAACAGCGAATTTCGGCCAATAAATGGCATATTTATGGCATCTTTTGGGTGTATTGGCGCATTGTTAGTGTCTGCTGGTGGAAATAGGAAGCTGTTTTTGTAAAAAAATGATTCTAGTAAACCTGCACTTTTTAATAGAGAGGTTTTTCTTCTGACACGATGCGAGCGGTCTTGCGTTTTTTCGGCCGGTATTTGCTGTTTGGGAATAGTCTCAGGAAGGCGATTCGGTTCCGGTCTTTAAGTGCAAAGCTGCTCATCAGCTCGAAGACTTGTTCTTCAGTGAGCTCGGGATCTCCCTCAAAAACGAGCAGGGACTGATTTTGGCAGGTCATTTGGATGTTGGTATTGTAAAAGTAAATCCAAGGGTCTTCATTATGGCTAAGAGGAATAAATTGATAGGTAGATTTCTCATGGGGTGACTGGAATAAAAGTAAGGCTAAATCGTTTGTTTCAGGCGTCCTCGTAATCCTCCATTCTCCGTTATTCGTTTTTTCTCCAATAAAAACTAGCGCGCTCCAGTCCATACGATCTCTCCAAAAAATGACATATTTTTTCTATCGATTTTATTATTCGACAATAGGAAATCAATTCCTGCTGCCAATCGCATAGGTCTCTAGAGCGTGTGCGTCAATTTCACAAGCCTGTTTGTGCATATCGCGCACATTTAGCCTGTGAGCCCATTTTTGCCGCTATGGTAAAAACAGAATGTTTGATGGGCGGTGATTGGGATGTCATTATCGGAAAAATTAAGGGAGCTTCGTGATAAGCAAAACTGGTCTCAGGAGACGCTGGCCAAGATGATGAATTTGCATCGTTCGACGATTAGTCGCTATGAAACAGGCAGGAGTGTCCCCAATTACCAAACGGTGATTCAATTTGCAGAAATATATAATGTGGACAAGGAGTATTTGGTCAACGAGCTCGACAAGCTGCTGCCCAATGTGGAGGCGCCGGGCTTTGTTTTGAAGGAGAATTGGGATGATCCCGATATCGGGATGGCTCTCGATCTTTTGAAGGCTGAGCCGGATTTGAAAAAGGCTCTGGTGGATCTGCACCTTATGTCCCCTAAGCGGAAGGCCTTCTACGTAGATTTGATTGCAAGCCAGGTTCGGGTAAGCAACCGGCATAAGGACAAGCTCTAGGGCATTAAAGAAGCCGCTGAATTTTTTTCAGCGGCTTCTTTTTTAAAAAACAGGGGGGGTTTTTTATTATTTTTCCCGTTATGCAGGATATTATACATGGATTTTTTTGTTTTTTATTTGAGTTGGTGGAAGTGCCGGTAAAAGGGGTGAAACGGTTGATAAATGGCCGAATTGTGCCGATAAAGCGGGGAAAAGGGCCGGTAAATTTGTGAACTTTGCCGGTTAACCCATCAAATCTGCCGGTAAAGCCGTTTGATCAGCAGTGTACAAAAAAATCCCGGTCCAAGAACGGGATCTTTGAAAACGAGGTCCATTTTCGAAGGCATTATTGATTCTTTCTTTACGGTGAAAGGCAATTTGCGGAGATAATCTACAGATTTGGGTTATTTTTCGTCAGTAGGCTGCGGTTTGAGGTTCATGTTAGGAGTAGAAACGGATGGAGTGACGATGACGTTGTTCTAGCTGCTGCTCCTTAATGAGCCATTCCAGCTGACTGACGCGTTTTTGCAAGGAATCAATGGTCTGGTTGGCATGCCCAACCATTTTGATCAAACTTTCCAATAGCTGTTCCAAATTAGCCGAATCATGGTCGTTAAAAGGCAAGGGCGGTTTCCTCCTTCTTCGGCTCCTGCGGCTCCTGTACCACCTCATGCGGCTTGCCGCTCAGGAACCGGACCGTTTCGGCTGCCACCTCTGTCACATAATTCCGTTTCCCCTCCCGGTCGTAATAACGCGATTGCAGCCGCCCTGTGATTCCTACGACCGAGCCTTTCCGGCAATACTGGACCGTGTTTTCAGCTGCCCTGCGCCATAATGTGCACTGAACAAAGTCTGTATCAATTTCGCCATTGTGATTGCGATAGTTGCGGTTCACTGCCAGGGTAATCATCGTGAAAGCCGTTCCTTCTGATGTTTTTTTCAATTCCGGGTCCTTCGTTAATCGCCCAACCAAAATCACTTGATTAATCACGAAATCCTCTCCTTTCCTTTGATGATTCCATCTTAGTCCTCGGCACATTCGTTGTAAAACCATGGTAATCCGATTATGGCCGCTGTCTTCTTAGCGAAAATCGGCGATTCAAGGCTGTTTTTGTCAAAGAATGGCTTTATTTTTTCCAAAAAGCAGGTCATTCTCGCATGGGCCAATATTTTTCGACATTGCTTTTTTCCAACATATGTTATAATTGAGTAAATGCTTAAAGGAGGTCCGGGTTGATGAAGACGTTTAAGTTGTATTCACTGGAAGTATTGGAAGGTGAAACTTCGGTTGAGATTCCCTTAGAAGACGGCTTGATTCTCAATAAGGAGGACGACCACTCTACCTGGCTGATTGAGGCCTATTCAAACCTTTCCTTATATGACTTCTTTAAAAAGATTCAAGATGAGAACCGCGAAGTGATTGCGGAGGTGGTGATCACTAAGAAGGAAAATGCACCTGCGTATTTCCAAACACGCATTGTCTCTCTGCTAAAATTCGACAATCATATCAGCGTACTGCTCGAAGGCCAAATGCGCCGCAACAAAAGCGACTACTCCGAGCTCCTGCTCGAAAATCTCCTCCAAAAAGGCTTCGAAGGCCAGCCACTGCTCATGGAATTCAAAGATAAAATAAAAAGTAAACCCAAACTAAAAATATCCAAGCCATAGCACCGCAGTGAAGCGGCGGGGGCCAGTCCCCCGCCGCTTTGCCGCGCTGAGGGACTGGCCCCACATTTTTATCGGTCTTTATTGTCTTTGTCTCTTGCGTCTAGGTCATCTTCGATTATTTCTTCACGCGGTGTGTTGTTGTCTTTTGCTGGGTCTTTGTCGGTATCTGTGTTTCTGTCGTTGGTTCGGTTGTTGTTGTCGATGATGCCATCGTTATCGTTATCGTCAATGTTATTGTTGCGATAGCGATAGTTATCTAAGTCGTTTCTATTTAGATTATTGTTAGGTGTATCGACCGTTGGCTCCGGCACGTTGCGGAGATTGTTGTTTGTGTCCGTATCATCGTTGTTACAACCTACAAGGATTACCCCAGATAAAAGTGTCCCCGTCAGTAAGCTAAGCAGCTTTTTCTTCAAAATTAAAACTCCTTTCAAGCTAATTTTTCTAGCAGTAGTATTTTCCCCGTGCTAAAAAAATTTTTTCGTGGAAGTTTTTTCAAACATAGCTGCCTCTGTTTTGGGCAAAATAAAAGACATCGAGCATTAAATGCCCGATGTCTTTTTTAGCCCATTATTTATGGATCCAAACCGCACCGGCCGTGTTGTCTTTTGCTTCGCCAATGACTTGGACCTTAAGCGGGTATTGAGATGGAACTTTCACGCCCGCATCCGGGATTACATTGTTCATATACGACTTCGAGGAGTCAAATACGGTTACACCTGAAAGCCCTTTGTAATCATAAACACCGCGAGTTGGCGAGTTCACAGACCATGCAGGTGACTTGTCCAATGAGAACGCTGCATCTGCCACCTGGTAGCGGGTCGTTTGATCGATAGAAGGCTTGCCATTCAGGTTAAAGATAAGCGCATCTGGATGCGAGTCGATTACATTCAGGAAGCCTTCTCCAGGGTGGACGCCGCCCCAGTTATCTGTGAAGGTGTCGTCTCCATACCAAACTACTAATCCAGTATTATAGGCGGCTTCACGAGAATATTTCAGGGCAATATCAGAGCCAGCATAGTTTCTCCACTCCAGGTAGTAGTAGTGTGGTTTTTCGATCCAGCCGTCAGAGACCTCGAATCCGCTTAATGTCACTTTTGCTGTGCCTTCTGCATCATCCGAGAATACAACTTGCCCATCCACTGTTAATTGCAGGTTATCGATGGCAAATCCGTCTGGCGCAAGGCCGCCGTCGGTTACGTAGTTAAATACTAGCTTCACTTTTTGGCCAGCGAATTGGCTGAGGTCAAGGGATTTGTCTTCCCACTTGCCTTGGGATGTTTCATAACCGCTGCCGGCAGTGTTTTCATCTCCAAGGATATCAAGGGTTTCGCTCTGTCCATCCTCTGTTACCGCATCCACGTATAGATAATCATAATCAAACTCAACTTGGTACCATTGCTTGTAATCAAATGTTGCTGAAGTGGCGCCAGTTAAATCAAATACAGGGGTCTCTAGCACGGTATTAAGATTATCGCCTTTTGTACTGTAATAATATTTTGCCCCAAATTCTGCTGGAACCCCAGGTACCTTTTTGTCAGGCAGATTTACTTTGACGATGCCCGGATTCTTGGACTTCGTCACACTCTGGTCAATGACCGCAGCCACACCATTTTTATCAATGTCTTCATAGTTGACTTCGGTAATATTGGCCCAGTTGCCGCCAATCGTATTTTGATAGAATTCCTTTACCTGCGGCGAGAAACTTGGCGGCTGTGTTCCGGCAATATGGCCGCTCCAGCTGCCGCCGCTCATAATCGACCATTGCGCAACCGTATCGCCGTTGCCCGTGTACTGTGTATCATATTCATCCGGAGCACCTAAGTCATGGCCATATTCGTGGGCGAATACACCGACGGCTCCATCCTCTGGCTCGATCGTGTAATCATAAGCTGCCATTGCGCCGCCCCAATAATCGACAGTTGCTTCCGTGTTGGCCACTGGATGAACGCCATTTAGTGTCCAGCGGTGTGACCAAATCGCATCGTCGCCAAGCGCTCCGCCGCCAGCTTCCTGGCCGACACCAGCGTGAAGAACCATCAAGTGGTCAACCAATCCGTCTGCCTCATAAATATTTCCATCGCCATCAAGGTCATAGATATCGAGGTCGTCAAAATCGGCTAGATTGATGCCGGATGCTACGGCGGCATCTAAAGCATCCTCTACAAGACCGCGCGGACCTTTAGTATTTGGCGCGTTATCATTGCCGCCGGCTGGATTGTCGCTGCCGTATTCTTTATAATTTCCTGGTACAGACAGCCAATCCGTAACGGTACCGTCTACCGTGTAGCTGCCGCCGGATTGCTCTTCATAGTATTGCTTGAAGGTTTTTACTTTATCTCCATTAAATAAGGTAAAATCTTCATCGCCAAACAGCATTTTTTCATAATGCTCTTTGCTGAAGTCATCTGCCCACATATAGCCTGGCTCTTGCTCGATATTGTTATGCTTAAAGTCCGCATATTCTACTAATAGGACAAGGACTTTATCCTCGCGAACCTCTCCGTTATAAGGAGCCTGCTTGGCAGAGTCTACCTTCACGGCACCATTTGGCTTGCCTTTTTTATAATTTGTGTGGCCCTTAGCAAGCTGCTTGGCAAGCTTGTCCTTTTGCTTGGTTAAAAAGTCTTTTGCCTTCTTGTCCATTTCTTTTTGTTCTGTTGTTGGAGCGGCTGCTGTTTTGCCGCCCTGCTTTTTCTTTATGTAATCCTTCGCTGCTTTGGTAATTTGTGCTTGTGTGGCATTTTTGGCAACCAGCCCGCGTTTTTGCAGGGCTTTCCCAAGACGATCGATATCGACAATATTCAGATCGATTGGAGCCGATTCAAGTGTGGTGGCTGCTGCTGCAGATGCCGGTGCCGCCGTGCTTCCAGCCAGTGTGCCTGCAAATAGTGCAGAAGCCACCATCGTGCTGGCCGCAATGCTGGAGAAAATCTTTAACGTGTTTTTCTTTTTCAACGTTTAAACCCCCTTTGTGTGTTTGTTCTACTAAAAGAACGTTAGCATTAATAGTTTAGTGACAATTCGAAAAATTGTAAATAATACTTTTTCAGTGGATAAATGTTCCATTTATAGGTCTTTATGCTCAGAAAAGTCCTTATTTCCCTAAAATTCGCCACACTTTTAATCTATGAATCTATGAAACAGCTTCATTAATTATCCCCATTCATCATTTCAAAATATTTTCCCAACATACCAATCCCATTTAATCCGTTAAATCGCATCCCATCCCCCTAAAAACCAGCCTCTCGACAATTGTCTACATCCTTCCCTCGCAATAAAAACCGAACATTTCCCAATAGCAAAAACAAAAAAAGACAGCCCCCTTCACCACTTTAAAGTGGCGGGGGACTGTCCCTTCACAATTTATTTTCCGCCTAGGGCGAAGGTGATTTCTGCTTCGCAGGCGATTTCGCCGTCGACGGTGGCGGTGGCTTTGCCTTTGCCGATCGGTCCGCGGAGGCGGGTCATTTCGACTTCTAGGCGGAGCTGGTCGCCGGGTTTGACTTGGCGTTTAAACCGGCAGTTGTCGATTCCGGCAAAGAAGGCCAAGCGGCCGCGGTTTTCTTCCTTTTTTAAGACAGCGACGGCTCCAACCTGCGCCAGCGCCTCAACAATTAACACGCCGGGCATCACGGGATATTCCGGAAAATGTCCGTTGAAAAATTCCTCGTTGGCTGAGACGTTCTTGATCCCGACTGCCCGCTTCCCTTCTTCGACCTCCAGGATGCGGTCGACCAGCAAAAACGGATAGCGGTGGGGAATGATTTCTTTAATCTGTTCAATATCTAACATAAGGATTAGTACCTCCTCCTAATAACAAGTATTATTTCTAATTGTACTATTATTCATACACAAAAGGGAAGGGCCAATCGCGCCCTTCCCCGTTATTTCTTCTCCACTAAATCCCGAATATGCGTCCAGGCAGATCCGGAAAACACATCGGCTGCGTTTTCGCCGCCAAGCACACTATAGCCGACCACGGCTCCTGCCGTCAGGCATACCGCCGCCAGCACCACTAGCAGGACAAGCCGCAGCCAAATCGGAATCATCCGGATGCGCACCCGCTGTTTTGGCCGTTCCTTCTCAGCAGCTGCCGCCTTTTGTTCTTGGACAGCATGCCGTGATTCTCCCGTCTCTGCAGCAGCCCGTACGGCCGTTCCCCTCTCCTGGCCGGCATGCGCGTGCGGCACCTCAGCGGCTTTCGCCCGTTTATATTCTTCTCGAGTTTGGAACCGCTCTTGATTAATATTATCGACAGACATATCTATTTCCCCTTTAACCTGGACTCCGGATGGAACACACCCCTGAAATGAGTCCCGGTGAGTTATCCATATTATAACCATTTTTATTGGATCTTGAGTAAAATTTGTCGAGCATTTATTCCTATTATAAGAAATTATTCATGATTACACATTATTTTTTTCGAAAAAAGTCAATCCTTGTAAAAATTACCGAGATTTTCGCATACAAAAAAGCCCAACGAACAAGGCTTGTCCAAGCCTTTATTCATTGGACTTTATACCCATTTTTTGGCGGTATGATGTCTTACCACTTTTTCTAAATGCTGGGTTATTTTTTTTGAAAAAATTAACCTAGTTTCCGGCTCGGAATCCGGTCAATATTGTCGAGCATCACGCCTGTGCCGATTGCCACACAATCCATTGGGTTTTCCGCTACCAATACCGGCACCTTCAACTCGTCAGCCAGCAGCATATCAATGCCGTGCAGCAAAGCTCCGCCGCCGGTTAAAATAACGCCGCGGTCAATGATGTCGGCAGACAATTCTGGCGGTGTGCGCTCAAGCACGCTTTTTGCCGCCTGCACAATAACCGAAACCGATTCGCGCAATGCTTGCTCAATTTCTTCCGAACGAACGGTAATCGTACGTGGAAGACCGCTCACCATATCGCGTCCGCGGATTTCCATTTCTTCTGAACGAGATCCTGGGAACACAGTTCCGATGTTGATCTTGATATTTTCAGCGGTACGCTCCCCGATCAGCAGCTTGTACTCGCGCTTAATGTGGTTCAGAATCTCCATGTCAAACTTGTCGCCGGCCATTTTAATGGAGGAAGAAGTCACGATATCGCCCATTGACAATACGGCAACATCCGTCGTTCCTCCCCCAATGTCCACTACCATGTTTCCGCTTGGCTGGAAGATGTCCATACCGGCGCCAATTGCCGCCACTTTCGGCTCTTCTTCTAAGTAAACCTTTTTCCCGCCGCTCTTCTCGGCAGCCTCCCTGATCGCTTTTTGCTCCACACTGGTGATGTTAGTCGGGCAGCAGATCAAGATGCGCGGCTTTGATAAAAAGCCTTTAACGTTCAGTTTATTAATAAAGTGTTTTAACATGGCCTCTGTTACGTCGAAATCGGCGATGACGCCATCCTTTAATGGACGAATGGCCACGATATTCCCTGGAGTACGTCCCACCATACGGCGAGCCTCTTCGCCAACTGCCAGTACCCGGTTGGTATTCTTGTCGATGGCAACAACAGATGGCTCATTCAATACAATGCCACGGCCTTTTACGTGAATCAGCACGTTGGCCGTTCCTAAATCAATCCCAATATCCCTTGCAAACATTCTCTATCCTTTCCTCCTCAAGACGGATTCCTACCATTTCCTAATTTTCTATTCTACCATATTCCTTACAATAACCATAAACTTTTTAAAAAAATAATGGTATTTTTTGTGGAAATCTGTCGGAAAAAGAGGATTTAGAGAATAGACCTGTTTACTTAACAGCTTCTCCTTCCTTTTCTTCTTTTTGGTATTTCATTTTTGTCGCCTCGCCGCCCCGTAAATGACGAATGGATTTATGGTAATCTAATATTTCTTTTACCTCGTTTGCAAGCTCTGGATTAATCTCAGGAAGTCTCTCGGTCAAATCCTTATGGACTGTACTTTTGGATACGCCAAACTCTTTCGCGATGACGCGAACGGTTTTCCTCGTCTCCACGATATACTTTCCAATCTTGATAGTCCTCTCTTTGATGTAATCGTGCACACTCTCGCCCTCCCTAAATTGGATGTGAGTAGTGTGAAATGAGACCCGCTTATCACTTCGACGAAATGCTGCTTCCGCAAGGTGTTTGTTGGCTGGCACCCTACGGCAGAAAGATGTTCTTTCTGATCATACGATGAATAATCATGTCCCCGGCTAAGATCCCCGTTACCTTCAAACGACACCTCACCTCAAACACTCTCTTTGTATAAAGGTTTGGTAACATTGTATTAGCTTGGATACGGGTTTATGCACAAAATACGCAATCAGGACAAGGTATTCCATTTATTTTTTGAAAAATCAGACACTGTTCGTTTTTTCGACATTCCGTCCGTTTGCCTTTGGGGCTATCATTGCCAAGGGTTTGGCTTGATTTGTTAGCTTATTTCCCGAGAAATTTGTCGGATAAAAGTCCGTGATTAATCCAGAACATGAATCATGAGTTTGACGGCTTCCAACAGGTCATGGCTGGACCAGGATGGACTTGTTTTTTTCTGCTTAACGGCCAGCTCATGGGAGGCCGGGATATGGACGAATCCTGCCGGGATCGACTGGTCCTTTAATGCATGAAGAGCGGTATACATGACGTTGTTGCATAGGTAGGTGCCCGCTGTATTAGAGATTTCAGCCGGATAGCCATTGTCTTTTAAGGTTTCGACGAATTTTCTAATGGGCAGTTTGGAAAAATAACCGTCCGGGCCGTCTTCATAGATGGGGGCATCGTTTAGCACGACGCCATTGTTGTCAGGTGCTCCGTCACGGCAATTGATGGCAATCCTCTCTGGTGTGATGCTGGCTCTCCCGCCTGCAAGGCCGAGAGAAATGACGGCGTCAGGGTGGACTTGTTTGATCGCGTCAAGCACGCGCTGGCCGGCTTCTTCATATGTAACGGGCAGGAGCAGCCCTTTGATCTGGTATTCTCCGACGGTTAATCCGTCCAGCTGTTTGACGATTTGTTCTGTCGGGTTGATGGGAAATTCGAGAAATGGTTCAAATCCAGTTAGTAGTAGTGTTTTCATAGCTGTTCTCCTCTAATTGTTTTAAAATCATTATATAATGGATTTATGGGTTATTGAAAGAATATTGCCATTGTTTTGGAAAGGATTTTGGATTGTGACATCTTTTACGGAGAGAGTTGTGAGGATTATTCAGCAGATTCCCGAGGGCAGGGTGATGACGTATGGCCAGATTGCCCGGCTGGCGGGAAGTCCACGTGCGGCGCGCCAGGTGGTACGGGTGCTCCATTCGATGAGCCGGAAGCATCATCTGCCCTGGCATCGCGTGATTAATTCAAAAGGGCAAATTGGGCTTCAGGATGAGGCGGCGTTTCAGGAGCAGCTGTTGTCGCTGGAGGCTGAAGGGGTAGAGGTCGGTCTTGGCGGGGTGATTGATTTGGAGAGGTATCAGTGGGAGCCCGTGGATTTGTTTGGGGATTTGCTTTAAAGAGGATGTGCCGGTAATTGGGGGATTTCGGTCGATAAAGGGCGGATTTCCGCCGGTAATTCGGGGTTAAGCGCCGGTAAATTTGTGAACTTTGCCGGTAAACTCCGCCATTCCGCCGGCAACACACTTCAACCAGCTGATACCAAGCAAAAAAGCACCAAAATTGGCGCTTTTTCACTAGTTACTTCCTCTTCATATAAATATCCTTCACTTTGTTCACCGCAACTGAAGACCCGCCGCGGCCTTGGACATTTTCAATCATCATCGCAATCATCAGGTCCGGTGAATCCGGATTAAAGCCGATAAACCAGCCATTCTCCGTTCCCGTCTCCCCTTGCTTTTGCTTAATCTCCGCCGTTCCCGTCTTCCCAGCCAGCGGATAGCCCGGAATATCTGCCGCATGGCCCGTGCCGCTCGGATCCGCAACCACCTTGCGCAAATCAGCGGCAATCAACTCCGCATGATCAGGATTCACCACCGCTTCCTTCAGCACCTGGCTGCGCTCCTCTTCATCCAGCAAAATCGGCTTCACCATATTGCCTTGATTAACAAATGATGTATACGCGGACAACAAATGGACAATGCTCATTTGAATCTGTCCCTGGCCGTAGCCGGAATCCGCAAGAGCAATCTCCTTATCGAGCGCTCCAATTTTAGAAGTATCAAGCGGGTACGGATAATCGAACTCGGACTCAAAACCGAATTTTTTCAAACCATCGGCAAACTTCTCTTTGCCCGTCTTCAAAGCTGTCTGGGCAAAATAAATATTGTCTGAGAGCACCAATGCCTTCTCCAAATTAATCGGACTGCCTTCATGAACCCGGGTCACATAGTAGCCGCCCCATGAACTGTCTTTTTGCCATTTGAGGCCGTCGATTTCTACGCCTTCATCCGGTGAAATCGAGCTGCTATCCAGTGCAACGGCTGCCGTAATCGGCTTCATTACAGAGCCCGGCGCAAAGCCCGTCTTAAACCGGGTAAGCAGCGGCTGGCGTGCGTCATCCTGCAGCGCCTTCCATTCGTCTGAAGTCATCCCCAGCGCCGCCAGATTCGGGTCAAACGATGGGCTGCTGACCAGCGCAAGGGTTTCCCCGCTGGTCGGGTTCAGCGCAGCCGCCGTGCCTGCTTCACCGCCCATCTCGTCGAACATCATCAACTGCAAATCGGCATCAATCGTCAGCTTGACGGTTTTTCCATCGGCCACCGGCTGCTCGGCCAGCACCTCTTCGCCGCCATCCTTCTTTTTAATGAGGATTTTGACACCGCTTTGCCCCTTCAGCTGTTCATCCAGCACCTGCTCCAGGCCGCGTTTTCCAATCACATCTGTGCTCGTATAGCCCTTATCCTTTAATTTTTCCAGCTCATCCGCCGTTATCGGGCCGACATAGCCAATCAGCTGAGCCGCGGCCTCCTTATAAGGATAGACCCGCGCCTCGACCTTCCGTGTTTTCACCGGCTCGAGGGCGATTAACTGGGCAATCCGCTCCTGGTCGTCCATTGCCACTTTTTTAAGCGGGACAAACATACCCGGCTGAACCCAGCTTGCGCTGAGCGCTTTGTCGATCTGTTCCGGCGTCATTTTTAGCAGGGCTGCCAGCTGCTCCTTGATTGGCGCTGCCAGCTCTCCCGCCGAGACCCCGACTTCGTAAGCTTGCCCATTGACGGCAAGCCCCGTTCCGTTGCGGTCAACAATTTCCCCGCGCTTCGGCGCCACCGTGCTCAGGCTGATTTTATCGCCATCCTTCAGCTGTGGAAAAATAAACCCGGTATTCCAGTTGACATACCAGTTTTCCTTCTCATCCTTGCCTTCCTTGGTTAAATTGGCTTGATGAGTAAATTCAATTGGACCGGCGATACTTTTCATTTTGGCGGAAAAAGTATATTTCGCCTGTTCTTTTTTCTCTTGTTCATCGTCTTTTGGCTGTTTAAATGAAACTTTCAGGTCGGTAATTTGCAGATCATCGTAGATTTTTTGATAGCGATTGGTGAAGTCTTCTTTGGTGATATTCTTTTTGGCATCAGTAGAAAGGTAATCATACATCTTATCGAACTTTTGCTTGTTCCAGAGTTCTATGTATTGGGAGAATCGTTCTTGTGGCGTCGGTTCCTTGTTGCAGCCTGTCATGATGAGCCCCAGCACAAGCAAAAACACGACCCCTGCCAATTTTTTCAATATAACCCCCTCCTTTATACCATTCATCATATCACATCCGTTCGTTACTGGCATCGTTTTCACGACACCCCTGCCAACAAAAAAAAGAGGAAAGTATTCCCCTTCCCCTTTGTAAACGGTATTATGAGTTTTGATTTTCGATTGTATCGGTTGATTCGTCGTCAGTGGATGGCTGGTCACCGGAATCGGTGTCCGTTGATTCATCGCCTGATTCGGTTTCATCTGCTGCATCATCGTCTTGCGAGCCATCGGGATCTTCAATTTTTTGCTGATCTTCCTTGGCCTTTGGCGTATCCACGGATTCAGATTGTTCTTGTAAAGCGCTTAGCGGTTTGTTGAAATAATCGGATGGATTTACCGCGACGCCATCTTTACGGATTTCAAAATGGACATGTGTTCCAGCTTTCTCATTGAATAAGCTTTGCCCAGCCTTGGCAAGCACATCCCCTTGCTTCACCTTATCGCCAGCATCCACTTCAATGTCCTTCACGGATTGATATTGTGTTACAATACCATTGTCGTGTTCGATTTCGATGACATTGCCAAGAATGGCATCTTCCTCTACGCGGGTAACGGTTCCGGATAATGATGCGGTCACATCAAAAGTTTCCCCGTCCTTCATCGTAATATCCACGCCAGTGTTTGGCTGGTAGGTGTTATTGTAAAATACGAGTGCGGCCTCTTGGTCTTCTGCTTTGCCATTGAAATCATAGAATTTGGTTTTGATTTCGGCATCCTTGTCGTTGGCAACTGGCATTTTCACGTTTTCTAATGCTGTGTTGACTTCGACTGCAGGAGCGTTGTTCTTTTTGCCTGTCAGGTCAGAAGACTTGTATTCGTATTTGTCTGAGTCTCCTGCACTGCTCTGGTACCAAAGAACACCCGTTAGAATGATTGCTGCACTTGCGATATAGATGGCTGGAAATACCCAACGCTTTTTGAAAAAGCGTTTTACGCTGGAACTTTGAGAAGATCGTTTGTTTTCTTCCTCTCTCATTTTCATCACCTCAGCAATCATTCTGAACAGATAACTAGAATTATATACACTAGTCTGAAAAAATTTTTATTTTTCTACAGTGATGAAGATTTTATGCATCCATAGGAGGTTTTTTTTATGAAATGGGTTTTGCGAATTTTGCCAATCGTCTATATGGCCATCGTCTTTATCCAATCGAGCTTCCCCTCCGACAAGTTTGTCGAGCTGCCTGATTCTACGATTGACCATACGATTAAGGAGTCGCTGCATTTAATAGAGTTTGCGATTTTGTATGTGCTGCTCGTTTTGGCAATGCTGACGCGCCGCCGCCGGTTTACGCCGGCCCTGAATCTGGCTTGTGCGGTGTTTGCCGGGCTTTACGGCATCAGCGATGAAATCCATCAATCGTTCATCCCGTACCGGTCTGCCTCTCTGTTTGATTTGGTGAAGGATTTTATCGGCATCAGTGTGTGCTGCTATTTTGTGAACGGGGCGCTGTTTAAAGGGAAGTTTGCCGGGCTGCGCAATGTGCTCGGACGTGTGGAAAAATAAAATCAGGTCACCACTGTGGTTTTTACTGCAGTGGTTTTGTTTTTATAAAAGTAGACTCTGTTTCTGCCTGTTCCGGAATAGGCCAATTCCATTGAGTGGAAGAGGCGGTTGGCGGTTCTGGGGGAGTTGATGTGGAGAAGCTGTCTCAGTTCAGCGTTGGTTAAGGTGGGCTTGATTAACAGGAAATAGTCATTGACGGCTTTGGCATGTGCTGTTTTGGAGGCCGCGTTACAGCTTGGGCAGTTCCAGGTTCCGCGTTGATATTTCATTGGCAGGTACCCGCAGGATAGGCATTGAACGCCAGTGAGAAGATTTTGTTCGGTGAGATTGAACCGATTAAGGAGGCTAGGATCGTCAGGTGTATGGTTTGTTAAAAGAAGACGCCTGATTTTTTTGATTTCCTTTGAATCGAGTTTATCTTCTTTGTATTGGTTCTGGATTTGACTGACTTTTTCCAGCAGTCCTTCACTGTTGCACATGTTTCGCAGGAGGGGTTCCGTTCCCGGCGCCAGCTTGATGGTGGCTTTTTCGTTGGCGTTGACGAATAGGAAAAGAATGGGCAGCTCTCCACAACCGTGTTCTTGTAACCACCTATTTAGTTTGGCCGCTTGCAGCCGGGCTTGGGTGACTGGGTTTTTGATTCTTTCCGTTGCACCGTTGTTTGTAATGGTTGCCTGATTGAGGTTTTTTTCGAAAAAATACTCCCCTGACCGGTTTTTGACTTCAAGGATGAGAGCGAAGGCTGAACAGAGGATGATATAGTCGATTTGGAAAAAGTATTTTCCTAAATGGAGGCGGAGGTCGTGGAAAATGGTATATTTGGCTTCGGGAAGCATACTGAGATAGAAGACAAGCGATTTTTCCCCTTTATAGCCAGCGAGCCATTTTTTATATTCTGCTTGCACCTCGGGGAGGACGGGATGATTTAAGGGGATCCGTGGAATAAGGGCTTCATATTTTTGGAGTCTTACTGATTTTTGGCATTCTTTTGCAAACAATGATGGCAAAATGGCATCACTCCTTTCAATTTTCCTATTAGTTCTCCTCGCAGCTCTAGTAATCCTATATAAATCGGGGATCAATTGTTACATCTTTTTGACACTTGATTTGGCTAATGGGTGATGTAAGGAATTACCGGCGCTTTGGACTGGTTTACCGGCAAAGTTCACAAGTTTACCGGCACTTTCCCCCGCTTTTCCGGCAGATTTCCGCCTCTTATCAACCGTTTCTCCCCTTTTACCGGCATTTCCCCATTTCATCAGTTTAATATTTTCACCGTTCATTTCATCCATCCATACAAAAAGAGCCGAGGCAGGCCCTTTTCGCTCACCTCGGTTCTTCTACTATCAGATCTTAAATTTTTGAAAGGATTGATTCAATTCCTCTGCCATTTTCGCTAATGAAGCAGCAGACAATACAATTTCATCCATGGATACCGACTGCTCTCCGGCCACAGCTGAAACATTGCGCGTTCTTGCTAACGTTTCTTCTGCAATCTTAGAGATCTTATTAATGGACTCATCCACATGTGCCGTCCCTGCTGCCATCTCTTCCACCGCAGCTGACACCTCCTCAATTTGGACCGTTACTTCATTAATCGAGGCTAGGATGTGCCCAAACGATTCTCCTGCTGCATGGACAACACCAATTCCTTCATCTACCTCTTTGGTCGCCTTTTCCATGGACTGAACTGCCTGATTCGTATCTTCTTGAATCATCGAGATCAATTGGCCAATTTGATTTGCAGATTCAGCTGACTTTTCTGCTAACTTCCGTACTTCATCCGCTACCACAGCAAAACCACGTCCATGTTCACCAGCACGCGCTGCCTCAATCGCCGCATTCAAAGCTAACAAATTGGTTTGAGTGGAAATGTCCGTTATGACTTCAATAATTTGGCCAATTTCCTGCGAACGCAGACCAAGCCCTTCTACTGATTGGGCTAATCCATTGACCGTCTTGTGAATCGAATTCATCTGCTCCACCGCAGTTTGTATCGTCTCATTGCCGTCGGATGCCCGCTGAGAAGTATTAATGGCTGAGTTAGAAACTTGCGAGGTACTGAAAGCAATTTGCCCAATCCCTATGGAAATTTCATTCATAGTCGTCGAACTCTCTTTTACACCATTCACCTGATTTTCGGAGCCCTCAGTAACAGATTCAATTGTTTCCATAATCTGTTCTGTCGATTTACTCGTTTGTTCCGCACTTGCAGTTAATTGTTCGGAAGCTGCAGCTACTTGTTCAGCACTCGACCCTACTTGAAAAATCAATCCCTTTAGGCTGCTAACCATTGTATTAAAACCATCTGCCAGCTGCCCGATTTCATCTTTATTCTTTACTTTGATTGGATCCACCATTAGATTTCCTTCAGCCACCGATCTTGCATGGTCTGCCATTTTCTTAATAGGCTTGGTAATTTGGCTCGAAAAAACCCAAGAAAATATAGCACCAATTAATAAAAAAGCACCCAATGTAATGAGCAGTAAATTTAATATTTGAGATGCTCCGCTGTTAAAATCCATCATGTACGATCCGGCAGAAACAATCCAGCCCCAGTTCGGCTCGAATTCCGAATAGGTTATTTTTTCGGCCTTTTTGTCAGGATTGTCTGGCAGTGCCCAATCATAGTATGTATAGCCGCCGCCATTTTTTGCTTTATCAATTATCGCTTCTGCAAGCGGCTTTTGGTTTTCCGAATCAACGATGGCCTTTCCATCTTGATCCTTCAAGCCGTTCAAATTTTGTCCCTCAATTGTAGGATTTGCCAGCTCCAGTCCACTCTCATCAATAATAAAATAATAGCCATTTTTGCCGATATCAATGTTCTTATTGATGGGTCTATGTCCTTCGTTATCTTTTTTACCAAGAATATAAACTTTGACCCGTTCCTGAGCTTCTTTTAAAGTTAAATCTCCCCTTTTTACTTGTTCATCCAGCACATCTATCATTCCAATTACTAGACGAACATTATTTTTAAGCTGGATCTTTCCCGATTGTTCCAGGTGACTTTTGGAAGTTTCATAACCTACTGTTCCAATAATTAAGCTTGGAATCGCTAACAAAAGCAAACAAAATGTAATAAGTTTAGTCCGTAACGATTTCATGATGTCCTCCTTTTTTGATTATGTCCTTAAAGATTATCGGTATTATATTCCTTATGTTTAGTGCTTTTTCCCTATAGTGGATATAGAGATCTGATAAGGGGCGTTCACAGGAGCTTTCCAACAGTTTACTGGCAAATTTCATCCCTAATTTACCGTTTCCTCCTCTTTTACCAGAACTTCCATTATTGAAACCCATCTAAAAAGCCAGGCGGCAAGCCTGGCTCGGTCATTGTTTCCTGGTTTTAAGGGCGGAACCGTTCTTTACTAAGCAATTTTTCGTTCTTTAAAGAGATACTTTTTTTGTTATCGGCGCTTTCGACCGGTTTACCGGCGAAGTTCACATTTTTACCGGCACTTTCCACTACTTTACCGGCAGATCTCCGCTCCCTATCAACCGTTTCTCCCCTTTTACCGGCATTTCCCCTTTCCACCCATCTATAAAGTAGGGAAACCTTTCTCAAGGCTTCCCCCTTATCAAACCGTACGTGCCCTACTAAGGCATACGGCTTACCAA
>NZ_CALPDF010000021.1 GCF_943193175.1 Neobacillus muris
CACGCCCGCGGAAAGCGAAGCGCCTGGAGCGCAAATCAACCGACAATTCGCATAGACAACTATTAATAATATTATATTATATTAACGCGGTGAATTAATAAAGAATAAAGATAAATAAAAGCTGTCGAAGGTTTTTCGACAGCCTGACGAGCTAAATTGCTCGTTTTTTCACTCATCTATAGATAGGAGATGATCTCCAAGTAAGCAGAGGTGGCTAATCTTCCTGAATTTCCTCGTCGATGATGCATTTTTCAATTAAATATTCGAATGTGATGTCAGCCAGTTCCTCCAATTCTTCTTCACTAGGAACGTATCCCCGTTTAACAAGCTGATGAAAGAAAAATTCCGCAATTTCTTCGGTATCAATAATGACTTCAATTTCTCTCAAGCAATCGCCCCCTTTATACAGAATGTATGAGCGGCATTCATGTTTCATGCTAGTTTCTTTGACATGCCGCTCGGTTAAAGCGTTTTCTCGGGTGACTTCTAATATTTAGGAATTTTCGTTTGCGGACAAGCATAGGATGTTTTAAAAAGATTCCTGAGGTGAGAAAATGTCAAATTTGCCTTTGAAGTTTGCGGCATGGGTCGAAGATGTCAATAGGGAGGATGGGGTAACCATCCAATTATTCGGAAAAATTATGAATAAAATGTTTTTTTTCATTAAATGGGGTTGTGTACCATATCTTTTCTATTTGCTCGTTAAACTTTTTAATTAAAAGCTATACATGGCTTTTTCCATCGTTATTGGTTAACATTTCCAACTTTTTAAGTATGACCCGCATCACTTGGTAATATTCCTGGTCATGAAATAACTCATAAAGAATGCGATAGTCATTGAAGATATCCAACAGATGGTCAATTAATTGCTTCTTCTCTTTTACCCGGATTATTTCTTCCACTTCCGACTTCCTATTTGTGTTATTAAGTTTCGGGCTTCCTTTGATTTTATCTTGTTTATTCACTAAGTATAAAAGACCGAGCTTTTGAATAAAGGTGTCAGCATTTTCAGCATCAGCCACGAGAGTCAGCTCTTCCTCACCAACCTCAAGCCATTCTCCATCGCTGACCCTTGATAGCTCATAAATCACATCTTCCCATGCATCTTCTTTATACCGCCATATCTCCGTCCGAAAACCAATGATTTTAAATAAGTCAGCCCCGTACCCACTTACTTGAACAAGGTCACCGATAAAAAACTTATACTCAATATCAATTTGCTCCTGTTCCAGTGATTTCCCTTCATATTCTGAAAGCAGCTGCAATGCTGATTCATTAAATAATCCCTGGCCTTTATTAACTTCATAGACATAATCCGATTCAAGCCACTTTACATCCGTTACCTTCCCTACTGTCCCGTAGATCGTAATGACGACGGTATCACCTATTTTATATTTTGGTTTTTTCCTTCCAGTCATTTCCTCCCCTCCTTTTATGCAGTCGAATTAATTGATTACAATAGTATATGCGGGCAGCTAATTTAAGCGCACGGCAAATTGCAGAAAGAAAAAAATCGCCTCTTTTTTGAGACGATTTACCCTTTTTATTTATCTAGCTGCCTGATTCCGTTTGACTGTATAACTGCCACGCTTCATCGAAGACAGACATGGACTCCAAATAATCACCGTTCAGTTCAAGATACGTACTCAGTTCATGGTAGTCACTTGTGTGTTTTGGAAAGCTATGATCCGCATAAGCATAGTTGGCAAAGACACTGATGGCATCTTTTGGCTCGGGATGCCGAAATTTCATTAAAAAATGATAAAATGATTTTCTCATTTGTTACCCCTCACTAAATACATTTACTATTATTGTATCTACTATAGACGATATAGTTGCAATCGTCCAGCTTGATCCATAGGGATATCTGCTGCTAAATGATCACGGTGAAAAGTAATCAAAATAATTTTTCTTCAATAATCTTGGCACCGCCATTAGGTCCAGGTAGCTAATGACTTTCCCTATCTTTTTACAGTCTATTAGAAATAGTTGATCTTCTATTTTTTTAACAATCTGCTCACTTTGATACACCATCGAACAATCCGGACAAGAAAACGTGGGAGTATTCGTTATTTCAATGGCTCTGGTTCCATCAGGCAATTCCCAGAAAACAGAACCCGAGATCTGGGTAACATTTTTGCTATTACACCATTCACAGGCTTGATTCAAAACAATTCCTCCCTTCTTTTATTCTGTCTTCTCATGCTTTTGAATTTGTGCCTGGTATTTCTTTTCCTTTAACTCATCCCGTTTGCTTCGTTTATCCTTTAATGTATGATGGTTTGGATTCTGGTTGTATTCCTTACGGCGCTTTAACCGTGATAACCCTTCAGGCACAAGGTTAAACTGCTGATCATTCATAATGCCTGCAACCCCATTTACAGATTTATAGTCTTCCATCTCTGGATAGAGTTCGTTAAAATAATCCTCTGCCCTTCCAGGAATATAGTTTTCAGGTTCAGGATAGGAGGTAATGACGCCTTCAAAATTGCGCAAAACTACCTTTTCCGGGCTTTGTGAAATAAGATAGTTCGGCTGAAGGGCGATTTTCCCGCCGCCTCCAGGTGCATCCACCACAAAGGTCGGAACAGCATACCCGCTCGTGTGTCCGCGCAGCCCCTCAATAATTTCAAGTCCTTTCGAGACTGGTGCACGAAAGTGCCCAATCCCCTCAGACAAATCACATTGGTAAATATAGTATGGGCGGACACGGATTTTTACTAAATCATGCATCAGCCGTTTCATTATCGGGACACTGTCATTAATACCTGCGAGGATAACGGACTGATTGCCCACGGGCACCCCGGCATTGGCCAGCATCTCACAGGCACGTTTCGAATCCTCTGTGATCTCAATCGAAGTATTAAAATGGGTATTGAGCCAAATGGGATGATATTTTTTCAGGATATTGCATAGATTTTCGGTAATTCTCTGCGGGAATACAACAGGAGCTCTTGTACCAATGCGAATGATTTCCACATGGTCAATATCTCTAAGATTTTTTATAATATATTCCAATATATTATCATTAATTAACAGTCCATCCCCGCCCGAAATTAAGACGTCCCTTACCTTAGGTGTTTGGCGGATATAGGAAATGGCTGCATCCAGCTGCTTTTTTGGCACTCCCATGCCAATTTGGCCGGAAAATCGTCTCCTCGTACAATAGCGGCAATACATCGAACATTGATTGGTTACCAAAAACAAAACGCGGTCCGGATAGCGGTGGGTAAGGCCTGGCACAGGGGAATCTTCATCTTCATGCAATGGGTCTTCTAAATCATATTTTGTTTTATAAATTTCTTTTGAAATGGGAACGGACTGCATTCGGATCGGACACCGAGGGTCATCTGGATTCATTAATGATGCATAATAGGGTGTAATGTTTAATGGAATGGTTTTAGTGGAGATACGGACGCCTTCTTCCTCATCCGGTGTAAGATGAATAACCTTTTTTAAATCTTCCAGCGTACGGATGGTATTGGTTAGCTGCCATAGCCAATCATTCCATTGCTCCTCTGTGACATCCTTCCAAAGTTCTATATCTTTCCAATGCCTTGATGGCTTATATAAAAACTGTTTCATGCTGACTCCTCCTAACTTGCTTTGCTAAATACAATGCAAGAATCATGCCAACATCTAAAGGAAGAAAGTTTCCAGATTAGCAGCGCCAAACACCTGCAAAAAAATAAAAGCGCCAAATATTTGGCACTTCATGACATTTTTTTGAGCTTATATTGCAATGTCTGCCTAGGGATTTCCAGCAATTTAGCTGCCTGATTGATATTTCCCTTGCACAGCTTCATCGCATCCATGATCATTTTCTGCTCCAGATTCATTAAATTTTTCCTTAAAGCCAGTCCCTCCGAATGTGGATCTTCATTTGGCCTATCTGTCCTGTGCTTTAACATCACAGGCAAATCTGGAAAAGACAGCCGTTCTCCCTCACAGACATTGACCATATACTCAATGGTATGTTTCAATTCCCTCACATTTCCAGGCCAAGGATAATCGGCGAAAAATCGCTCTACTTTCCTCTCCATTCCTTTTACAGATTTCTGCAATTTTTGATTAAATTCCTTAATGAACAGTTCTGCTAAAAATAAAATATCCTCCTTTCTTTCTCTTAATGAGTGAAGTGAAAAGGTAAATACATTTAACCGATAATACAAATCGGAACGGAGTTGTTTTTCTTGAAGTGCCTGTGCCGGGGGGACATTAATGGCTGCAATCACACGCACATTTACCAGTGAACTTTCCAAACTTCCAACCCGCCTGATTTGTCCATCCTCTAACACTCTGAGAAGCTTAGCCTGCAATTCGATCGGCATTGCATGCAATTCATCGAGAAATAGAGTACCGCCATCAGCCAGTTCAAATAATCCTTTCCGGTCAACGGCCCCTGTGTAACTTCCTTTCGCTGTGCCAAAAAGGATACTTTCCAGTAAAGTTTCAGGAATCGCTGCACAGTTTTGGGCAATAAACGGTCCATCCCCTCTTCGCGAATCGTGATGAATGCCTTGGACGAACAATTCTTTTCCAGTGCCGGACTCCCCATAGACAAGAATCGGAGAATCCGATTTTGCCAGCTTTTTGGCTTCCTGTTTCATTTGAAGGAAATCTGGATTGATCGTCTTTAAGTCATCCAGCGTATACTTTACTTGCTTTGTTGTTTTTTTTCTTTTTCCCTTGTTTACTTCCCTTTGCAAATCAAGCAATCTTTCTGCGAGCAGCTTCATCCGGGAATAATCTTTCGCAATTTCAACTGCCCCGACAATTTCTTTGCCAATAAATATAGGTAATGTGGTATTAATTGTATCGATTCGATCCCCATGCAAATTAACATAAACCTGGGCCTGGTTGTAGATCGGCTTTCTGGTAGCCATCACTTTTAGCAAAGTGCTAGTTTGTTCAGATAAAGAAGGAAAGGCTTCAAATAAATGTTTTCCGAGCACCTCCCGTACCTCCATGCCATCATGTCTGGCTGCCACTGCATTATAAAAAATGGTTCTTCCTTCCGTATTGACCACATGAATTCCCTCATCAATGCTGCTTAATATAGCTGCCAAAACTTCTTTGGTCAACGCATTCTGCTGCTGCTCCATTTTTCTCACCAGCCTTTTACGAATTGCTTATGGTGCCGAAAAATTGTGGTAAGGTGCCGAAATTTCAGCTGTTAGATAGGTCCTTGACCCACATATTCATATCTTCCAGTTTGTCAAAAATATAACAATTGTTCATTAATCGGCCCCGATATGAAAATCCCAATTGGAATAGCGCAGCATTCATGCCAAAAGATAATGCTCTTGCAATCGAATAAGCGCAAAAAATTCCGCTTCCTATCAATTCCTGTTCCAGTGCTTTTAAGAGGAATTTCATTAACCCGTCTTTTCTATAATCAGGAAGCGTAGCACAATCTGTCAGTTCAGCATTTTTATAAGTTGCATTCACTTCTGCCGATGCTGCACTGACGATTCTTTCTTGATGGGAAAAGGCATAGTAGACGGTTCCATCCGCCATGGTTTTTTTTATATAGCCAGGGTCATCGAGCGGTGTCGGGTATATCTGAAATACTTGGCCGTATAGGGAAGCAAGCTCGGATGCCGAGCTTTCATCCGCCCGTTTTAATACATAGTCTTGAGGAACCTTCGATCTTTGATTTGTGAGGTCCAGCTGAGACACACTTTGAATAATTTGATCCTCTGTAACCCAATGTTCATTTTTCTTCCGGTCAGCCGTATAAAACTTTGAGAAAAAATAGGCATGAGAACCGCAAAAATAACGGTCAATCATAGCTTCAGGCTGCAGCCCATGTTCAAAAAGTAAGCTGACATCTTCTTTGCGTGCCTTCATAATTAATTTTTCCACTTGATGCTGGGCTGCTAATTCTTCTGCCTTTTTTAAAACAGCCTGGATCTTCCCGCGGTAATCATCGATGCGGATTCGTTTATTAAATGGATCTAGATAAATTTTTACAGAAAAATCACGTTCATCCAGACAAATCGACGCTGCCAATTGTGCCATTCTTTCACTCCTCTTATCCCCATATAAAATATGCCTGGCCGTGTGTTAGCCAGGCACCTATCCACTAGTCTTCACATCCGCACCACGCCAGAATTGTCAGGGCTATGATCTCACTTGATGTAAACAGATCATCCAGATAAATATGCTCATTTGCATCATGAGCCACCTCGGTTATGCCTGGCCCAAATACAACAACTGGTGTATTTCCGACAGAGGAGAGAATGCCTCCATCTGTTCCCCAAGGGCTTGCTTCAATGACCGGTTCTTTCCCAGTGACTTGCTTGAAGGACTTGGATAACTCCTGCATTAATGGGTGATCCGGTTCCAAACTCCCCGGCTGCCATCTTCCCCCAAACCACTCAAGCCCCAGCGGATGACTAGAGAACCATTCATCCTGTTCATTGAGCTCCCGTAAGCAATTTTCCATCTCTTCCTGTGCGCCAAAAATCGTTTCTTCTGGAGCCACTCCCATTCTTCCCTCGATTATCGCCTTATCCGGAACGGATGAGGGCCATTCGCCGCTTTGGATTTTTCCAACATTGATCGGAATCGGAATCGGAATGTTTTCATACAGGGAATCGGTAATTTTAGCATTCCTGACTTTCTCCAACTGCAGCAGTCTCTGGATCACAAGCTGTGCCTTTTCAATTGCATTGACCCCTTCATAGCGAGTCCCTCCATGGGCTGCCTTGCCGGGCACCGTGATCCGAAACCACATCGAACCTTGCTGTTTGGGAAATAGCTTCATATTCGTCGGCTCTGGAATGAGGGCCCCATCAGCCTTGTACCCTCTTAACACTGCTGCGAGCGTTCCGGCTCCTCCGCTTTCTTCTTCAATGACGCTTTGAAAAATCAGGTCCCCTTTTAACTTCACTCCCGCTGCTACAATCGATTCCAACGCCATTAATAGAGCAACGGTTCCCCCCTTCATGTCGGTTGCCCCCCGGCCATAAAGCTTTCCAGATTCAATCCAGCCGCTGAATGGGTCACGTTCCCAGCTGCTCACGTCACCAACCGGCACCACATCTATATGGCCATTTAAGATGATTGACCTGCCTCCTCCAACCCCTTTTAGCACAGCAACGAAATTGGGGCTGCCTGCAAAACTGGATCGGTCACAGCAAAAGGCCGGATGGCCGGTTAATTCATTCCTGTCAATTTCCCAAATGTCCAATGTTAGCCCAAGCTGGCGGCATTTCTCTATAATGATCGCTTGTGCGCTGCTTTCATTTCCTCTGGTACTGTTTTCTCTCACCAATAATTGCAATAGTCTTGCCCCTCTAGCTCGATTTTCCTTCAGCCAACGCCTAATTCGATCTTCCTCTTTCATGAATCAGTCCTCCTTTAGGCATCCTTAGTAAGAGATTTTTCGTAAATCTTCACTCACGCAGAAATCGGCAGCTGTCTTTGATTTGACCGTATCGATATCAAATGGTTCAAATATTTCTGTGAGCACGAGACCTGAATTGGTTACATGGAAAACAGCTAATTCAGTTACTATGAGGTTAACCGATTCCGAGGAGGTTAAAGGCAACGTGCAT
This sequence comes from Neobacillus muris, assembly GCF_943193175.1. Classification (GTDB taxonomy): domain Bacteria; phylum Bacillota; class Bacilli; order Bacillales; family Cytobacillaceae; genus Neobacillus; species Neobacillus muris. Next base: position 7,566 of record NZ_CALPDF010000021.1, read on the forward strand.
TTCCTTACGATTTTCGGTTTTCCGTGTTTGTCACAGTGATTCATAAGCACAATTACTTTCTTTGCTTTTTGTGCCAGTTCCATTGCTCCACCCATTCCCGGCACTTTTTTCCCAGGCACAATCCAATTGGCTAGATCTCCTGTTTGGCTTACCTGAAGGGAGCCTAAAATGGTTAAATCAATTCTGCCGCTGCGGATTATTCCAAATGCAAGGGAGCTGTCAAAATAAGAGCCGCCAATGTTTAAAGTGACAGGAAAGCCGCCTGCATTGCATAAATTCTCATCTTCTTCCCCGTTTTTTGGACTTGGGCCCATTCCGACAATGCCATTTTCAGCGTGAAACATCACCTTGATATCCTTAGGAAGGTGATTGGGAACAAGTGATGGAATGCCAATGCCGAGATTGACAACCATGCCTGATTTGATTTCTTCAGCCGCTCTCTTTGCCAAGCGATGGCGTATCTCTACTCCCAAGCCCATTTCCAATTGACCCCCTTCGAAGGAATGATATAGTCGACAAATACACCCGGCGTAATAATTTCCTCCGGATTCAATTCCCCAAGACGGACAATTTCCTCGGCTTCCGCTATGGTTATTTGTCCAGCCATTGCCACCAATGGGTTCGTATTGCGGGCACTTTTATCGTAGATTAAATTTCCGTATTCATCCGCCTTTTTGGCATAAATAATCGAAACCTGTGCTGTTAATGCTGTTTCGATTAGATACTTTTTTCCATTAATGTCGACCATCGGTTTGTTTTTGGAAACAATCTCATTATCTGTTCCGATATCCGATAAAACACCCGGTAGACCTACACCGCCAGCTCGAATGCGCTCTGCCAGGATTCCTTGCGGAGAAAATTCCACCTCAAGCTTCCCTTCGTGCATCAGCCTGCCGGCAATCGGATTAGAGCCAATATGGGACGCTATGACCTTATCTGCACTGCCATTGCTGACTAATTTTCCAATGCCGATGTCCGGGAAACCTGTATCATTCCCAATCAACGTCAGGTGCTTGACCCCTTTATCCAGGATGCCGCTAATTAGGCCGGGCGGCGACCCCACACCGCCAAAGCCGCCAAACATCAAGGTCATTCCATCATGAAATAAATGAAGCACTTGGTTCAGCGTCGTAATTTTATTAAACTGATTATCCATCTATCCCTCACCAGCCGTCTCTTGGTCACCAAGCTGATTTGAAAATGCTTCTAAGGTTTTGTTTAATAAATCGATTAGTTCATCAATTTCTTTTTCTGAAATGGTTAATGGCGGTGCGATGATGATGGCGTCACCATTTACTCCGTCTATTCCTGCACCCGCCGGGTAAACCAGAAGCCCCTGTTCCCGTGCCAGACTAATGACTTTTTGGGTTACCGAAGCAGTTCTTGAAAAGGGCTGCTTTGTTTTTCGATTTTGAACAAACTCTATCCCGAGAAGCAAGCCCTTGCCGCGAATATCGCCAATAAAGGAAAATAGATTTTTAAGCTTTTCCAATGATTTCATTAGGTTATCAGATTTAGATTTTACTTGTTTCATAAGATTATTTTTTTGTACGTATTCGAGCACTGCCAATGAAACAGCACATGATAACGGGTTCGCGCTAAAGGTATGGCCGCTCATGACCGATTTCGTCCCGTTAAGGATTGGTTTCATTACTTTCTCACTGGCAACAGCTGCTGCAATTGGTGTATAGCCTGCCCCCAGCCCTTTTCCAAGTGCGGCGATATCCGGCAGCACTCCCCAATGTTCACAGGCAAACATAGTCCCCGTTCGTCCAGTACCTGTCATCACTTCATCGGCAATAAACAGAATCTGATGATCATCACAAATTTTCCTAATGGTTTTAAAGTAGTCTTTTGGGGGAGCAATGGCTCCTCCGGCCGCACCGATTACCGGTTCAGCAATGAATGCAGCGATTTTGTCGGCACCGATTCTTTTAATGGCGGTTTCCAATTCTCTAGCGCATAAATAATCACAGGAAGGGGCTTGAAGCTGGTAGGGGCAGCGGTAGCAATAGGGGGGATGGATCGCTGGAAAATCCTCAAGCAATGGAACAAAGCGCTCTCGTCTGCTTGTGTGCCCAGACATAGAAAGCGCACCAAGTGTTATCCCATGGTAACTGACCCATCTTGATAAAATCTTAGTCTTCGTATAAATCCCTTGTTCCTGCCAATATTGAATTGCCATCTTCATCGCTGTTTCCGTTGCCTCAGAACCGCTGTTAACAAAAAAACTCCAGTTCAGGTCTCCGGGGGTAAGTCTGGCAATTTTCTCTGCTAACTGTTCAGCTGCTGCACTAGTAAACTGGGATCGATAAACAAACGAAACCTTTTCAGCCTGGTCCGACATCGCCTTCAAAATTTCTGCCACTCCATGGCCAATATTAGCGGTAACAGCACCAGAGGAGGCATCCAAGTATTTTTTTCCCTCCTCATCGTATAGAAAAACACCTTTTCCATAGGAAATGACCGGATAATCCTCACCGAGCATCGGTTTTATTAAAAAAGAATGTGCCACAGAGAACACCGCTTTCTTTAAAAAAAATCAGTTGTTATAAAAATTGTATGACGGATTATTCTGTTTCTTTCGTGTTATTGACAGTAATGAAAAATAAATAGCTTATAAAGGGCTTGTCCGCATAAATCCCAGACAACCTTTTCTTTCTGCTGCAATTATTATAGAATTACAGGGAGATTTGTTTAAGGATGGGAAGAAATGAAAATACGGAATTTACAGCGGACAAAATTAAGGGATTTATCAGCCATTCAATTAATTGTGATTTTTTATATGTCTGCATTAATTGTATCCACTTTACTGCTGCTAATGCCATTGGGACATCGTCCCAATACTGGTTTGAGCTTTATTGACGCATTATTTACCTCCGCGAGCGCCATTAGTGTAACCGGTTTAAGTGTCGTATCGATAAATGATACCTTTAATAATTTTGGCATTTTTTTATTATGTGTGATCCTGCAGCTGGGAGGATTAGGTGTCATGTCTTTAAGCACCTTCTTATGGATTGTAGTCGGAAAAAAGGTGGGTCTTAAAGAGCGGCAGCTGATTATGATTGACCAAAATCAATCCAGCTTATCTGGCTTAGTCCATCTGGCCAAGAGAATTCTGATCATGATGTTTTCCATTGAGATAATCGGGGGCATCATTTTAACGATCGCCTATATGGATTATTATGAAAGTTTCGCCACTGCTTTAAAGCATGGATTCTTCTCCTCCATCAGTGCAACGACAAATGCAGGTTTTGATATTACCAATGCTTCACTCATTCCTTTTGAGAATAATTATTTGATCCAGTCTATCATTATATTCTTAATTATTTTTGGAGCCATTGGTTTTCCTGTCATTATTGAATTATATGAGTTTTTATTAAATTTTAGGGTTAAGAAAAAATTTCACTTCACCTTGTTTACAAAACTGACAACCACGACATTTGTGATCCTGACAATTTTTGGTGCGCTTGTTATCTTTCTGCTGGACATGGACCATTTCTTTCAAAATAAAGACTGGCAGGAATCTTTCTTTTTCTCTCTTTTTCATTCTGTTACTACAAAAAGCGCTGGACTCGCAACGACAGATATCAATCAATTTACACCAACCAATCAATTGTTTCTGTCCATCTTAATGTTTATCGGCGGGTCGCCAAGCAGCGCCAGCGGCGGGATTCGAACCACGACCTTTGCCATTGCCCTATTAGCGGTTTTCTTTTATGCACAGGGAAAAGGGTCCATAAAAATATTTAAACGGGAACTAAAGAGTGAGGATGTGTTTAAATCATTTATTGTGATAACGACAGGCGCTATGCTTTGCTTGTCTTCCATTATTATTCTCTCTATCACGGAGAAAGGCACAATGATGATGATTATTTTTGAAGTGGCTTCCGCTTTTGGGACCAACGGGTTATCAATGGGCCTTACTCCCAATCTGACAACCTTTGGCAAACTAGTAATTATCCTGCTCATGTTTATTGGAAGAGTGGGAATTATTACTTGCTTGCTGCTATTAAGAGGTAAAGGAAGTAAAGAAACCTTCCACTATCCTAAAGAGAAAGTGATTATTGGTTAAGAAAAAGAGATGGTCCACTTGGCCATCTCTTTTCAAATTTATTAGTAAGCCCAGCTTGCGCCAATAATAATTAATAAGATGAACAGAACGACAATTAGCGCAAACCCGCCAAAGCCGAAGCCAACTCCAACTCCTCCATAACCAAAACCGCCGCCCATTGGCTGTCCGCAGCCGCAGCCATCAAAGCCATATCCATACATTCGCATTCACTCCTCTAATTATTTGTTTCTTTTCCCTGTTAGATTATGTAATAGGTGCTTGACCTGTATGTGCATACGCCTATATTATTTTAGAGACGAAATGAAAGATGCAGGTGAAACCATGAAGACGATTATAAAAAGCTTTCTCAATGGAATTCTAACCATTGTTCCCATCATCCTGGTTGTTTATGTGATTTATAAAACCTTTTTATTTTTGGATGGGTTACTTGGCAACACGCTCAAGCCATATTTTAGAGAGGATTATATTCCTGGTATAGGACTATTAACTACGATTATTTTGATTACCTTGTTAGGCTGGATGTCTACCAAGTACGTAACAGGAAAACTGTTCAAACTGATTGACTATCTTCTTGATCAGATACCGGTTGTGAAAACGATTTATTCAGTCATCAAAGATACGATTCAATCGTTTCTTGGGGACAAAAAGTCCTTTTCGAAGGTGGCTCTTGTGGTGATTCCGGGGACAGAAATGCGCAGCCTTGGCTTCATTACCTCGGAGCAATTAGAAGAATTTTATAGTCCCTTAAAGGATTATATTGCGGTATATGTCCCGCAGACCTTTCAAGTTGCCGGCTTCACGTTTTTGATTCCAAAGCAACAGGTGGAGATCATTGATGTCAAACCGGAGGATGCAATGAAATTTATCCTGTCGGGCGGCATGACTTCCACAACCTCACAGGCAGCTGAAAAGGCGAAACTAAAAAGCCGCTAAATGGCGGCTTTTCAGTTTCCCTCAAACAACTTGAGATATTCCCCATATCCTTCTTCTTCCAGTTTTTCTTTTGGAATGAACCTTAGGGCTGCAGAGTTAATGCAATACCTTAACCCGGCAGGTTGAGGACCATCATTAAATACATGGCCAAGATGGGAATCAGCCGACTTGCTTCTAACTTCCGTCCGAATCATAAAATGGCTGTAATCATCTTTTTCAACCATTTCTTCCTCATCGATTGGTTTCGTAAAACTTGGCCAGCCGCAGCCCGCATCAAATTTATCCAACGAACTGAATAAAGGTTTGCCGGAGACAATGTCGACGTAAATTCCATCTCTAGTTTCATTCCAATATTCATTACGAAACGGAGGTTCCGTTGCACTATTTTGCGTTACTTCATATTGGAGCTCGGTTAATTTTTTCTTCAAATCCGCTGTTTCTTTATTTGCCATTGCTTTGATTCCCCCAATGTGCTTGAATAAATCCTGCCCGACCTGACCCAATCTGATATCTTGTATAGTGGACCGGATTTTTCTTATAGTAGTGCTGATGATATTCCTCAGCAGGATAAAACGGTTTTGCAGGGAGGATAGGTGTTACGATTGGCTTATCAAACCGGCCGCTTGAGGCTAGATGCTGTTTTGATTCTTCCGCCAGGCTCCTTTGTGTATCATTATGGTAAAAAATTGCTGTTTGATAGGACTGGCCGCGATCATAAAATTGGCCGCCTGGGTCTGTCGGGTCAATCTGCTGCCAAAATAATTCAAGTAATCTTTCATACGGAAAAATCTGCGGATCAAATGTAATTTGTACAGCTTCATAATGTCCGGTTGTACCTGAACATACCTGCTCATACGTCGGATTACTGACAGTACCGCCAGTATATCCTGAAATGACGCTGATAATGCCTGGCTGTTCATCAAATGGCTTTACCATGCACCAAAAGCAGCCTCCGGCAAATGTGGCTACTTGCCGATTGTTATCCATATTACCACCTCTTCTATAGAGATAACCCATCTAGTTTGAGTATACAGAATGGCAGAGGAAAAATAAAATCTCCAGGCTTGTACAAGTTTATAGAAGAGGAAAAAGCCGAACCATTCATTAGTTCCGCTTTTAGGTCCAAATTTCAACGCTCTATTTTACTGGAACTAAAATCGTAAAAGCAATATCATCATTTTTCAGGTCGAATTTATCAGCCTTAATTTTCATATCACTTTTCAGCTTTAATTGCTGCATATGAACATAAATCAATTGGTCGTCCGGTTTGATCTCTACCCCATTTGGCAGTTGATAATTCTCTGCAATAAACTGAAGTACATAGGATATGGGAAGAGGCAGCCTGCCGATTGACATGGATTTTTGCTTTAATCTTAAATCACCATTGTTGAGCGCCTCTGGTTCGAAAGTTAGTTTCATATTTACTTGATCATTAAACACTGGGAGGGTGCCATACAACTCCACCTCTTCACCAAGGTTCACACGATAATCGACTGCAGAGCCAGACGATTCTTCCTGCAAATAATGGTTAATCAGTTTATTTAAATCAGATTTATTTGAGTTAACATGAAAAGACACGTAATCACTTGTCTGTGCCGCCAATTGATCATTCTTCATTTCCTTTGGCGGGATAAGCATTAATGCGATAACAACTATTGTCACTAAAAGATTAACTCCCAGCAAAACAAGGAAGCCAATTTTCCATTTGTTCTTCATACCATCTAATTCCCCTCTGTACTTACCATGAACGGCTTATTCTCAATAGCAGGCAATACTTGTTCCTCCATTGCCTTATTAAGCCGGCCAGCAATCAATTCATACCCTTTGTCATTCGGATGAAAATTATCAGTGTATAATAGATCCTCAGTGGACTTTTCAAACAAGTCCTCAATTTCAACGAAATAGGCATTAGAATAGTTGGCAATGACTGTTTGGCCAGTTACATTCCATTCTTCTACAATTTCATCCAATTCCTGAATATCAGAGAACCACTTATAAAAAGGATTATAAAGACCTACCAACACAATCGAAGCATTTGGATTCTCTTGAACCACCGTATCCATAATCTGAGTTAAATGCTCCTGGTAGTTTTCTTTTTCCTCGATAAAATCATTAATCTGAAGGCTTGAAATATTGTCCCTTACCACCTTCATAATATCATTGCCGCCAATCGTTATAATAACCAAGTCTGCTTTTTGTATAGCTAATTTCATTTCAGTTGATTGCAGCCGTTTAAGCAATTGGGTGGTTCGATTCCCCTTTACTCCATAGTTTAAAAAATCCACTTCATTAATTCCTTTAGATTTTTCAAGCATCGATTTTAAATACGGCAGGTACCCGCCTTGACCCGTACTGTCGCCGATTCCTTCTGTCAAAGAATCACCGGCTGATACAATCGTTAAATGCCTTGGAAAGAAATCAGCAGGCAATGGAGCAAACGCTTCGAGCGCCGACTGCTTCTCCTTGTGCAGCACTACTGGATCAGACTCCCTGCAGGAGCTTAAAACAAAAATGGAGAGAAATAGAAGGATGATTAATTTTTTCATATCAAGCACCTTCCTTCTAAGATGCTTTTATTATAACACGTCTGGAAAACATACATGATTCTGTACTATTATCCTATACTTGGAAAAAAATAGACCATGTAAACGGTCTATTGTAATGCTTTTATATCATGAATCATTTCGTCATAGGGTACATTTTTATACAAATCATAGCTTTTTTTAATTTTCCCATCAGGACTGACAAGATAAACAAAGGTCTGATGAATGACTTGACTGCCTTCTTCTGGTTTTTTGACGATTGTTTTAAAGTTTTCCCGGGCAAAGGATTCAATAAACTCTTGATTATACCCTGTTAAAAACGTCCAATTAGTAAAGTCCGCCTGAAACTGCTGAGCATATCTAGTTAATATCTCAGGGGTATCCACAGCTGGATCCACACTAAAGGAAACAAATTCCACATTGTTTAGGCCTTCATCCTTAACTTTTTTTTGCAGATTTGCCATATTTGCCGTCATAGGCGGACAGACGTCAGCACAACTGGTAAAAATAAAATCTGCAATCCAAATCTTCCCCTTTAAATCTTTTAAGCCAATAGACTTGTTTTCCTGTGTTGTTGCGGTAAAATCCTTAACCGGCCAATCTACGGCATTTTCTATCTTTTGCTGCCCGCAGGAAACTAATAGCATGGAAATAATAAGAAGAAAAATAATTGAAATTCGTATTTTCATATCTTCACCTACAGCCTGTTCAATTTACCAAAATAAGTTTACCAAAGTTTCTTTAAAGAGGAAAGGAAATCAGACTCAAGAGTTTTCGAACCAAATTTGTTATGGTATAATGAATGAGCATTCACTCATAATATGGTAAAAAAACAATGGAGAGGTGATGATGATGCATCGTATAGGTCCGCTGCTGATTATTGAAGGCCCGAACAGAAGTAAGGTCCCCTATTCCCGAAGCCTATATATTGATTGTTCAGAAAAGGTGCTGATCGACACGGGGGCAGATCCACAAGCACTCCTGGATCTGGATCATGAATACGGGGTCGAGTTAATCATCAACACCCATTATCATCCCGATCATACCCTTCATAACCACCTATTTAAGGACACTGTCAAATTAATTAACCCCAAAGAATATGAAACAGCCCTAACCATAGAAGGTGTGGCCCAATTAAATGGGGTCTATCAAGAATGGGGGGAAAAAGGGGTTGAGCTGTGGAAGAAGTCCCTTCCGGAGGCATGGTCCAAAAATCTGGGAGAGATTTCAGGAGCGTATGAGTATGAGACAGAATATGCCTTTGGGGATGTCAAGGTTCATTTCTTACATATCCCCGGACATACTAGCGGCATCGCCTGTCCCTATTTTCCAGAATTAGGATCTGCCTTTGTAGGGGATTATGATATGACCACATTTGGCCCATGGTACAACGGAAGTGATGGAAATATTGAGGACTTTATCCGCTCCGGAAATCGATTGCTTGAACTTGATTGCCATACTTATATTACCGGACACCAAAAGGGAATCTTCACGAAGCAGGAGTTTAAACAGGCCATGGAAAAGTATCTGGCTGTTATTGATCATCGGGACCAGCTCATTGAACAATATGTTCTTAAAGGGCTGGATTTTAACGAACTGACCAGCATTGGCATCTTTTATCCTGCCCATTTGTTAGAGGGCCCTATCTTAAAAACATGGGAACGAAGCGGCATTCGAAAGCATCTTAAACGTCTCGGCTACACCGTTTCTGAGGCAACCCAAGAATTAGTCAAAACAAAATAGGATGGAGGGTCCTCCCTTCCATCCTGCTATTTTAATTGGACAGCCCTATTTTTGTTAACAAATTCTCGGAAACATGGATCCTGTTAATCTCGATAATCCTCGAGTTGAACCAAGAGGTGTTTCCAGCAATAATTGCCCTTTATCTTTCCCAATAATCGAGCCGATAATAGCGGCCTGTTTTCCTTCAGGATAGGTTCGTAAAATATCCAATACCATCTGTTTATCGTTATCTGAGCAGATAATGATGGCTTTCCCCTCATTGGCAAGATAAAGCGGATCGAACCCCAGAAGATCGCATACGCCATGAACTTCTCTTTTCACCGGAATTTCAAGTTCTTTAATTTTCATAGTTACATGAAAATCTTCGGCTATTTCGACCAAGGTTGTGGCTAGCCCTCCTCTAGTCGGATCACGCATAATCCGTATACCTTTTGTTTGTTCCAGAACATCCCAAAGCATCCGGTTTAGAGAGGCACAGTCACTGTAAATGGGTGAAGAAATCCCTAGTTCTTCCCTGGAAGAAAAAACAGCTATACCATGGTCACCAATCGATCCTGTGACAATAATGGCATCCCCTTCTTCAAAGTTTAGACTGCAGCCGATGCCAGTCTCATAAACACCAATCCCTGTCGTGTTAATATAAACTCCGTCTGCACTGCCCCGCTCCACCACTTTCGTATCACCCGCAATAATTTGAACCCCAGTCTTTTTCGCCTCCGCAGCCATATCCTCAACAATTCTTTTTAACTTTCCAATTGGAAATCCTTCCTCTATCACAAAGCCGCATGTTAGAAAGGCAGGCCTTGATCCGCTGACAGCGAGGTCATTTACCGTGCCTGCCACCGCCAGTTTACCAATAGATCCTCCTGGAAAGAAAAGCGGCTTAATAACAAATGAATCAGTGGTCACTGCCACTTGGCGGGAAGACATCGTTATGGCAGCTGCGTCAAATAACGCAGCCATTTTATCATCAAATGCTTCCACAAAAATATCACGAATTAACCGATGACTTAATTCTCCCCCATCTCCGTGTGCTAAACTGATTAATTTTTCCATTAATAGCTCTCCCTCATGTATTGGTAATAGGCAGCACAACTGCCCTCTGCTGAAACCATGCAGGGGCCAATTGGGTTCATTGGATGGCAGGCCTTCCCAAACAGCGGACATTCGTTTGGTGCAATTACTCCACGAATCACTTCGCCGCAGCGGCATTTTGTTTTGCGAGGTTCGATTGTTTCAACGCCAAACCTAATTTTGGCGTTATACTTGTCATACTCCTGTCTAAGGTCCAATCCGCTGCCCTTTATCACCCCTATGCCCCGCCATGCTTCATCGCACTTGCTTAAATAGCGGCCAATCCACCTTTGGGTCATTTGATTGCCTTTTTTTGTGACTACAGCTGGATGATCATTTTGAATTCTGGGCATTTCGGATAAGGCAAGCCCGATTAACTTATAGATTCCTGACAGCAGTTCCGCCGTTTCAAATCCAGTTATCACGCCTGATATATGATAATCCTTTACTAAAAACGAATAGGAGTCTTCTCCCAAAACGATGGAAACATGGCCTGGGAGAATAAACCCATCCAACTGAACATCACCGGCATCAAGCAGGTATCGCAGCACAGGCTCTAATAATTTTGTTGCCATCCAAATTGAAAAGTTATTGATTCCCCGTTTCTCTGCTTCCCCGACCATCAATGCCAGAATGGGTATCGTGGTCTCAAAGCCAATCCCCAAAAAAATCACATCTTTTTCCGGGTTTGCCTCTGCAATTGAAACCGCCTCTATGGGTGAATAAAGAACGCGAATATCCTTCCCGGCGATTTTGCAGTCTAGCAAAGATTTGTTGGAGCCTGGCACCCGCATCATATCACCAAATGTGCAGATAATCCGGTTATCCCCTTCAGCAAGTGCTATCATGCTATCAATAGAACGCTGGTCGGTTACGCATACTGGGCATCCTGGTCCAGAGATTAGTTGAACATGATCCTTTAACAATGGCTTTATCCCCGTACGGGCGAGCGCCATCGTATGCGAGCCGCACACTTCCATTAACACCGGGCGCCGCCCGAACGTTTCATGGAAGTGCTTTGCCCTCTCTATGACCGCTTTTGCCATCGGTTTACATATTTCTGGATTGCTGGATTGTTTCAGGACCTCGAGCATCGACAAGTTTTTTCCACTCCTCCACACTTTGCCTTGCATAAAATTCATCTACAATACTCATTGCCTGGCCTGCATGGACAATAACAAAATCCCCCACTTTTACTTCCGGAACTAAAATGATTCCTACCTGTGTACGGGAGCCCATTACATCCACTACGGCACTATACTCTTGTTTATTAATAATTTTGGCAGGTACGCCTACACACATTTAGATGCCCTCCTTTTTGCGGCTGCAGCTGCTAATTGGCCGTATGATATACCACCATCGTTACAAGGCACTTTTTCTGGCACATATACCTGAAATCCACTTTCCTGCAAAAGGGCTGAGAGCCTTTTTCTTAAATAACGATTATGGAAGCTGCCACCAGATAAAACCACTGTCCGTACAAGATCCAACTTTGTTTCTCCCAGTCGTTCAATTGCTGACATAATCGCTTGTACGACAGTTTCATGGAAGCTGCCGCTAATCTGTCCCTTGCTCTTCTTTGCTAATACATCTAATGCAATTTGTTTCAACATGGGTGAAAAGTCTATCGTTAAAATCGAGCTCTCCAGCAAATGAAAGGAATATGCCGGATAAATGAAATCTTCGTCAGCCAGTTCCGCTAATTGAATCGCTGCCTCTCCTTCGTAGCTGGAGAAGGTGGTGACCCCGGATAAAGCGCTGACAGCATCAAACAGCCTGCCGCAAGTACCGGCAAATACTGTATTCATGCCTCGGTCAATCATTAGTTTTAAAATGTCTATCTCTTTCACTTTATCTGGAAAAATCGCTTTTGCCAGCTGGAGTCCTTCAATACCGTGAAGATCGATCAGCATGGCGGCTGCATTTCTCCACGGTTCGCGGATACACTTTTCACCTCCAGGAAGTGGGGTATAGTGTAAATGGGCCAGACGTTCAAAATCCAAAGCATCTCCATAAAATATTTCAAATCCCCATACATTTCCATCCATTCCGTACCCGGTGCCATCAAGAATAATTCCCAACGCTTTTCCTGACAAACGGTGTTCTGCCATGCATGCTGCCATATGGGCATGATGATGCTGGATTTCAATTACTTCATCAAAATCATATTCCTTTACTATTTTCTGATTTTCATAATCGGGATGGGCATCAATGACTGCTGCCATTTTGGGTGTATCAATCCATTTTAGTAAATGGTCCAGTTCTTGCTTAAAATGTGCAATGGTTTCCATATTCTCCAAGTCACCAATATGGGGCCCAATAAAGATTTGCTGATTACGGCCGATGGTAAAAGTGTTTTTTTGCTGGCTGCCAAATGCAATCACTCCGGTTACATCCTCTGCTGCCGAAAAAGGATCTGGAACATATCCTCTTGAGCGTCTCAAAAAGTCCAATTTACCGTTATTAACTTGAATAACAGAGTCATCAACAGGATGAAGAATTTCCCGATTATGCACTAGATAGTAATCACTTATTCCTGCAAGGTACTGAAAAGCTTCTTCATCTTTGTAAAGAATCGGCATGCCCGAAGGATTAGCGCTAGTCATGACCAAACAGGATAAGCCAGCATTTGAAAACAATAAATGATGCAAGGGAGAATAAGGCAGCATGACACCTATTGTTTTCATATTTGGTGCCACACCGTCTGCCAGATCATAACTTTTCTGTTTCCTCAATATCACAATCGGCGCTTCGGGACTTTCTAGCAATTCCTCTTCAAAGTCGCTGATTTCTGCAAACTCTCTAGCGATAGATACAGATGCCGCCATGACGGCCAGAGGCCTTACCGGACGATTTTTCCGGTTGCGCAGCAATAAAACAGCTTGTTTATTTCGTGCATCGCAGCAAAGATGATACCCGCCTATCCCTTTTATGGCAATAATCTTTCCTTCCTTAAGCAGTGCAATTGTATCTTTAATCGGGTTTTCTGAAATGATTTCTTTCGCATCCTGATTCACCAGCCTCACTTTTGGGCCACATTTTGGACAAGCAATCGGCTGCGCATGATGCCTCCGGTTTGCCGGGTCTTCATATTCCCGGCGGCAATCTTCACACATCGGAAAACTTTTCATCGTTGTATAGGGACGGTCGTAAGGCAATTCTTCAATTATGGTGTAGCGCGGGCCGCATTGAGTGCAGTTAATGAATGGATACTGGTAACGAAAATCATTAGGATCATTCATTTCTTTTAGACAGTCATCACAAACTGCTGAATCGATGGGGATCACAAGTTTCGATGTCCCAGACCTCTCACTCTCGATGATTGAAAAATCCACTGCATGAAGAATGGGGCTGTCCTCAACCATGATTTCATCAATCTTTGACAGCCTAGGAGCCTTCTTTCGCAAATCTTCCAAAAATGCCTGTATCATCTCTAATTGCCCTTCAAGATAAATCTTTACCCCATCCATGTTATTTTGTACGGTTCCACAAAGCTGATAGGAATGGGCTAACTGAAAAACGAACGGACGGAAACCAACCCCCTGCACTCTGCCCCGGACGGCAATGTTTACAGCTGCAGGCATTTTTGGAAAGCCCCTTCAATCCAAGAGAACCATTCATCGAGCCCCTCTTTTGTTCTGGCAGACAATGGAAGCAGACTTGATGCTGGATTGATTTCACCTAGGTCCTTTCTGGCTTCCTCTACACTAAAATCAAGGAAGGGAAGCAGGTCGATTTTATTTAATAAAACGAGCTCAGTCCGCATAAACATCTGCGGGTATTTTGGGATCTTGTCATTCCCTTCCGGAATGCTTAATACCGCCACTTTATGATTTTGGCCGAGATCATAACCTGATGGGCACACGAGGTTCCCAACGTTCTCAATAAATAGCAAATCAATTACCTCTAAATCTAATTCCGCCAATGCTGCTGCCACCATTCGTGCATCCAAATGACAACCGCCATGTGTATTAATTTGAACCGCTTTTGCCCCCATTGCTCGGATCCTATTGGCATCCCTTTCGGTAGCTAGGTCCCCTTCGATGACAGCAATCCGATACTTTTCTGCTAGGGCTCTTACCGTTTCCTCCAATAGAGTGGTCTTTCCTGCACCAGGTGAACTCATTAGATTAACCACCATAACTTTCATTTTTTGGAAAAGGTCTCTATTGAATTCTGCAGCCTTATCATTATTCGTCAGTACGTCTGTTCTTAATGTTACTTTCATCTACCTTACTCCCTTCATAGGATAAAACTTGAAATGTGTCCCCCGATAGTACCCGTCCTGCGGGAACATGGCAGTTTGGACAAAGAGCTATTTTTTGGTCAGGACGATATTCCAAATCACAAATCACACATTTGGCTTTGGCTGCCTCAAGATGAATAATCAGCTCAGCTTTTTCAGTGAAAATTTGAGGGTTTTGCTCATGAAAAATGGCAAAGGCCATTCTTAAAGCATCAGGCATTGCATTGGAAATTTCCCCTACTGTCAGTTCAATCTTTTCTATCCTCTTAATGCCTCTTGTTGCAGCATCATCACAAACAAGCTGAATGATGTCACCCATCAATGACATTTCATGCATGTAACCCACCTTGTTTCTTTACACTTTGGAGTCCCACATAATACCTATGATCCTTTACCTTTATTGGAAGAGGATCTAGCCTTAAGCCCCCTTCATTTGTCTTAAAATTGATTTCTTTTTGACAATTCAAGCATTTTCCAGTTGAATATAGTGTTGTTAGAATAATAATATTCGAACATACTGGGCATACCCCGCTCATAGTCCTTATTTCCGTTCCTTTCTTGGAAACAATGATTGGTTTTCCTATAAGAAACCTCATTTCAAGATTGGAAATCTTCTCGTTCTCATTCATCAACGGAACCCAGTTGATGCCCAGTATTAAGTCAGCTGCCGTTTCTACTTTTTCTAAATCGTCTAGCAAAAAAGGGTCATAGGCGGACTTAATAGCATCTATCAGACCGCCTGCCATTTCCTTAAAAAACTCGCTGCGCTTCATGACAGATTTCTCCAGTCATTTATCTGCCCGACCACAAGGCTGGCAAGGTTACCTAGCTGCTCTCGATTGATTTCGGTTAATTCAACTCCTAATTCTAACGAAGTGGGCTGCATGCCCAACATAACAATTCGCTTAGGGTAGCGTTCCCGCATTTTTGCTGCCATTAAAACTTCTTGGAATCCGAGCTGGTGAATCGACATTTTAATTCCGAAATAGGCGGGGATTTTATCCCCCTCAAGCTTAATAATTGTCCCTCCTGGTTCTCCCGCGTTAATGGCATCGATGATAATTAAATTTTCCGCATCCTCTACCGGACCGAGCAACCTCATTCCATCTGTTGAACCCTCAATAATCTCAATATTTTCATAGTCTCTCAGAGCTTTCTCCAAGATTGGCAAAAGGTGGATGGCAACACCCTCATCTGAAAACAGAGTGTTGCCAATTCCTAAAATAGTAATAGGTTGACTGTCCATTTTATTTGTCATGTTCTTCACCAACAGCATGTTTCGGTTCTGTTTTATATCCGGTAAACATGGAGGAAATGGAACCGCAGCGTTCCAGGTAATCATCACGGAACGCCAAGTACACGTGCAAAACAATAAACAGCATAAAAGCCCAAGCAACTAAATGATGCCATGAACGGAGTGAATAGCTATCCCCAAATATGTATGGCACCCAAGCAAACAGTTTTCCCAAGACTGATTGCTTTTGCGGCTCTGCATACATATAGAACCCAGTTAATATGATAATGGCGGAACCTAAGTAATTAAATATCCAATAGCTCAAAAATGCGAGCGGATTATGCCCCATAAAATGGGGTTTTTTATTTTTGAGAAATAGATAAAACTTAATTGTTTCCCATAAATCTTTCCAAAAAAGCAGCCGTAAAGGATTAAATCTTGCAAATTTATTACCTGCAAAGCACCAAAACATCCGATAAATAAAAGCAGCTGTGAACACAAAGGCGGTAAAGAAATGGATATATCTTGCCCAGCCCATAAGATTAGAGTAATAGGCTTCTTCGGGAATGCTTGCGGCAGCAAAAGGCTTTCCAATATAGATCCCCGTCACCATCAAGATGACAATGCACACCGCATTTATCCAGTGGTACAACCTCACTGGCAAATCCCATACATAAACCTTTACATCTTTTTCCATGGTGGTATAGATAATTTGTTCCTCTGGGTGATAGGAATTCTCGCTGTTTAACCCCGCTTTTGAAGCAGGAATGGAGCCAGATCTTATCCAAGGTAACTTCGGCGCACCCATTTATCTCCCTCCTATCCTAAACGTATTTCAGTTGCATGATTTGTTTCCAAATCCGTTAAGTGCACAGCACAGGCAAGACACGGGTCAAAGGAATGCACAATCCGCAGGATTTCCAATGGCTTTTCCTTATCCAACAATGGAGTCCCTTTAAGAGCTGCCTCATAGGCGCCAATTTTTTCTTTATTGTCTCTTGGGGATGCATTCCATGTGGAAGGAACCACTGCCTGGTAATTTTTCGTTTTTCCATTTTCAATATCAATCCAGTGTCCCAGTGCTCCTCGCGGCGCTTCCATCCAGCCAACGCCCTGTGCACGTTCCGGCCATGTGCTTGGGTCCCATTTTGAGCGGTCAAATGTAACTTGGTCACCGTTTTTAATATTTTTCAGCAGGGCGTCCATGTCATTTCTCATCCAACCCGCAACTAACACACTTTCAAGTCCCCTGGAAACCGTGCGTCCCAATGCAGATTGCAATGCGGAAATGGGCAATTGCAATTTTTGCAATGTATCATTAACAAGATCGACAATTTCTGTTTTCCCCGCAGCATATCCGACGATCAACCTTGCTAAAGGGCCTGTTTCCATTGGATTGCCTTTCCAGCGCGGTGACTTCAGCCAACTATATTTCTTATCCGTTTCCAAAGTTTTATAAGGTGCTTTGGGGCCTGTATAATGGAGGTCAGTTTCACCAACAAACGGGTGTTTTCCCTTCCCGCCATCTTTTCCATCATATTGGTACCAAGAGTGGTCAATAAACTCCTGAACCTGCTTATCGTCCTTTAAATCTACATCTAACACTTCATTTAAATTCCCGTTTAACACAACCCCCCGGGGCATCCGATAGAGCTTGTAATCGTAAATATCTCCGGTCGAGAAATCTCCATAGCACAGGTAATTGTTTAATCCGCCTCCATAAGTCCAATCTTTGTAATAGGAACCTATCGCAAGCAAATCTGGTATATAAACTTGATTGACAAATTCTTTTGCTTGGTCGATAATCTGTGACACATGCATCAGCCGTTCAGAATGAATGCCATTGTCGCTGTCAATATCCAAAGGAGTTGCCATCCCGCCTACCACATAATGCGGATGCGGGTTTTTGCCGCCAAAGATTGTATGGATTTTGACAATTTCCTTCTGCCAATCCAACGCTTCCAAGTAATGGGCAACCGCAAGCAGGTTAACTTCCGGCGGCAGTTTGTATGCTTTATGGCCCCAATAACCGTTTGCAAATATGCCAAGCTGGCCGCTGGCAATTAATTTTTTAATCTTGTTTTGGACGTCTGTGAAATAGCCAGGAGATGAATTTGGCCAGCTGGAGATGGACTGGGCAATTCTTGAAGTTTCAGCAGGATTAGCCTGCGTTGCGCTTACCACATCCACCCAGTCAAGTGCGTGCAAATGATAAAAATGGACAACGTGGTCATGAATGTAAATGGCCTCGTTCATAATATCGCGAATCAGGTGGGCATTTCTTGGAATTTTAATTTTTAAAGCATCTTCAACAGATCGAACGGAGGCAAGAGCATGTACCGTAGTGCAAACACCGCAAATTCTCTGGACATATGCCCATACATCCCTGGGATCACGGTCCCTTACGATTAACTCCAATCCTCTTACGGCAGTTCCAGAGCTGAATGCATCTTTAATAACTCCCGTTTCATCTATATCCGCTTCAATCCGAAGATGCCCTTCAATTCTTGTAATTGGATCTACAACAATATGTTCACTCATTCGTTTTCACCTCGTTTGTCATCTAGCTTTTTCTTGACTACCGTCCCTGCTGCATGGACAGCGACTCCGGCTGTTGCTAAACCAACAACTCCCAAACCAACCGCATCTGGATTAATGGTTGTTTGAGTCCCAGGAATTTTGGCTCTTCTAGTGTAAAACGGGCCATTATCCCAAAAGTCTTTTTCTGAACATCCGATGCAAGGGTTGCCGGATTGAATCGGGTAGCTGACCCCGCCGTTCCAGCGCATTTCAGCGCAGGAGTTGTATGTAGTCGGCCCCTTACACCCCACTTTATATAAACAATAGCCTTGTTTAGCCCCCTCATCATCGAAGGATTCAACAAATAGGCCTGCATCAAAATACGCTCTTCTGTTGCATTTATCATGGATACGATGACGGTAAAATGCTTTGGGCCGGCCAAACACATCAAGTTCAGGTAATTTGCCAAAGGTAATAATATGTGCGATTACACCTGTCATCACTTCTGCAATAGGGGGGCAACCTGGAACTAAAATTACCGGTGTGTCATTGATAAAACCAGTAACTGGTTTTGCACCTGTAGGGTTGGGGTTTGCTCCGGGAATTCCTCCCCAGGAGGAGCAAGAACCATATGCTACAACAGCCATGGCATCTTCAGCCATTTCCCTTAAAGTCTCTTTTGCAGATTTTCCTCCAACTGCTAAGTAATCATCCTCTGGGATACTGCCTTCAACGGCCAGAATATATTTCCCTTTATAATCTTTTAATACTTGTTTCATGTTGTCTTCAACTTGTTGTCCAGATGCTGCAGATAAAACTTCCGTATATTCCAGCGAAATCATATCAAGTAAAACGCTTTCAACCTTAGGCTGTGATGACCGAATAAATGATTCTGAGCAGCCAGTACAATCCTGGAATTGCAGCCAGACTACCGGGACCCTTGACCCGTTTTCCATGGCATGAACCACTTGTTTGGATTGTGAATATTCGAGCCCGAGTGTGGCTGCCAGCGCCGTACACATTTTCAAGAAATCACGCCGGCTAACTCCACTTTCAATTGCAGCCTCATACACTGTTCTCTGCCTTTTCATCCGCTTTCTTTCCCTCCCATTTTCCTAGAAATTAGGATTGACTTGATTTCAAGGCAATTGTAGTACACTTTAGTTCCTTCGTCCTGAAATTTCAAAAAAGTACACAAAGAATCCTTATATGCATTATTATGGTAATTTCAGTTAGTATGATGGTAATGGAGCAATACAGGAGCAAACTAGTGAATACAAGCATAAAAAAAGACCTTAAGTCATCTGCTTAAGGTCTTTTTTTATGCTTCTATCAACTCTTCTTGTTGTTTTTTTAGCTTTTTCCGAAATACAAATTTGGATAGGTTAATGCTGATTTCATAAAGCAGCAAAAGCGGCAGTGTAACCACAAAATCAGACATAAAATCTGGTGGTGTAATAACGACTGCAATAATAATCAATACAAAATAGGCATATTTTCGGATCTTTGACAATACAATCGGATTAATGATTCCTAAGGAAGTTAGGAACATCACGACCACCGGCAATTCGAACAGTACACCAAATGGCAGGCTCATATGCAAAATAAACCGAAAATATTTGTCTGCTGTAAAATTGGTGACAAACATATTACCGCCCATATTAACTAGGAACTTAAGCACCATTGGATAAATAACGAAATACCCAAATGCCAAACCAAGAATGAATAGCAGAAACAGCGCCGGAATATAAGATAAGGTTAATCGTCTTTCATTAGGCTTAAGGGCTGGTTTTACAAACAGCCAGATTTGAATAGCCAAGACTGGAATCGTTCCGGCTATTGCCACTAAAGTAGCGATCATGAAATAAACCCCGATAATATCGCTTGGTCCAAGTACAATCAGCTTCACGTCGAGATCTTTAACGAACCAATTATAAATATCTTGCACGTAAATAAAACCGGCGATAAAGAATATCACAAATGCTATGGCGGTAATTATAATCCGCTTGCGCAATTCTTCCAGATGATCGACTAATTGTAATTCTTTATCTTCCATGTTTTTCCCCTGCCAATTTTTTTAAATAAAATATACAAGTTTTTCTCCACATCAGTATAGTTCAAAAAACGAGAAGAAAAGGTGCAAGATGGGATCTTACACCTTATTTTGTCAATTTTTTCTTTTCTTCTTCAACGTCGCTCATAACGTCTTCTGTTAATTCACGTGTGGATTTTTTAAATTCTTTTAATGTCTGTCCGAAGGCACGGCCAATTTCAGGCAATTTCTTTGGTCCAAAAATAATCAGTGCGAGTGTTAATATCAAAATTAATCCCGGAATTCCAATGTTAGAAAACATAGTTTACATCCCCTTATAATAGTGGTTAATGCCTCTAATGTAATTATAATATTGATCATAGATTTTGGGGTCATTATCGGTGATAATTCATAGTAAATTCACAATATCCAATAAAAATAACCTTAGTGTGATACATATCATATAAAATCAGAGATTCTCCACTCTCTATAACAATTTAACAAGAAGCTCCATGTAAGTCAATGTCCAAATGACAAAAATATTATTTGAATTTTTTGACAATTAAAGTTATTTTGCATATAATTACATCACTAGCGTAAAATATACGAAATGGGTAATTTTTCATGGATAGGAAGTGATTTGGATGGAATTTTCACTCTTCAGTTTTGACGGTGCCCTTCCTGTAGAGGTAACAATCGATGAGGACAATGGCAGGTATACGATTCGTAAAAGTGACACCAGTGGTGAATACTTTAATACCCCTAAAGAACTAATTGCCTGGATCAAAGCACATTTCCGTGAGGAAGAATTTTGCCATCCAGATGAATTCCGTGGAATGCTGAAGATTTTAGCAGAATTTGAATGATCGCAAACCACTCATCAGCGGGCCAAGCGATCCCGCTGATGAATAGAAGTTAAATAGAATGGCCGCTGGTTTTGCGAACGTAAGTCCTAAACTCATAGTCATATGGGTTTTTTTCATTTTTATTCCCTATTTGGGAGGAAACAAGTTCCCATTCTATTAACTCGAATTTAGGGAAGAAGGTATCTCCTTCAAACTCTTCGTTAATAAAGGTTATATACAATCGATCCGCAAACGGAAACGTTTCTTTAAAAATTTCTGCTCCGCCTATTACAAAGATCTCCTCATTTCTTCCGCGGCAATACTGCACAAATTCCTCAACAGAATTCACAACGGTGCAGCCTTCACTATGAAAACTCGGCTGACGGGTAATCACGATATTTTCCCTGCCTGGAAGGGCACGTCCAATCGATTGATGGGTTTTCCTTCCCATTGCAATCGGGTGCCCCATCGTTACCTGTTTAAAAAATTTCAAATCCTCCGGAAGATGCCACGGAAGCTGATTATCTTTTCCGATTACTCCATTCCTGTCCATTGCCACGATAAACGAAATCATACACTGACTGCTCCCTTAATGGCTGGATGAGGGTTGTAATTTTCTAATGAAAAATCATCATAGGAAAAGGAAAACAAATCTGTAACCTGAGGATTCAGCCTCATTACAGGCAATGGACGGGGCTCTCGTTGTAATTGCAGTTTCACGTTATCCAGATGATTTTTGTAAATGTGAACATCCCCGAAAGTATGGATAAACTCTCCAGGCTGCAGGCCGCAAACTTGGGCAATCATCATTGTTAATAAAGCATAGGAGGCAATGTTAAACGGAACTCCTAAAAACAAGTCTGCAGACCTCTGATATAATTGGCATGATAGTTTCCCATCTGCGACATAAAATTGAAACATGCAGTGGCACGGAGGAAGGGCCATTTTATCAATTTCCGCAACATTCCAAGCGTTTACCAAGAGTCTTCTTGAATTTGGGTTCGTTTTTATTTGGTTTACCAATTCACTTATTTGATCCACGGTTGTCCCATCCGCACCTGTCCATGACCGCCATTGACGGCCATAAACCGGACCAAGATCCCCATTTTCATCGGCCCATTCATTCCAGATCCGAACTCCATTTTCCTGCAGGTACCGGACATTGGTATCGCCATTTAAAAACCAAAGCAGTTCATAAATGATCGACTTTAAATGCAGCTTTTTAGTTGTCAGGAGTGGAAAACCCTCTTCTAAATTAAACCGCATTTGATAACCAAAGGTGCTGATTGTCCCGGTTCCAGTACGGTCATCCTTAACAACGCCATTTTCTAACACGTGTTTGCATAGATCTAAATATTGCTTCAAAACGATACACTCCCTAAATGATTCATATCCTCCTATTTTAACACAGATTCGTGAAGTTGTTCATCTAACAAAAGAGACTGACCCTCAGGATGTCAGTCTCCTTCACAAAACTATTGTTCTAAAATGTTTTTTTTACACTTGCAATCCAAAATTGCGGCAAAGTGCAGCCAACCCGCCGGAAAAGCCGCTGCCAACCGCATTGAACTTCCAATCGCCGTTATGGCGGTATAATTCGCATACAACGACAGCCGTTTCAACGGAGAAATCCTCGCCTAAATCAAACCTTAATATTTCCCGATTCGTCTCTTCGTCCACAACACGGACAAATGCATTGCTCACCTGCCCAAAGTTTTGATTGCGCCCTTCCGCCTCATGGATAGTAACAGCAATCGCAATACGATGAACATGCGCCGGGACTTTACTGAAGTCGATTTTGATTTGTTCATCGTCCCCATCACCTTCACCAGTACGGTTGTCCCCTGTATGTTCCACTGCACCGGAAGGATCTGTTAAATTATTGTAAAAAATAAAATCTAAATCATTGATGACGCGGCTGTTGGCATCGGTCAAAAACGCGGATGCATCCAGATCAAAATCATGGCCGCCATTATAACGGTTTGTATCCCAACCAAGTCCGACAATTACCTTCGTTAGTCCCGGATTGGTTTTAGTCAAATCAATTCTTTGTCCTTTAGATAGATTGATGCCCAAAAGAATCACCCCATTTACTTTGAATCAAAACCAGTTCCTTATACAAAAGACATTGCCTATCTACATTTTGGCTTAGCTGTAAGAACGGACTATCTCGCTTAAGCCGGCTGCATTAGTACCGCTGCCAATCGCGGCAAACTTCCACTCATTTCCGTGCCGGTAAATTTCACCAGTAACAAGGCAGGTCAGACCGCTGTAATTATCCGTTAAATTATAATGGATTAATTCCTGATTTGTTGCAGGGTTTACGACCCTAATGAAAGCATTGCGAATCATGCCAAAATGCTGTTTGCGTTTTACGCAGTCATATATATTCACCACGAAGACCAATTTTTGAATATGCGATGGCACCCTGCTCAAATCAATCATGATTTGCTCGTCATCGCCTTCCCCGTCTCCAGTTAAATTATCCCCTGAATGTTGGACACTGCCATCATTGCTTCTTAAATTGCCGAAATAGATGACATCTTTGTTATTACGCAGCTTATCATTTTCGCCAAGCATGATAACGGAAGCGTCACAGTCAATATTCGGTGCTCCGCCGCCTCCAAACAGGGAGCCGAACAACCCGCCGCCACCGCCGCTTTGGACCGGATCCCAGCCAAGACCCACCATAATCTTTGTCAGTCCTGGATTGCTTTTTGTCAAATCGACACGCTGGCCTTTTTGTAAATTAATCGCCATTTCTATCACTCCATCCTAATGTTTGTCTTTTATTTTATTATTGCTGCTTCAGTTTCTTAAAGTTTTCCTGCAGCTGTTCCAGCCGTTTGGTGCCTTCTTCACGTAAGCGCTTGTTCTCGTCTTCAATTGCCTTCGTTTCCTGCATTCCTTTGATAATAATGTTCCAGGATTCTTCAATTGTTTCAATTTTTATGCTTGGGCCACCCGCAAGTCTGGCAATATCTGCACTTTGCTGTGAGATATTTTGGGCATTTCGGAGCAGCATTTCATTGGTCCTGCGGTCCAGTTCACTCATGGAGTCAGCCACAAGCTTTTGCCGTTTGGCTGCAACCGCTTGGATTAAACCATTTTTAAAAATCGGAATCGTTGTTACAAACGCTGAATTAATTTTTCCAATCAATTTTGTATTTCCCCGCTGAAGCATACGAATCTGCGGAGCAGTCTGCAAGGCAACCATTTTCGCCATTTCCAGGTCATAGATACGCTGCTCTAATAGCTCTATGGCATTTTTTAATGAGTCCAGCTGCATCGAAGCAAGCTGGTCCCCGGAAGCCGCCTTTGCCTCCAGCTGTGGAAGTTGATTGGCCTTTAATTCTTCAACTTTCAGTTCACCGGCAACAATATATTTTTCCAGGGTCATATAATATTGGTAGTTTTGCTCATACATTCCTTCCAGCATGCTGGTTGAATCGACCATTTCCTCACGATACTTCGAAATCTCTACATATACCTTATCAATTTCAGAACCCATGGTTTGATATTTGCCAAATATTTTCTCAACCATTTTTCCGCCCTTTTTAAAGAGCTTGCCGAAAAGTCCGCCCGAGGATTTCTGAAAATCTTTTGGATCGAATTTATCCATGATTCGGCCTAGCTGTTTTAACAGTTCACCGGAGTCCTCTACCTTTGTTGTTCTCATGTTCGCTAATATTTGATCAGAAAATCGTGAAATCTGGACAGCCGGTTCCTTGCCAAACTCTAAAATCTGAATTTGGTCGCGTTCATCAATCGAGCGGGCCAAATTTTGAATCTCTGGTTCCTTGCGGAGAGCAAGCTTGATGTCTGATACTTTATCCTCTGTCAGCAGGTCTTCTGCTGGCACCGGCGTTAAGTTACTGGATGGATTAGGTGATAAATTCACTGATTAATCTCCCCTTAAATTTTTTAAAATGCCTTGAAAAATTCCTTTTTTAAAAATGGAATTGGATGGCTCTTTATAAGCCAGATCAAAAACAACATCTTCAAGCCAATGGATATCAAAAATTCCAGGAGCCAAAAAAGTTTCAACATCATTGTGGCCAGTTGGATTGTAAAGAATGATATCAATGCCAAATTGATTCAATAAAAGCATTAATGCAGCGTCAGAGCGTGATAACCTGCCTGTTGTTTCGTTGTTGAAAAGAATCAGTTTTGGCACATGCTGGGAATAATCAAATCGTTCCAGCAATTGAATGATGCTTTTCGGCATAAACATTGACTGGGTGAACAGGAAAATTTTCACTTCCTCTAAACTTTCCATTGGCAACGGCTTTAAATCCGGTTTATCACATATGTTCCGAATGGCATGGGCTATTCCTTTTTGCAAGCCTGCCGGCAAAAAAGAATAGGGCCAATAATGCGATTTCATGATAATTTCCGGCTGTACACAACCGTCTTTACCTAACGCATTCCGATAATGAAAGCGAAAATCACTGGAACTGGGAACGGTAAATGGGAGCTGGCGCATAAGCAGGCTGTTATCTGTTTCAAGCAAGGAATGTAGACGTTCCCAATACTCTTTTCGATCTTTACTGACTCCCTGAATTTTAGCGAAAATAGACGGTATTTTCACTTCTCCATTTTTCACCTCAAATTCTGGGCGGATCATGGCTATTTCTTTACTGAGGATAAACAGTTCATCATAAGTAGTCCTCAGTGTCAGCGACGATGGGGTATAATCCCTTAACTGCCATGGCTTATACAAACCCGTACCTTCCTGATTAAGAATGGTTTCAATCTCTCTGGAAGCTCTGTAAGCCACAGTTGTCTTTCTGCTTCGTCTCTCAGTTGGGAAGGGTTCTGGCTTTTCTTGATTGGGAAAATGATGCTTGAAAATGGGATCCTGGATGAAACCATCCAAAATGTCCCGTCCTTCAGGATGAAAAATAATCATGTCGCAGCCAAGTGAAATTAAATAATATAAAAAATACTGGTGGCTCTT
The DNA here is from genome assembly GCF_943193175.1 of Neobacillus muris. Classification (GTDB taxonomy): domain Bacteria; phylum Bacillota; class Bacilli; order Bacillales; family Cytobacillaceae; genus Neobacillus; species Neobacillus muris. The sequence goes on from NZ_CALPDF010000021.1 coordinate 33,771, forward strand.
TTTATAATCGCCGTACCACAAAAACCTTGGCATAACCTGTTCAGGATCTGCCGTTTCCAATGCAGGCTGCAAATGATTAAAAGACCACTTGATGATATCAACCAATATCCGTCTCAGCTCATGATTTTTTAATCCGCCATGTTCCAATCGAGTATATAATTCCAAAGTTTCAATCATCGCTTCTCTAAGTTTGCGATGAAGCACAGGAACATTTGATTTCAATAGGAGCTGTTCACCATCGAGGAAAGCCGTAAAGCGGTTGACAGACAGGTTTTGCTCCTGGCTGATATTCAGAATTTTTTGTATCGCTTGGAAACGGGTGTTATCTAGCGTTTTAATTAGAGTATCCTCACTCAATAAACATAGATGAAGATCCCTTGAATTTACATAGTCATACAGCTGATTGTAATAATCGTCAGTATCAATTGGAATCCCTAGGAATTCTCCTACTACTTGCCCAATTTGAATCGTCCCATTTTCTACTAAATAATTAGGCCTTTCCGGCAACGGTTTTTTTAATGTACTTTGCCAATTTTCAAATGAAAGGGATACAGGACAGATGTTTAATTGTTGTAAAGGTGGATACATTTAAAATCCCTTCCTCTATTAGCGCAAGTTTTTTTCCTATAAGGAAGAATTATAACGTGTTTTGCAAAGTATGTAATGTTTTTACCATTCTATCTTATCATAGTTAGCTAAACCGTTCATTTGTTTATATAAAAACAAAATGAAAAAGTTTTGTTTTTTCACCTTTATTCCCGTCCCTACATATATTTGAGTACGATACTAAAGTAGGTGACTTGAATGAGATTTCTTTATAAACGTTCCAGGGTGGACCTCGCCAATGAGGAATTGAATACCGTGATGGATGTGGTGTCATCCGATTTGTTTATCTATTTAGATTTATTTGTCTTCAGTATCATATTTACTTTGCTGCTTTCTCCGGCAATTGCCTCTGTCAGTCATATGATTTTGTTTCTTGTAGTTTGCTATAGTTTATTTGCGTGTGTTTATTACTTTGTTGTCAGCCGGATTAAGGCAGACATTAGATAGCCAGCGGCAGCAATTTTAAAAATTGCTGAAGGATTTCTTCCCCGGCTTTTATCCCTGATTGGTTGGTAACGGTTAGACTTGGATCTAAGTCTTCCTTAGCAATTTCCCCATGTTTGGGAACAAATCCAAGCTGACAATGCGTTAAAAAATCCAAGTCAAGGCGGGAATCTCCAGCCCCGGCCATCGCCTTTTGGCCTTCCAGCCTGCAAATAAATTCAAGAGCGTCCCCTTTATTGATGGCTTTCGGGATAAAATAAAGTTTTCTGCCTTGCAGGGATATTCGCCAGCCGCTTGCCTGCGCTACGGCGGCAATCTGTTTTAGTGTGGATTCAGGTAATATTTCGGCTAATATAGAATATAAAAATAAATCCTCGGCTTGTTTCCATTCCCCTTTCCATTCCAAACCGCTGCGCGTTATTGCTGAAAGGAATTCGGCGGGAGGTAAAGATTCTTCCAGGCTTTTTGAAATACAGTTTGTCCATTCATCCATTGGATTTCCGTTCACTAATATCCGGGCTCCATTTGAGGTAATCGCATATTTAACAGGAATATCCTGGCCAAAGATGATAATTCGGTTGTACTGTTCCGTTGTTCTCGTTGTAACAGGAATGAACAAACTGCTTTGTGCCAGCTCTTTTAATGCTGAAAAGGCGCCATCCGACATGTAGGCAGCCCAGCGGCTCCCCATCCTTTCAACAGGTTTAAGGGTTGCTGTTTCCCTTGAGCCAACGGAAGCGATGGCCCGATTCGAGTAAATCAAGGTACGGTCCAGATCAGAGGCAAATATCATTTCTTTGGCCCCTTGATTGTTTTAATGATTCCGCAGCACAAGTAGTTAAGCCCTGAATACTCCTCTACTTCCACATTCCTCTCAGCTGCCAGCAAGAGAATATGCTGTACATACGGACTCGTTTTGTCCCTCATTAGGATCTTCCATGGCACCCTTCTTAATAAGACCCTTGTTGTTTCACCCACACCAGGTTTGATCAAGTGAGTGTTCTCAACTGAAAATTCTTCTTGAATTTTTTTCACATCCTGCATGCCTAAAAATATAGCGCCTGGTTCATCCTCTTTTTTTTGCGCAGCACTTTTATGAGCCTGATCGGCTATTTTGGGAAATTCTCCTTCGATGATGTCAATAAATTGATTGGAAACATCTTCATCCGCTAGTTCTTTATAAAACTTTGCGCCATGGAAGTCATCCTTGCCAATATATTGATTGTTTAAAACGGTACGGCTCACAAGACCCGATACAGTAGAATTCAAGCATGCGCTTGGAATCAAAAAATCCTCTCTTGTTCCATACATTGTGGTGCAAAAACCTGGGTCCGCAATGACAGCTAATGTATCATCCAGATGGACATCATATTTCTGTTCATATTCTTGGCACGCCTTGGATAATTCAATGGAAATCGCCCCTTTTCCGGTCCAGCCGTCAATAAATTGGATTTTTCCATTCGGGTATGCCTTTCGGATATAATGAATGGCATTTTCATCGATGCCCTTATCCCGAATGATGGAGACACTATAGTGTGGCAATGATAGGTTAAAGCGGTACTTAATATACCTTTTTATTAATATGCCTGCCGGGGTGCCTGCACGCGCCAAAGACACAAGAACCGCTTGCTTTCCCTTTAGCTGATAAATTTGTTCTGCCACGATGCCTATACACAAGGCAACCTTTTCTTTATATTCATGCAATGCTTTCCAAAACAGATCCACATATGGCTGTGGAGGCTGATACTCGATAGGCAAAGACTCACTGTAATGCCCGCCAGATTGCATCTTCCATTCCCGGTTGTCTGTTGTATCCTCAAGCTGGACTTCGCTTAAATCCTTTAACAGAAATAATACGTCATCGTCGGAATACGAACCAATTTTAGCAGGTTTATTCATCAACTCCTGCATTTCATATCACCTCTCTTTTGAACAGCTGACAAGTTTTACTGACCGTATTTGAGTTTTGGCCAGCTCCTCTAAAAACGGTTTAAGTGCCTTTAATGAAGGCTCTCTTTCAAAAAATATAAATATTTCATCATAATGTCCCGGTGGAATATTATAGACGAAATGGGCAATATCGTTATCTTCTGGTGAAGGGAAGGCTAAACCATATCTGGCACCATAACCAGCTTCATTTGCAACAAAAATGGGACTCCTCGTCGTAGATTGATAGAATATCCCGCTGCCCATCTCGGCTGCCAATCTCATCGGAAGATAGATAAATTCTCCTGTTCCGAGACAAAGTGTCCGATTTCCATGGCGCTGGGAGGATAGAAATTCACCAGCCCGGACAATCGTTTGATAAAGCCGCTTGTTTTCATCACTAGCAAGTCCAAATCTCCCGGTTTCTTTAATAAATGGTGCCCTATTCTCCTCTTTAATCGATGAAAATTGGATAGGGGTAAAAAATGCCGACAAATCCAAGGATTCAATGAGCAGCTCTGGCTTTTCTGCCATCATGTTTTTCTCGGCTAAAGGAGGAAGTTCTTTGAGCTCCCGAACACGGACATTTCCGGATAGCAAACTGACTGTATGAATTTTAATCTCAAATTTCTGCTCTATGCGGGAAAATTGCTGGCGATTTTCTTCAGACCGCCAATCCAATATTGAAACAACCGTATATTCCTTTCTGGGGAATCTTGCGTGTATCGATTGGATAATATTAAGGGCGGTTTTTCCTGTCGTCATTTCATCATCGACCAGAACAATCTCCCGGCCATTCTGCAGGATTTCAAGCGGAATATAACAGCGATGCGAGGTCGCATGGGAATGCTCTTCCTCAAATGTGATATCCGGTTTTCTTTCGGCAAGCTCCTCCCTGGTCGTATGAAAATAGTCGGCAGCCTGAAAGCAATCAAAGAAGGCATGGCCAAGGGCAGTAGCCGTTTCTGCAAAACCGATGATGACTGGACTCACAGAAGCAGGAATAAAAGGAACACTCGTAAATCGTTCCTCGTTATAAAATAATGATAATAGCGCTTGCCTTTGAGTACAGTCAGCCCCCTTTACATGCTCCATGAATCTGGCAGCCAAAAGGGCAGCCGCTGCCAGCCCTTTATGCGGATTGATGGGGAGATGCTTTCCTAAGACCTTGCTTACAAATAAAAACGAGCGCTTTTTATTGATCCGCGCCGCCATGGCAAACAGCTGATCTATCTTCAAATTGTAGGGATTCTCTGAAACTTCAATTTCCGTTTCAATCGAATCAAGAATAGGATAGGTATCCTTCTTTTTTGATAAGGTCAAGGTTTGTGACGTCTTCATGTAACACCCCATATAACTTTGATTTCAATATCGTCTTTTGGGCCCAATAAAAATGGGGCTTAATTTCATTCATTTTGTTGGAAAACTTACTTTTCATTACGCCGACCTCACCTGTTGCCGCATTCACTATATTCATGGCATCAATATATTCCTCATGCGTCACAACATTAAGAGCTTGCACGACTTTTATGTGTGTTGGGTGAATAATCGTTTTTCCTGTTAATCCATTGGCAACATCCATCATTACTTCTTGTATCAAACCATCCAAATGCTGGTTAATTAATTGTTTTCTCCATTTGACCCCTTCCTCGCCATAGCGTTCTCGAAAGGGAGTCTGTCTTAGCTGCGGCTTAAGGATCCGGTCACCTGAAGAGAAATACTCCCATACTGGACCGGATACGATATATGGGCTGTCATGCCTCTGAAAAATATTGATAATATCTGAGATGGTATCTCGTAAAACAGCAATATCATAAACTGCGCTTTCTGCACTTCGTCGTATACCGTATAATCCGCAAAAATCAGTCGCACCAATCCGAATATTTAAAACATTTTCTTTATAGTCATCCGTCAATGCTTTAATCGCCAATAATTCTTTGATTCTCGTTTCTTTTTGAATCACCCGCGCCGTTTCAAGAATCGGCATCGCATAAAACGGGTGGTGTTCAGAATGAATACGATGAACTTCTTTTAAAAGTTCCTCCCCCGTTTCAGGGCTAAACTTTGGCAAAACCACTCCTGTCAATATTCGAATGGATTCTTCAACCTGCACTAAAATTCGCTGCAATTGCTCGAGTGACCGGATTCTTACGAACATCAACGGCAAATCTGTTAACGAGATAAACCCTTTATCGAGCTCTTCATCCAGTTTAATCAATTCTTTGATTAATGATTGCTCCGCAGTTTCAACCTCTTTATCACCGACGGCATCTTCCAAATCAATAACAAGCGAGGTTAAGCCTACATGCTTATTTGATAGAATTTCCTGATGAATATTCGGGCGAGTCGCGGGCATATAAAGGGTTGCTCCCAATCCGAAAGCCAGAAGCTCTCGGTTGGTGTATTTATTAAAGTCCTGGGGTTTTTGATAGAAGAAATGCTCCAGTTCATCATCGTAAAAATAGGAAAAAAACCTCATATCTTTATGCTCCTCATTTTAAGGTAAAAAATAAGGGAGACAACTCTCGTCCTCTCCCACTGTTCAACAGATTGCTATGAATGATTTTCTTTAGCCGCTTCTTTTTTCTTATTCATAAAATGGATGATAAATGTAATACCAAATGTTAAAACCAGAATGATGAAGAAAGTGATGTGTCCCATTTCAATATGGAATACGGTTAAGAACATTTTCACAGCAATGATTAGAATGAGAATATATGCCGTTGTCTCGAGTTCAGGAACTCGGTCAATCAGAGTCAAGAATACTCCTGCAACCCCCCGCATCATTAGGACACCAAGCATACCGCCAATTAACAGGATCCAAACCTCGCTGCTCACTCCAAATGCGGCCAGTACACTGTCAACAGAAAAGGCGATATCCATTAACTCTACTGAAGCAACCGTTCCCCAAAAAGTACCAAACATCCGAATCAACAAACCGCCTTTTTTAATGCCCTCTTCTGCTTCATCAGCATGTTCGTCCGATTCCCCTTTCCGCTTGTCCATAAAGTACTTAATGGACAGCCAGGCAAGGTATCCAGCACCGATTATTTTTACCCACCAGAACTTAATGAGGTATACCCCAATGCCGATGGCGATAAACCGGAATATATAAGCTCCTAATAAGCCGTAGAATAATGCCTTTTTCCGTTTGTCTGGCGGCAGATGTTTAACCATAACAGCCAATACAAGCGCATTGTCGGCAGACAACAATCCTTCAAGAACGATCAGCGTCCCAATAAGCCCCCAAGATACTGGATCTGTTAAGACTTCTCCCCACATTTGCCAATCGAAAAATTGTGCATATGTATCTAAAATTCCTTGTAAAACTGACATGAATGTTGTTCCTCCAAACGATGATGAAAAATTTGTAAGAGACCCAAGCTTAACGCTGGGTCTCTATCTCTTAGTTTAACCAACCTGTAAGCCAAAATCCGTTGCAAGTGCTGCCAGGCCGCCCTGATAGCCGCTGCCAATCGCGCTGAATTTCCATTCTCCATTGTGACGGTACAACTCACCAACAACAATGGCTGTTTCAATTGAAAAATCCTCTCCCAAATCATAACGGATTAGTTCTTCTCCTGTAGCTTCGTTAAAAATACGGGCATAAGCGTTAGAGACTTGTCCAAAGTTTTGATTTCTGCTGGCAGCTTCATGAATGGTAATGGTAAATGCAATCCGCTGAATAGATGCAGGCACTGAAGAAAGGTCAACTTTCACCTGCTCATCATCACCATCCCCGGCACCTGTCCGGTTATCTCCTGTATGTACAACAGCGCCGTTTGCGCCCTGTGGATTGTTATAGAAAACAAAATCCGTTTCGGTTGTCACTTTTCCATTTTCGCCCAACAAAAATACAGATGAATCCAAGTCAAAATCGTTGCCGCCATCATACTTATTGGTATCCCAGCCAAGTCCAACGACTACTTTTGTCAGCCCTGGATTCGTTTTGGTTAAATCCACTTTTTGCCCTTTTGATAAACTAATTGCCATGTTCATTCCTCCTATTGGTTATAAATTATTTACGAGTTGTTTTAGAAAAAGTTTCATTTATACTATAAATTTTTTTAGCTCCCGTACGCAACTATTAACTCATCTAACTCATCCACTTTGGCGGAGTATCTTTTGCCCAGTAAATGGCTCCCAGCTGATGGTGAGTTTGGAAATTGTCTTCATAGGTGTGATAGTGGAAATTGAACCAATAGCCCTCTTGCGGCGGTTGATCTCTTCTCACATGGAATCGAAGAATATCTTTCCCTGATTCACCATTTTTTATATGAAAAATTTTTTCCGAATATCCGCTGCCGGGCTGTTCGGTGATCACGAGGTATTTTAACTGCTCATCCGCTAATCGGTTAGCCGTTTCCTCTATGGCCAGTTCAATATTTGGAAGGATGATATCCCGAAACTCATTTTCGATAACCGGCTTGATTTTGCTGCCAAACTTTTGATAAGACTGCTCTTCAGCTTGTTTAAATAGAGTATCCATCAAACGCACTCTATTAAACTCAGATTCTTGATTACTATTATCCGTAATGTGTGAGAAAGTGCCTGAAGAAGAAAGTTCAAAAGCATCGCGTTCATTTGGACTATCAGCCTCAGCAGGGTTAATCAGCTGGGTTGGTGTGATAAGTCCAAAGGTTAATACAGATACTGCGACAAAAAGTGTTTTTCGGAGCCATTTATTCATGTCAAACTCACCCAACTATAATTTTTATTGTTGTAACAATATGGAAGGACAAATCTATTTCTTATTATACTGCTTTTTAGAATAAATGGAAAATTAACTTTTAAAAAAACTGGCAGTCATTAAAAAACCGCCAGTTTTTCATCCTATAAAAGTTTTAGCAATGAGTTTCTAAAGCATTCAACACATTTTGCATAACAGCTTCCATCGGCATTCCTTCAATATCATGCCTTGGTATAAAATGAACCACTTCTTTGCCCTTTAAAACGGCCATAGATGGCGAGGATGGCTCAATACCTGTAAAATACTCACGCATTTTAGCCGTCGCTTCCTTATCCTGTCCAGCAAACACCGTAATAAGATGGTCTGGCTTTTTCTCACTCGCCGCAACGGCTTGTGTTACGGCAGGACGGGCTAATCCTGCTGCACAACCGCAAACAGAGTTAACGACGACTAATGTAGTCCCGCTTACGTTATCCATGAATCCCTGCACTTCTTCTTCAGTATTTAATTCCTTAAACCCAGCTCTCGTTAGTTCTTCACGCATCGGGAGCACCATTTGGCGCATATATTCTTCATAGGCATTGGACATTCGAATCACTCCATTTGAATTAAAGTACTTTATTTATTATTATACTTACCTTACCATTTCAGCTCAAGAATCGCCTTTTCGAGCTTCGGTCATTTGCTTCCATACAGAGCCCTTGGCTTTCTCGCCGCCTTCGATTCTTTCAATGGCCATTTTTATCTGCAGACTGACTTCAAATTCTGGATCGTTCTCTGCTTCCTTTAATGCCGGCAGCGCCTGCTCATCCCCCTGTTCGTATAAAAACATGGCTGCCCGCCAGCGGACCAATTTGCTAGGGTCTTTCAACGCCTTAATCATTTCAGGAATGGCCTCGGGAAACCCTAAGTCGGATAAGCAATCCCCTGCCGTTCTTCGGACCGTTACTGTTTTATCATGCAACGCTTTATATAATAGCGGCAGGACGGATTTATCTTCAATCATCCCAAGATAGACGGCTGCCAATCGGCGGACGGAAGGTTTTTCATCCTCCAGCGCTTTTCCCAAAACTGGCAGATCATCAATCTCCGGATCATCCATTTGCTCAAGAAGCTGATAGCGTATCTGCCAATCGGGGTGGGCCAAATCTTCAACGGTTATTTTTTTTCGGGGTTTTCTTGGTTTAGCAGCAATCCCGCTTTCATTTTCAATTGCCTTGGCAATAAGTTCTTCCAGCCGCTCACGGGGATAGGCAGCCATTAACTCATCAATCACCTCTTGGCCCACTTGGTCAAACTCACCATATCGGACCCCTTGGTTCTTCCATTTGCGGAGCAAAATATAATTATCTTCAGGAAGCTGGGCTCTTTCCCTTGCCTTTAAAAAGTGCTCCGGCATCCCATACCGTTTTTCTGTTGTTCCATCAGTCAGTTTCACTTGAAGCGGAATGTCCTTAAACATTTGCACTTCTACCTTTATTTCGCCAAAATGCTCGTTGATCACCGCTTGTGTGCCAGACATTTCGGATGCATTTTCCCCAAAAGCCTGGCGGACCTTTGGCAGCAGCTCCTGCCAATCATATTTGGCGTTCCGTTCCACAGCCAGAAAATCTGCTACATGGTAGACACCCTTTATCCCTTCAATTTGAAGGATAGCTTGAATGGCCGGGGGCGCACCATCTACTGTGTCTTTTTTATAATTATGGCTTTTCCCCATCGGAAGTTCTTGGTCGAGGATAATCTTCATTGTATTCGGGCTGGGCGTTGGTTCTATCGAATTTATTTTCACCGCAATCACCTAAATTCATCTATTTTCTTTAAACAGTTTAACATAATGAATACGATTCATTCACATATTATGCACTTGTTTTAGCTATTCTCGGCCATTTCTGCCAGGTAGGTCCATCGTTCAATCAAATGCTCCAGCTTATTATTTAGTTCGGCCGCTTCTGTCATTAACTCCTGCAATTTGGTAAAATCGCTTCCGCACTTATCCATTTTGGATGTGATTGTTTCCAGTTTTGCTTCGGTATCCGCGATTTCCCCATCAATTTCTTCCCATTCTTTTTGTTCCTTAAAGGTAAGTTTTTTCTTTTTTTCCTTTTCCGGAGCCTTAGCTGGAACAGGTGAAGGTTTTGCTTCTTTTTTTGGTTCCTGGCTCACTGCTTTTTCGAGATATTCGCTATAATTTCCGTAAAATGCATCAATTTTTGCATTGCCCTTAAATATAAGCAGCTGGCTGGCCACTTTATCAAGGAAATAGCGATCATGCGATACCGTTATCACGACACCAGGAAATTCTTCCAGATAATCCTCAAGAATGGTCAAGGTTTGCGTATCAAGATCATTTGTGGGCTCATCCAGCAGCAGGACATTAGGAGCAGACATTAAGATTTTCAATAAATATAGCCGCCGTTTCTCACCGCCTGAGAGCTTGCGGATGGGCGTTCCATGGGTATAGCTTGGAAACAGGAATCGTTCCAGCATTTGGGCTGCTGAAATCGTCTTTCCATCGGATGTCTCCACGATTTCAGCGGTCTCCTTAATATATTCAATCATCCGCCTGGTTTCGTCCATATCTTCACTTTCCTGCGTGTAATAGGCAATTTTAACCGTTTGACCGATGTTGAACACACCCGAATCAAGCGGAATCTGCTGGGCTAAAATATTTAAAAAGGTCGATTTTCCCGTTCCATTATTCCCGATAATGCCAATTCGGTCGCCAGGCTTAATGAGCAAATCATAGGATTCGAGAATAAGCTTGTCCCCATATCGCTTTGTGGCTCCTTTGAGCTCAAATACCTGCTTGCCTAACCTGCTGCCATTAAGGGAAATATCCAGCTTCTCTGCTGCAGGCTTTCCGTTTGACAGCTGGTCATCCAACTCTTCGAACCTGCCAATCCTGGCCTTTTGCTTAGTGGATCTTGCTTGTGCCCCGCGCCTGATCCATTCCAATTCCCTCCGGAATAGATTTTTCCTTTTTTCAAATGTTGCCGCTTCATTCTCTTCACGAATTGCCTTTGCTTCCAAGAAAGCCGCATAATTTCCTTTATAGCTGTACAGCTTTCCTCCGTCCAATTCAAAAATTCTGTTGGTGACACGGTCCAAAAAGTATCGGTCATGGGTAACTACCAATATGGATCCTTTATATCGGCTTAAATAATCTTCCAGCCATTTAACCGTATCAAAATCCAAGTGGTTGGTCGGTTCATCCAAAATGAGCAAATCAGGTTCGGCAATTAAAACTTGAGCCAAGGCAACCCGCTTCTTTTGTCCGCCAGAAAGCTGCCCAACCATTTGATTAAAATCCATAATTCCCAATTTGGTTAATATTGATTTGGCATTGCTGCTGGCATCCCAAGCATTTAGGGCATCCATCTGTTTTTGCAGGCGGTAAAGTTCCTCTAAGTTAGCCGTATTGTCTGGAGCATGATTCAGCTTAAGTAATGTTCTTTCATATTCGCGCAATAGCTTTAAAATGGGCGCATCCCCGTGGAATACTTGTTCAAGTACCGTTCGATCCGTTTCAAAATCAGGCTTTTGCTGTAAGAAGGAAATGGAATAATCTTTTCCAGTGATGACTTTCCCTTCATCCGGAGTATCTAATCCGGCCACAATCTTTAGCAACGAAGACTTCCCTGTTCCATTTACACCAATGAGACCTGCCCGCTCCTTCTCACCGATCGTAAAAGAAATCTGATCAAATAACTGTTTTTCACCGTAAGTTTTCGTTGCATTTTCGACCGTTAACATTTTCATGCTTGACCATTCCATTCCTGATAAAATTGTTCTAAAAAGTTCTCCATGACGCGATGGCGTTTCTCAGCCAGATTTCTCGCAGCATCTGTATTTAATAAATCTCTTAGTTTCAGTAATTTTTCATAAAAATGATTGATGCTGGAAGATTTGCCGTTTCGATACTCGGCCAAACTCATATTTTCCCGGATCGTTAAACTCGGTTCGTAAATCGGCTGTCCCTTTTTCCCTCCATACGCAAACGCGCGGGCAATGCCAATGGCGCCAATGGCATCTAAACGATCGGCATCTTGGACAATTTTTGCCTCAATGGATATGAGTTCCGAACCTCTCCCGCCTTTATATGAAATGGTAGCTATTATATTTTTGATATGGTTTTTTTCGTTTTCACCCAGCGAAATCGTATGTAGAAAGTCTTCTAGTTTTCGTTCCCCGGCTTCTAGACTCTCATTTAGTTTCTCATCCGGTATATCATGAAGAAGCGCGGCCATTTCAATAATAAACGGGTCTCCTGCTTGTTCTTCTTTACAAATAAGAAGGGCATTCTTTCGGACCCGGTCAACATGATACCAATCATGGCCTGTTGCATCGCTTCTTAATTGATTTTTGACAAAATCCTCCGTTGTTTTAATTATCTGTTTTTCCATTTCACTGCACCTGCCTTCATCCTTGCTATTTTAACATGAACAAACATAAAAAAATAACCCCAAGAGCTTTGGGGTTATGCCAATCCATTATACCAGCTGATGCCCAATGTATTTTCTCCTGCGTGCACGCCAATAACTGCACCAAGCGGGCAGCGGACTATTTTTAACTGAGGATATCCCTTCTTAAGTTCCCGCCGCCATTCCTCGGCATGATTCTCCTGCGAACCATATAGAATATACACTTCTTTGATAGGATTTTTTTCATAGGCCAGATGGAAATAATCAAGAATTTTTTCCTTTGCCTTTTTCTCGCTCCTCACCTTTTCCTTGATAAATAAAGCGCCATTGTCAAATGAGATGATCGGCTTTACATTCAGCAGGCTTCCGAGGAAAAATTGCAGCCCTGACATTCTTCCGCCGCGGTGAAGCTGCTCCAAACTTCCGACAAGAACATAAGTTTCACCTGTATCTCTAATGTTTTCAAGTTTTTCGATGACGTTCTCCAATGATTCTCCTGCCTCTATCCACTGCATTCCGCATTTTAATAATGCAGACATCGGATAGGTAAGGATATGGGAATCGAATGTCGTTACAGGGATATCCACAAGCTTTGCTGCCTGTTCACTTGAGGAAACAGTTCCGCTTAATTTGCTTGAAAGAAGCACTGCCACAACTTGATCATAATCCTTTGCTAACTGATTATATAATGTTTGAAATGCTCCTACAGACGGCTGTGAGGTTTTTGGAGGCGTTTTCAAAAACTTTAGTCTTTCGAATAATTGAGCTGGTGTTAAATCAACCCCGTCCGTATATTCTTCACCATCTAGTGAAATCGTTAATGGGACAGTATATATATCAGGATGATATTGTAACTCTTCATCTAAAAATACAGTGCTGTCGGTTACCCATGCCGTTCTTGCCAAGGACATCTCCCCTTATTTTGAAAATTTCGTTCCAATTAGCACATGGTCATAATATCTAGTTATAAATATGTTACATCGTATTCTGAGTATTGTAAATATATGTTTTTAAAAAAAGGATAACTCCTTATATACGGAGTCACCCTTTCCATTTTTAGTGCGTATTGAAAATTAAATCGTCTAATTTCTGTATCGTTGTCCGCATTATTCCTGTCATTTCCACCAAATCTTCTAACTGATCCTCACTGACTAGTCTCAGGAAATCAATCGTTACCACATTTTTTATTATATCGGATCGAAGCAATGGATTATATTCGGCAGATTGGGAAATTTTCCTCGTGTTCCCCCATGTTTCAGTAAGCAATCTTTCAATTTTTTCAAACAGGTCCAGATCATTTTTATGATTGAGGAAGTATTTCAGCTTTACATAACATCCTGTTAATGGCTCTGATTGGATACCCGGAAGCAGTTCTGCGGCCAAATTTTCCAAAGTGGATTCCAGTTCCATCTTTGCGGTTATTTTGGCTTGGCTCGCCCCGGGCAATTGAAAGCTGATGGTAAACAAGCGGGACATTTTTGCTATATTTATCCAATCGTTACGGTCCGTAATCAGCACTTCGCCACTTAAATCCATATCATAAAAGGCGCCTTCGATGACAACTTTCATATTATCAAATGCCGTTGGATCAAACATTCGCTTTCATTCTCCTTTTAAAACAGTCCAACCGCATTGCCGGCTTCATCAACATCCATATTTAAAGCTGCAGGCTTTTTAGGGAGACCTGGCATAGTCATGACATCACCGGTTAAAGCAACGATAAATCCCGCACCGATAGATGGCTTAAATTCCCTTACCGTCACTGTAAAATCAGCTGGTCTGCCTAATTTAACAGGATTATCTGATAAAGAGTATTGCGTTTTCGCCATGCAGACAGGTAGATTGGACCAGCCATTTTTTTCAAAAACGTCTATTTGTCTTTTGGCAGCTGGCGAAAACTCCACTTCCTTTCCCCCATAAACTTTTTGAACAACCGTTCTGACCTTTTGTTCAATTGAATCGGACAGTTCATACAAGGGATGGAAATGATTTTCTTCTCCAGACAATACCTCTAAAAGTTTTTCAGCTAGTACGATTCCCCCTTCGCCGCCTTTTTCCCAAACCTCCGTCAATGCCGCAGGGACATTTTCTCGGCTGCATAAATCCATTAATGTTTGAATCTCAGCATCCGTATCTGAAACAAATTTATTAATGGCAACCACCACTGGAAGTCCAAAGTTCTTGATCGTTTCAATATGTTTTTGCAGGTTGGCAAAACCATTTTCCAATGCGGATGCATTTTCTCTGGCGAGTTCGCTTTTTGGAACGCCTCCATGCATTTTTAAGGCACGGATAGTGGCGACAATCACAACTGCTTCTGGTTTAATGCCTGCCATTCTTGCTTTAATATGTAAAAACTTCTCTGCTCCTAAATCCGCTCCAAAACCCGCTTCGGTTATCACATAATCTGCCAGCTTGGAGGCTGCCCGTGTGGCAATTACACTATTGCAGCCATGGGCGATATTGGCAAATGGCCCGCCATGTACAAGTGCAGGTGTATGTTCGATGGTTTGAACAAGATTTGGCTTAATCGCATCCTTCAGCAATAACGTTAAAGCACCCTCAACACCTAAGTCCCCTACCGTTACCGGCTCTTTATGATTATTATAGGCAATGACTATTCTTGATAACCGAGCTTTCAAATCGTTAAGGCCGGATGCCAGGCATAACACAGCCATAATTTCCGAAGCTACCGTGATATCGAACCCATCTTCTCTGGGGACTCCTTGCATTGGACCGCCAAGCCCAATCACTACCTTTCTTAGAGCACGGTCGTTCAAATCTACCGCGCGTTTCCAAACAATCCGCCTAGGGTCAATATTCAGTTCGTTTCCTTGGTGAAGATGGTTGTCAAGAAACGCAGCTAGAGCATTGTTAGCAGTCGTTATGGCGTGAAAATCACCAGTAAAATGCAAATTGATGTCTTCCATTGGGAGAACCTGTGAGAAACCTCCGCCCGTTGCACCGCCTTTTATTCCCATGGTCGGTCCCAAAGATGGCTCCCTTATGGCAATCATGGCCTTTTTCCCAATTCGATTGAAAGCATCGCCCAATCCAACAGTTACAGTTGATTTCCCTTCTCCTGCAGGTGTTGGATTAATCGATGTGACCAGAATAATTTTTCCCGTATTATTCTTTTGCATTTTGACTAATGCATCGTTCGATAGTTTCGCCTTGTACTTTCCAAAAAGTTCAAGGTCATCCTCTTCCAGGCCAATTTTTTCAGCAATTTTTTTAATTGGCAGCATTTTGGCTGCCTGGGCAATTTCAATATCTGTTCTGATTGTTGTATTCATAACCAACGCTAGTCCCTCGCAATCCAGATTAGAATGAAACTCTCCTAATATTGTATCAAATAATTTGTTTTATTCCGACATCTAATGATTATTCAAAATAGTGTCTTTCCTAAAATTCCAATAATGTATATAATTAAAACATTGAATTTTTATAATATTCGAGGATTGTTGAATTATATTTTTTACTTACAAAGGGGATGATCGTTTGCCAATTAACATTCCAAAACGCTTGCCAGCACGGGAAATCCTGGAGCAGGAAAATATTTTTATTATGGATGATGAGCGAGCTGTCAGCCAGGATATCAGGCCGCTGAATATTTTAATTTTAAACTTAATGCCGGAAAAAGAGAAGGCAGAAACACAGTTACTAAGGCTGCTCGGGAACTCGCCCCTGCAGGTGAATGTCCAATTTTTAAAAACGATATCCTATGAATCCACTCATACGAGCAGGCAGCATCTTGATCAGTTTTATACCGATTTTACCCAAATCAAAAATCAAAAGTTTGACGGCATGATCATTACCGGTGCGCCTGTAGAGCTTATGGATTTTGAACAGGTCAAGTATTGGTCAGAATTGACAGAAATCATGGAATGGACCAATACCAATGTAACGTCCACGCTGCATATATGCTGGGGTGCACAGGCTGCGCTTTATCATTATTATGGAATTGACAAGTTTGAATTGACCCGGAAATGCTCCGGCATTTATGCTCATCAGATTGTGGAGCAACATGACATCTTAATGCGCGGATTTGATGATCAGTTTTATGCACCGCATTCCCGCTACACTGACGTTCCGATCGAAGCCATCCAAAGTCATCCGCAGCTGAAGCTTTTGGCAGCCTCCAAGGAAGCCGGTGCCTTATTGATTGCATCGACTGATCGAAAGCATGTAATGATAACCGGCCATCTGGAATATGAGTCTGATTCATTGGCACAGGAGTATGAAAGAGATTTAAGCCGCGGATTAGAGATTCATATGCCGGAAAATTACTTTCCGGATAATGACCCCTCACAGCCGCCAATCAACCGCTGGCGGTCACATGGCCATTTATTTTTCTCTAACTGGCTCAATTACTATGTCTACCAAGAAACTCCTTTCTACTGGAGATAAACCGGATGACCTGCCAAAATGGCAGGTTTTTTATATTTTGGATGATTTTTGAAAAAATTGTAATACTTATATAGTAAAGGAGGGATTTTTTTGGAGTCTATTATTGGGGTGCATCGAAATCATTTTGGTGAGGTTATGAGTTTTGTTACCTCTAGCGGCAGGGTAATTTCCTATCAAAAAGCGTTGGTTGAGACAGATGCGGGCTTAATTGGAGGGATCCATAAACAAGAAGGCCCAAACGGGGATATCGTGTTACTTCCTGATGAGGCTGTAAATTTCGACCATTTGCCCAACCTATTTTAAAAGGCTGACTCCCCAGGAGCCAGCCTTTTATTGTTTACTCATTTTCATTTTGTTTTTGGATTTCTCTAAGTAGATCCAATCGTGAGGAATCCTCCTCGAAATATTGAACTAAATCTCCGATGCGGTCTATAGAATCCCAGCTAAGATGATGTTCAATGCCTTCCACATCATGATAAATATTTTCATCCTTAACGCCAATAATTTTTAAAAATTGCTCCAATAGCTCATGCCTGAAAACAAGCCGCTTGCCAACCTTTTTCCCCTTGACGGTCAACACAAGTCCGCGATATTTTTCATATACCAAATATTCATCTTTATCAAGTTTTTGTACCATCTTAGTCACTGAGGAGGGATGTACGGATAGCGCCTCCGCAATATCGGAAACCCGGGCATATCCTTTTTCTTCAATCAGAATATAAATTTGTTCAATATAATCTTCCATACTAGGTGTTGGCATCCCATACCCTCCAAAAAAAAGAATCATTAAAAGTTTACTATAGAAAAATAAGAGTGACAAGGCAGTTTATCACATTACTTGCACGATCATAAATTGACGTTGGCCTGTTCAAATAGAAATTTTATTTTATGATCCTTTTCATCCAGTGTGAGTCTGGCATTAAAAGTGCGATCTTTACTGGAAAATCCTTCAATTAAATCGGTTTCGCCTTCTGAAAGGAGTAATTTTACGTTCTTTTGCGTAATCGTTTTTCCTAATATTTTCTTTGAAATGGTGAAGTTACAATGATTGCTTTTATAATTGGAACAGCCGTAAAAATCTCCCTTATCAATAATAGCGCCATCACATTTCTTACAGGCGCCCAATTTAGTGGGATTGCGCTTTTTGAACTTTGATTTTCCTGGAGAAAAACTGTTTGCGACCTCTTCTGAAAAAGTCCAGCTGTTAGCTTGATTCACGGCGGCCAAAATGATATGCTGGACCATTTTTTTGGTTTGCTCCATAAATTGGGCCGGAGAAGCATCTCCTTCTGAAATCTCTTTCAATTTTTGTTCCCACTTAGCCGTCATTTCAGGCGAGGCAAGTATTTCCTTCCCGATCGCCCCAATTAATATTTTTGCTTTTGCTGTTGCATAAACGAGATTTTTTTTAACCTCGATATAGGCGCGGTCTCTCAACATAGTTATTATGCCGGCACGCGTAGCCTCCGTCCCCAATCCTTCCGTCTTGGATAATATTTTTTCGAGTTCTTTATCGTCGATATGTTTTCCCGCCTTATAGGTACACTCTTGGGTTATTAATTACCTAAACGTGAATAAATCAATGTTAAATCAATCCATTTTAACCCAAATTTACCAACCTTGTGTTATAATATGTAATATATAACTTATAAGTAACCTTACAAAAAGACCACTTTTACAACAACAACAATCGAACTTCTAATGTTGTTGTACTAAATTGGAGAGTGAAGTTTTTTGAAAAATTTTAATTACCTAACTAATTATGAATTTAAGCCCAAGGAACATCAAATCGAAGAATATGTTAATGGTGAGCTTATAAAACAAAAAGTTATAAGTATTGGCATCCATTTAAAAGATCTAGATATAACGATCCCTCATCCATTAACAAATTTCATCTGTACACAATATGAATATAACGGAGCAGAATTAAACAGTTCCAGAGCGCCTTCTTATACAATTTGCAGATTCTTAAATTATATAATAAAACAAATTGTTATTGAAGATGATGAATTTACCCCACTGCTATATGAGGGGCTAAGTGGTTTAACATTACTACACGGTAGCCGTTATATTACATATTTAACAACCAATCGTAAATTAAAAAGAAAAACTGTTCATTATTACGAAGGTTATTTAAAAGATTTTTATTTGTTCTTAACAAAGCACTCTTTACTAAAGGAAAAATACGATTTTAGTCCATTTTTAGATGGCGAGAAGTGGACAGGATCACCCTTCAGAAATAGCGACTTAGGTACAAAATACCCTTCAAAAAAACATAATAACAATAAACCGATGAAATTGAAAAATTTCGGCCCAAATATGTATGAGTTAATTGTTGATTTTCTTGAAGAAGCAAAAGAAATAGCCCCTGAAATTGCTTTTGCCCTTTGTTTACAATTTTTTGGCGGCCTCCGACGAGGTGAGGTTGTAAACCTAACACGTGCAGAATTGAATGTTAAAGTCAGAAATTCATTATCAGTTAATATTCGAGATAACAGAGATAATCTTTTTAAAAGGCTGAAAAACACGAGTTCTGAGGGGGTAAAACGTCTTAATTATCTAGATGTTAGCATGGCAAAACAAATGATATTAGATAGTGATTTATTGTGGGATTATTATGAAGATCATATGAAGGATCTTCAAATAAAAATTAAAAACAACTTTATAAAGGATCCTAACATTCTCTTTTATGATTCAAATGGTAAGGCCATGTCCGGTAAAGTCTTAGAAAGAAGATTTAAAAAGGTAAAAAAAGCTTTTCTAAAGAAATTACAGAACACACCGGGAAGAGAGGATGATTATTTTATAGTAAAGGAATCCTTTTGGTCAACTCATATTGGAAGAGGAATGTTTACCGAAATATTATTTGATATAGGTTTAAATATTGTGCAAGTAGCTATTGCTAGAGGTGATACAAGTCTTTCATCTGTGATTGATTACGTTGACCAAAAAAATACGATTCTAAATATAAACGAACTAATAAATGAGTTATCCGAAACACCAATAAATAAATTCGGCACTATTGATGGTAATCTCTATAATAATAATTGGATAAATGGGGTGTCTCAACGTGTCAGAAAATCTCGCTAGTTTTACTCGAATATATAATGACCCTAAATTCCGACATATTAAAACATCACCTAAAAAATTGAAAAATTTAGAAAAGGAAGGGCTTATAGAAACGAAAATTGACACTGATGGATTAAAAAAAGTTGTTGTTCCCTCATTAGAGGCTTATGTGAATAAAGAGAAACTTCTTTTGGAAAAATTTTATACAATTGGTCAGGCAGCACGCACTCTAATAAGCCATAAATATAAATATATAGGGGAGTTTAAATTAGAATCCTATAAAGCAAACATTATGAAAATGATTGAGGACGGTATATTAATATCTGAAATATTTCGTGGAATTATATATATTTCCAAAAAATCAGTTGAGGATTTTTTTTCCAACCATATTAGCCGCGAAGAAGCTCTAGAAAAATTTAATTCCGGTGAAGCCCCTTTTTGGAAGCTAATAAAAAGAAACAATATAAAAGATTTAAGAATATCACACCATCATATTTTTTACCCAAGAAAACAAGTTGAAGCATTAATTGCTGAATATAACTATCGAGTTTTACAGGATGATGTTAATAACGGAACTCTCATTAAAGGAAAACAGTATAACCCAGATAACTTATATACGGCAACTAAGGCAAGGGAGATGTTAGGTTTAACAAAAGGCCAATGGAAAACACTTATTGAAGTTGAACAAATGATTCCCATTATCCTTGGCGGAATAAGATTCTATGAAAAATCCAAAATAGATGATTTAAAAAAGTTGCAAAATAAAATGAGAAATGAATTCTACACTACAGACGAAACACAGCAGATACTAAAACTTCAATTCAACCAAATTTCCCATTCACTACTTGTAAAAAACAGAATGAAAATGCCGACCCTTTTTCGTGGACTTGTACCTAATACTGGATATAGATACATTTATCCTAAGAAACTCGTAGAGCAAATAGCTGCTGAATATGAATTAAAGGAAACTGTATCTACCCTTACAGATAATGTTGAAGCTTTTGAGTATTTATTAAATCAATTAGGGCTACACTTTAGCTCTAAAAACAGATACTCTATCAAGCTATGGAAAGACTTTGTTTATAGAACACTAGGGAACTCCACTGAAAGTTCCGAAACTGTTCAATACACAATATTTAGATATGCAAATTGTACACAAATTTTGAATGAAGTATTAGAGGGAAATGAGATATATGAGTATACCTCGAATCAACTAAATTTAAAATTATTCAATGAGAATATTCCTGTTAAATATCAAAGAATTTTTTACGCATTCATAAATTCTATTTATAAGACATTAATGGAAAAAACACAGAAAAAGTTATTTAAGTTTGAAATGATTATCAATCCAAATAAATTTAGTGGAGTAAATCATAGAGATAAATCTATTTATGAATATGAAGAATACAAAAAGTTAATAACTTTTACTACCAATGTACAAATACACAAGATTAATGCTATTAATGATGTTAAATATCAAATTTCTAATAATTTTAGCAAAAATAATAAAGAAAAAAAACAAAATTATCCGAAGGTATTTGACTATGATTCTGTATGGCTTTATGTGTTGATCCATATTAATAATGCATGGCGGCACTCTGATGTAGTTCAATTCCCAAAATTAGATCTAAGTAAACTCTCTGCAAAAGACATAAGCCTAGAATGGTTGTTACATAATGATATAGAAGCTGATGATGTTCGACGTATTATCACTCAAATTATGCAAAAAGATTTGAAAACTGAAAAGACAAACGCAACAAACCGATTTTTTTGTTCAGATAAGTTAAAACTTTCATTAGCTACTGCAGCAGTAATCTGTGAATTAAGGCGTTCAGCCTTAACTCCAAACTACGATTATTTAATAAATTTTAGTACCAAAAGAAATGAACTACCTGATAGGGTGAGAAAACACTTTTTTAAAGGATTTTTAAAAAAGTTTAAATTCGAGAGTCTTAAAATGAATCGGACGTTACTATCCTTTATGTATTACTTGTTAGTAAAAAAAGGAAATTCAAGTGCTGCTCTTGAAGTTGCTCAACGCCTGCGTGCGCATTTGGATTTTGAAACTACCAATATCTATATTTATATACCTGAAAGTGAATTAAATGACTTAACCCACCAGTTATTTATGAGAGAGAATTTTGGCTATATTTCTGACTTGTTTGCTGACATACTATATGGAAAAACAGTCAACCGTAAGGAAAGAACCGAGGAAATTTTGCACCTAAAAAAGACTTTTGGTAATCCGTACAATATTGAAGCTACCGCAGGATACTTAAATAATATCCTAGCCGAAAGAAAAAGTGTTTCACAAATGATATTAAGCATGGGCATAGATGAAGCAACAGAAACGATGTTTAAACTAGATGCACAATTGTTACCAAGTAAGGAAGATAATATCCAATGCTTGGTTGGTGTGGAGAATTGTATAAAAGATAAAATAAATTGTAAGAACTGTCAAATGTCAGTCCCTAATTTTTATGCTTTATCATCATTGGCCCAAAGTTTATCAGAGAGGGTTCAAAAACTTTCAAATATATATCATGATGAATTTGATGCAGAAAAAACAAAATTAGTAAATCTTTACAGCGTTGAGATAGACCAATGGAAAAGGGCCATTGAGGTTTTTGGTAAAGATGTGGTGTACCAGTTCGTAAGTGGCGGAAGTGATTTTCTGAAAAGTGAAATGCAAAAAATACCGTCTGACTTTGTTAATAAATACAGAACTTACATCCCCCAAAAATAAAGGAAGTGGAAACTATGATAAATGCCCAATCAATGAGTAATTCATTACAAGACATTGAAATAGATTCTCTTTCGGATTCTTCTTATTTAAGTGCTGAAAGTATAATAATTGCAAAGGAAAACTTAATAAATGATCCATTGCTAAAGTGCGGTGCTTTTGAGGATGATGAATGGGTCTTTTTTAGAATTAGTAATTCTGACGGAAGGATCCGTAATTTTAATTTCAGGGAACTCAATAATTACGAAAATCGTAATTATTTACCCAAAGATTTTAAATTAATGGTTAAGTGTTGGATTACGGATTTAATAAAAAAACATAAACCGGGTACGGTAGCTGGTTATTATGCTGCTTTTATGAAATTTTTAGAACAGTCTAATGGGCTGGACCCATCTTTGATTGATGAAACAATAAAATGGATTAACTCTACTAATTCATTAAAAAATAAATATAAATTAACTATGATATCCGTTGTTTTAAATTTCATGGATTATACAGATATTTTTGTAGGAGAATTATTTATTCCATCTTTACTTAATCTAAGGAGGAAGATTAAGGTAAAAAAGAAAATACGTGTACTTCCACCTTCTAAAGATATTTTAATTTTTTCTAAATGTCTTGATGATTATTATTTTGAACTAAAGTCTAATACTAATACTACTTCTGAAATGTCAAGTAATGAAGCTCGTTTTATGCCAATTATTATTTGGTGGAAAATTACAACAGTTATACCAATACGTCCATCAGAATTTTGTGATCTAGAAAGGAATTGTATTTTTGAGGAAAAAGGTAATTATTACTTACGACTCCCAAGACATAAATACCCGAAAAACCACCCAAATGTTATTGATACTGTTAGAATTGATAAAAAGTTATACGAAGTTATTCAATCATATATTATAAAAACCAACAGTTTCGGAAATTCAGTAACACTCATATCATATAATTCAATATTAAAAACTAGTTCTCCTTTTGAAAGACAAGTTATGGCGAGACAAAAAATTAATACCAATATATTCAATCATTCTGAGTTGTATAATCTACTAATTGATTTTTATCAGAAAATAGTATTTGAAAAATATAAATTTCCAATAAAAACCTCAAATATGCTTAAACCTAATGATTCAAGACATATAGCTATCTTTTCTTTAGTTATGCAAGGAATATCTCCAATTGAGATTGCTAGACTAGCAAATCATAGAACAATTTCTATGCAACTAAATTATGCTCATCATACAGAATATTGGATAGATTCTGAGGTCTTTTCTTTATTAAAGAAATTTAAGTTTACTCAAAAATCTCCACCTATAAAAAAGGGGTTGGTACTAAACAAGGATAGTACTATAGCTCTTGCCGCTCATATTCCAAATGATTTAAAAATCAAGGCTTTAAGCCCTCCTACTACACCTTATTGGAAAAAACCTTTAAGGGAGATAGGCTATTGCTCAGATAAACAACAACGCTGTGAAACTGAAGACTGTATTTTTTGCAGCCATTGGAGATCATCCTATGAGGAATTAATTAAAAAAAAGGAAATAATAAAGAATAAAATCCAAGATAGAAAAAGAAACATTGATGAACTTGTTACCTTTATCACTAATCTTCATTCAATTATGCTATCTGATGAATTATCTCGAACTCATCCAATTAATCTCTCAAAGCTAAAATCTGCTAAATTTCAAATTAAAGAGTCAATTAATGAGATAGTAGATTTAAAATTACTGGAGGAAATAAATTATGAGTAACCATTCTGGAAGGAAAACAAAACTAACCGAAGAAGAGGTAAAGGAACTCATCTATCTCTACAAAGGGGAAAGAAAGAATCACGGTAAAGTTGAGTATAAAGAAATGTATTTATTTAATAAGGAACTAGTCAATCAAGGTAGATATCCTAAATCTGCCGGGGAAGACTTTTGGAGGAAGGAAGGTCGGCTTGGCAGGAAAATTATCGATCAAACGAATAAGGCATTTTCAAATGAAATATCAGTTTCATCCAAATTAAGTGACAGTATTCCTAATTTTACTGATATTGTTCAAAAATATTATGATAATAAGGATGAATTAATTAAAGTTTTACTTATACATGAACGTAGATATTATCAAAATGTTAAACAAAGAAAACACCTTGAAGGAAAAATTCAAAATTACCAATCTAAGTTAGAAATTACAGAAAAACGCCTAGACTATATTCAGGACCTCCTTTTTAAGTTACTTCGTTACAGTTCAAATAAAGAGGTACCTTTGCTTAACCTACTCGATACCAGAAATAAAAGCCAAACTATAATTGTTAAAAAAGCACTTGAAGGGATTTTTAACGAACCAACCGATTTTTACAAGTGGTATGAACAAATGAAGTCAACGAATGAAGACAAAAAAGATAATGTAGTACCATTAAAAAGTGAAAGATCATTGGCAGATGATAATGAAGATATTTTTTAGTTCATAGAAAGCAGAATTTTTGTTACTAAAATAGAAATTCGTATTATTTGTTGAGAGAAGAGGGATTTAAATGCCGAATAGACTTAACATGAAAATCTTTGTTTATAATGTATCTGAAGGAGAATTGATTGAAGGAAATCCAGAACAAGTAAGGTCTTATGTAGAAGATGTTTTTGAGGAATATTATGGCTTTAAACTATTCCTTCAAGCAGAGGTTGATAATGGAGAATTTAATCTTTTATTGAATAAATCTGCTAATAAATTGAATAATGAACAACAAAAAGTTGTTGATAATATATTCTGTTATAGACCACTACTAGGGAATCAATCAATGATAAATAAAAAGCATACTGAAAATCTCGAAAAGGCCTTATTCCTCTATTTTGATTTTAAATGACTTATATAAGAATTATAACTGGCTGTTCCAATCCTCCTTTTGGTAATAAATGGTTATATATAAAAGATTTTATAATCATAAACAGCTAGCTCGTTTTTGTTGAAGTAACCTGTTTTTATTATCTTTTGACTTTACATAAAAAAACAATTATTAATCTCTTCAATTGATGGCAAATAGGAAACAGAACATTGTCGGTGTTAATTACCACAATCAAAAACGAGGCGAATTCCTTCTTTCTGGATACGCTATTCACCATACGTTGTTTATTCTGCCGGTTATTTTTTCAGATATCTGGATATCTAGCTATCTCAGATATCTCAATTTTTCTATGAGTATTGCGGACAGTTTGAGCCAGTAGTGCGGAGTTTTGGGCCACTGAATGCGAATGTTTGAGCCAGTATTTGCGGAACAGAGAGCCATCTCTATTGTTCTGTAATAATTAGCGTAAAACTATTGTCTGCCACCATTGACTTTAACTTTACAGTCCATGCTAGCAGCTCCACTGCGGCTCGGACTCACTTCATTAAAAAGCGGTTCTGCGGTTGTTACGATTACGGCCACAAAAATGTATCATTTCTGTCATGTTTTTTACCAGTAGTTGCCACGGATTTTACCACTTGATATCATGCATTTACCAATAGTTTAATGTAAATTTAAAGTTAAAAAGCCTAATCCTCCTTAATTATCATCGAAGAATTAGGCTTATGATTATTGAAAAGTATCGTTTTACTGCGCAGGTAATGAGTTAATATTAAATTTCAAACTCTTCGGTATAGCTTACCGTTGGTCCTATACCGGTTCTATCTACATATTTACCTTTTAAGTTCTCATACTCTATTCCTGCTTTAAGTACAAATTCTTTATTTTGAACTGAAGGAATGGCAAGTGAAATATCTAAATTATACTTTCCATTTTCGAACCCGGTACCTTCTTTACCAAGTCTACCAAAATCAAATCGTCCATTTTCCACTAACGACTTATTCTGAGCCAATAGTAAACCATTAGGGTTTCTCAAGGAAATCATCAGTGATGCCTCATCAAAGAGATTAGTCGTTCCCCTTATATTCACTGTATTGTCGCTGTTTCGGTAAATATCAAGATTAAAATTAACATCCAAGCCATCAGGATTTAGTGGTATTGTTTGTTTATATTGATATTCTTTTCTTTTTATTTTTTCAGGATCAAATTCATTGTACTCGTCATCTGAAAGATTAATGGTCTTCTTCCAATATGGTGCATATTCCTTTATTCTATCAAAATGTAACTTAGCATCCTTAATACAATTTGAAATCTGGTATCTTCTAGCACGTGAATTTAATCCTTCTTTTTTCAGCCACAAGACCAGATTATCCAGATGCAAAGCTACTTCTTGAAAATTGTTCAGGTATTTACTAAATTCATCATTTCTTGAGTGCCCATAATCACCGAAGTTTAGAAAGAATTTAGTAATTACACTTGCATTATCAAAAGCATACAATTCTAATTCCTTCATGTCCCCACTCTCAAATACACTTAACATATATTTATAGTGGGGTTCTAAATCTTCAAATGTTTTCATGTTTAGAGTAAAAAGAATTTTATCATCTACAAGGACATACTCATCATAATAATCTGCCATTGTACTATAGGATTTCTCGAAGCGCCATATATAGCCTAACTCATCTAACTCCCCAATAAAGTGTGGCTTAAATCTAGGATCTAATGATTCTCTAATCCATTGGCCTCTTATCATCCAGTTTCGCATAATATAGTCATCGCCATTCTTTGCAATATAGACCCATACAACATCGTTTGTCCTTCTATATTGTTCAATGATCTGAATTCCAATATGTTTTACTTCCTCAATGCGCAGAACTTTATTTAATACTGCCACGATAGAGCAGCGTCTAGCACCTACATGAGAAATATCTTCTACTTCATGAATGTTATATGTATCCTCCAGATTAAAATCTACTTTTTTATATTTTTCCTTCAAATAATCAGCAACCGAAGGAAACTCTGGATATATCGTTGTCTCATTAATATTATACTTTTCATCCAATTCTTTTTTAACTGCTTGTTTATATTCAAAAGGAATTCTTATAACCATTGTAGGTTCAATTGAATCAAGGGGTAATACAGACTTCTTTATCTCTTTTCCTATTACTTCATTACCGCAGATTGCAAAAGTTCCCTTCTGGCAAAATAACCTTTGATTAGATTTTTGCAGTTCTATGGAGTGTTTTATAAATGCACCTTCTGATGCAAATTCTAATATTTCATCTTCTGTTATACTCTTCGAATAGTATTCTAGATAGGAACTTTTTATCCCATCAATTTCAGGTGATTCTAATGTTGCAAGGAGTGACAATAGCTTAATTCTCTTATCATTTAAGGAAAGCTCTGGCTGAACAAATACATATACATTCCCATGTGATTCGCTATCAATTTTTTGCACTGCGAAAAAAAGCGCTACTAATGGGTCAATTGTCAAATCTACAAGTCTTGTTGGAATTCCATAATGTTGCATTTTAGATAAGCGCTCAATCGGAGAGATTAGATCCTCAAACTCAACCGTTTTCATTTTTAAAGTTTCTCTGTAGATGGCGCTTTCATTCATTGTGTATCCTGAGTCCCTTGAAACACTCGATGTGATACTTTTATATTCTTCTGATTGACCTCTATAGAAGACATTATTATAAATATCGTAACGCGACAGCTTTTTCAAATAATCATCAACAGTATTAACTTGCTCCATCTAATCCCCTCACTTTTATTTTATAGAACTTTCGTTAAGTAGTCACCTTCTAATACACTTATTACCTTAACATAAATATCCTATTTTCGATCCGACTAGTTTTTTTACAATCTGGCTTGTTTATTGAAAACCTATCACTTATGAATATAACTTAATTACTTTAGGGTACATTCTTCCGTATAAGAATTTATATGTTGGCAGTATCAAGTCTACTACGCAGCATTAGAATGCATCCTAGTTGTATAATGTCCATCAATTACAGAGAGGTATTCAGTGGTAAAATTCATAGGCAGTAATTATGTTACTAATAAGTGGCACTCGACTCCGCAAGTGGTGGCTCTATTTTCTGCAATCGGTGGCTTAAAACTACGCATAAATGGCTCATTTCATTCGCAATAATCATTCTATATACATTAGCTAAGCTCTAAAATTAGTTTATTATTTTTGGGTGGTCTAATCAGACCATTATCTCCAATCTCTGAAAACAACTCATAATGTTCAGAAAGCTGCAAATTAAAAAAGAGTAGATGATATGGCACCTACCCATTAATTTAATAAGTATAACCCTATTATTTTGCCAACTCATACCCTCTCCAAGTGCCATTTAATGGCTGTTCTATCCATTCATTTTTATTTTTTTTGCAAAAAAAATTAGATTTTCTCTTCTTGCTCTCCGCAATTCTTACATTCAAAAACAACATCTTCATGAAAAGTACAGTTAATTTCAATAGCTGTACTCACACATGATTTACATCAAATTTCTCTAAATATTCCATGCAAATAACCTGCTTAGCTTAATTTTATGGATCTACTGCACGCTGTCTAATTTCAATTACCTTTTAAATCCTTCTGGTTTAATTTTAAAGGAATTTACTATCTCTTCTAAACAATCTTCGCAGAGGTCAAAATTCCATTCTTCCATGTCGAATTTGCTTCCATATCCAAAACTGCATGAAAAGGATTGAAATTCCGCTGCTTCCCATTCTTTCTGGTAATCTTCGCTAGTTATTTTTTTGGTTTTACCACACTTATTACAAGTAACAGATTTCAGTTCATATTCCCTTACTTTCTTTTCGACTAATTCATATTCTCTCATTTAATTTAGTCATCCTTTACATCTCAATATGTGTATATTTACTTTTTCACTTCTTAAACATTTTAAATCATTTTTCGCTTTAAAAATCAACGGAATTAACTGTAAAGTCTAGAAATATAATGGTTTTCTTTCTGGACAATTATTCCTTTATTGAATTTCTTAATAAAATTCACGATTCTATCGTTACAGACTTTTCACATTTTGGGCAGATCAGTACCTTTGCATTTTCAATAGTTTGATTTCCTATTTTTATAGTTTGGATAGAATGAGATAGCTCGGAATTACATCTAAAACATTTATTGTGGGTTATTTGATAATTCCGAGCATACTTCCAAAAAATATAATCATTACATTTCAAATAGTATCACCTTCATTGGTTATACAAATCAGCATAAAGCAATAACAAAGCTAATATACAAAAAACGCTGCATATCAGCGTTTTTTATACTTAACTATAATATTCTTACTCCATTTGTAAACTAAGTTATCTTCTCTTCTTTTCCGCAATTTTTACACTTAAAGATAACATCTTCATGAAATGTGCAGTAAATATCAATTTCAATACTCCCACAAGATTTACAAATAACATCAAATTTCTTTAATTTAACCACTTTCAAATACCTTTCTAAGTTCTAGATTACCTTTTTGTTAGTAAATACAAAATAGGTTATGGCACTATTTATTACTTATTTTTATTTATTATTTCCTCTATTTGCTTCATTGCCACTTCACTATCCATGTAATCTGCGATTTTCTGTGTCAGAGCTTTATTCTCAAGCATGGCCTTTCGTATATCTGATTGCACTTTTTGATGTTTTAACCCCCTTGCTTCATCAATAATTAATTTTGCTACCAATATTCTCACTAAGCGTGGATCCTCCGTATCATTTATCCATCGCCAAGCATTCTCCGTTAGAATGGAATTATATTTTTCAATAAATAACCCGGTAAAGATACGCTTTAAATTTCTTATTGAACCATAAAAAAACCACTTTAAAACACCTTCTCCTTCTTGTTCTAATAAGGTATTAATACTAAAAGCAATTCCTTTTATCATCAAGTCTTGTTCATTAGTTAGTTTCACTGTGTCTTCATCGAAGTACAAGAATGCATCTTCGTCAGCTAAAAACTTTTTATCTTCGGTAGATGCATTAGACAGCTCGATAGCTGGTCGAATTTGATTTTGGAATGCTAATAATTCTTCTTCAATTCTAGACATTTCCTGTCTTAGAATACCTTCAATCCCACTATCTAATTCTGGAAAGTAAAGAACTAGAGTGTTCACGACTTCCTTCAGTGGAATAAATGATTTTATCTCTCTCCCCGAAAACCTCAAATCAAGGATGATTGTTCCAAACTGCCGTTCAACAATATGAGGATGCCCTGCAACATTATCAAAATGTTTTAAAAAAGAAAATTTTTCCCGTGGTAGAAAAATCCACGTTCGCGCTAATGCCTTGATGAACTCAAACGGGGGAAATTTCGGTCCCTTTTCAGCTCGACAAGCTATGTATAATAAGTTATTCAAATCACCTGAAACATTTAAGTAGTAAATTAACAAACTCAGCGCCCCAACCTGAGTTGGAGAGGAATACGTTTGTAATTTATTACAAAACCAGAGGTGAAAAGATTCCCTAGTAAAATGGGTGTAAAATATCGTGAACATTTTCTCTGAATCTGCAATCAGCAATTTTTCGATGACCTGAATCTTTTCTGATTCACTATTAAGGTCTGGAAATCTTGAAAGTAATTGATTGACTTGAACTCTAATCGGCAAATCAACAGGTTGAGAAAGATGCTGATTAGCCCATTCTTTTGATTTAATGCATTGTTCAAAATCTATATCGCCACTAACGATTGCACTTTTGGGAAACCTGCTTTCAATTAGCATTGCAATTGCTAATATATAGAGATGATATTGATATCCTTGCGTTTTTGAATCAAAAGCCCAAACTTGCTGATCTTCCTGAAATAAAATATCGCTGGCTACAATATCCACTTTTCTAACCTTATATTTATTGAGATCACGATAAAGTTTAAAAGTCTCTGCATATTGTTTACTGCGCAAATCACCCACTATTGCCCAATGCTTTTCTGGTTTTAATTTTTCATGAGCCTGAGCATATACAAGAACTCTAAACCCCCAATATTCTCTTTCCTCTACATGGGCAAATGCAAAGGCTTTTACTAATTCCAAACTTTCTTCATAAACCTTCTCCCATTCGGATTGTAAAATATTATTCGGCAGAATGGATAAAGAAATGTATGTTCCTATATTGATTTCTCCTTTCAAATACGGTTAGTTACATTATAAATTTCATCTTTTTAACTTGTTCTTCCTTTCAAACTCCCCTAAACCACCTATTATTCACTCTCTATCATTGGTGACACCAAAATGGTCAAACCTAGCGTGCCGTCATCCCATAATTTCACCCACGGAAAGGTGTCTTTTGGCATCTCGAACAATCTTTGTTCCAGATACTTAATTGGTTCCTTATTGACTTTACAACCATGCAAAATTGATGCTGGATGGATTCGCACTAATCTTCTCGTATCATTAAAAAATATTAATTGCATAATTTTATTATCCTTCCATTGATTATTTAGTTGAGCCAGTTTATCTTCTTTTCCTTTTTGTTTATCCGGTTAAGGCTTGTTAGAGATTTTTAAAATTCCAGATTTTTTTTGCTATGCTTGCGAGCTGTTCACTTCTTCTCTCTATTTCCTCGAATGTCCACCTCTCGTTCTGACATATTTCTTTTGTTAAATGAATAACCGATTTTTCGTATTTCTTTTTCTTCTCATTAAAGGGACTATTACTGGCTGTAATATTTAACTCACTTCCTAAAAGAGTCAAATTTCCAATCCTATTAACATACATCGGGTATTCCGATGCCCGTGAACCTAATTCACGCTTCCATTCGCTCTCAATTTCACTCGCCCTCTTTCTTATTAGTTCTCTCGGCATAATGTGTTCAATATGAACATCCGTTCTTGTGTTTATCATTTTCTCTTTAGTGTTATTTGTTAGTTCATTTTCAATCATCTCAAGTATATATTTTGTTTGTGACGATCTTGTAAAGTCTCGACTTTGAAAATTCAGATAAAACTCCGTATCACTAGGGGTTCTCTTGTTTAAATACTCAATTATGTACTTCGCCGGGTTATCTTGGTTAAATGCTTCTAACGCCAAATGATTGTATATCCTGTCAATATCCCGTGTGGATATGTTGCAAATACTTCGTCTCAAAGTGAATATTTCAATCGCTTCTAGAACTTTAATTAAATTTTCTTTTTGAAGGTTTTCCGATAAGCATTTTAATAGCAAGGTATAACTGGTTGTTGCCTCAATCCGGACAATTGTATTTAATTTTGAATCAATTTCTTTTATCCCTAAAATACCGTTGAACAATTTTACATATAATTCTGACTTAACCCAAATATCCTCCATTAAGTTTATTAAATTTTCTGTGCTATCAATAAGCTTTTGATACCGTGGATATAATTTTGGTATTGGAACAATTCCCGGTTCTATTGAGAATAAGTAATGTCTAAAAAATCTTACTTTGTCATGCCGTACTGACTCAATTTCTTCAATATTCTCAATTATGCTATCCCAAATTTCAATGCAATCTTCTACCATCGGCTCATTGGTTGAGATTTTACTTAGTAAAAAATTCTTTATTAAATCAACGGATGTCAGAGAAAGGCCACGTGTATTTAAGGTTTCAAACAGTCTAAATGCATCATAATATGAATCGGTTACCATTAGGACCAAATCTAGAGAATCCAATAATCTTGCGTAGATATTTTGCCATTTTAAATGACTATTCTGAAGTTTATCCTTAAAAAAATAATAAGCTTCGACTATTTTTTCATTTTTGGCTTCATCCATTGTAATTTTCTTTTCAACTAACCGTTTAAAAATCTTATTGTCTTTCCTCCCTAAAATAAGCTTTGCATCCGTTTCATCAATTGTTGAACTTTTTAAAAAGTAGTTATTAATATAAGCTGCACGATCCTTATCCATTTCTTCTGCTAAATCACGAATAGCCATTAATAACAACAAAATAGTAGTGATCCTCTGTTGGCCATCAACAACCTCAAAATAACTAAATCCTTTTTGGCGCTCTTGGCTAATCGTTATTACTGAACCTAAAAAATGGGTTTCATCACCTTCAAGCCTTATTAAGTCCTCCCATAAGTCATTCCACTGATCTTTCCCCCAATTATAAGGTCGTTGGTATAAGGGAATTCGATAAACTTCGTTTACACTGCCGAGGAGCTTACCAATACTTAACCTTTTTGTGTCTATTGACATATTTCCACCCCTTAAATCGAACATTACTAAGGTACATTGTAGTCAAATACGTATCAATATAAACGTATTTTGCTTCAAATCCGTAACATTTATATTTTTTTTCATTAATTTTGCTATCATTTCAACAAGAACCAATAATAATTCATTGAAAAAATAGTAAATGAGGGTTGTCAGTTGATTAATATTGGCGAACAAATAAAGAAAATAAGAAATAAAAAAGGTATTACTGTAAGACAACTTGAAGTTTTGTCAGGTGTTAGTAATGCGACTATTTCTAGAATAGAAAACGATAATCAATCTCCTTCTATTGAAACTTTAGATCGAATATGTACAGCACTAGAAATATCTTTAAAGGATTTTTTGGAATATAACGATAACCTTCCAGTGGATTTACTTAACCTTAATAGTACACTCAAAAAACTTTCCCCAGAACAAAGACGAGCCGTTAATGAAATGCTTAAAACATTTTTAAAATAAATACAAAATAACTTTTTATGGAGTAAATTATGCCTGAGATGAGAAAAACTCCACAATCCTATTAGAAAGTGGAGTTTTATTACTTATACCTAAACATTTAGAGTTTTACTTATTGTAATCGTAACGCATTGTGAACAACCGAAATTGAACTGAATGCAATTGCTGCCCCTGCAAGCCGAGGAGCCAAGGGCAGCTACTGGGATACCTAGCGAATTATAGGCTAATACCCAGAAAAGATTTTGTTTAATATTAGATATCGCTTTTTTCTCATAAATATGGCATAAGCAATGCCATTCAACTCACCACGAATAAGTGTAATATCTGCGGCTTTAATCGCCCAATATTAGAAAGTAAAGAAATTTATAATGAGCTTATTAATTGATCTTTACCTATTCGCTTAATAAATTTATAAAATGCCTCTCTCTTTTTACCCATTTGTGAATAAACAGCAATTATCTTTTCTACTGTATCGTACAATTCTTCTGGTGTTAGATTCTCCATTATCAAGGAACCAACCTCAGCGTCTTTCCCTTTAGCTTTTCCTCCAACATATAAATTGTAATGATCTCTAATTTTCATAACCCCTATGTCACTTAACATCGGTTCACCGCAGCCAATTGGGCAGCCTGTATAAGCAACCTTCAGTGTAAAAGGTACGGCTATTCCTGCAATACGGCGATTTAACTCTTTTGCCACTGGCATCCCTTCCTCTTCTTCCCCTTTGCAGAAATTACAGGTTCTCAAGCTCTTTACGAAGTTTCCAACTGGATAACATACTAATCCGACACTTTGTAATTCTTCGATGATTTCTTCTTTCTTATCTTCCGGAATTTCTAAATAAAGTTGTTGGAATGTCGTTAATTCAAGTTCCTCATCTTCATTCATATATTTTGAGATCATTAAAAGTTGTCTAGCGTTTAGTTTCGCACCGAACCCTATTCCTCCATTTACGGCGATTTTTATTTTTTTTACACCGTTCTCCATAGTAATCCTCTCCCTTTTTTAACTAATCATCTACTATACACCGGTAAAGTATATATATAATTATAATTTTACCTGCCGCTAATTTAGCGACAGGTAATAGCAGTTATATATTTAATAACTTCTTTATTTCATCTATATTTTGTTCAAAACCAATCAGGATTTTTGGTTTACTTATCAAGCCGATCAAGGACTTATTTTTAAACACAAATGTCGGAACAATTCTTGTACCTGTTAATTTGATTAAGTCTCCTTCTTTAGAAGGTTGTTTCGTTAAATCGTACTCAATATAAGAAATATTATTTTTGGAAAGAAACTCTTTCCCTGCCTGACAATCTGTTCAGGTAGGTCTTGTATACAGCTCAAGAAGAACTTTTCTCATAACCATCACCTTTTAATTTTTTTATCCCTATTAGTATAAGAGTTACTATGTGTCCCCCTAATCAGTGGCTTGTTTGATTCGTATGTTGCTCTGTTTTTGGATTAATACTATCAAACACACTGTAAGCTCCGATGACTATCCCAAGGTACACGATTGCCGAAATCGCCCAAATCATTATGCTTTTTTTCATTATTGCCAACTTCCTTTCTTCATTATGCCTTTAACTTAACCCTCTGCAGTCTTAGTGCATTGAGAACAACCGATACGGAGCTAAATGCCATTGCAGCCCCGGCTAACCAAGGTGCTAAGAAACCTATCGCTGCAATAGGAATGCCTATGCAGTTATAAGCAAGCGCCCAGAAAAGATTTTGCTTAATATTAGTGATTGTCTTCTTACTCATGAAAATAGCATCTGCAATACTAGTTAAATCCCCTCGAATAAGAGTAATATCCGCTGCTTCCATTGCCACGTCAGTACCTGTACCAATAGCCATCCCAATATCGGCTGTAGCAAGAGCTGGAGCATCGTTAATTCCATCTCCTACCATTGCCACTTTCTTGCCAGACTTCTGAAGTTTTTCTACTTCTTCTGCCTTGCCTTCAGGTAAAACTTCAGCAATGACTTTCTTAATTCCAACTTGATCTGCAATCGCTTGTGCCGTTTGGGTATTATCCCCGGTAATCATCACTACTTCTAATCCCATGCTATATAAACGAGAAATGGCTTCTTTTGATGTTTCCTTAATAGTATCTGCTACGGCAACAATCCCCGCAAAACGTCCTTCTATAGCTACTAACATGGCTGTTTTTCCTTGCTTCTCCAAATTCTCCATTTTTGCTAATTCATCTTGGACGTTAATGTTTTGTTTTGCCATGAGTCTGCGAGTACCGATGTATAACTGTTTGCCATTCGCCGTCGATTGAATGCCAAAACCCGGAATGGCTTCGAATGTTTCAGATCCTTCTAGTTCAATTCCTTTTTCTTTTATACCTTCAACAATTGCTTCTGCAAGTGGATGTTCAGAGTTTTTTTCTGCTGTACCAACCAACGTTAAAAATTCTTTTTCATCCACACCCTCTGCTAAAATTACATCTGTTAGTGATGGCTTTCCATTTGTGACTGTTCCTGTTTTATCAAGTATAATCGTATCGATGCGATGGGTTGTTTCAAGGTGTTCTCCGCCTTTAAATAATATCCCAAATTCGGCCGCACGTCCGGAGCCAGCCATAATCGAGGTTGGAGTTGCAAGACCGAGCGCACAAGGACATGCGATAACCAATACCGCAATAAATTTTTCAAGAGCTTCCGCAAACTCTCCGGGGCTTACGAAGAAGTACCATACTAAGAAGGTAATAATCGCAATACCAACTACAATCGGTACAAATATCCCTGAAATCACATCAGCTAGTCGCTGAATAGGAGCTTTAGATCCTTGTGCTTCTTCAACTACCTTTATAATTTGAGCTAATGCTGTATCTTTACCGACCTTTGTTGCTTTTATTTTCAAGAATCCATTTTTATTAATAGTTGATCCAATTACGCTATCCCCAATCGTTTTATCAATTGGAATACTTTCACCTGTTAACATTGATTCGTCAATCGCGGATTGACCTTCCACAATTTCACCGTCTACCGGCACCCTTTCACCCGGCTTTACGTACACAATATCGCCAAGAATGACTTCTTCAATAGGAATCATCATCTCTTGACCATCGCGAAAGACAGTTGCATTTTTTGCCTGCAATCCCATCAACTTTTTAATTGCCTCTGAAGAACGACCTTTCGCTTTCGCTTCAAACAGTTT
Organism: Neobacillus muris; assembly: GCF_943193175.1. Lineage (GTDB taxonomy): Bacteria > Bacillota > Bacilli > Bacillales > Cytobacillaceae > Neobacillus > Neobacillus muris. Next base: position 70,715 of record NZ_CALPDF010000021.1, read on the forward strand.
ACCTAAAATGATTAAGGTAATTAGAATAGAACTTGTTTCATAATATAGCTCCACCATATGTGTCCCGGAACCAATGGATCTGATACTTAAATATAGACTATAGAAATAAGCAGCCGATGTCCCTAGTGCCACAAGCACATCCATATTTGCACTCTTATTTCTTAACGCCTTATAAGCTCCAACATAAAACTGTTTTCCAACGACAAATTGCACTGGTGTTGCGAGGGCAAACTGTACCCAAGGATTCATAAACATATCTGGCAGCCAAATAAACTTTGTAAATTCAAAGTGACTAACCATCGCCCACAATAATGGGAATGACAAAATAAGAGAGAAAATGAACTTTCCTTGTTGCTTTTCAATTTCTATTTGACGATGGTCCACTTTTTCCCCTGCATTTTCTATCTTTTGTTCAATGGTATATCCTAACTTGTTTATGGCCTCTTTCATTTCAGGGACCGTAACCTGTTCTGGATTATATTCCACTAGAACAGTTTCTAATGCAAAGTTAACAGCAGCTTTATCAACGCCATCTAATTTATTTAGTCTTTTTTCAATTTTATTTGCACATGCCGCACAGGTCATTCCAGTAATATCGAATTCCACTTTATCCTTTACAACATCATAGCCTAAGTCCTGAATTTTCTTTTGGAAATCCTGTTCGGATGCTACTTCTGGATCATATTTTATGGTGGACTTTTCAAGGGCTAAGTTTACATTCGCTTCTTTTACGCCCTCCATTTTTTTAATTCCCTTTTCAATTCTTGTAGCACAAGCAGCACAGGTCATACCTGTAATTTGAAAATTTGTTTCTTTAAGTTCATTACTCATATTTAACACCTCTCTCATACTAGTGGGGGGTATATTTATTTGTAAAAGATAACGTGCTTTGAAGGCACGTTATTTATATATTCTATTCAACATCATAGCCTTGGTCATCAATTGTCTCTTTAATCTTGCTTAATGATACTTCTGATGGATTAAATTCTACATCCACATTTCCAGCTTCCAAATGAACTTTTACCGATTTGACACCTTGTAACTTACCAACGCTTCCTTCAATAGAATTAACACAATGACCGCAAGACATTCCAATAACCTTTAAAGTAACCTTTTCCATTAACAATCACTCCCAATTATTTTTTCAGTAATCTTTCTATTGTTAAAAGAACTTCATCTAATACTTCTGTATCACCCTCGTTAATTCGTTCCAATACACAAGTTTTTAAATGTCCTTCCAGAAGAATTTTTGCCACACTGTTAAGAGCAGACTGTGTGGCTGAAATTTGGGTAATGACATCATCACAATAAGTGTCTTTTTCGATTAATCCTTTTATGCCACGAATTTGACCCTCAATTCGATTTAAACGAGTAACTAAATTTTTCTTCACGTTATCGGAGTGATGACTTTTTCTTTCTTCAGGAAGGCAACAATCACGACTCATGTTTTCATCCATATTATCGCCTCCGTGTTTATAATGTACCATACCCCCCTAATGTATGTAAATAGGTTAAAATTTATTATTTTTTACGGAAATTGCCCATTTTTTTATTGTTGGTCCATTATTACGATTAATTTGCCCCCCAATTTGCGGATAAATTGAATTTTCTACAGGTAAATTGGAAGGTAATTAGAGTTTTACCTTCAAAAACTAAATGTATCGCTTAATGGCATTGACAGTTTTCCTGTTTGCCAGAATGACCGGATTTACATTGAAGGACAACTTCCCTGTTTTGATTTTTGTATGTTTTTATAAAGTAACCTAGCAGCTAAAGAAAAAATAGCAAGCCCAATGATCAAATTTACCATTTTATCTTCCCCCCATTGACTAAGTTTATTATTACTAAGTATAAGAAAAATATGTCTAGAAAGTTTAAAGATTTTATAACAAAAAATCGAATCGAAATAATTATTTTCTTCATGACATTGACATAAAAAATTCATTAATTCTGCGAATTTAAGCTATAACATGAAGGTAATAAAAGAAAGGAGCATTCCTGTTAGAAGGATTTTCGGGGACTTGAACAAAAAAGAGCCCTCTTGGTATGATACGGGGTGTC
>NZ_CALPDF010000022.1 GCF_943193175.1 Neobacillus muris
ACGGAAATCAACAGGCCCATTTGCATGGACAATCAATAAATTTGGTATTTAGATTCTGTGATAATAAAAAATTGCCGGAAAAATACCCTTTCTCGACAATCTGACCATCATAAGATGGTCTTTTTGATTGAACTGTTATTTTTAAACCATAGTTCTCGAAGAACTAGTCTAAATAATTCATTGAGTTCTGCTGTATAGTCATGTTCCCTTTTCCACACGGCTAAACTATTGATACTATCCTCTAACTGGCTGATAGAGATTGGAATAAATTCAGTTACGGACAGGATCTGTTCCTTTAATGCCGTTTCATATCCTTTCATTTTTCTATCTAACAGGAAGTGAATTTCCATCTTAACCTTTTCATTGTCAACCAAATGGTTCACCAGCTTCTGAAAGCTTAGAGGCGGAGCAGATTGATAGGCTGCAATCCACTTGCCAGCCAAGATTGGCCGAAGAATATTTAAATAGGCCTTAATGGCTGCCTCTTCTCCATGGATATTTTTTCGGCAGTTTCCCTTTGCCATATTTATATAGTGAAACAAGGAGGCTTTAGGCAAAAACAGCTTAGGCTGCATTTTTTTCATTTTGTCGGTTAAAGATGAAGATTGATAATAGACGATTGTAGATTGAAGCCATTCCATAATGGACGGATTAGACTTTTTAAACAATCGCAGCGCCTTTCGTAATTCCCATCCGCTTATATCAAGCCCCTCACTAATGGGCCGTTCTATCACTTCTTTTTTCTCCTCAATTGATAAATACCATTCTGGTTTGTGAACATAGATAAATCGGATATCGTAGTCGCTATCCGGTGCTGGATAACCCCAAGCCCTGCTTCCGGATTCAACTGCGCAGCACACTTTTATATGAAATTGTTCCTCTAGTTTATACATTTCCTTTACGATTGCTTCGCGCATGGCCATCTCTCCTATATCGATAGCATATCCATTTTTTTAATACTCCAATGCGGGGAAAACATAACTATCCGCTGCTATAAAAGGCCAAGAAGCCCTGTCCGTGATGGACAGGGCTTCTTCTTAGTGTCAGGGACAGTAATGAGACAGTGTCAACAAATCTTTTTAAGTTCTTCCGTGAGTTTGAGGAATAATTCCTTATTACCCTCTAGCAGCGTTTGGTCGATTTCCTTGCGGATTTTCTCCCTTTTAAATTCAAGCAGGGCATTTTTAAGGAACATCTCGGCTACAAATGAATCAGTGCCTTCATCAGAATGTTGTGGTGAATTAAGCAATTTCTTATCCATGGAAATCAACTCCTTAAGCTTTTTTCCATTATACAGTCTATTTTCAAAAAATTCAAACATTTTATTTTTAAAATTCATCTTTTTTTGGAAATTCAAGCAACAATCCTTGTTACAAACTGTTTGTCGAATCACTTTTTTGAAAAAACGTTTTAGGTGTAAGGTGAAATTTTTGGGGAACATTAATGACATCTGCTAGATAATCAAAGAATCAGGAGGAAGGATAGATGGAGAACGATGTATTGTCAGGGCATAAGTCAGTTAACAACATAGAAATTTACTATGAGTTTTACCCAAATCCAGGCACTGATCAAACCTTTGTTTTATTGCATGGTTTTCTTTCTTCCACGTTTACATATCGGCATTTAATTTCATTATTAAGGAAAGAATTTCAGGTGCTGTCGGTCGACCTTCCCCCTTTTGGAAAAAGTGCCAAGTGTAACCGATATGTCTATTCATACAAGAATTTGGCTGAAACCGTCATTCAACTGATTGAATCATTTGGATTGAAAAAAATGATGTTTATTGGGCATTCAATGGGGGGACAAATTGTCTTAAACATTCTGCATTTACGTCAAGAACTGGCAGACAAAGCGATTTTGCTCTGCAGCTCAGCCTATTTAAAACGGGCCAAATTTCCGCTCATTCTCACAAGCTATCTCCCTTTCTTTCATCGGTTTGTAAAATACTGGTTTGCCAGAACAGGTGTAAGAAAGAATTTGCAAGGAGCCCTTTATAACCATTCCCTTATTAACGAGGAAATGATCAACGGCTACCTTCAGCCATTCCTGCAGGATGAAATTTTCGTGGCGCTTACCCGGATGATTCGTGACCGGGAAGGGGATTTGCCACCTGTAGTTCTTAAACAAATTCAAACCCCTTGCTTATTAATTTGGGGAGACCATGACAAATCAATGCCGCTTGAGGTTGGAGAGAAACTGAACAAAGATTTGGTAAACTCCGAATTAATCGTATTAAAAGAAACAGGCCATGCCTTACCGGAAGAACGCCCATTTGAGGTATATCAATATATTAAAAATTTCATCAGTTCTCCGACCCTTTGCTGAGACTAGAGCGTATTGTTTTAGACTAGAAGGCGGAACGGCCGTCCTGCAGCTGGATCGACCGTTCCAGCTGTTTTTCAAACACCGTTTACTTAAACCAGCCCTTTTCCTTCGACTGGGTAATCGCCTCAATTCTGTTCTTTACTTCCAATTTATCAAGGATGATGGAAATATAATTTCGAACTGTACCAGCTTTAATTTTTAGTTGTTCTGCAATTTCTTTTGTATTCTTTCCATCTGCAACCAATTCCAGAACTTCCTTCTCTCTGTCGGTCAGCGGATTTTCCTCTGCATATACATCGTCCATTAATTCAGGTGCGTAAATTCTTCTGCCTTCCATCACGCTCCTAATCGAAGCCGCCAGTTCTTCACTGGGACTGTCCTTAAGCAAATAACCGCTAACACCGGCCTTTACTGCCCGCTGAAAGTAACCGGAACGGGCAAACGTGGTTAGGATGATTACTTTACAGTCATATCCCTTCAGTTCTTCTGCCGCCTCAAGACCGCTTTTTCCAGGCATTTCAATGTCCATTATGCAAATATCAGGTTTGAATTTTTTTACCAAAGCTACGGCTTGATCTCCGTTTTCTGCTTTTCCGACTACTTCCATATCGTCTTCCAAATTGAGTAATGAACCAAAAGCGCCTAACAGCATTTTCTGATCTTCCGCAATTACAATTCTAATCATTCTGTTTCCTCCTGATTATGACGAGGCTTTTGAACATTGGGAACTTTTATATTCAGGGCCGTTCCTTCAGATGTCTCAATATCTAAACTGCCATTGATAAATTCCAGACGCTCCTTCATTCCAATCAGCCCATGACCTTCCGCCAAGTGCCCATCAGACCCTTTAAACTTGCCATTGTCCCGGATTGAAAGCTCAATGCCGTTCTCAGACTGATTAATGGATATGCAGCAGTTCTTTGCCCCACTATGTTTAACCACGTTGTTTACGGCTTCTTTTAAGCACATGCTTAAGATATTTTCGATAAATAAAGAAACATTTGATAAGGAAAAGTCTCCTTTTATTTCCAAATCAATCTGGGCAGCATTTAAAATTTCTTTAATTCTATGAAGCTCCTCTTTAAGCCGGATTCCACGCATCGAGGAAACCATTTTCCTCACCTCGCTTAATGCAGTCCTGGCTGTTTCCTGAACCTCCTTTAGTTCATTTCTTGCCTGTTCAGGATCTTTTGTAATTAATTTTCTCGCTAAATCGGATTTAAGTCCGATCATAGACAGCTTCTGTCCAAGTGTGTCATGAAGATCGCGGGCAATCCTCTGCCTTTCTTCCAACTTTACCAATTCACCTATACGCTTATTAGCATCCTCCAGCTTTTCTTCCAGCTGGTCTCTTTCCTTTTTGTTATGGATACTAAACGGAAGTAAAATGACACTAATCCAAACAATAATAACAAATGGCAATTGCTGCAAGAATAATTTTTCTTGCATGACAATGCTGTAATTAATCGAAACAGAGGTACTAAGCAAGTGGATGAAATATAATGTCAGGAATGCTATCCTGTCCTTAATGTTACCTAAGAAATAGGCAAGGAAAAAGGCAAAATACACATAACTGAATAAACTGGTTGCTGTTATCGAAATCGCTATCAAGATCAATGTCCAAACATATACCAGCCATCCTTTGGAAATAAACGCTATTCGATACAGGATAAAGAATGATAATGTTAATAAGAGACCCACCACGATTTGTACGGTTGTCGGCGCTTGGAAGATAAAGTAAAAAGGCAATATACAAAGAATTGTCCAGATATAGGGTGCTATCCCATTGCTTTTCTGAAAGGTCATATACTTTTTAATCATGAACGGCTCCTTTTGGACAACTATTCCTCTTCTCTATCTTAACTGAAAATGGAATCGAATTCCTTTATACGCTCTTTATTTTAGCTAAAAGTTTTGCATCTTTAAACCCAATAAATTGCTTGTTATCCTCATCCCAAAGATGGAATTTCAAGGAGGACAGGCTTGTCGCCAAAGTAATGGTTGGGACATTTTGCAAAACTAAAGTTTGATTATGAACCTGTTCCAGCTTATAATTGGGCACCCTTGGGCTTAAATGGTGAACATGATGGTATCCGATATTTCCTGTCAGCCATTGCAGGAGTTTTGGCAGCTTATAATAAGAACTGCCCTCAACAGCCGCCCGCACATATTCCCACTGCTGGTCTTCTTCAAAATACGAATCCTCAAATGTATGCTGAATATAAAACAGCCAAATCCCTGCAGACCCGGCAATAAAAAAAATCGGCCCTTCCACTAAAAGAAATGATTCCCAGCCAAGCAGCCAGCAAAGAGCTCCAGCCAATCCGATTATCCCAATGTTTGTAAGATATGTGTTTAAACGCTCTTTTATCCGGGCACCTTTTCGGTTAAACCGGTTCTTTACGACAAAAACATAGATTGGTCCTAAAACAAACATGATAAATGGATTTCTATATAGACGATACTGGATTTTTTTCCAAACTGATGCCGACATATATTCCTCAACTGTAAGCATCCATATATCCCCCGTTCCACGCTTATCCAGATTGCTGCTTGTAGCATGATGAACGGAATGTTCATATTGCCACTGGCTGTATGGAAACAACGTCAAAATGCCCGTGATGGTCCCAAGAATTTTATTTGCTGTCCGATTTTTAAAAAATGAGTGGTGACAGCAGTCATGGAAAATAATAAACGTCCGAACCAAAAAACCTGCTGCCGCCACTGTAAATATAAGTGACAGCACATAAGAAAACGCCAGGCTCATATAGCTTAGAACCCATAAAAGGAAAAATGGCAGGAGGGTATTCATGATCTGCCAAATGCTTGATTTTGTGCTTGACTTCTCATATGGAGCTACCTGTTTTCGTAACGCTTTAACATTCTCTTTGTTCATTTTGATTCCCCTTCATTATTAGATATAAGCATTATAATGAAAAGGAATCACAAGCGGCAGTCATACATGTCATGTCCAAATCATGATAGTTGTCATGTCTGTTGATTTGTTTCAGCTTGTCCATATATGTAAATTACATCTATATGTAATGTTTTGTCACCTTCCGTTATATAATAAATTAACCGCAGCATATTTTAGGTTTGCACTGTAAAATTTTTGGGAACAAAGTCTAATAAAAACCAACGGGAGGAATAAAGTTGAATAAAGCAACGGAAAACTGGGCCGAGATCCCCTATATCCGTCTTGGTTCTGGAGAGCCTCTAGTGTTTATTCATGGACTTGGAGAAGTAAAAGAGGGCTGGGTCAAACAATTTGTGTTAGCCGATGAATATGAGTTAATCATTCCGGATTTAAGGGGGCATGGAGAGTACAATAATCCCGGTGAAATCTCGATTCAGAACTTTGCAAAAGACATCCTCTGTCTGCTTCATGAGCTAGGGATTGAAAGCGCTCATATTTGCGGCTTATCAATGGGAGGCATGGTTGCACAAGAAATTTACAGGCAGGCGCCTGAGAAGTGCCGGTCCTTAATGCTCGTCAGTACCTTCCATTATGCCCCAAAAAACCTTGGCAAATTATTTGTCAAGTACCGGAGGAACCGTGCAGAAAATAAATCCGTTGAAGCTATAAGAGAAACCGCTGCTAAGGTCTGTCTTTATTCATGGTCGCAAGAAAATATTGAAGCCTTTCATCAATACTATCAGCCAAATCGGGAATTTTATTTCAAGGCAATGGAAGCCTGTTTAAAAGTCAATAACTTGTGGCTTTTGCCAAAAATTCACGTCCCAACACTTATTATTGGCGGCCAATATGATTCCGTCATACCGGTATGGGTGCAATTCCTGATGCATAAACAGATCCCTCACTCGGAATTTGTCATTTTCAGGAATACGGGCCATGTTGCCAAATTGGAAGCCGCGGAAGCGTTTAATGGAGTCTTGCGAAGCTTTTTAAACAAGCATAAAAAAGCAAGCTAAAAGAGAAAGGGATAGGTACTTCCTTTCCCTTTCCTCAAGAAATATATATTACTTTGTACACTAAATTATGACACAAACCTAATTCAAGGGCTCAGAACGGCTTGCTGCCCATTGGTCTACTATTTTTGCAAATAATCCCGATAAAGCTAAGCCGACATGCCCTGTTTCCACAACTATATAGGTTTTATCTTCACTGGAAACCAAATCCATGATTGGCTTACTTTGCTCTTCCAGAATTAAATTATCTCTGGAACCCGAAATAACAAATAGATTAGCCTTAATGTTTTTTAGGTCTGCCTGCTTATTTCCGATTACTATTTCTCCTTTGACCAGCTTATTATCCTTAAACAAGTCGGTGGAAAGCTGCCTGTAGGCCTCCCCTGCAAAAGGAACCTGGTCGAGCGTCCATTTATTCATTCGCCGCCATTTATCCACATAGCGGTGATCATGGGCACGATGCAATAACATGGTATAGTTTGTAAAATAGATCGGGGCTCCAATAGCTCTAAACATTCCTTCTACAAACTTAGGCGGTATGTTTCCATATACATCAATAAAATGTTCAATATTCAAATCACCATTCCTCATGCCCTCTGCCCATTTGTCAGGGCCAATAAATGCGGAAAAGTCAATGGGAACAGTGGCAACGATTAAATTTTTGATCGGCTCGTCGGCAACGGATGCATAAATAGAAGCAATGGTTCCGCCTAAGCAATAGCCAACCAATGTAATCTCTTCTGCACCTGAATGTCGAATGGCTCGTTTAACCGCTGTCCTTAAATATTTGTCAATATACGTATCCAGACCGATTTTCTTGTCCTCGTAACCTGGTGTACCCCAATCTAATAAATAAACTTCATACCCTAGATTTGTCAGGCCCTCAATCACGCTTGTTTTGGGTGACACATCTAAAATATAGGGCTTGTTGAACAAGGAATATACGAAAAATAACGGTATTTCAAATTTGCGTTGTTTAGCAGGATAATGCCAAAGGACCGATTTATTTTTCCGCCATACTTCCACTCTTGGTGTATGTCCCATCTTTGGCTCCGGCTCCGTAAAAATTTTTAAAACATTTCTCCAGCGGTTAAGCTCTCTTTCATATGCTAAATTTGGCATTATGGTATTCTCCGATTTGTTTACAGCCATTTCCTGCCCTCCTTCTTATGCTTACTTTGATGTGCCAGCCCCAGTCAACTCATGTGCTGGATCTTTTTCCATAAGGCTTCTTAGAGCTTCAAGCTCCTCTTTAAATCCTGCCAGCTTCATTATTTCGAACTTCATTTCCTGAAGCTCTTCATGTAAATTTTTGGTGTCAGTAAGTTCTTTTTTCGTTTTAACTAATTCTGTCTTCAGCTGTTTCGTCAGTTTAATAATATCCTTGGATACTTCTACAACACCTTCGATTTCTTTGGCTTGGACTTTTACGGAGTCCTGCAGGTCCCAAAGCTGTTCCTCTAGTGCTTCGATTTTCTCCTCTGTCTGGATGGTCAGGTTTGCCACATTTGTTACATCACTTTTTGTTGGCAAATTAAGAACGCTGGCAAGTGCTTCTTGATTTTTTTTCATAGATTCCAAATAACGGGAATGAAGTTCTGTTCCTAAATTAGCCGCTTTCACAAATTCATTATTGTTGGTCCAAAGATAGATAAAATCATTGATTTGCTTTTCCCACAACAAACTGAACTTATGGAGTGTTTCAAACGGATCGTAGGTTTTGTTATTATCCGGCATATCTATTCACCTCATTAGGATTTTGTTGGCTCGGTCGGGTTATTCATGTACTTTTGAAAAGGAAAGATTGCTGCTTTCACTTGCTTTGATACAAGATCAACTAAAATTTTTTGATTTTCATAAAGAACATTGGTTGTCTTCTTCACACTATCGATATATTTTTCGCGGGCATTTTTTCTAAACTCTAAATATTTCTCCACTGTTTCCAAATACGTATCCAAGGCTTTGCCGCAATTCACAGATTTAATCGGGGCCAGGAGAAAGGAAGCTGTTTTATCCTGGATATCATCTGCAGCCTTATTGATTTGTTCATACGATTTAATCGGAAAGAAGTGCTGCAAAGTGGTGGTTGTAACAAGCAGTTCCTCACGGGCTGCTTTCTCCCATTCCTTCAATTCTTTGCTAAATTGCTCCGTAATCGTTTTAGCATTTTCCTGATTTTGCTTGACCCTGTCCACAAAGCTTCTTACCGCTTTCAAAAACAGTTCATCCCGCTTATTAAACCTCGCTGCCCAAGCATCCAATTCATCAGAACCAAGTTTCCAGATTAGGTCAAGGCTCGAGAGCTGACTTTCTTCTGAAACCATTTCAGCATTTTCTTTTTCATTTTTCTCTGCCATCTTTCATTCTCCTTTATCTTCAATTTGAAATAACAGTTTTAATTCGTTAAGCTCCGCCTGTAGTGTTTGGAGATTATTTAGCTTCATATCCTTGACTTCCACCTTTAAGATCGATCGTAACTCTTCCCAAGAATATCGGACTTCCCTTAGTTGGCTACTAGCATGATGATGAGCTGTGTTTGTCGAATAAACCGCATCGTCCATGGAATCCACTGTCTCTATCAGATTTACGGTTCGGACAGAAATCACTGCAAATTCATCCTTAGTGGGAATATTTAAACCATTTAACCATTGAGTGGTCATCCGTTTATATTTTTCTAATAGGGTTAAATGTCTCTCCATCGCCCTGCCGCATGCAGAGGTAAATGCCTGGCAATTCGTAAAGCCATGAATTTTTTTATTTATTTCTGCCTGCAGTTCCTGATAGAGAATATTGGGATCATGATCCATGGCTTCCATTCCAAGCTTTATTGAACTCCTGCAGTCGTTCCGCCGTCTACAACCAAAACATGGCCGTAAACATAATCGGACGCTGCCGATGCCAAGAATAGTGCAGGGCCTTTTATATCACTGTCTGAGCCAAATCTGCCAGCCGGTGTCCGTTCCAGAATTTTTTGTCCAGAATAGCCTAATATCGCTTTTGTCATTTTGGTTGGGAAGAAGCCGGGTGCAATTGCATTTACATGAACATGATAGGGTGCCAGTTTAACAGCCAGATCCTTTGTTAATGTAATGACAGCTCCCTTGCTGACAGAATAGCCGATTGCATCCATGACCAGCGGGTCCTGGCCGCCCATACCGGCAATGGAGGCAATATTAATGATTTTTCCTGAGCGTTGTTCCTTCATTATCCTTCCAGCCTTCTGCGAGAACAAAAAAACACCTTTTAGGTTAATGTCCATAACCTTGTCCCACTTATCGACAGGCATTTCCAATGCTGGAGCTCCCCAGCTTGTTCCGCTATTATTCACTAGAATGTCAATACGGCCAAACTCCTCCATGGCCGCATCGACCACTCTCTGGATGTCATCCTCATTCGAAACATCACATTGAACAGCCAGAGATTGTACCCCTTTTTGCTTTAAACTTTCGCATAATTCATGACACACTTCCACGTTTCTTGAACAAACGACTACATTGGCTCCAGCATCGGCAAAGGCCTCTGCAATTTGCTTCCCTAAACCTCGGCCGCCGCCTGTAACAATAGCCGTTTGCCCTTTTAAACTAAATAAATCTTCATTGATCACCTAAAATCTCCTCCAATCTATCAAACTTTAACTTTTACTTTTTCCTGGTCTCTTAGTACTCTTCTTAATAGTTTACCAACAGAAGATTTTGGGAGCTCCGGAAGTATTTCAACCTCTTTGGGTGCCTTGTATGGCGCAAGATTGTTCTTTCCAAATTGTTTGATTTCTTCTTCTGTCGCCATATAGCCGGGTCTCAGCTTGACATAGGCCTTTACAGTTTCGCCACGGTAAGGGTCAGGAACCCCGACAGCCAAGGCTTCTTCAATTGCCTCAAGTTGATAGAGCACCTCCTCTATTTCACTTGGATACACGTTATAACCGCTCGCAATAATCATATCCTTCTTACGGTCTACTATATAAAAGTAGCCATCCTCGTCCATTTTTGCGATATCACCTGTAAACAGCCAGCCATTTTTAATGGCTGCAGCTGTTTCCTCGGGACGGTTCCAATACCCTTTCATCACTTGAGGGCCTTTTACGATTAATTCGCCGGCTTCACCCACTGGTGCATCGACATAACCATCATCTGTTTCTAGAACAATTCTTACCTCCGTGCTTTGGACCGGAATACCGATACTTCCATACTTTCTAGGTACAAAGGGTGGATTGAAGATGACAGTAGGTGATGCCTCAGAAAGGCCGTAGCCATCAAGAAGTTTGGCACCGGTTCTTTTTTCAAATACCCTGGCAGCCTCCACTGGAAGAGGGGCACCGCCGCAGCTTATGTAATAAAATTGATCAAATCCGCACTCTTCCATTCCAGGCATGGAGTTTAAGGCAAAAAACATGGTCGGCACACCTGAGAATTGGAAGGGCTTCTCCCGCTTGACAATCTCCATGATTTCTTTCGGATCAAATCGCGGCAGGATAATTTGGTTCGCCCCTTCCCGAATTCCGCACAGCGCGGTGCTGGATAACCCGTAGACATGAAAAAATGGAAGGACTGTAATCATCTTAAATTCTTCCGGTTTGTTGTCGCATGCTTTATAGGCGAAATCACAAACTTGGTTGAAGTTAGCTAACAGATTCTTATGGGTCAGCATCACACCTTTTGACAGTCCTGTTGTTCCTCCCGTATATTGGAGAAGGGCCACATCTTCTTCGATCTGAATCTCCACATCAGGAATACTTCCGCCAGATAGAAGGAACTCTTCGAAATAATCATCCTGGTCATGAAGCTGCTGCTTGTCTCCCCCTAAATTAACGGCAATAATCTTTTTTAAAGAGGTATTGACTTGAATCTTTTTCACCTTCGGATAAAGAGCATCAAGAACTACCACGTATTCCGCTCCGGAGTCATTTAACACATGCTCAATTTCTCTTTCTACGTACATAGGATTAACCTGAACTGCAATGCCGCCCAGACGAAATACCCCGAATAATGTAAAGATGTACTGCGGGGAATTTGGAAGCATGACAGCCAGTCGATCACCTTTAGCAAAACCTGCTTGATGCAAAGCTGCAGCAAAACGATCGGTTAATAGCTTTGTTTCATTAAAACTCCAGACCTCCCCAAAAAATGTAAATGCAGGTTTTGTGTTGTAACGCTTTACAGCATCCTCTAAAAATTCATAAAGAGAGTTATGCTCAATTGAAACGTTTTCATTAATCCTCGGGTCATACACTTTTAGCCATGGCTTTTGCTGATAAACCATAAAATACTGGAGCCTCCTTTTGAACTTTGCTATCAACATTCCAGTTAACGGTGCATTATTCTAAGGGGTTTCGGCAAATTATAATTAGAATATTAATATAATTTTAATTATTATGGTAATTATTCGATTTGTAAACCTAACGTTATCGACAAAATTCCTCAAAATCATTAGTTTTCTCCGATAGTTAACAATTTCAAAAAACATTTTTTACCATAATAATGCCAATTCAAATAGAATGATTAGTTGTAATTTCTAAAAAAATCCACGAAAATTGTCGTTATTTATTTGATATCACCCTGGAATGCAGCTGCTGTTGTTCTAAAGAAACACATTTTATGCAAACGCTTTCATTTAAGGGTAAATAAATTAATATTTTCCTATAAAAAAATGCCCAGTCAAAGCTGACCGGACATTCTTCTCTGCTCTCAGATAGGTATGGAGAAATGGAATCCACTAAAATCTTCCAGATTTGATTATGGCCAGCAACAGCCAGAAAAATATTGCCGTCACTATAACCAAACCTATTTCAACAACAGGAAAGTTTGAAAACAATGCGATTGTTTGACCGGATAATGTCGTTCCAATAATGATCCCAACCATCAGGATGCAAAAAGACAGCAGGACAATACTGAATGAGATCCGATTACTGATCCGGGTTAATTTTTTTACAAACATTTCAAGTTCTGGGGTTGTAAGATCGATTTTCATTTTCCCATTTTTCATAATGGTCGTAATATCTTTTAGTGTTTTTGGGAAATCATTTAGGAATTCCCCATATTCATTCACTTGGGTCCAGACTCGTTCTGCCACATTTTTAGGACGCAGCCGCTCCAAAATTAATTGCTTACCAAAAGGTTCTGCTATCTTGATGATACTCAGTTCAGGGTCGAGTTTCTCCACAACCCCCTCAATAGTCAACAACGTTTTCCCCATTAAGGTTAAGTCGGTCGGCAGTTTTATTTGGTGGCGGAATGCAACCGAAAATAATTCATTAACGGCCCCGCCTACACTCATATCACTAAATGGAACATTGCTGTATTTTTCCCTTAGGTGGTCGACATCGATTTTTAATTGGTAAAGATTCACACTCTCTGGAACTAATCCCATTTTAGTAATTGCCTTTATGACATCGTTCGTATTTTGATTCATCATGGCGATAACAAAAGATGCGACATGATCCCGCATTTCCGGACTAATACGTCCGACAATGCCAAAGTCCATAAAAGCAATTTTTTCTTCTGGCAGTGCCAAAATATTCCCTGGGTGCGGGTCTCCATGGAAAAAGCCGTCAATTAAAATTTGCTGCAGGATAGAGTTGACCACTGTTTCAGCAAGGTTTTTTGTACAATAACCAGCTTCCTGAAGTATTTCCTCATCATTCAATTTAATTCCTTCAATAAACTCCATCGTTAAAACCTTTGGGGTTGTAAATTCCCAATAAACCTTAGGAATGATTACCTTCGGGTCATTTTTTACTTGAGCGGCAATTCTTTCTGAATTGCGTGCTTCGTTTTCATAATCAAGTTCTTGCTTGAGTGACTGGGCCAATTGATCGACAATATCACGGACCTGATATCGTCTGGCCCATTCTAAACGATTCTCCGCCAGCCTCGCTAAATCTTGGAGAATTTCCAAATCTGTTCCGATAATGGAATCGATATTGGGACGCTGTATTTTGACAGCCACCCGTTCGCCCGTCAACAATACAGCATCATGGACTTGGCCAATCGAGGCAGCCGCTATAGGGTCCTCATTAAAGATGGCAAAACAATTTTCCAGAGTATCTGCCAATTCATTCTCGACAATTTTCTTCACCTCTGCAAACGGGAAGGGGGATACCTGATCTTGAAGCTTCACTAATTCTTCAATAATGTCTCTCGGAATAATGTCTGGCCGGGTACTGGCAATTTGACCAATTTTTATAAATGTTGGTCCGAGATCCTCTAAAAACAATCTGATCCGCTCACCGGTCGATTTACTAGTAATTGTTTTATTACCTTCCAAAAATATCCTTTTAGGAACAGCTAATATGTCAAGGAGCCCCAACTCTTTCATGACATAGCCGAATCCATGCCGAGTAAAGGCGTAGACAATATCCCTAGATCTTCCTAAATGACGAATTCTTTTCTTAATCATAGTCATTTGCCTCATTTTTAGGAGATTTTATTAATATTGAACATCTCAAAGTTTTCCTTAGATTTCAAGTAGAATGACCCATGTTCCCAAAATATTCGTTTCTTTTTAGAAAACTTAAAAAGGATGACTCTTCTTAAGAATCATCCCCCTTATTTCATCATTCCATTTTTTTATGTGCAGCCGTCTTTCTATTCATATCGGAGCGATTCAATTGGGTCAAGCTTTGAAGCTTTATTGGCCGGAAGGATGCCAAACACCATTCCTATCACCATGGAGAATACCACTCCGCCAGCCACCACCTGCCAGGAAACCAAAGACGGCCAGCCGGCAAATAGGCTCACGATTTTGGCTGTGCCCCAGCCAAAGAAAATACCGATGATCCCGCCGATTAAGGTAAGAGTCATCGATTCAATCAAAAATTGCGTCAACACTTGCCCCCTTGTGGCTCCAAGTGCCATTCGAATACCGATTTCCCTTGTTCGTTCCGTAACGGAAACCAACATTATATTCATGACACCAATCCCGCCAACGAATAGAGATATACCGGCAATGCTGCCAATAATTAATGTCATAATTTGGGTAACCTGTCCGATTCCTTGAGAGATTTCCTCCATGTTGATGACCTGGTACGAATTTTCTGTATTATGCAGCTTATTTAAAAGGCTCGATGCCTTTTTTCCCGCTGTTTGAAGCTGCTCTGCTGAAGCAGCTTGAATGGTCAGCTGTGTGTAATCGCTGCTACCATACACTACTTTCCATGTTTGAAAAGGAAGATAGACTTCCATTGATCCAAACGAAAGAATTCCAGTAGGTTTTTCAAGCACGCCAATAATTTCAATGGGCTGGTTTGCTACTGTCATAATACTGCCAACTGGATTTTTCCCCTTGAAAAGCTCTTCTTTCAGTTTATTACTTATTAGTGCGGCCCGTCTTCCACCCAGAAAATCAGCAGTAGTAAAATTTCTCCCACTTTCAACTTTCAAGTCATTTAATTGTAGATAGGATTGGTTAATCCCTGTAACTGAAATATCCTTCGAATCCTTTTGGTATCTGGCAGCAGACATGGTCGTACTCGATGCCACCACTTGCTTAACTTCAGGCAATTGTTGAAGAGCCCGAATGTCCTCTTGTTTAAATGGCGCCTGCAATAAAATATTGGGATTAGCCTGTATTTCTTCTTCAGAAGGCTGGTAAAAAACCTCTATCGTATTCGCGGATCCGGTAAATTGAGATTTCAGCATGGCTTCACCGCCCTGCCCAATGGCCACAACAATAATCACGGCAGCAACCCCAATGACAATACCAAGCATCGTTAAAATACTGCGCATTTTATGCGTTTTTAAAGAATTTAACGCCATCACCAGGTTTTCCATAAAGCTCATAGAGGCGCCCTCCTATCAAGAGCTTCAGAGGGTTGAATGAAACCGTCCCTCACCATAATCGTCCGGCTGGCAAATTCGGCTATCTCCGGTTCATGTGTCACCACTACGATGGTGGCTCCTTCTTGGTTAAGCTCCTTAAAAAGATTCATAATCGACATGCTGGTCTTCGTATCAAGGGCACCAGTCGGCTCATCTGCCAAAATGAGTTTTGGATTGTTAACCATCGCTCTTGCAATCGCCACGCGCTGCTTCTGCCCGCCAGATAAAGCATTAGGCAAATAATTGAACCGATCGGAAAGTCCCATTTTTTCTAAAGCGCGCTCTGCTTTCTCATGTCGTTCTGCTTTAGAAATCCCTGCATAGATCATGGGAAGCTCAACATTTTTAATCGCTGTCAGACGGGGGAGAAGATGGAATTGCTGAAAAACAAATCCGATAGACTGGTTCCTTACAAGGGCCAATTCTTTATCATTATAGCTGGATACATCCTGCCCATCGAGCAAATACCTCCCAGTGCTCGGTTTATCCAAGCAGCCAATGATATTCATCAGTGTCGACTTTCCAGAGCCTGATGGCCCCATAATTGCGACAAATTCTCCCTCTTGAATAGATAGATTAATATCATCTAAAACATGGATCGTTTCCTTTCCCAGTAAAAATGATTTTGTAATGGATTCCAGTTGAATCATTTGATTGTCACATCCATCCCATCCTTCAGCTGATCTGGCCCCTTTACAACGACACGATCTCCAGAAGGAATGCCGCCCACTATTTCAATCTTTTTCCCGGAAGAAATGCCGATTTTTACATTCTGTTTACGAGCCTTCCCCTGTTTTACAACATAAACATAAGGCTGATCTCCATCATCATGAATAGCATCGATTGGCAGGACCTTAGCTTTCTTTTTATCTGTTTCAATTTCCATAATGACTTGAAATCCAGGTTTTAATGTTTGAATATCACCTGATATTTTCACCGTGACAGGATATTGAACGGCTTGGCTGTTGGATTGGCCAACGGTTTGATTTTGCTGCGGGAGTATGCCGATGGCCGTAATTTCCCCCTGCCACTCTTTATCAGGCACAGCATCGGACCTGATGGTTACCTTTTGGCCGGCATTGACTTTTAAAGTATCATATTCTGATAACAAGCCTGTAGCAATCATACTATCAATCTTGCCTATTTGTATCAGGGGTTCGGCAGCTCCCGAAGCAGATGACACGGCGGCTTCCTTGGCTGTTAAAATCACACCGTCAATGGCACTTTTGATTTCTAGCTCACTTTGCTTTTTTTCCAGCAATTCTTTTTGAAGATTGGCCTGTTTGAGATCGAGACCAGCCAATTTTTTCTCCATGTCCAAGCTTGCCTGCTCAGAATCCAGCTGCTTCTCTGCCTCCTCTTCCCCAATCTGGTCTGTTAATGAGGCTTTTTTTTCTTTCAGTTGTTTGATTTGTTTATCAAGGTTGGAAATTTTTAAATTGGCAGATTCAATGGCGATTTTGTTTTGCTCAATTTCCAATTCCAATTGAGGGTTGTCAAGTCTTGCCAGTACCGTACCCGTTTTTACCTCTTGTCCCTCCGAGACAAGCAGCTCTTTCACTTCTCCTTTTTCCGGAGAAGTGAAAATTTGCTGCTCTTCTTCCAGCTTCAACGTTCCTGGGACTAATAGCATTGACGAAATTTCTTCCTCTTTAATGGCCGCTGTTGTCACAGATGGCCCCTTGGCAAAAACCTGCCGATAGACACTCACAGAAATCATGATCGCAAGCAATGCAATAATTCCGACTGAAATCCATATCTTCTTTTTCATCGCATTTCAGACAAGACGCTGCCGGTATCCTTATAAGTCTTGTCCTGTCTCCTTTCATTGGGCGTTCTATTACGCGTTTGCTTACACTACAGTGATGGTGCCTCCGGCAATAACCCTCCTAGGAAACCAAAAGCAACACTTAATAAGAAGAATATAATCGCAACTGTCCATGAAAGCCCTTTGGAAAATTCAGCTGTTTTATGCAATCCGAAAGCCGTAAGTATAGTGGACCAGATTCCAAATACTTCAATTGACGCCAAACCGCCCGGCTTCTCCATATTAACCAGGCCGGCTAAACTCGTTACATAGGTTTCTGGATTGCCGCCAATTGCAAATCTAATAACCATATTTAATAGTAATCCAGCTGCCCCTATCACCATAATAAAAATATTCATTGAATATAGCTGCTTAAATGAAACATTTGATCTGGCAGCCTTGGCAATTACTAAATGAATAACACTTGAAAAAAGGGCACCAATGATCGGTGTGATAATTCCAGTGATCGCGACGGTGACTTTTGTTATTCCTAAAATGACATCAGCCTGATCTTCGGGCACACCCTGATCAATTAAGGTTGAGACATCCATTGCCGACACCATAAAGAACAGCCCAATCGCATAGAGAATGCTTACAACGAGGAGAGGCAGCCAGATTTTTGGGTTGGCTTTAATTCTGTTAAATTGTTCGCTCGGACTCGTAAACATGCCAATTAAACTTGGAGTCTCTTTCTTTGTATTTTTTTCTGTTTGAATTTCCATAAAAAAACCCCCATTTTCTTTTTATGTATAGCTGTCAATTCAGTATACGATATTGATTGGGAGGAAGATTCGTATTTTTACAAAATATTTGACAATCCTGCAAATTTTGGTATTTTTTCAACTTGAAACGGGGTTCATTTTTCGATAAAAAAAAAGTGCAGACCCCTGCACTTTTTTTAGTATTATTCTGAGATTTTTTTCGCAAACCGAAGGTCCGGTTCCGATAGTTCAGCAAATCGGATTCCTTCAAACTTTTTACTGACCAATGCGTTTTGTGCCTGATAGTATATCGGCAGAATTGGCAGTTCCTCCATCAAGATATCTTCTGCTTGATGAAGAAGTTCATAGCGCTTTGCTTCATCCTGCTCAATGGTTGCCTGCTCGATTAAAGCATCGTATTCTGAATTGCTCCAGCTTGTGAAATTATTGGAGTCAGTTGATGTATAGTGATGGAGTACTCCAATTGGATCTAGAAAGTCTCCGACCCATCCCATTCGCGCTGCCTGGAAATTCTTTTGTTTGAATGTATCAATAAAGGTCTTCCATTCCTGGTTTTCCAGTTTCACTTCGACGCCAAGATTTTGTTTTAGCATTTCCTGAAGGGCTTCTACAATCTTCTTGTGGTTGTCAGCGGTATTGTATTTAAAGGTAACAGCTGGCAGTTCAGCTAAACCTTCTTCCTCTAACCCTTCTTTTAATAATTGCTTAGCCTTTTTCGGGTCAAATGGATAATATTTTGGGGCTTCGTCACGGAAGTCCTTGCCTGAATCTGTTTTGACTCCATTTGGGACGTATCCATAGGCTGGTATTTCTCCAGCTTTTGATACGCTCTCAGTAATGGCTTTGCGATCAATAGCGTACGAGAAGGCCTGTCTGATTTTTTTGTTATTAAATGGCTTTTCATTTACGTTAAAGGTATAAGTATAAACACTAAATTGCGGATGAGAAACAAATTCCGCATTGCTCTTTTCCTGTTCAATAGAGTCAATTGGAAGCTGTTTAATTAAGTCCAGTTCTCCAGTTTTAAACATTTGGTAATAGGTAGTTGCATCCGCAACCATTTTAAAATGGATATCATTCATAGTAATTTTTTTTGCATTCCAATAGGTTTTGCTCTTGGTAAGCGAAAGCTCTGCATCATGCTTCCAGTCTTTCACTGTATAGGCTCCATTTGTTACAATTCCTGCTGCCTCAGCCGCCCAGTTTTTATTTGCCTCGACCACCTTTGGATTAACCGGCAAATATGCCTCACTCATCATAATTTTAGGAAAGAATTTTAACGGGCTGCTTAATTCTACAACTAATGTTTGATCATCCACAGCTTTAATTCCGACATCCTCCACATTGCCTTTTCCGGTATTATAAGCTTCTGCCCCCTTAATATAATACATGGAAGAAGCATCATAGGCACCGGTTGCTGGATTCAACACCCGCTTCCAGGAATATTCGAAATCCTTCGCGGTCACTTTGTCTCCATTAGACCATTTTGCTCCATCACGGATGGTAAAAGTATAGGTTTTTCCATCATCAGAGGTTTCAATTTTGCTGGCAGCACCTTCTACAATATTTCCTTTTTTATCATAGGTGTACAAACCTTCATATAGATGGTCAATAACCCAGAAAGAGGTTGTGTCTGATGCAAATGCAGGGTCTAGGGTATATGGTTCACCTGCCAGGTTTGTTGTGATTTCCTGCTTAATGTTTTTGGCTGCTTGCCCTGATGTTTGATTCGCAGTTTCTTGGTTCCCGCAGCCGGCAAGTCCAGTAATAGTAATTAAAATAGCTGCAGTCATTAAAAGTAAAGCTTTTTTCATGTTGTTTCCCCCCATGATGTTATCGTTTATTTGCGTTAGAGTATGAAGGCTCAAATTATTATTATAAAAATAATATTTTTCCTTCAAATCTATTAACCCTAACAAAAAAACCTCTTCCCGGATAGGAAGAGGTTTAATACGTAAAATATCATGTACTACTCTTCTTATCTATCAGGAATATCCTGATGGAATTGGCACAGTGTTCAAACGAACCCGCTGCCGAGACTTCATAGGGCCATTTCCCTCCATCTCTCTCGATAAGACTTTTCACTATGTACTTGTCACAAAACTTAGAATAATACTTTTTTAAACCATCGTCAATATATTTTTCTAAAAAAATAATTTAATCAGCAAATTCTTAACATTGGATGATTGCCATTGCATTTTTACTACGTATTACCTGCCTTATCTTGTATGGCCAAACTCATCTTGAATGGCTTTTCTTGATTTTTCAAGCCTTACAACTGCAGAATCATAATTAGTTCCCGCAACTCCTGTATATAGCACATCAATGATATAGAGCTGGGCAATTCTTGATGATGTTGCGGCACTTCTAATATTCGATTCTTTTGCGATTATGCCTAAATGGAGATCACTTATTTTACTTAACTGGTTTTTCCCGTACTTTGAAATAACTATGGTGGCTGCCCCTGCATTTTTTGCTTGGCGGATTGCCGATATCACCTGGCTGGTTTCTCCTGTATACGATATGGCTACCGCTACATCATTATGGGATAAATTTGCTGCCGAGGTAAGCTGCAGGTGTACATCAGTATAGGCTGTACAGGTCTTACCGATTCTGGAAAACTTTTGCTGGGCATCTTGAGCAACCAGCTGTGATGCACCAACACCGTAAAAATCGATTCTAGCTGCTGCTGCTAATCGTTCAACTGCTTCCTGGATTTTTTTAGGGTCTAGTGAGTGAAATGTCTCCTTAATAGAGGCAATTGTATTAATAGCTAATGAATTCATTAATGTTGGGATATTATCATTAGGCAATATTTCACTATATTCTGGATTAATGGCTGCAGCATTTGGAAGATCTCCAGCAATTCTTATTTTTAAATCTTTAAAGCCATTAAATCCAAGATTTTTACATAACCGTGTAATCGCCGCTTCACTCGAATGGCTCGCTTCTGCAAGCTGCTGAACAGAAAGATGAATAATCTTCTCCGGGTTATCAATAATATATTGAGCTGCATTTCTCTCTGATGGTTTCACGCTTGAAAGACATTCACGAATTAACAACAGTCCACCTTTCGACATGAATATGTTCCTTTCATTTAAAAGATCAAATACATTCTTTTACCCTTCAAAAAGTAAACTAAACTCTTCAATCGATTGAATCACCATTTTTGGCAGCTCAATCTTAGTATGCCCCTCTAAAACACTGCCCGTCTCCCTCATCCATTTCTGTTTATAAAACTCATAGAATATAGGATGTTTTATTCTTTCAAGGTGAGGATATGGTATAACTTCCTGAGGCAAATTTCGGGAAATGAACACCGAAGTAATATTTAGTCGATTAGCCAAGCACACATCATGATCAATTCGATCCCCAACGTGAGCAGCCACCTTTCCTTCCTTCAATAGATCCGAGACAATCCTTACATCCGGTTTAGCATAACCAGCTTGATCAGGAGTAATAAAGCAATCAAATAATCCGCTAAGTTCTAATGCATCTACAACTGGCTGCTGATATTTTCTATACCCATTTGTTACAATTGCCAACCGGTAGCCGTTTCTTTTTAATCGAGACAATGATTCAAGCAAGTGGTCTTCTAACAAGTAAATTTTCGGAATAACGGAATGTTTTTTCACTAGATCTTCAATTGAAATTTCTAAGTCCACATGATGATTTTGAAGGATCTGTAATAAGATATGATCCCAGTCATATGCTTCAACAACTTTGTTTAGCTTCATCCGCCGGTTATGTTCTGCAATCATGGTTTCTTTGGCATCCACTTTTCCATTTGTTTTTCGGAGTACCGATTCCCTAATTTCTGGAAAAACCCAGCTTACAAATGGATTTTGCATCAGAGTCCCATCAAGATCAAACGTTATCCATCTTTTACTCATCATTTTAATGCTCCTGATGTTAAGCCTTCAATAAATAACCGGGAAGCAAATATAAATGCAATTAATAACGGCAAAGAAGAAATGGTCAATCCAGCAAACAATAAATTCCATTCCGTATCATATTCTCCAAAAAGTGTCAACATTCCAAGTGGAATAGTCCTTAGCTCATCAGCCTTAATGAAAATTAACGGATAGAAAAAATCATTCCACACGTTAACTAAATTTACGATTCCAACAATAGCAATTGGAGGCTTCATTAGTGGCAGCATAATTTTATAATAAACTTGGAAGTCATTGCAGCCATCTAACCGAGCAGACTGTTCCAGATCTTTTGGCAGCGTTCGAAAAAATCCGTAAAATAAAAATACAGCAAATGGAATGCCTCCTGCCACATATACAGCAATTAGTGAGAAGTGCGTATCTAATAGCTGGAAATTTCTCATGAGTAGATAAAGAGGAATAATGGCAAGCTTCATTGGCAGCATCAATCCAATCATAAAAAAGAACAGAACGAATGAATTCCACTTAAAAGAATACCTGGAAAGATAATATGCAGCCAAAGAGGAAACAAAGATAACGACTATTACAGAAACACCGCTTACAATCACACTATTCCAGATATATCCGGAGAAGTTCACTTTTTCCCAAACCACTCGATAATTTTCAAAAGAAAAGTTTTTTGGCAAACTAAATGGGGACATCATGATTTCAAGCTTAGGCTTAAAAGATGAGTTAATCATCAATAAAATAGGATATGAAATAAGGATAGTCATCATTGCTAAAATTATATATTTAATGGATTGAATAGGCCATTTTGTCCGCAAAAGTTACGCCCCCCTATCTTTCAAAATCTTTTCGTTTAAAATAAATCATTAGAATCGCTGTTGAACAGGCAATAATTAAAAATAGGACTACTGCTATTGCCGACCCTAATCCTATTGCTTGACCGCCCTCCACTGAACCAAATGCCAGCCGGTAAAAATAGGTCCCTAAAACATCTGTGGAATAGTACGGCCCACCGGACGACCCTTGCATGGCATAGATGAGCTCAAAGGTTTCAAAACAGCCGATAAAGGTTAAGATAGTCATGGTCATAATAGCATTCATGGTCATAGGAATCGTAATAGTAAAGATAGTTTTCAAAGTAGAAGCACCATCTATCTTTGCCGCTTCAAATATTTCTTTATCGATTGACTGCAAGCTGGC
This sequence comes from Neobacillus muris, assembly GCF_943193175.1. Lineage (GTDB taxonomy): Bacteria > Bacillota > Bacilli > Bacillales > Cytobacillaceae > Neobacillus > Neobacillus muris. The sequence goes on from NZ_CALPDF010000022.1 coordinate 22,700, forward strand.
AAGAAAGATAAGCATTGAAAATCCAACACCCGCCCAGCTATTAATTAAAATGATCGTAATAAGCGCCGTATCGGTACTTCCTAACCATGGATGTGCCAGGAAATCCAGTCCGACAGATTTTAAGAATAAGTTAAGTGCACCAGTTGTAGGATTTAAGATAAGACTAAAGAGGAATCCGATAACAATGACGGAAAGCAGTTTAGGAAGAAAGAAGATAGTCTTAAAGAATTCCTTCCCTTTCAGTCTGCTATTAATAATTAAAGCCAGGATATAAGCCATTACTAATTCAGAGCAAACGTTAACGAAAAAAAATGTCCAGTTATGTTTAAATGCATTTACAAATGTCTCTTTATAAGGGGACTCTGTAAACAAAGTAATAAAGTTCTGCAGTCCAATAAAGGAATCACGGCTAAATCCTTTCCATGAATAAAAGCTGTTTATAACTGCTGTTATCAGTGGGAATAGCTGAAATGTGCCATATAGAAGAGCGGCTGGCAATAAGAATAAATGAGCTAAGTGTTTCCTCGCATTAAAAGTTTTTCTGGCTGGTTTAGCTGAAACTTCTATTAGAGATGAAGGTTTTAATTCAGGCATAAATCTCCCTCCTTATGCTTTTCTAAAGAAAAAGCTGACCCTTAAATTTTGTCTTCCCCTACTAGATAATATCTAATGTTAACTTCATCCGGCTTTAGATAATGATACGTAAGGGTCAAAAACAATTATTTTGAGTCAGCTAATGATTTCAGGTTCTATTATTCTTTTGCTGCCCTATCAGCATTTTTCTGAGCTTCATCAATGACCCCTTCAACCGTCAATTTTCCTAAATACATGCCTTGCAAGGCATTTTCAAACGTCGTTTTAGTAGTAGGTTCCCCTTCTCCAAAATGAACAAGCATTAAATAAGGAGTTGAATGTTTAGCAGCTGCGGCTGAAATCTCCTTCACGATCGGATGTTTAGGTGTCACACCATTTATGGCACTTAGACGATCTGATTCATCCGTGAAAATTTGTCCGAATTCCTTTGAGGCTAAGAATTCCATGAAAAGCTTCGCTTCTTCAGGATGCTTTGTATTTTTAGCAGCTGCATATGACCCATCAACCCAAGTTGTAACAGCCAATTCCCCGCCATCTTCGGCCGCAAATCCAGGAATTACCCCAATTGACATATCAGGTGCAGTTCCTTCTATTGTTGCTAAACGGTAATCACCATTTATATACATAGCAGCTTGGCCAGTATAGAATAGGGTTTGAGCGTCATTATCTTCAAGTGCAATAAAGTCTTTTGGGAAAAACTTTTCCAAATCCTTCATCCTTTGTACAGACTCCACAAATTTGGGATCCTCAAGATTTGCATCGCCTGAAACAATCTTATCAACGAAATCATTGTGCCCGTAAGCATCTGGACCAATGACTGCATGGGTCATGGATAACAAATAAGCAGCTCTACCGGATTGAGCTATTGGGATAATATCGTTTTTCTTTAACTTCTCACACACTGTCATAAATTCATCCCATGTTTTCGGTACTTTTATTCCTTGCTTCTCGAATATCTCTTTATTGTAAAAAATTACACCTGAATTCAATGAAAGTGGTACACCATAGACCTTCCCATCACTTCCTTTAGCAGCATCAAGATACTCTTTATTGATGTTCTCAATACCTGTTAAATCGTCAAGAGGAAGCAAATAATTATTATCTGCTATTGTTGTTGCACCAGAGTATGGACGCAGCTGAAGAATATCAGGACCATCACCGGAAACAAGAGCATTAGATAGAATGGTATTGTATTCCGTTGATTCGTACGGCTGGAAATCGATACTGATTTCAGGATGCTTCTCCTGAAATTTCTTTATCGCTTTTTCATACATTTCGCGATCCTCAGGTCTCCAGCTGTACATCGTTAATTCTACTTTTTCAGATACCTTTTCAGCATCACTTCCTTCTTTATCGGTATTCTCTTTACTTGTCTCACTACTGCTGCAACCGATAATGGCAAAACTAAGGACTAAAAGAAGCCCCCAAACCAAGAAACGTTTCACCTTCATTTTTCCCACTTCCCCTTCTTTTTTTCTGTATGTTTATAATTATCTGATAATTAGACTGTAATTTACTGGTAGTTTTATGTCAACAAAAAATTTCAAATATTACGAAGATTTCTAAAATAAAATTTTAAATATTATATGCCCGGAAGAAGCCTGAAACAGTTAGAAGTTTTGGTAACAGAGCGTCATACTGACTTTTAACCCAAATAAAAAAGACTGATCTTATTGAAGTGTCAGCCTTTTACCTCTTTCCTACTCTGAACAAAATGGATAGAAAACGAGTCCCCATATTTTCTTATGGCACCATATTGCCTGCTGCCCGATAAATCTGATACCATTCCTCACGAGTCAATTGGATCTCTGAACCTTTGCAAGAATCTATTATGCGCTGCACCTTCGTTGTACCAAGCACCACCTGCATATTAGCCGGGTGGCGTGTAATCCATGCTACCGCGATGGCTGTGCTGGTAACGCCATATTTTTCAGCCATCTTGTCAATGGATTTATTTAATTCTGGGAACTTTTCCAAGTCTCCAAGAAATACTCCCTCAAAAAATCCATACTGAAACGGTGACCAGGCTTGAATCGTAATATCATGCAAACGGCAGTATTCGATTATACTGCTATCCCGATTAATCGATTGATCCACCTTCATATTTAAGGCAATACCGGAATCAATCATCGGGGTATGCGCAATGCCAAATTGAAGTTGGTTTATAACAAGCTTGTATGGCAAAGCTTTCTGTAACAGCTCTATTTGGAGAGGATTAAAATTTGAGACTCCAAAATACTTCACTTTTCCACTCGTATGAAGCACTTCAAATGCCTCTGCCACTTCTTCAGGTTCCATTAACGGATCGGGACGGTGAAGAAGCAGGGTATCGAGATAATCTGTTCTTAACCGCTGCAATATTTTGTTTACGGAGTTAATAATATGCTCTTTTGAAAAATCAAAACACCCCAGGTCGGGACGAATACCGCATTTACTTTGAATCATCATTTGTTCTCGTATCGCAGGATTCATTTGGATAGCTTCCGAGAAAAGCTCCTCACATTGCCCCTTCCCATAAATATCTGCATGGTCAAAGAAATTAATTCCTTCCTCCATTGCTGTACGAATTAACTTTTCCGCCTCTGATAGTGATAACTGATTGATTCGCATATTGCCCATAATCATATTTGATGCTTTTAACTCAGTGTTGGCAATGTTTATGTATTTCACCATTAAACCTCCCTATTAGCGTTAATTGATATTCTATTCTATCATATCCTTGTTTCTTATAAATTTCATTTTGAAACGTTTTTATTTTAATCAATCCTTTCAAAAATTAAAATCTTTGCAAAAAAAGGCATAACTAGTGAATTTCGCTAGCTATGCCTGCTCTCATACATCATTACTGCGCTTCTGAAAGGGAAATAGTCTCCTCTAGTGCTTCAATCTTCACAGCACATGCCTTAAACTCGGCTGTACCCGCAAGTGGATCTGTTGCATGAATGGTCAAGACATTCGTACTTACCTGATCCGGAAAATGGAAGGTCATAAATACCAATCCTCTTGGCTGTTTATTGCTTATTCTTATTTTTGTAACCACACTGCCTCTTCTTGAACTTACCTTGACCGGATCACCGTCATTAAATCCATTTTGAGCGGCATCTTCCGGATGAATTTCTAAACCTTCTTCCGCATTTTTTACCTTTTTATAATTACTTGTTTGCACCCCGGTATTATAAAATTGAAGCCGTCGTCCTGTTGTCAGCATTAAAGGATACTCATGATCAGGCACTTCCGCAGGCGGCTGGTAATGGGTTGGCATAAATTTGGCTTTCATGCCGACTTCTTTTGACCATAGACGGCTATGAAGGAATGGGGTCCCTGGATGATTTTCATCAGGACAGGGCCATTGCAGACCGCCTTCTTCATCCAATCGCTTATAGGTTACGCCAGCAAAATTGGGCGCAAGCAGGCGAATTTCCTCCCAAATATCTTCCGCAGACTGATAATTCCAGTTAACGCCCATCTTTTTGGCAACGTCCTGGACAATCTCATGATCATGTCGGGATATGCCTGGCCCTTTTAAGGCAGGACGGACTCGTTGAATACGCCGTTCAGAATTAATCAGTGTCCCATCGTTTTCAGCCCAGCCTGTTGCCGGGAGCACAACATCAGCCAGCATCGCCGTTTTGGTCATCAAAATATCTTGAACAACCAGAAACTCAAGATTTTCAAATAGTTTCTGTATATGATTTCCATCTGCATCGGATTGAACAGGATTTTCTCCAATCACGTAAAGGGCTTTAATTTCTTTCTGTTCCATTGCATCAAGCATCAGTGTCTGATGCTTACCCATCTTTTCCGGAATCGGTACACCCCACACTTGCTCATGGAGCCTTCTTCCTTCAGGATTATCGTAATCCCAGCCGCCGACAAGGCGATTGGGCAATGCTCCCATATCCCCGCCTCCCTGCACATTGTTTTGTCCACGGAGCGGATTTAAACCAGATCCATATTTTCCGATATGGCCGGTTAATAAAGCCAAGTTAATTAAGGAAAAGACGTTTTCTGTTCCATTATGATGTTCCGTTATGCCTAACGTCCAGCAAATCGTTGCTTTCTTAGCGGAAGCATACAGACGTGCAATCTCACGAATATCGTCTGCAGGAATGCCCGTGATTTTTTCAGCATATTCCGGCGTGTAAGAGTGAACAGCCTCTTTATATAATTCAAATTGTTCGGTTGCATGTTGAATAAAATCTTGATGAACGAGATTCTCTTCAATAATGACATGCCCCATGGCATTGGCGAGTGCGATATCAGTGCCGACACGAACAGGCAGATACTTATAGGCCAGCTTAGTTTGATCAATTCGACGCGGATCAATGACAACCATTTTTGCCCCATTTTTAATTCCGCGGCGCATATGGTTAAAAATAATCGGGTGGCATTCCTGTGTATTGCTTCCCCAAACAAGAATTACATCTGTATTCTCTAACTCATCATAGGAGCCTGTCGCTGCCCCCGTACCAAACGCTGTCACCAGACCGGTGACACTGGGAGCATGTCACGTTCGGTTGCAGCTGTCAATATTATTCGTGCCGATGACTGTACGCATAAATTTGCCGGCAAGATAGTTTAGTTCATTTGTAGATCTCGAAGAACTGAAACACCCAAATGCATCTGGACCATGTCTTTCTTTTAACTTTGAAAATTTTTCAGCAATAAGAGTTAAAGCCTCATCCCAGCTGGCAGGCGTCAGCTTTCCATTTTGTCGAATCAACGGCTCGGTTAATCGTCGGTCACTATTAATATATTCCCAGCCTAGAGCCCCTTTGACACAAGTCTCCCCATGGCTGGATGGATTTTCTTTAAATCCTTTTACTTTACTGATCTTATCATTTTCCACCTCAACGACAAGACCACAACCCGTTCCACAGAAACTGCAGATCGTTTCCACTTGCTTTACATGAGTTTCCATGAAAAACACTCCTCTTCTAATCTTCCTATCTGTTAGTCTAAGTAATTATCATTCATTTAATGTGATTCCACTATTCGATCTGGCCGCGTATAAACATTCAACGATGTATTTCGAATAAAGCCGACCGTTGTAATGCCCAGTTCTTCTGCTAGTTCAAGTGCCAGTTCCGTTGGAGCTGATTTAGATAGCACTACCTCACATCCAATTTTCGCCACCTTCGCTAGAATTTCTGAGGAAATGCGCCCGCTAAAGACCATCACTTTATCTTTTAAGGAAATTTGATTTCGCAGACAATAACCGTAGATTTTATCCAGTGCATTGTGCCGCCCGATATCGATACGGGAAAGGATGATTCCATCTTTGCTGCATAAAGCGGCATTATGAACACCGCCCGTTTCTAAAAACACACTCGAGTTTTTTTGCATTTCTTCCATAAATCGAAAGCATTCTTCATACGTTATTTTTACGTTCACTTCCTTAAAGTAGTGCGACATTCTTGCATCATTGAAAAAAACGAATCCCTGTCTGCTTTTTCCACAGCAAGAGCTAATATAGCGTTTTGAGTGGAATTTCTCGTAAAAATGATTGAGATAATTGGTTTTAACATGAGCAAATCCTTCATTTTCTTGAATCCAAATATCATCAATGTCCGCAAAACGCCTTATTACCCCTTCTGAAGCTAAAAAGCCGATGACCATATCCTCAATATACTCTGGTGTACAGATTAGAGTCGCAAATTCATTTTGATTCAATTTGATGGTAATCGGATGTTCGGTAACAATAGAATCTTCGATTTCCTCTATGTTTCCCAGCGTATAACGGATAACCGGCCGTTTAATACTTGTATTCATCACTTTAACTTGCTCTCTCCCCGGACACTCGACATTGTTGTATAGATTATTCGAAAAACAGCCCGCAATTTGCATGTGATTTAAGCCGTTATTCCGGTTTCTTTTTGTTTTCGAAGCTTTGAAATGTCCGTCCGGATTAACAGTGAAATAATGAAGGCAGCCACGAATAATCCGGCAAAGACGTTTAAGCTGCCTGCGTAGGTCCCTGTAGTATCTTTAATATAGGCTGCAAACATCGGGCCTACCAGGCCAGCTGCTGCCCATGCAGTCAAAATATAACCGTGGATCGCACCAAGCTGTTTTGTTCCAAACAAATCACCAATATACGCAGGAATAGATGCAAATCCTCCACCGTAACAGGTATAGATAACCGCCAGCATCACTTGGAATAGGAGAACATTCATCGTGTGCGGCAACAAGAAAAATAAGCCAATCTGAAGAACAAAAAATGTTGTGTACGTATTGGGACGGCCAATATAATCAGAAGCGGACGCCCACCCGATGCGCCCTAAGCCATTAAATACTCCAATCGCTCCGACAAGAGCTGCTGCTGCTGCCGTATCAATGCCAATCGTCTCCATCGCCAATGGTTTTGCCACAGCCAAAATGGCAATTCCGCATGTGACGTTGATAAAAAGCATCAGCCATAAATACCAAAAGCGGCTTGTTTTCACAGCTTGATTTGCAGTCAATTGGGATAGGTCCAGGCTTGATTTAGCTGCACCAGATTGGACTTTTTCTTTATACCCCTTAGGTGCCCATCCTTCAGGCGGTCTTTCCAAATACAACGAGGATGCTGTCATTAAAACGAAGTAAACGCTTCCTAAAATAAAGAAAGTATTGGCCACTCCCACATTTACGATTAAACTATTCATTATTGGACTAGCAACAGCCGCCGCAAAGCCAAATCCCATAATCGCAAGACCAGTTGCCAGTCCGCGGCGATCAGGGAACCACTTCACTAATGTTGATACAGGAGCAATATAACCCACACCCAGGCCAATTCCGCCCAACACACCATAGAACAGATAAAGCAGCAATTTGGAACCTGCTAGTACGGCTACACCTGAACCAGCAATGCCTATTCCAAAAAAGGCAGCGGCCAAGAGTCCTGATTTTCTCGGTCCATATTTTTCTACAAAATGCCCTAAAAATGCTGCTGAAAGACCTAGGAACAATATCGCAATACTAAATGTTAATGCTACCTCAGAATCTGACCAGCCAAACAAGTTCTTTAGCGGGTTAGTAAAATTGCTCCATGCATACACGGACCCAATCGAAATATGGATCCCAACAGCTGATGCTGCTATAAGCCATCGATTCTTTTTCGTTTCTGCCATACAGCAAATCCTCCTCTTTATTCTTCTTGTTTTTCTCTTAGTAAAAATTTTGAAGATAATTATCAAATCAGATAATTTAGACTATTTAAATAATAGTAACATACAATTATTTCCTTTTACAACATGAATATGGTTATTAATCCTTCTTAGATGGATTAATAACCTTCTGCCAATAAATTTAACTATTTCTTTATGGAGAAAGACCATCAAAAAAAGGCAGCTAAAAATTTGCCGCCAATCAAACTGTATTATAAATTTAAAATCATCTGCAACAACAAAAAAACCTTGATAATTCAACATTATCAAGGTTTTTTTATGATGACCTGTGAGGGACTTGAACCCCCGACCCCCACCCTGTCAAGGTGATGCTCTCCCAACTGAGCTAACAGATCATTTTATAAAATAAATATTTTGTTAAGTACAAATATAATTATATTAAAAAAGATAAAAATGTCAATATAATTCTCTTCATTTTTTATATATAATTCCATCGAGAACACATGTTCCTGTTTTTCTTGAATAAAGAACGAACGTTCGGATATAATGTATATAAAATGAAGAAAGGCGTGATGAATATGGATAGCTTGTTGACAAAATCAGTTGCAAACCATACACCGTTAGAAATGATATACCTTGCTGAAAACCAGAAAATTTCCCAGCGCAAATTCATTGTCATGGAAGTGAATGATGAATATATCAAAGCTTATTGTTTGCTTCGCAAGCAAATAAGAACTTTTAAACGCGAGAATATCTTAGCCATCATGCCTGAACACCAATCGAAGCAGCGATACCTCCACTAACTCTCCCCCTGAAATCCTTTTACCATTCCTATATTCAATATGTTAAAATGCATTTGTATTTGGCCATTTTAGGGGGAATTCAAATGGAAATACCAAAAGGCTCTATGAAGGAAATGTCCATCTTCAGTCACGAACTAAATGAAGTACTTCAGCTTCTCATCTATCTTCCAGCTAACTACTCTCCATTATACAAGTATTCTATCTTGATTGCCCAGGACGGCCGTGACTATTTTCAACTTGGCCGTATTGGACGAAAAGCAGATGAGTATCTTTTTAAAAAAGAAATAGAAAATTTAATTATTGTTGGGGTACCCTATAAAAATGTAGAAGACCGCCGAAAAAAATATCATCCAAGCGGTGCTTTGAATCAAAAATATATCAGGTTTCTTGCCCATGAATTAGTACCCTTCCTTGATCAAGAGTTTCCGACCTATCAAGTTGGGTCCACTAGGGCATTGCTTGGTGACTCATTGGCAGGTGCTGTTTCGTTTTTGTCCGCACTGCAGTACCCCAACACGTTTGGCAAAGTGTTGATGCAGTCTCCTTATGTGGATGAAGCGATTAAACAGGCAGCCGCTTCCTTTACACAGCATCATGCATTAGAAATTTATCATGTGATTGGCACCAGGGAAACCGAAGTACGAATGACAAATGGGGAAACCAGTGATTTCTTAACCCCCAATCGGGAGCTTGCAAAAATTCTTCTAAATAAACCATTTACCTATTTTTATAAAGAATTTGAGGGTAATCATACTTGGACTTATTGGCAGCCGGATTTAAGCCGTGCCTTAAAAACGGTTTTTCACTTCTAAACCAATAATTTCATCAATTTAGAAAATTTGTTATAATAGAATGAAACTTATTGTATCTTGTGTCGAGGATTGTTCATGTGCAAAGCTAAATACAACGGAGGTAACCCTATGAAATTTGGAGTTGTTATTTTTCCATCCAAAAAACTTCAGGATTTAGCAAATTCCTATCGAAAACGCTATGACCCGCACTACTCGTTAATTCCTCCCCATCTTACTTTAAAAGATGCTTTTGAAGCATCAGAACAGGAGGCCGATGCATTTGCTGATAAACTCCGGCAAATTGCTCAGGATACCCAGCCATTTATATTGAAAACTTCGAAAGTAAGTTCTTTTTATCCTGTTAATAATGTAATTTATTTTAAAATAGACCCAACGACAGAACTTAAAAACTTACAGAAGGATATCAACCAGGAAATTTCCAGCCAAAACCCGGATTATGCTTTTGTTCCTCACATAACAATCGGCCAAAGGCTTTCAAATGATGAGCACTCCGATGTTTACGGGTCACTCCGGATGACTAAATTTGTTCATGAGGAAACAATCGACCGGTTTCACCTGCTATATCAACTAGAAAATAAATCTTGGACAGTATTTGAAACATTTCGTCTTGGAAAGGAATAGGTAATCGTGACCGTTAAAATTGCAGAAAATCAAACAGAGCTTGAAGATGCTTTTTCAATAAGAAAGACTGTTTTTGTTGAAGAACAAAATGTGCCAGTTGAAGAAGAAATTGACCAATATGAAGAGGACGCTATCCACTTTATCCTGTATAACAATGCTGTTCCGGTTGCAGCAGGACGGTTCCGCAATGTCGAGGGATTTGGGAAAGTCGAGCGGATATGTGTATTAAAAGACGCTCGAAAGCTAGGAGCAGGTAAAGCCATCATGAATAAAATTGAAGCTTATGCAAAGGAAAACGGGTTTCATAAACTGAAACTAAATGCTCAAACTCATGCGATCCCTTTTTATGCGCGGCTAGGGTATGAGGTCGTTTCTGAAGAATTTCTCGATGCCGGCATTCCGCATAAAACGATGATAAAGACCATTTAGGATGAAAAAGGCCTGTTTCCATTAAGGAAAACGGCCTTTTTGATTATTTTTTATTAATCATGTTAGAAATGGTAGTAAAATCTAGATTCTTTCCATCCTTGATTATAGTCCTAACAATTTGGTCTTCTAATTCTTTGCTGACTGGTTTTTGGGCAAGCTGCGAAACTTTACGAATAACACCACGGACCGTCTTTTCATCATTAAAGTTAGCATTTTGCAATGAATTCGCTAATTCAAAAATATCCTGCATATTCACGCCAGTCTTCTTCTCAATGTTCTTAAAGAAACCATTGTCCACGTCGCTTTCACACTCCTTCATAAACTACTTTATTTTATGAAGGGCACCGAAAATGGTGAATAGAAAGGGCTGGCCAAATTTTAGGCCAACCCTTTCCATCGTGTGCGCTTAGTTTTAATACCAGCTTGCACCAACAATGATTAACAGAATAAACAATACTACGATTAACACGAAAGTTGAGCCGCCAAAGCCCCCACCGTAACCGTAGCCGCCAAAGCCGCCATATCCAAAGCACATAAGTGATTCACCTCGCTTTAACAGTTTCACTATAAGATATGAAACCCCTAAAGAAAGTGTATAGGCACTGGCAAGCATCTGCCGCAATACAATAAAAAAATGAGCAAATTATCCTTTAGGCTTAAAGACTAGTGCTCCAATAAAACCAAATATAATGGCCGCCGAAACCCCAGAACTTGTTACTTGGAACATTCCAGTCAACACACCGATCAAACCGTGATTTCTGGCATCCTGAAGAGCCCCATTGACTAACGAATTGCCAAAGCTAGTAATCGGGATGGTCGCTCCCGCGCCGGCAAAATTGACGAGCGGCTCATATAGGCCAAAGCCTGCTAAAACAGCTCCTATTACTACCAACAAACTTAACGTATGTCCTGGTGTCAATTTGGCTACATCAAACAAAAGCTGTCCAATGACACAAATTAATCCACCGATGACAAAGGCCCAAAAAAACATGGCTAACATAAAGATGCCTCCTTCAATCATTCATTTCAATCGCAACAGCATGGGCAATACAAGGAATGGACTCTTTTTGTTGAAAACTAAGGGGTGATAACAACGCCCCTGTTGCCACTAATAAAATTCGTTTGTAATGGCCTTGTTTCATCTGATTGAGCAAATGCCCATATAGGACAGTGGCTGAACATCCAGCTCCACTCGCACCGGCTTGTACGGGCTGATCGTCCTTATAAATTAATAAGCCACAATCTTGAAATTGGCCGTGCTGCATGGTAATCCCGCTTTTTTTTAATAACTCCGACGCGGTATCATGGCCAACCCGTCCCAAATCACCGGTTACAATTAAGTCATAATAAGATGGGTCTAACGCAAGGTCACGAAAATGAGCCTTGATCGTATCGGCTGCAGCCGGGGCCATCGCCCCCCCCATATTAAAAGGATCTGTTAATCCCATATCCACTACTTTACCGATGGTTGCAGAAGTGATAACCGGGAGTCTCTGCCCCGCCTGATTTTCTCGAACCAATGCCACGCCTGCACCCGTAACCGTCCATTGCGCGGTAGGGGGCTTTTGGCCACCATACTCTGTTGGGTATCGAAACTGTTTTTCAGTAGCAGCATTATGGCTTGAAGCCCCGGTAAGCACGTTTTTTGCCCCATGATAATTTACTACAAACGAGGCTAATGCCAGCCCCTCCATGGAGGTGGAGCAGGCCCCGAACAAACCAAAATAAGGGATCTGCGCTGTTCTTGCCGCAAAGCTTGAGGGAGTAATCTGATTAATTAAATCCCCTGTAAAAAGGAAGTCAATCTGTTCCTTTTGCATATTTGCCTTTTTTAAAGTAATATCAATTGCATCCTCCAACAGCACCCGCTGGGCCTTCTCATATGAATCTTGCTCTAGCCACAGATCCTCATACAATAAATCAAAGTCATTAGCTAAGTTTCCATTTGCCTCAAACGGCCCCCCTGTTACCCCTGTAGAGACAATCATTGGCCGATTGGCAAATACCCAAGACTGCTGTCCCTTTAACAATTATAATACCCCCCATATAACAAGCAGCGTTTTAATGAGTGCAACCACAAAGGCAGCAAACACACCAAAAAGGAGGACTGAACCAGCAAGTTTAAACATATTCCCACCTACACCTAGGACAAATCCTTCCGTCCGATGCTCAATGGCTGCTGAAATAACGGCATTTCCAAAACCAGTAACAGGAACTGCGCTTCCTGCCCCTGCAAACTGGCCAAGCCGATCATATACACCAAAACCGGTCAGCAGCATGGATAGGAAAACCATCGTGGCAACCGTTGGATTCCCAACACTTTGTTCAGTAAAATTAAAGAAATAAATATAAAAGTAACTAATAGCCTGTCCGACCGTACATATCAACCCACCAATAAAAAAAGCCTTAATGCAATTTTTCAATACTGGCCTTTTTTTCTCGTGTTTTTGCTGCAACTGCTGATATTGCTGCTGTTCATGTGTCATGTTCTGTTTATTGGCCATATTTAATCTCCCTTTCTACTTCATATCTTCTGTCATTTCTACAATTTCATTAAATCGTTTGTCCGCCTGTCGATCCGATATTGACCCCGAATGCATTTTTTCATTCAACCTGACAACCTCAAGGAAAATTTTATAGTCACTTGAAACCGTAAAGTTTTCTTTTGGAAACTCATCTTCTAGTTTCTTTGTCATTTTTTGTTCAATTTTTTTCATGTTAAATCGCTGTAAATGTTTAACTTTATAAGCAACAAGGGTCCCTTTTTTTCCTTTTACTACGGCAACATCGTAAATTTCGGGGAACGAGCTAACCTTATGTTTTATTTTTTCAGCTTGGTCACTCCCTGCTTTTCCGTCGGTGACAATGGGCTTTGGATCGGTAGTTTTCATCAATGCCAACCGGCTGTCCTTCGCTTGTTGCTTATCCGTACAAGAAGTAAGGCCGGCTAAAATGATTAGGGCAATTATAAAACGAATCCAGTTCATGTCATTTTCATCCCTTTATGTAAATTCATGATTTTAACTACATGTAGTTTTTTCTGATTTGAATTAAATTATGAGTGAGCTGGGCATTGTTCATAAAAAAAACTGCCGGGTCTCTCCAGCAGTTTTAAAACCTATTTTTTTCTCTTTTTGCTGCAGCCGCATCCTTTTTTGGCGGGTTGGGCTGTCTTTTTAACCTGTGTCTGCGCCGATTTCATTCGCGTTTTTCTCACAAACCTCTCTCCTCCCAAATATACTTTCATTACTACTAATAGAATATGATTGCAAAGCAAGTCTTGTCTCAGGGTAAATCCCTTATTTTTCAAGGATCCGCTGGACAATTGTCTCTAAAATAGCTGCCAATCCTGCAACAGCCAAAAGAATAACAAAAGGAGCAGTCCATTTTGGAAATTGATATAAGAAGAGAATAATCGCTCCTGTCGTCCATATTCCCGTACACCAATAACAGCTCAACAGCTCTCCAAAGAAATGCCTAAAGCCCTTTTCTTTGGGAATATAAAATATTTCCCGTTCTCCATTTTCATTTTCCTCTTCGATTTCATCAAAAAACGGAGCCCGGATAAATTCAGTTATCTTATCATAGACCACCAATCTTGTCAGCCGGAAACTTGCCAGTGATAAAATAATCAGATTTAAAAAAGTAATTTTCATAACACATCTGTCCCCTCTTTTTTGCCTAATAGATTGTAACCGCCTAATTTTATTAAAAAAGGCAATTGTCCGTAACCCATAAGGGCTGTGCGAAATATGTTAGTAATGTAAGATACATTACGGGTTAAGGAGGAAAAAACAAATGGGTTGTGGAAAACATCGTGATGACTTTCACGGCGGAAATTGCGTATGCGAAGTAGTGCGTGCAATTCTAGATATACAAAATGCAGCTGTTGAAGATGAATGCCAGCCTTGTACTAGCTGCTTTAACGAACCGCTTGGATCTCTCGTATCACCAACAAGAACAGCACCGGATACTCGCGTATTCGCATTAAAATCAGCCGACGGTTCACCGTTTCATGCATTCTTCCACGAAGAGGGCATCAGCTGCTGTGTATCAATCTATTTCCGGGTTGAAGAAGTATTTGATAACTGCTGTGCTACACTTCGGGTATTAATACCTGGAACAACCGATTCTGCTGGACACTTTATGCCGATTAATTTGGTAAGCAGCGGTGATAAGTGCTGTATTAACCTTTCAAAGGTTTGTGAGGTAACAGACTTCGAAGCATCTGAAGATTGTGTTACAGTTGACCTTAGCTGCTTCTGTGCTATCCAGTGCATTGCCGATGTAAACTTAGGAATCTGCGACTAAAAAATAAGCCAGTCGGTATATCGGCTGGCCTTTTTTATATCTTTCAGGACACTAAGCTAGGCAGTGCAGTGTATTGCTTTTAAGGAGGTTTACCTTCTAATGCCAATCATAATAATGTTTTTTAAATCCTCCATCGGAATAATGATGTTCGAGGATTGATTTGGAACTTGAATCTCAACCTGGTCATTTTCGTATCCAACCAAAACCCCCAAATATTTTTCATCATCTGTATAGAAAACGCACTTGACCGGCGGGAGAACTTTCGGAAAGTCCAACAGGTAATCAATTCTCTCTGTTAAACTCATCTCCTTAAACGGCTTGACTCTGCTTAAAGCAGGCCGTCTTTTTTCTTGACTTTGCGGAGCCTGATCCTGTTCTGGCTCTTCCTGCTGCATCATTTCAATCGGCACCGGACTCTCTGCAACTTCCGGTTCAAGAATAGGTTCAAGATTAATGGTTTCTCCCACTTTCAGAACTTCTTCGGGCTGCACCCTATCCTGCCTGCTTGTAAATACCTCTTGCATGTGAAGATTTTGTGGCGTTCTCATAAAAGGCTGTTCAATATATAACAACGGTCCCTGAAGCTTTTTACTAGACATGCACGGCACCTCCTTTACCTCACCTTACACTCTATATATGTATGCGAAATGCCTAATTCCGTTAACTATAATTTTAAACAGCAAAAGAGGCTGACACGTAGTGTCAGCCTCACTTCTGTTAAAGAATATGGTAGCCGGAATCAACATGGATATTTTCACCGGTAATTCCGCGGGATAAGTCACTAAATAGGAACACAGCAGTATCTCCGACTTCTTCAGGGGTAGTCGTTCTTCGCAATGGAGCTGTTTCCTCTATTTCTCTTAAAATGGAGTTAAACTCGCCGATAGCTTTAGCCGAAAGGGTTCGGATTGGTCCAGCAGAAATTGAATTAACGCGGATATTTTCCTTGCCTAGGTCGGCAGCCAAATAGCGGACACTTGCATCTAGTGATGCCTTGGCAACACCCATGACATTATAATTTGGAATGGCCCGCTCTCCTCCCAAGTAAGTTAAGGTAACAATGCTTCCGCCCTCTGTCATGAGTTCCCGGGCTTCTTTGGCAACTGCGGTTAATGAATACGAGCTGATATTTTGTGCCAGCAGGAAACCGTCCCGTGTTACATTGAGATAATCGCCTTTAAGCTCCTCGGTTTTAGCGAATGCAATACAATGCGCAATCCCATGAATCGTACCAGCCTCTTGCTTAATTTTTGCAAAACAATCAGCTATCGCTTCATCACTTGTCACATCGCAAGGAAGCACCATCGTGCCTTCCGCTCCAAGAGATTCAGCCAATTCGCGGACACTGCTTTCAATTCGTTCCCCTGCATAGGTAAAGATCAGCCTTGCCCCATAATTATGAAGTGAACGGGCAATCCCCCAAGCAATACTTCGTTTATTGGCAACACCCATTACTACAAATGTTTTTCCAGCTAATGAAAGAGTCATATTTTAGATCCTCCTACTATCATAACAAGATATTAGTACTTGGTCCTAATTCTACACTAATTCTTAAAAAATGAAAAGCCACTCTCGCTAATAAAAATGCTGATCAGGTGTTTCATTAAACTCCAATTCTTGAATAAGCTCGTCTACGTACTCCCTGCTCCCTGTTACTATCAGCCGGTCATTCATCTGCAGTTCCGTTTCTCCATGGGGCACAATGGAATCCTTGCCGCGGAATATCCTTACAAATATAATATCCCCGGTAAACGGAAAACGGCGAAGCGAAATGCCATCGTATTGGTTATTTTTCATAACGATTTCATAGAGCCCCGTTTCCTGATTGGTTAAAATGTTAATCACGGCAGGCGACTCAATAAGCGCCCGTAAGAGCACTCTTGTGGACATAAAGGATGAAAACACTTCAATATCCTGTTGACGCAGGTTTTGTTCTACAGATGGATTTTCAATCCTGGCAATGACCCTGGGAACACCGTTTTGTTTTGCAGCTGAAGCCAGCGATGCATTGAGTTCCTCATTCCCGGTTGAAATAACCACAATTTCTGATTGAAAAGCTTTTGTTCGATTAATGGTTTCAATAGAATAATCAGCAATTTCTTCAATTTCAAAAAGGGAATCCGAAATTTGCTCCCCTTTTTCTATTTTAGGGTGATAAATGACAGGCTCATAAAGACCTGTCTTTAGTTCTCTTGATACCGGAAGTGAGATCTGGTTAGCTCCCAAAAAGGCGATCGGGATTTTTTTATTCAATGCCATCTCCCGAGGGAACAATTTTTTAAACACAATCGGTGTGATAATCGACGTAATGACCGCCACCAGTATAAAAGTCCCTTTCATTTGCTCCGTAATAACCTCTATTCGTTCACCGATTGTGGCAGCAGCAATAACTAAAGAAAGGGTGGACGTCAATAAAAATCCGGAGGCAACAACCGTTTTGGTACCGTACCAAATTTTTAATATATAAGCCGGAACAAGCTTTGATAACAATAATCCGAGTAATAGAAGAGGAATCAATGCCAGCATTTTCCGATTGCTGAGCAGTGACCAAATATCCAATTCTACTCCAATCATCACAAAAAAGATGGGAATTAAAAATCCATACCCAAATGAATCGAGTTTGTGAATCAGTTCTTGGTTAGGAGATAATAATGAAACGAGCACACCGGCTATAAAAGCTCCAAGGATATTTTCTGCTCCAACCGTTTCGGATAAACCGACTAGTACAATAATAAGGGTAAAAACCGCTCTTGTTCCAATTTGAACCGTTCCGGTTGACAGTGTTTCCATAATCGACCGATTTTTAAACCTTTTGCCGATGAAATAAAGGACCAATCCTGCCGCTAATAATATGAATAACAGCCACGTGCTCCCATGGCCTTCTTCGTATATCGATACAAAAACAGCAAGCAGCACCATGGTCACCAAATCGGCTATCACCGCTGTAAGTAAAATAATTTGCCCAATGCCTGATTTCATCAAATGCGCTTCTTTAAGGGTCGGAACCACAACCCCTAAAGAAATGGTAGAGATGATTAGGGTCATTAGAAAGGCATTTTCAATAAATCCTGCGATGACAAATAAATAGGATAATCCTAATGAAATAATAAAAATTCCGATAAATATGGCAAACGAAACTGTAAACGAGTTTGGCTCTTTCTTGCCATTCGGTAATGTCTCCCGTTGTTTCCCGCGGGAAAAAGCAGTAAAATCAATTTCCAGCCCGCTTAAAAACATCAGGAAGATAAAACCAAGTGTGGACAAAGTAGAGAGCCATGTATCTTCATGAACGATATTTAGCCCGCTTTGTCCCAGAATCAAGCCGACGATAATTTCGGCAACGACTACAGGAATAAAGTTTAATTTAAACCTATGCAGAATGATGGGGGTTAAAAATGCCATCGTGACAACGATTACTAAAGATGTGACAGATACTTGATGTTCCAAATCACTTTCCTCCTTTAAATCAATTATTCAGCAGAAAGGGTATTTTTATGAAAATAGACATTATTGGCGATATCCATGGTTGTTATCAGGAAATGGCTGAGTTGACCGCAAAGCTGGGTTATCGATGGGATAACGGGATTCCCATTCACCCAGAGAATCGAATTCTTGGTTTTGTTGGCGATTTAACCGACAGAGGACCACAGTCACTTAAAGTAATTGAACTGGTCTGGCAATTAGTGATGCAAAGGAAACTGGCCTGCTATACCCCAGGAAACCATTGCAACAAGCTCTATCGATACTTTCTTGGCAATAAGGTCCAAATTAGCCATGGCCTCGAAACCACTGTGGCAGAATATAAAGCACTAAATAAAGACGAACAACAATCGATTAGAAGAAAATTTATCGAGTTATATGAAAATGCTCCACTGTATTTAGTTTTAGATCAGCAAAGGCTCATTATTGCTCATGCGGGTATTCGTCAGGATTTTATTGGCAGGACGGATGCTAAGGTAAAAACATTTGTATTGTACGGTGATATTACAGGGGAAAAACATCCTGACGGCTCTCCAGTTAGAAGAGATTGGGCGATCCATTATCATGGCAAAGCCTGCATTGTTTACGGACATACTCCCGTCAAGGAGCCTAGAATAATCAATAATACTTATAACATTGATACGGGCGCAGTCTTTGGAGGGAAGCTCACTGCCTTACGATATCCAGAGATGGAAATTTTCTCTGTTCCTTCTACTATGCCATATGTGGAAGAAAAATTTAAGCATTTTGTATAGAAAAAGAAGAAGACCCGTCCTGGAACTAGACCATTCTCAAAGAGTAAATTTGTGAGTTGATGACATTAAAAGACAAGAGGCTGAACTTATTTCAACTGTTCAGCCTCTATAACTTTTTTCATATCTAAAGGCAGAGCTGCCGTAAATACGAGTTCCTGATGTGTAATAGGATGAATAAAAGCAATTTTTTTACAATGAAGGGCCTGCCTGTTTATGATGGCAGTATCACCTCCATATAGATCGTCACCAAGCAGCGGATGGCCCAAATAGGACATATGAACCCGAATTTGATGGGTGCGGCCCGTTTCCAGATTCAATTCAATTTGGGTAAATTGGCTGTATCTATTAAGTACCCGGTAATGTGTTCGGGCATATTGGCCGTCAGGCCGGACCTCCCGCTCAATAATACTTTGCTCTTTTCTGCCTATCGGCGCCGTAATCGTACCTGTATCAGCGGAAATCCCGCCTTCTGCAAGTGCCTCATAGGTTCTATTCACTAAATGGTCCCGCTGCATCATACTAAATAAATGATGAACATGGCGATGCTTGGCGATCAAAACAATCCCTGAAGTATCTCGATCAAGCCTGGTCACAATATGTGCAGTAGCCGGCAAGCCTATTTTTTCGTAATAGCCCATTAGAGCATTCGCTAAACTGCCTGCAGGGTGTTCACGGGATGGAATGGTATTCATATAAGCCGGTTTATTAACAATCAATAGATAGTCATCTTCAAATATGATGTTTAACGGAATGTCCTCACCGGAGAAACCGGCGCTAGGCTCCTCATTTGGGAAAATGACTGTCAATAAATCCTGTGCCTTCAGAGAATAACGAACCGTGACAGCTTCCCCATTGACAAGAATATCCCCGCCTTTAAATTTAATATCCGTCAGGGCAGTACGGGAAATTTCTTTCCGTTTTAAAAAGTCACGAAGGATTAGTCCAGAATCCTCTTTTTCAATCACCCACTCAAGTTGAAAACGTGATGGCATTTGTTCCTCCCTGGCTCAATCGGAAATAAATGAATCATGTACTCTCTTCCAAAATGGAAACGGACGAAAGCGGGCAAACCGAATTTTTTCTTCAGAAACTCGATACTGAATCGACTTAACATCCTTATGCAGCATGGTCAAGTGGTCCACTGTCACCTGGAAATCCGTGCGATTCACCGGTTTTAACATGCAAGTGTGATGGGCTGGCAGTATGAGCGGTGAGCCAACCGTTCTAAATACCCGGTTATTAATGGATGCCATTTCAGCAATTTGAATGGCATCGATGGAAGGATGGATAATCGCTCCGCCAAGCGCTTTGTTGTATGCTGTACTCCCTGAAGGAGTCGAAACACATAGGCCGTCACCGCGAAAACGCTCAAAATGCTGTCCTCGGATTTCTACATCCATTACCAAAGTGCCTTCCACACTTTTAACTGTCGATTCATTTAATGCCAGATATGTGGATTCCTTCCCCGCATGAGAGTAACGGATGATCACTTCAAGCAAGGGATATTCCACGACCTGAAAGGGCGTTTTGGCAATGGCAATAACAAGCTTTTCGATTTCATCAGGGGTCCAATCTGCATAAAATCCAAGATGTCCAGTATGAATCCCGACAAATGCAGTTTTGCTTAACCGGCTGCTGTACCGGTGAAAGGCATAAAGCAAGGTTCCATCACCGCCAATGGAAATGACAATATCCGGTTGGTCCTCATCGTATTTTAGATCAAAATCATGTAAATACGTTCTCATTTTATGCATGAGTATATTCGAATTTTGATCGCCTTTTGAGGTAATCGCAAATTTCATAATGGTTTCTCCTTGTGCTAAAAGTGCATAATAAGGGTCCGTTTAATTATTTTCTTCCTGTGATGCTTCTTTTTTTCTTGTAAAAAAGGCTTGGGCTTCCTTTATTTCACCACGAATAAGTGACATTTCTTCATCAAGTCGAAACGCCGCTTCAGCTGCCCGTTGCAGCCTTAGTTTAATATCTTCAGGAAACGCTCCCATATACTTGTAATTCAGTGAATGCTCAATGGTTGCCCAGAAATTCATGGCCAGTGTCCTGATTTGAATTTCTGCGAGGATTTTCTTTTCACCATGTATGGTTTGTACCGGATAGCTGATGACAACGTGATAGGACCGGTATCCGCTTGTTTTTTCATGGGAGATATAATCTCTTTCCTCCACGATTTCAAAATCGTTGCGATTTCTTAACAGTTCGACAACCCGGTGGATATCTTCCACAAACTGGCACATAATTCGCAAACCGGCTATGTCCTGCATTTCTGTTTCTAATTTATCCAAGGATATTCCCTTTTGGTTTGCCTTATCCAGAATACTTGCAATTGGCTTTACCCTGCCTGTTACAAATTCTACTGGTGTATGTGTGGAATCGAGCTCAAACTGGCCTCTCAATCCCTTTAGTTTGACTTTAAGTTCATTTACAGCCTGCTTGTAGGGGGCTAAAAATTTGTCCCATTGCTTCATGCCTTCACACCTCTGTCCACCAATTTGCGCTAAAATATTGCTTCCACCTTGGTAACCATGTCGTTTCCGTAGTTACTATTGCCTTTTATATTTGCAATCAAGTTTTCCATTTCTTCATGAAAGCCCTCGAGTTCGATTTGGTCATCCCCATATCCAATATACAAAGGAAGTTTTTGTTCCAGAGCCATTTTCAAGAAAGGCCAAATTGCTTCAGGCAATACTATGTATGTATAATCGATTTGTTCCTCCATTATGTAAATGAATGAAAAATGGTCCGAATCTACAAGAATCTGCCCGCTTGGAATCAGTCCCATAATCTTCTCAGCTGCCTGTAATAAAAGTTTATCATTTTGGGCAATTGCACTTATAATAGAAATACTCTTCTTCATATTTAATAACCTCCATAAGATACGTATATATTTTAGCATAATTCATGAATTTCTCCCAAGAATAGCTCCAGCATAAACTAAGGATATTATGAAAGGGTGTTTGAATTGTCGCAAACGATAGAAATTGAATTTAAAAATATGCTGACGAAACAAGAATATGAGGCTTTATTGAGAAATTTTAAGCTGGATGAAAAAGACAAGTTTTCTCAGGAAAACCATTACTTTGACACCCCCCTATTTGCATTAAAACAGCTGGGGTGTGCCTTAAGGATCAGAAATAAGCAAAATTCTTTTGAAATGACCTTGAAACAGCCTGCAGCAGTAGGGCTTTTAGAAACCAATCAATGGTTGACCAGTGAAGAAGCAAATCAAGCTATCCAATATGGAAAGCTTCCATTAGGTGCCATTAGCGGGATCCTTGAAGATAAAGGCATTTCATTTTCAGATATTGAATATTTTGGCTCATTGGTTACCCATCGGGCAGAGACTTCCTACAAACATGGATTAATAGTGTTAGACCATAGTATTTATTTAAATCATGAAGATTACGAGTTAGAATTTGAAGTACCTGATTTTCAAGAAGGAAGAATCGAATTTTTGAAATTATTGCAATGCTGCGGCATACCTAAACGGGAAACAGAAAATAAGATCCAGCGTTTTTATCATCAAAAATACCGGATCACTTCGAATTAAAACAAATGGACTAAATTTCCATTCCATTTCTGAAAATAGATCGGCAAAATGCATACATTAAGAACATAGTCAAAAAGATAAAGTTAGTATCACAGTGCAATTCATTTGAGATATAAAATCGCCATTGATAAAATAAAGAAAAACATCTGTTATCTAGTCCATTAGTTGCAGTTAAATTCCAGCTATTTCGATATGAATGGAATTTTATTAGCGGCTTTTGTCTAGCCATTATTTGAAGTTAGAGGAGTTGTCAACATGATTGAAAACAAGCTAGCACCATTTGAGGCCATTGGGGAAGAAACGCTGCACCAACTTGTGGACACTTTTTATGGCCTAGTTGCACAACATCCTGATCTTGCTCCAATATTCCCAAATGATTTATCAGAAACAGCTCGAAAGCAAAAACAATTCTTAACTCAATTCTTAGGCGGACCGTCCCTTTATACAAATGAGCACGGACACCCAATGCTGCGGGCCCGGCATCTTCAGTTTCCAATTACACCAAAACGTGCCCAAGCTTGGCTTTCCTGCATGAGAGAAGCGATGGATACCATAGGTTTAAATGGCCCGATAAGGGATGAATTTTTTTCAAGACTCTATCTGACTGCCCAGCATATGGTTAATACGCCTGACAGCGGCCAGACCGATGGTGATCAATCGTGAATAGTCCTTCCTCTCAAAGCCAAAAGCATTTTTGTCATGGCAGTGACAGAAAGCCGATTGAAATTTATATGTTTATTGACCCGCTCAGTCCGGAATGCTGGGCTCTAGAACCAGTATTGAAGAAGCTCCGGATTGAATACGGCCGTTACTTTTCACTTAAACATGTATTATCCGGGAGATTAGCGAGTTTGAACCAAAGCAAGAAAAAAAATTATGAGAATATCGCAGAAGTTTGGGAGAAAGCCGCAAGCAAATCGGGTATAGCCGGTGACAGAAATTTATCATTTGAAAATTCAGTGACCGCTCCTTATTACGTTTCGATTGCATTAAAAGCAGCCGAACTACAGGGAAGAAGAGCAGGCAATCGCTATTTGCGCTACTTACAAGAAGTTTTATATATAGAGAGACAATATATCACGGATATCCAGACATTAATTGATTGTGCCCAAAGAGCAGGACTTGATGTGGAAGAATTTATGAAAGACATGCATTCAGAAAGTGCTGCAAAAGCATTCCAATGCGATTTAAAAGTGACAGCCGAAATGGATGTTTGTGAAATCCCAACCCTAGTATTTTTTAATGAAAACGTGGAAGATGAAGGGATTAAAATCACTGGGACATATCCGTATGAGGTTTATGTTCAAATCCTGGAGGAAATGTTGGCGGAAAGACCTGTCAAATCTCCCCCGCCAGCGTTAGAAACCTTTATAAAAATAAATAAATTCGTGACATCAATAGAAATTGCTTTAATTTATAACATGCCAATCTCGCAAATAGAACGGGAAATGAAAAAATTAATCTTGAAGCAAGTGGTAGAACAAAGACCTGGAAGCTATGGCACGTATTGGAGGTACATCGCGGAATAGCTCTTTGCTCTCCCGCCCCAAAACTATTTTCGGTAAAAAGTGAAAATGCCTTGCAGGGGATCTGCAAGGCATTTTTCTATTAATACGAACAAAGGGGATGGGAGAAATTTTTCACGGTCAAACAAAGGGGTATATGTTTGTTGTGATCAACTTCACGTATTTAATATATCACTCATAAATAAAGCTGGCAATAACTATGTGCTTCTTTTCACATAATTGTCAAATTATCATAATTTCACCGAATCGAAATATAATTTACCTGTGGGACAAATTTGGGAAGGAAGGTTACCATGAAACGATTTTCATTGTTGCTGATGCTAGTGTTTTTCCTTGCTTCTTTTTTCCTGCAAATACTCGCTCTATTAAAAGTTTTTCCAGTGTTAATCAGTTTTCCTCTACTATTTATAGCCATTTTCATCATCACCTTTACTTTTAATGACCGCAGGAGATTTAAGGGATTTTAATAAAGGGATAGCACAAATTCTGCGCCATCCCTTCCTGTTAAGATAATAACTGTTCTAATTCACCCAGTTTTTCTTCAAATACTTTACAAGCATTTTTAATAGGTTCGGCACTATTCATGTCAACACCTGCTTTTTTCAGGACCTCAATCGGATAATCGGAGCTTCCGGCGCTCAAAAATTCGATGTAACGTTTCACTGCCGGCTCCCCTTCTTCAAGGATCTGTTTACTTAAGGCAGTGGCAGCGCTGAAACCTGTCGCATATTGGTAAACGTAATAATTATAATAGAAATGAGGGATTCTTGCCCATTCCAGCCCAATTTCTTCATCAATTACTATGTCGTCTTCCCCAAAATACTTTTTATTTAGCTCATAATACATACTTGTTAACGAATCCGCTGTTAATGCCTCATTACTTTGGGCTTTTTGATGGATTAAGTGTTCAAATTCCGCAAACATCGTTTGGCGGAAAACAGTGCCCCTAAAACCTTCCAAGTAGTGGTTTAGCAAGTAAATCCTCTTTTGTTCATCGTCAATCGTCTTCAGCAAATAATCATTTAACAATGCCTCATTGCATGTGGAAGCAACCTCAGCAACAAAAATGGAATAATTCCCATATGGGTATGGCTGATTTTTTCGCGTGTAGTAGCTGTGTACCGAGTGGCCAAATTCATGGGCCAATGTAAACAAGTTATTCAGATTATCCTGCCAGTTCAACAAGATATACGGATGTGTCCCATATGCACCTGAAGAATAAGCCCCGCTGCGTTTCCCTTTATTTTCATGCACATCAACCCATCGATTTTCGAATCCATCTTTTAAAATACTTAAGTATTCTTCGCCTAGGGGAGCTAGGCCCTTTAGAACAAGCTCTTTTGCTTCCTCATACTTAATTTCCATTTGTACATCTTTTACGAGGGGTGTATACAAATCGTACATATGCAGCTCATTAAGCCCCAATACCTTTTTTCGGAGCTTTATATACCGATGCAGCAGGTGAAGATTTTCATTTACCGTGTTTACAAGATTATCATAAACGGTCTCGGGAATATTATTGGAAGCAAGTGCAGCATGTCTAGCAGAATCATATTTTCGTACCCTTGCAAAGAAATTATCTTTTTTGATATTACCGCTTAGCGTACTGGCAAATGTATTTTTGAAATGCCCGTATGTTTTATAAACAGCCTTAAAAGCATCACGACGTACCCGCTGGTCTTTACTCTCCAAGAATCGGATATAACGCCCATGGGTAATTTCAACTTCATCCCCATTTTCATCTTTAATCGAAGGGAACTCTATATCCGCATTGTTAAGCATGCCAAATGTATTGCTAGATGCATCCATTACTTCACCAGCTTCTGCTAGGAGAGCTTCCTGCTCTCCTGACAGTACATGAGGTTTTTGCAGGTTAATCTCCTCAAGAGCATGTTCATAAAGCTTTAATTCCGGTTTTTCATTTAAAAATCCATTTACCATGCTTTCATCAATGGACAAAATTTCAGGTACAATAAAGGCAAGTTGGCTTGCTGCCTGCGCATAAAGATTTTGAATACGGCTGTCTAACCCTTGATAAAAAGAATTGGTTGTATCTTGGTCATATCTCATATGGGCATATGTATATAGCTTTCCAAGTCTTTCCAATAGCTGATCTTGATATTGCAGGGCTTTATAAAGGATCTCGGCACTTTCTCCTAATTTGCCTTCAAATTCTTTTATTCCAGGAATTAATTTGGACACCTCTTGAAATTCCTGTTCCCAATCCTGATCACTCGCAAAAATCTCTTCTAATTTCCAAGTTTCCTCTACAGGGATTTCACTTCTTGAGGGAAGTGATTTTACCGCAGCTTCGTTCGCCATTTTTATCCTCCATTCCAAATCTAGAAATATGTTGCTACCATACCATTTTATTCTTTATGTCCTGCCATTTTCCTCTTTTATGCTTGCAAATAAATGCGAATTCTCCCTATATTATGCCCAAACTTGCGGTTTCATTTATGGATTTTCATCACGTGGCCGTATTTCTCAAGAAAAGCCAGCTTTCTCGTTTCACTTTGGCGATTTGTTGTGGGGATAGACAACGGCTGTCTTATAAATAGGGCGTAGGATTTTTCATCAAGACTTATCATGTCAAATTGGGCTAATAAATGGAGGTATTCCAATAACGGCTGGATAGGAACCTGTTCCTGCTCCAACTGGGGCAGATGCCTAAGGATAATTTGTTTTCGGTTGACCCGTTTATTAAAATGACTCTTGATCTCTTCAAATGAAATAATATCACCAGCTTGCCTATTTTTCAGGACATCCAGATAGAAATAAGTCTGCCAAATGAGGGGAGGCGTTTGAATGTAGAGAGTGTGTGGGACGGGAAGCCCAATTTCGGGAGGCAGCAAGAAAAGATTAAGGGACTGCTGATAGATTTCTGAGAGAAACGGGCTGTTGCCCACATCCGCATGAACCGACCACATCATTTTGGTCCGTTCAAGATTTTTAATCCAATAAGCCATTGGGATTGGTCTGTTTATTGATCGAGGTTCCAATAACTCTTTCAGTTTCATGCTTTCAAGCTGGTGAAAGCTATGGCTGGCAAAAGCATTTTTGATTGAATAAGGCGTAATCGAGGAAACAAAATGAAAAAGCTGTTTTTCGGAGCTGTAAGCAGGAATATAAAGATTTCCGGAGGGCGAATTTCTTAAAAATAAATAATCAAAGCCCGAAAGCGTGGCAAAATCTCCTTTTCCATGTTTAAGATGGTCACTTGATATAATCCAAAGCGGCACATAATCATTTTTTAAATAACTGGCGGTCCGTTTGATAAAATCTTTTTCTGCAATAGTAGAACACTGATATTCCAAAGCATATCTTTTTCCATTAAAATGAAACATAATATCAGGGCGCTGCTGAATCTCCCGGTCATAATGTTCCAAAATGCATGGAATCCTTTGCCTGGCCAGCCATTGAAATAATTGCCGTTTCCCCTCCATGTGGCGGGCTGTTTCCCCCTCCAGCACTATTGAACAAGTCTCGCCTTTTTTATGGGCAAAATGAAAGATTCGTTGATCTCCTAATTTCAGCGTAACACTTTCCCCGCATATAGGACAAAGGAATTCCTCTTGAGCTCGAAGCTTCAAAAGGGTTTCCTTTCTGTAGTCCAATCCAAGGCATAGCAATTTTCCTGATTTAGTTTTTGCCGTTAACAATGATTATCTCCTCCCTTTCCACCTAATACATTCTCCAATCTTGCCGAAAATCCTTTTCAAAAAATAAAAACCCGTCAAATTCGACGAGTTTTTCAAAGTGAACATACATAATAAATATTTATAAGAGCGGAGATAACAGCCTTGCTGTAGATTCGAGCAGCCTGTAACCAAAATGACGCTCTTGGAAAGTTTTCAAGTCAAGCTGAATCGAGTATTCAAGATCCTTTAAATATTCCGCCACTAGCTTTTCGGTACTTTTTGTCCGGAACAAAAATGCATTAACTTCAAAATTCAAATGGAAGCTTCTCATATCCATATTAGAGGTGCCAATCGAAGCAAGCTCACCATCGACAATAACAATCTTACTATGCATAAATCCCCGCTCATATTGGTATACTTTAACCCCTGCTTCCAAAAGCTCAGGAAAATAAGACCTTGAAGCATGAAAAACAATTCGTTTGTCAGGACGATTAGGCACGAGCAGCCTTACATCAATCCCGCTTAATGCTGCGATTTTTATCGCCGAAAAAATATCTTCATCTGGAATAAAATACGGAGATGCAATCCAAACGGACTTCCTTGCTGAACTGATCATCGAAAAGAAAATATTCTTAATGACACTCCATTCATTATCTGGTCCTCCTGCAATCAGCTGGACTCCTCCATGAGTTTCTCGTTTAATTTGGGGTGATAAATATTCCGCTGTTAAAAAGCTATGATTGGTCATATAATACCAATCTTGCAGAAAGATAAGCTGCAGAGTACGGACCGCTTCACCTTTCAGCATTAAATGAGTATCCCGCCAAAAACCAAAACCAGGATTTCTGCCAAGATACTCATCACCAATATTCAGCCCGCCAACAAAGCCAATATTCCCATCAATCACAATAATCTTACGGTGGTTGCGGAAGTTAAATTTATTATTTAAAAATGGAAGTCTTACAGGTCCAAACAAAACTGTCTCCACTCCCGCTTTTTTCAATTCACCAATATATGCTTTAGAAAGCTGCCAGGAACCAACGGCATCATACATAAACCGAATCTTAACCCCTTGAAGTGCTTTTTCAATTAATATGTTTTTTATTTCCTGGCCAATTTGGTCATGGCGTATAATGTAGTATTCTAGGTGAATATGGTGTTTTGCCCTTTTTAGTTCCGTTAAAATATGGCTAAAGGTTTCATCGCCATTGGTTAAAACCTTTGTTTCTGTATCGAAAGATATCGGACTATTTCCTAGCTTTTGAGCCAAGTTAAATAATTTCCCCTGATGTTCACCCATTAATCGCTGCTTTTCTTCACTTCTTGGGTCAGCTTCTCCCTCAACCGTTAAAAATGCCTGCTTATCTAGAAAGTACTTCTTTCGGAACATTCTTTCTTTCCGATAGTTTCTTCCGAATAGGAGATAAAAAATAAAACCAACCAGCGGAAAACTTCCAAGGACAACAAGCCAAGTAATCGTTTGTGTAGGATGGCGGTTCTCTAAAAATATGACAAACCCAATAAACATAACAGATAACGTGATTAAAACACTTAAAAACCCTAAAATGCCACTTTCCAACCGATGCCTAAACAAAAACAAAAGAATAATAAGTGCCAACAAATAAAGAATTACCCTTACTGTGTTTTTCAGTGTCGATCACCTCCTGAACAAAGGATTCATCCAGAGAATATTTCCCTGTTCAATCAAAAAAACCGATTTCAATAAGAAATCGGTACGTTTATTAGTTAAAGTGTTTTCGCAATTCAGCAAAAACATTGTCAGAAATGATCTCTTTCCCGTATTCTTGAATGCGATGGATCGTCAGCTGTGTTTCATAACCATATTCGAGGAGAATACTCAAAATATCATCTATCTCATCTTCCTCAAATAAATCTTCTGGGAATTCAGTATACAGATAATATTTTCCTTCAAAGAAATATAATTTCGTTATTAAATCATCTAAACCCGGCCTCTTCGACAGCATAATAACATCCTCAAAATCCTTAAAGGCTAGGATAAATTCCAATGTTTCATCTTCAAGTAAAATATCGTCATCAGAAAAATTCGGTTGAAAATGCTGATCCAAAAGTTCCTCAATTTTTTCATCGACGGGCAGGTCTTTTAGTTTTTCATTTGGGATTGGGAGTTCAAATTTCTGGCCATCCTTTGAAATCTGCGCCTTCGTCACTAGGATTTCAAGACCTTTATCAAGAGCTTGAACCTGAATCCAGAGCGGTCCTTCTACTGCAAACTCTTCCTCATCATGAACTTCATCCATCATTTCCCAAAATAATTCTTCACTTCGTTCGCGATTGTACCAAATTTCCTCGCGGTCAAAGCCTCTTTCTTCTATATCAACATAGGAAATATAAAATTTAACAGTATTTTCATTGATACGTTCGATATCCATCTAAACCTCTCCCTTCCACTGTCCATATTGAAGGGACTAAATACCCCCAAGCAGATAATGCCTATAGCATTTACCCTTATAAAAAAGTTTATTCTCCATCATGCCTTTTTTATGAATAAATACTCTTGTACTTTATTTTATGACAAAAGAAGTAAATAGGGAAATAAAAAAGTCCAAAATAGCTAAAACAATCATTTATCCTATATCCTTTAGGGCCTATAGCCAGTTACCAAATTATAGAATAAAAAGTTCCGCTATATATTCCTTTTATTATATCAAATTCAGGGGAAAATCACAAATATATCCTATAGAAAAAGGACCTCCAAATGGAAGTCCAAGTTTTCATCTAATTTACCATACGCTGCGCTTCACGCAGTTGATAGGTTCTAACTTTTCTAGGTAAGAAACGGCGGATTTCGTCTTCGTTATAGCCAACCTGAAGACGCTTTTCATCGATGATGATTGGACGGCGCAACAGACCAGGATTTTCTTTTATCAATTTAAATAAATCTTGAAGCGGCATTGTATCTAGATTAACATCTAATTTTTGAAATGTCTTTGATCTGGTTGAGATAATTTCATCTGTTCCGTCCTCCGTCATGCGCAGGATTTCCTTAATCTCATCCATAGACAGCGGCTCAGAAAAAATATTTCTTTCTTTGTATGGAATTTCATGCTCTTCTAACCATGATTTTGCTTTCCTACATGATGTACAACTTGGTGAGGTGTATAGTGTTACCATCCATCTTCACACTCCTCTAAATTTTACAATCGTTGCGATATATTTGGTACGTCATTTTAAACAGATTCTTAATAAATTAAAATAATTATAAATAAGGAATTTATATCATAAATTATACACCACTGTTTCAGAAAAAGATATGCTTTTTTGAAAAATAATCATATTACAAAAGTATCGATTTTATAACAATCTCTCTATAATTAGACGAATATTCCTTGCAAATGTTTCATAAATTTTCGATTATATAAGTTAAAATTTTCTTAATGAGGTCTTTCTACTATATATTTTTCGTTTATTTGTGCTACTTATTTTTCGGCCTTCAGATAAATACGCCCATTTTCAATTTCTTAGTTTAAAAACTTATATAAGTTGATAATAAAACAGCAAACTTCATTATCAATTAAACCGCATGAATGAAAACGCATACAAAAAACTCGAGACTGTTTTTTGTTTTTTCCTTTCCATTAGATGAAACTTCTTTTAAAATAAAGGTAAGGGATACTCCTATTCATACGAAGAAGAATTCACATAAAGTGAGGGATGCATATGGCTGGTTACATAACTGATTTACTCGTTGTTGCTGTATTGATTATCGGAATTACCGCCATCATGGGTGTATTGACAAATGGAATTGGAAAGGCTTTATTCGCCAGGGGCCGGCGGAGTGAATTTGTCGACCAAACAGCAAAATACCAAACTGGTTGGAAAATGGTTGGCGGCAAAAGAAAATAGATATTTATTTCTATATAAAAAACGATCTCAACTTTGAGATCGTTTTTTATTATTTGACTTGGGCTTGATAAAGTTTGAACTCTTTTTCTGAGCAAAGGACAAAATGCCCTGGAGTTACCTCTCTAAATTCAACGAGTTCGTTTTCATTATATTGATGGCTTGCAGGGTCATAACTTTTACGTTTCCTTGTTCTTTCACTAATTGGATCCGGAGATGGGATCGCAGATAACAAGGACTGAGTATATGGATGCAGCGGGTTTTTATATAATTCTTCTGCCGGTGCAAGCTCCACCATTTTTCCGAAATACATAACGCCAATCCGATCACTGATATATTTTACCATAGAAAGGTCATGGGCTATAAATAGATAGGTTAATTCCTTTTCCTTTTGCAGCTGCTTCATGAGATTTACGACTTGGGCCTGGATCGAAACATCCAATGCTGAAATCGGCTCGTCCGCAATAATAAATTCAGGCTGTACGGCCAATGCTCGAGCAATACCAATCCGCTGTCTCTGCCCGCCAGAAAATTCATGCGGATAACGGTTGGCATGCTCTTTATTTAATCCTACGGTTTCAAGAAGTTCATAAACTCTTTCCATCCGTTCCTGTTTCGTTTTTGCCAGCCCATGAATGTCAATTCCCTCAGCAATAACATCAGCAATTTTCAAACGGGGGTTTAATGAAGCATATGGATCCTGGAAGATCATTTGCATTTTTCGGTTGAAGTCTTTTAATTGTTTTTTTGATTTTTTGCCATGAACATTGACTCCATCATACAGGACTTCCCCGCCAGTGGCATTGTATAACCGAATGATTGTACGGCCAGTTGTGGACTTGCCGCAGCCTGATTCGCCTACAAGTCCCATAACTTCGCCCTTATAAATATCGAATGAAACGTTATCAACTGCCCGAACTTCATTTGGTTTGCCGACATTAAAATATTGTTTTAAATTTTTTATTTCAAGCAGCTTTTGTCTTTCAGCCAATTATTTCCCCCCCTTTATTCCAACATATTGATTTTGGCGTCTCTTTACAGCCTCCGGCGGTTCTACCTTTGGTGCATCCGGATGTAGCAGCCATGTTGCAGCATAATGGGTATCAGAAACCTTAAAGAACGGCGGTTCCTGCTCTAGATCGATTTTCATGACATATGGATTTCTTGGTGCGAACGCATCACCTTTTGGAGGATCCAATAGGTCTGGCGGCGTACCTGGAATCGAGTATAACTCCTCATCATCTGTATCCATGTCCGGCATTGAACTAATAAGCCCCCATGTATAAGGATGCTGTGGATTATAGAAAATCTCATCTGCCGTTCCGATTTCAACAATTTTCCCGCCATACATAACCGCTACACGGTCTGCCACATTAGCAACGACACCAAGGTCATGGGTAATGAAAATAATGGATGTATCAATTTTCTTTTGCAAATCCTTCATTAACTCAAGGATTTGTGCCTGGATCGTTACATCTAATGCTGTCGTCGGCTCATCCGCAATCAGAATTTTAGGGTTGCATGCCAATGCAATAGCGATCACCACACGCTGCCTCATTCCTCCAGAAAATTGGTGCGGATATTGATTAACGCGTATCTCCGGTTTTGGAATCCCAACGAGCTTTAATAATTCAATTGCTCGTTCTCTTGCAGCATGCTTGCTCATATTTTGGTGCTTGATTAACGGTTCCATAATTTGTTTTCCTATTTTCATGGTTGGATTCAAGGAAGTCATTGGATCCTGGAATATCATTGAAATATCATGGCCGCGAATTTTTTGCATATGCTTGTCATTCAGTTTCGTCAAGTCCTTGCCATCAAAGAGAATTTCCCCGCTTTTAATCTCTGAGTTATTCTCGGGAAGCAAACGCATGATGGCCTTCGTTGTAACGGACTTACCTGAACCTGATTCCCCTACAATAGCTAAAGTTTCCCCTTTATTCAAGTCAAAACTAATGCCTCGAATCGCCTTAACTTCCCCCGAAAACGTATGGAACGATATATTTAAATCTTTAACCTCTAGAATTTTCTCCACTGTCATTCACCTCTCTTCTAATCACGCATTTTTGGATCAAGTGCGTCACGTAAACCATCTGCTACCAGGTTAAAGCAAACCATAATTAATGCAATCATTATCGATGGAATAATCATTTGATATGGGAAAGCAATCATTGATTTATATCCATCATTCACCAACGAACCCAATGATGCATTCGGTTCTTGCAGCCCCAGGCCGATAAAGCTAAGGAATGCTTCAAAGAAAATTGCGTTCGGGATTGAAAACATCGTATTAATAATAATGATACCAAACATATTCGGAATCATATGTTTGAAAATAATCGAAAAATTCGAAGCCCCTAAGGTTTTGGAGGCCAATACAAACTCTTGAGCTTTAAATTTTAATACTTGTGCCCGAACAACACGAGCCATGCTTGTCCAGCCTGTAATCGTCAAAGCGATAATAATTGGGATAATTCCCGGCTTCAAAACAAGTATCATTAATACAACAATAATTAAGTTTGGAATACCCACAATAACCTCGATGATCCGCTGCATGATACTATCTGTTTTTCCCCCAACATATCCTGAGATAGCACCATAGGAAACACCGATTAGCATATCAATTAAGGCAGCCATAAAGGCAATGAATAAAGAAATTTGCGTACCTTTCCAAACACGGGCAAATAAATCGCGGCCCAGGTTGTCAGTACCAAACCAGTAATATGCATCTACTTTACGCACTTCATAGGCATTATACTCCGTGCCGTCTCTTCTTGATAAAGTACCGTCAAAAGGAAGCCAATGAACATTTTCTAAACCTTGAATTCTTGGCGGCAGGTTATTATGCTTTGTATTTTGATCACTGTACCCATAGGGTGTTAATAATGGCCCAACAAAAGCCATAATAATTAACAGAATAAGAATAACCATACTGACAATAGCAGCTTTATTTTTCTTAATCCGGAGCCAGGAATCCTGCCAGAAGTTTAAACTGGCTTTCGCAATTTTTTCACTCTTATTAGGATCGACATGGGCAGGTTCAAACATGTCTTTTGAAATCGTTAAATCTTTATTAAGCATTTAGTTTCCCCCCCCAGATAGTCGGATACGCGGGTCGATAATTCCATAAAGAATATCAACGAGCAAGGTAACGACAACAAATAGAACAGCAAATAAAATATTTGTCCCCATGATTACCGGATAATCGTTCATATTAATTGATTTTACAAATTGTTCTCCGATTCCTGGTACACCAAAAATCTGTTCAATTACTAGTGAACCGGTCATTAAACTAACCGCTAATGGCCCTAAAACTGTAACAACCGGAATTAGCGCATTTCTCAATGCATGTTTGATACTGATTTGCCAATAGCTTGCTCCTTTAGCTCTTGCTAAAGTAATGTAATCCGATCCTAATACTTCAACCATTTCAGTCCGCATAAAACGTGCTGCAATCGATAACGGGAACATTGCTAAAGCTATAGCAGGCAAAATCGTATATTCTGGGCCTTTCCAGAACATAACCGGCAGCCAACCCAGCTTTACAGCAATGTAATACTGCAGCAGACCCGCAAAGATAAAAGAAGGAATTGATTTTCCAACTACAGCGAGAAAAGTTGATGTGTAGTCAACCCATGTATTTTGTCTTAGCGCAGCAATGGCTCCAAGAAATATTCCAAATAGACCACCAAAAACCATTGCTTCCAAACCTAATATCGCGGAAGGTCCAACACGTTTCGCGAGAAGTTCTGTAACTGGGGTATTATCAAACTGGAAGGATACTCCCAAATCACCTTGCACCATGTTCTTCATGTACGTTACATACTGAACAGGCACGGGATCATTCAACCCATATTTTTCAAGCAAAATATTCTGCTGTACATCTGACAGCTTTTCAAAATTATTAAACGGGCTTCCTGGGATTAGTTTCATGAGGAAAAAAGTTACTGATGCAACAATAAATAGAGTGATAATCATATAAATAACCCGTTGCAAGATATATTTTGCCATCACCTGCACCTCCTAATTCGCATAAAATTCGTCATTTTTCGACAATTCTCCTACAGGTAAAAAGAGAGTATATCTAAATATACTCTCTTTTTTATTTGATTAGCAATAGTTACTATTCTGTGATTTTAATCCACTGGTAACTATAATCTGATCCGAATGCGTGGTGAACAAAGCCTTTAACCTTCGGATTAATTAACAAGTTAACGGAACGTTGATAAATCGGTGCAAAAGCAGCATCATCTTCTAACAAGATTTTTTCAGCATCCTGCAATGCCTTCCAGCGTTCTTTGCCTGTTAGTTCTTCATTTGCAGCCTTGATTAACTTATCAAATTCTGGATTGCTATAACCCATATGGTTTTGTTCGCCATCTGTGATCCATAAATCCATGTAAGTCATCGGGTCAGCATAGTCCGGTCCCCATCCAGCAAACATCAAATCATAGTCCTCATCGTTTTCGCGAGCAATACGAATCTTGAATGGAACATTCTCAATGGTTACTTTAAGACCTGGAAGTGTTTTTTCTAATTGTTCTTTAATGAATGCATCAGTTGTTTTAGCTGTTTCTGTATCTTGGTCAACCATGGTAAACGATACTTCTTTTTGGCCAATTGCAGCAAGACCTTTTTCCCATAGTTCTTTAGCTTTATCTTGATCTGTCTTTAAGTAAGTTCCAGTTGTTTCACGGAAATCTTTACCATCTTCATCAAAAGAGAATCCTTTTGGAACAAGGTAGTCAGCAGCGACAGAACCGTTTGCTAATACGTCATCAACCAGCGCTTGTTTGTCAATTGCTAAAGCAATTGCCCGACGGATGTCTTCGTTTGCCAACGCAGGGTTCTTTTCGTTCATCTTGATCCACCAAATTGATGGCTCTTGATAACGCAGTAAATCATCAGATCCTTCAAATTGTGAAAGGATAGCTGCTTGTGCAAGCTTTGGTGTAATATCAGCTTCACCTGCAGTATAAGCATTTGCAGACGCTTGAGGATCTTTAGATACGTTGAAGTTAATCTTTTCTAGAGTGACTTCTTTTGCATTCCAGTAAGTTTCGTTCTTTTCTAATACCCACTCAGTGCCAGTAGGTCCATCCCATTTAGTCATTTTAAACGGACCGTTGTAAAGCAAATGTGAATAATCTTTAGCGTAATTTTCGCCTTCTGCTTCAACAAACTTTTGGTTTTGAGGGTAGAACAATTGGAAAGTCAGCAAGGACTCAATATATTCAAGCGGTCTTTCCAAAGTAATTTCTAGTGTATAATCATCCAAAGCTTTGATACCTAATTGATCAACTGGTAATTCACCTTCAGCAACTTGTGTTGCATTTTTGATCTTGCCCATCATCATATATGGACCATATGGAGATGCGGTATCAGGATTGATAGCACGCTGCCATGAGTATACAAAGTCGTTTGCAGTGACTGGGTCGCCATTAGACCATTTTGTATCTTTTTTCAATTTAATAGTTAAAACTGTTCTATCGTCATTGAATGCAGGCTCCCCATCAGCAACGCCCGGTATTACCTTTTGATCAGGATCTAAACGATATAGACCTTCGTTTACGGCATTGATCATAGTGAAACCTAATACGTCTTCAGCCATTACGCTGTCCATTGTAGGAATTTCAGCTGATTCAAGAATATTTAGTTCTTGTTTAGCAGCAAGTTTTTCTTCTCCGGATTTTGTTCCTTCATCGTCTTTTCCTTCATTTTTATCACCGCCTGAACATGCTGCAAGGAACATGCTAAGTACAAGTGATAGTACTAGAAGTAGTGAAAGTTTTGACTTCTTCACTTATAGACCTCCCTTTTCTATTATTCTGAAAAATTACTACATTCTCTATTATACATATTTTCATGTTATTGTACATTACTTTTTTAAAATTTATTTACACAATAGCAACATTTGTAATGTATAGGTTCCAATATTTTATGCTATAATAAATTCTTATAAAACGTTTTTTCTTAGTTTTTCTTGTAATATCAATGCTTTGGGGGTTCTTTTGTGAAAAAGCAGCTTAGAAAATATTTTATTTTTCTAACAATTATTCAGGTAATAATATGTTTTCTTTCATACATCAGTTTCCATAAAATTACACTTTTGTACTATATCAATATATCTTTTTACGTTACCTTTTTCTTCTTGCTTTCCTCTTTATTGATCTATACCATCCAGGGCGGATTTTTTGATGTCATTGCCAAGTCATTTAATTTTGCTTTCTCCAGAGGACAAGCCAAAAGGAAGTTTGATGAAATTCCATCTTTATCCGAAATGGTAACTATCCAGTTCAAACCTCTTCTCCTATATGGAATAGCAACAGGGGCTTTGATGCTGATTGCCTTGTTTATCTATTATAATTGACGAACTTGAAACTAATTATGTAATTCTTTATAATATCAATTATTAAAGTGAAAATTAAAAAGCGTTGACAAAGAGTAGTACGTATTGGAATTTCGTTTCAGAGAGTTTGTGGCTGGTGGAAACAAACACGAAGACAGTGCGGAATGGACTTTAAAGCTTCTTTCTGAAAACTGAACTAGTATAGTGAGTAGGAAAAGACGTTGCCTTGCGTTAAAAGGATCCGATGTAAACAGCCATTGTTTATGGCAATCGGAGCAAGTGACTCTTTATGAGTAATTAGGGTGGTACCGCGAGCCATTCGTCCCTATAGTTTTTTGGGACGGGTGGTTTTTTATATTTTAAGGAGGTATTTTAGAATGAAAACGATTTTTTCAGGCATTCAGCCTAGTGGTACGATAACACTTGGAAACTACATTGGAGCGATGATGCAGTTTGTCGAACTGCAACATGAATACAATTGTTTCTTTTGTATTGTCGACCAGCATGCCATTACGGTCCCTCAGGACCCAGCTACATTGCGGAAGAACATCCGTAGCTTGGCTGCCTTGTATCTAGCAGTGGGGATTGACCCGGAAAAGGCAACCTTATTCATTCAATCTGAAGTGCCGGCACATGCGCAGGCAGGCTGGATTATGCAATGTGTTTCCTATATCGGAGAACTCGAAAGAATGACACAATTTAAAGATAAATCGGCAGGCAAAGAAGCGGTGTCAGCCAGTTTGTTAACGTATCCGCCTTTAATGGCTGCCGATATTCTTTTGTATAATACAGATGTTGTTCCTGTGGGAGAAGACCAAAAACAGCATATGGAACTAACCCGTGACTTAGCGGAGCGGTTTAATAAAAAATACAAAGAAGTGTTAACCATTCCAGATATTCGTCTCCCGAAAATTGGAGCGAGAATCATGTCCTTGCAGGAACCAACCAAAAAAATGAGCAAGTCCGATCCAAATAAGAAATCCTTTATTACTCCATTAGATGAACCAAATCAGATCATAAAAAAAATTAAGAGCGCTGTGACAGATTCGGAAGGAATCGTCAGATACGATCCTGTTCTTAAACCTGGAGTTTCAAATCTTTTGTCGATTTACTCCATTTTAGGAAATAAATCCGTTGCAGAATTAGAAGAAATGTACCAAGGAAAAGGGTATGGAGATTTTAAAGGCGATTTAGCTGAAGTTGTTGCCAATGTATTTAAGCCCATACAAGAAAAATATTACAATTTGATTGAATCAAGAGAATTGGACGACATCTTAGACCGAGGCGCTGAACGGGCAAATCAAGTTGCCAATAAGACTCTCAAGAAAATGGAAAATGCCATGGGTTTAGGGCGTAAAAAGCGTTAAACAACAAAAGCCTGACTCCCTAAAAGTATGAATTTCATACTTTTAGGGGCAGGCTTTAATTTACTTTCGGGCCATGCTCCATTTCCCATAATTTTTCAAAAAATGGCTGACCTTTAATAATATTCTCACAGAATAGTTCGTGCCGGTTTGACCAGCCGAATTTAATTTCTTCATACAACTGTTCCCATGCTTCAGCAAAATTCAATTCCTGGATGCTGGAATATCTCTCAGGACACCATTCAGTAAACCAATAACGAATTTCGGCTTCATTTTTAGAAGAAAATAATTGGTCCAGGGCCATAAACAACAGCTGCTTTAGCTGTCTTTCTTTTCTCGTCAGCCCCAGCATGACTTCCGGTTCAGGAGAAAGAATATGGAACTCTTTTTCTTTTACCTGAGGCAGGAATGGATAATTTTTAGGCTCATGTGTTCCAATCATTTCATATACGAGTTGTTCTTGCCTAGGTATTAATCTGCTTTTGCGGATCGGTATTGTATAGCCGATCGTATCAACGGCTAAAATACCCACACCATCCGTTACCACAAAGCAATATTCAAGCTGGATTCTTTCATGGTTTTTTCGCAAATAGGCTTTTTGGTAAACATCATCTAAAAGCTGTGGAGGCAATTCCGATAAGTCATTTTCAATATACTGGAACAAATCTGGATCAACCTTTAACAGCGGGACTTGATCAAGAAGTTCAACACCGTCATCTTTTCTCCATTCATGAAAGTGGCAAACATTATAGCCGTTCTCTTCCCCTTCAAACCAATTTACCCAAACATCATGAAGATATAACATATTATCCCTCACTTCAATGGTACTGTTTGTCAATCAGTATGGGCAGACGTCAGTTAAATTATTCCTCTCTATATATTTTGATCCAAATGTTGTGAAATCAGGACTTTTAACCTAGTAATATTTTCCATTATATAGGTACCAGGACTGAGGAAATACTGCATCCTGACTTTCTTGCTTCTTTAGCGATATTCAAGATATTTCGAGGAAGGGGTCCTAAAACTTTGTTTAACCAAATAGCTTTCATTTTTATAAAAATTTTGAACCAGATGATACCCGGCTGCATATCCAAGCAAAGGCGGGACATTTCGTCCGCCGAAGAGCAGCTCATCATGAACGCGCTCATTTTTTCTTTTGTTTAATTTTGGTTTTAAATAGCGGTCCCAAAACGCCTCTAATTCGGCCTCCGTATACATATGGCACCAATCAGCAAGGTATTGCTCACCGCAATGTTTTAAAACTGCATATTCAGCAAGACCTTCAATAATAATCGAGTCAAGCAATGTATAGTCCTCATGATTTTTATTTGTCCGCTGCAGTCTGCAAACATGGTGATATTCATGGACCAGCAGTGCTTCTATTTCCTTCTCGTCCTGATATTCTGACAGGAATAGGAACATTTTATCTGGAAATGACACCCCGCCTTTACTTTTATCCTCCTTCCTGGCAAAAAGCCCTCCCCTTTGATTTAAAGGAAACAGAAATACTGGGATATCCGGCCCGGACCATTTCTGTTTATATTTAGTAAACATACGCTCCACCCGGTCCCAGGCTTTATAATCCATCATACTATTCAAATTAACTCTCGATTTCCATGACGGCCTGTACATGCCAAAATGCAACAGCTGTTGATAGATATCATTTGGATTTTGTCCATTAAAATAGGTCTTTAGCTTCTCACAGATTTTCAGAGGGCGTTCAAGGTTCTCTTTTAACCATTGATCTGTTCGAATTATCCCCATTCTGGCACCTCTTTTCACTCATATATCTTCTTTTTCATTTTATGTACGTTCGAAAATGAGGTTCTGGGGGTTCTCATATTGAAAAAAGTAAAGGACCAAGCCAGTGACTTGGTCCCCCACATTATTGATATTTTTTAAATACGATCGTGGCATTATGTCCCCCGAATCCTAATGAGTTGCTCATTGCTGTGTTTATTTCCTTTTTTCGGGCTGCATTGGCCACATAATCTAAGTCACACTCAGGATCAGGAGTCTGGTAATTCATGGTTGGCGGCAGGATACTATCCCTAATCGCTAAAACGGAAAAAATGGCCTCTACGCCGCCTGCAGCTCCTAACAGATGTCCTGTCATGGATTTGGTTGAGCTCATCGCTAATTGATAGGCATGGTCACCAAATACTTCCTTCACTGCAAGTGTTTCAAACTTATCATTATATTCCGTACTCGTGCCATGGGCATTCACGTAATCAATGTCGCTTGGATGTAATCCTGCATCCTGAATAGCCATTTTCATGGCCCTCGCACCACCTTCTCCTCCTGGAGCTGGTGCGGTAATATGATAGGCATCTCCAGTGGCGCCATATCCAACAATTTCAGCGTATATTTTTGCCCCGCGGGACAAGGCATGTTCTAATTCTTCCAATATTACAATACCAGCACCTTCACCAATAACAAATCCATCACGGTCCTTGTCGAATGGCCGGCTGGCTGTTTTCGGATCTGGATTTGTCGATAGTGCCGTATTAGCACAAAATCCGGCTACGGACATCCTTGTGATTGGGGCTTCTGCTCCACCCGTAACCATTACGTCAGCATCACCGCGCTCAATAACTTTAAATGCGTCACCAATTGAATTGGTGCCCGTTGCACAAGCTGTGACCGTACAAGAATTAAATCCTCTTGCGCCTAGAATGATTGATACTTGCCCAGTTGCCATATCCGGAATTAACATCGGTACAAAAAATGGACTTACTCGCTTATATCCCCGCTTTTGAAAGATTTCAAATTGCTGTTCAAAAGTTTCCATCCCGCCTATTCCAGAGCCAATCCAAACCCCAACGCGATGGGAATTCTCTTCATTAATGGCCAAGTTTGCATCCTTTACCGCCATGAGTGCGCTAGCGACTGCAAATTGAGTAAACCGGTCCATTTTTCTAGCATCCTTCTTTTCCATGAACAATTCAGGATTAAAGTCTTTTACTTCACCAGCAACCTTTGCTGGATATTCATCCGCATTTACTCTTGTCAATGGTCCTATTCCAGACCTGCCTTCAAGAATTCCTTTCCAAGTTGTTTCAATATCATTTCCAAGCGGTGTGACTGCTCCAACGCCTGTTACCACAACCCTGCGTTTTTCCATGTCCACATCTCCTTTAATCTATTATGCAAATAGTTCTTCTTCATTTTTGTTTTTCGAAAATCAGCATAACGCCATTTGCG
Organism: Neobacillus muris; assembly: GCF_943193175.1. Taxonomy (GTDB): domain Bacteria; phylum Bacillota; class Bacilli; order Bacillales; family Cytobacillaceae; genus Neobacillus; species Neobacillus muris. The sequence goes on from NZ_CALPDF010000022.1 coordinate 65,145, forward strand.
CTGTTCACATTTATTTCCCCCAGCGGATTGCAATGGCTCCCCATGTCAAGCCGCCGCCGAAGCCAACCATGACAATCAAATCGTCGTCTTTTATTTTGCCTGCTTCCAATTCTTCGACAATTGAAATAGGGATTGAGGCCGCAGAGGTATTCCCATATTTATGAACTGTTTTTGACATTTTTTCAGGCGGGAGGTCAAGTCTTTGTCTTGAAGCTTCCATAATCCGAATATTGGCTTGGTGGGGAACGAGAAAGTCAACGTCCTCCTTATTTAAGCCGGCTTTCTCTAAAACATGGACACAGCTTTCTCCCATTTGCCTAACTGCGAATTTAAATACCTCCCGGCCGTTCATTATGATATATTCGTCCTGATAGAGGTGTTTTCCTCCTGTACCATCCGCACCAAGCTCAAATGCGAGAATTCCGCGATTTTCCGATACAGGTCCAATAATGGCAGCACCGGCACCATCACCAAATAGGACAGCGGTATTTCGATCATTCCAGTCAGTTATTTTAGACAGCTTCTCAACTCCGACCACTAAGACATATTTATAACATTTTGACTCGATAAATTGCTTTGCTGTTACCATGCCATACATAAAGCCGGCACAAGCAGCACTAATATCCATAGCCGCTGCTTTCCAAGCGCCTAATCTTTCTTGAATTTTGCAGGAAACAGAGGGGAATGGCGTGTCCGGCGTAACGGTTGCAACCAATATTAAATCAATCTCTTCTGGTGTAATGCCAGCATCCTGAATGGCCTTTTGCGCCGCAGCAAAAGCCATATCAGATGTATCTATATCGTCCGCCGCAATCCTTCTTTCTTCAATCCCGGTTCTCGTCCGAATCCACTCATCTGATGTATCCATCATTTTTTCCAAATCTAAGTTTGTCACGACCTTTTCAGGTAAATACCTTCCGATGCCAATAATACCAGCTCTCATTCTGCCATCTCCTTTAGATTTATCAGCTGTTCAATTAGTTATTAATATCAATTATTATGACTTGGTACTAATTTTATCAAATTTATGGCTTGTTTAGCAACTGTTTCGTTGCATTTCCTATCCGCTAATATCCATTCCTTTAAGAAAAATATTCATATGCTAAAGTAGAAAATTGTTCCTGGGAGGTTTGATGAAATTGAACGAGACCGAAATCCCTTTACAAATGTATAAGGAAAAAATAAATAATAGGGATGATTCAGAAGAAAACGAACAAGAACAACCCTTAGATCCATTTACTGCACTCATGTTTGGAGGACGTAAAAATGCACTGCCGCAATTCGAATTATTCCCAGACAGGCAGCCTTTACAAAACTTACCGTCCAATCAGACAAACATAGACCTTGAAGCACTCATGCATCATATCGATACATTAGTTGAATCGGTCAACGGATTAAAGCCATTATTAAAAAAAGCCTATCCCTATATTCAGAAGGTGTTGAATAAAAAATAAAGCTGCTGGATCCAAGTCCGCAGCTTTTATCTATTATACTCGATTAGAATAGGGTCAAGTTTTGTTAATGATCTTTGGCATTGATCTCTAATACTCGATTCGTATGTTCTTTTTGTCTAGAAAGAGACTCTGTTATGGATAGTAAGTTCCTTACAGGAACTTTAGTTACGGATTGTGGCAAATCGCCAATGGCTGGGGACAACAGTTGATTTTCTATCGAAAGCAGCCGGGCACATTCCTCCCATGTGTTTTCCTCCGTACTTTCCAATAGGTAATTTCCCGATTTGCCATCTTCGATTAAATCTACGATGGTCTCTACCGCGTCCGCTGCATATATGGCATCCCCCGTCCATTCCCGGTCGTATGGCTGGATTGGATGACTGCCCCGTCCGGAAATAATCACTTGCTGAAATAAAAAATCAACAGGCTGCCAAGGACCATAGATGGTTGGCAGGTAAAAAATTTGCAAATTCTTTACCTGCTCCTCTGCCTGATTTAAAAAATAGGCAATGTCCTTATTGAGAGACGGAACAGCCAACAACTGCACTGGAGCCAAAAACACGATTTGATTATCATTACTCTGCCAATTATCCAGAATCGTCTTAAAATCCAGCCCTGATAATATGGATTCCTTCCGGGTCATGAATACATCATAAAGAGAGAGAATCAAGGTGGCATCTAGGCTGTTCTGCCTAGCTTTTTTATTCCATACAGAATATGCAATATCGATAAAATTTGCATTTCTGCCCACTTCAAGCCTTTTTTTATCTATATATAAATCAGGCTGATGCTCCTCTATATAAACGCCTTCCACCTCAACCCCTTTATCTAACAATGCTTTGCAAAGATGAAAACCCACAAAGTCAAATACGTCCATAATAACGGTCTTGTCCATAAGTAATTTCCTCCCCATACTTCCTTAAATCATCCTATGCGCCGCGCGCAGGAATTATTAATTGAGCTGGAGAGGTATTACAGGTTACCCTCATGGCGGGAAAAAAATTCATTGCAGATTTTGCCTAAATTTTGTTTTTTCTCCGGCAAGATAAATGAAGGGCTGATATCCTTTTTACTAAGAATTTTTTGATATTGCTTGGATTGATTGTACAGCCTTCCGCCTGATAGCACATGAATGATTTGGATGGGTATTTCTTCATTTAAATAAACGGTATCTGCTGCATGTATAAGCCTGTTTTCAATTGTTGATTGATCCAACTGATAGGCTGCCACGAGTTCACGAATTAACTTTTTATAAAAAAATTTATGCTCCTTCTCCTGTTCAAGATGGAATTTCAATGAAAGGATCGGATTAAGCAAAATAACGGATCGGATATTCCCCTTCATTCTCTCCATTAACTTAACTGCCGTTAACGCTCCCATTCCTTCAGCTAAAATATGAATCTTGTTATTCAAGATTTCACTTCTGATAACATGGTTGTATAATTGCTCCGCCAATTCGACGGCCGCATCGCTTCCCCAATTACGCCCATAAAGATTGGAGGAAAATATCGTGTATCCATTTGACTTCAACTGATTAATAATCGCCAGTTTTCCTTCATTTTGTGTCCAAAAACTTTTATTATCTTCCACAAAATGCCTTTCATCACCAATCACGAAAACCCCAAATCCGGTTGGTTTTTCAGGGTAAAAGATCATATTCCATTGGGTCCCCATTAGAAAACTCCGACTTTCCATTGATAAATCTCCTTTTACATATTTCCTCACCAAATATCCTATGCTTGAACCCAAAAGTTGAAAGGGAGTTTGCCTATATTTCCTTAATCAATCTCATTTAATTGTTTTATTATTTCAACATCTTATGGTAAAATTATAAAGGAGTAAACTAGGCAGGTGAATTGTATGCGATTTTTTTGGACTCTATTCTGGACTTTTCTTTTGGTTGAAATGCTTACATATGTAGTTAGTTCAATGTCAGGCGTTGAGGTTAACTTTGCCACTGGCGGTATCGTTTCTATTATTGTGACCGTATTAATTCTTATTGCCACTACCATTATTCCAAAGGAACCAGTACAAAAACATTAAACTGTTTAAAAAAAGGCTGTCCATTAAGAGGTCAGACTCCACGCTTAGACCAATATATAGAACGTTTTTTTAAAATTACCTTCTATATATTGTGATGTGGTGTCTGACCTCTTTGCTTTTGGACAGCCGATTTTTTATTGATCATGAATGGATTGTTAAATTAAACTCGCCATTCAATACGGAAATTTCAACAGTGGAACCCTCGTACACTTTTCCCGATATGATTTCACGGGCAAGCTTTGTCTCGATATTTCTTTGAATGTAACGTTTTAGGGGCCTTGCACCATATATGGGGTCAAACCCATTCACTGCAATAAATTCTTTCGCATCTTCTGCTATTGTAATATGAATTTGCTGTTCCTTTAATCGATTTTGCAATTCCTTAAGCATTTTAACAACGATGTTTTTGATTTCATTTAACGCTAATGGTTTAAATAAAATGGTTTCATCAATCCGGTTTAAAAACTCCGGGCGGAAATGGACTCTTAATTGGCTAAGCACCTTTTCTCGTACTGAATCAGAAATCTCCCCTTCATTTTCGGCCTGCTCCAGCAAGAATGGTGACCCAATATTCGAAGTCATAATAATGACAGTGTTTTTAAAATCAACAACCCTTCCCTGCGAATCCGTAATTCTTCCATCGTCTAATGCTTGAAGGAGAATATTGAATACTTCTGGATGTGCCTTCTCAATTTCATCCATTAATATAACGGAATATGGCTGACGTCTTACAGCTTCCGTAAGCTGTCCTCCCTCATCGTAGCCCACATAACCTGGAGGGGCACCAATTAACCTGGATACAGCATGTTTTTCCATATATTCCGACATATCAATCCGAATAATATGCTCTTCGCTGTCAAACAAGGCCTCCGCCAAAGCTTTTGCAAGCTCAGTCTTTCCGACACCAGTCGGGCCTAAAAACAGGAACGAGCCAATCGGACGGTTCGGGTCTTTAATTCCAGCACGTGCTCTCAGGACGGCATCCGCCACCAAATTGACCGCTTCATTTTGGCCAATCACTCTTTCATGGAGAATGGACTCCAAGCGCAATAATTTCTCACGTTCTCCCTCTACCAGTTTAGCGAGGGGGATTCCTGTCCACCTGGAGACAATGGATGATATTTCTTCTCCAGTTACTTCTTCACGAAGAAGCCGATTATCATGTTCAGCCGCAGCCTCAAGTTCTTTCAGTTCTTTCTCCGCCACCGGGATTCGTCCATGCCGAAGCTCTGCTGCCCGGTTTAAATCATATTTATCCTCAGCCTGCTGAAGCTCCCGTCTCAATTTTTCCAATTGTTCTCTTTTATCCTGCAATTTTTGAATCATTTGCTTCTCGTCGAGCCATTTAGCTTTCATGGCATTTGCTTGTTCCCGAAGATCCGCTAACTCCTTTTGAAGTACTTCCAGTCTTTGCTTGCTGACGTCATCCTGCTCCTTCAGCAATGCCGCTTCTTCTATTTCCAATTGCATGACTCTTCTAGTTACTTCATCCAGCTCCGCCGGCATGGAATCAATTTCCGTACGAATCATGGCGCAAGCTTCATCGACAAGATCAATCGCTTTGTCTGGCAGAAATCGATCCGTAATATATCGGTCCGATAACGTGGCTGCTGCCACCAAAGCATGGTCATGTATTTTTACGCCGTGATGAACCTCAAAACGTTCCTTTAACCCCCGCAATATGGAAATGGTATCTTCCACATTCGGTTCTTGGACAAGGACCTGTTGAAAGCGGCGCTCCAGTGCCGGATCCTTTTCAATATACTTTCTGTGTTCATCAAGAGTGGTAGCACCTATACAATGCAGCTCCCCACGGGCAAGCATTGGCTTCAGCATATTCCCTGCATCCATGGCTCCATCCGTTCTGCCTGCACCAACAATGGTGTGAATTTCATCTATAAATAGAATGATTTGCCCTTCACTCTTTTTGATTTCATTTAAAACCGCCTTTAATCGCTCTTCAAATTCTCCCCTAAACTTGGCTCCTGCGATTAGGGAACTCATATCTAATGAAAAAATGGTTTTATCCTTTAGGCCTTCCGGGACATCTTTCCGGACAATTCTCTGGGCAAGCCCTTCGACAATTGCGGTTTTCCCCACGCCAGGTTCCCCAATTAAAACCGGATTATTTTTTGTTTTTCGAGAAAGAATCCGGATTACATTGCGGATCTCCGCATCACGGCCGATAACAGGGTCAAGCTTTCCGGCTTTCACTTCAGCAACAAGGTCTCTGCCGTATTTTTTTAGTGCGTCATATCCAGCTTCAGGATTTTGCGATGTCACCCTTTGATCCCCCCTTATTTCTTTTACAACTTTCATTAGATCATCCGAAGTCACACCAAATGACCGGATAATCTGGTTCATGTCCGATTCATTCGCTTGGGCGGCAGCCAATAAAATATGTTCTGCAGAAAGGTATTCATCAGAAAACTTCTTCATGGTCTCTTCTGCATAGACGAGCAGCTTTTGGAGTTTTCCGGTTATATACAATTTCCCCTGTTCTGCTCCCCCTCCGGTCACTTGAGGCTTTTTTTTCAAAACTTCTACTAATTTATTTTCAACTTGTTTAGATGGCAGGCCGGCTCTTTCTAAAATGGCTGTAATTAAGCTGTCCTCCTGGGCCATTAGTGACAAGAATAAATGGGGTTCGTCGATTTCTTGATGATGATATTTTATGGCTAATGTTTGCGCCTCCATTATTCCAGCCTGCATACGCTCTGTCATTCGATTTATATCCATGACAATCACCCTCTTTGACCTTTTTTGACCTATAATTATTATAAAACATTTTATCAACAAATGTAAAATTAATGCTAAATGGGATCCCAAGGAATTTAGGACGATCGAAAAATGGGACGCTTCCAGATAAAAAGCCATCCGGATGGATGACTTTTTACTTTACGGTTTTCGAGCATATGTCCATATTCGTTCATCATTTGAAGTCTCAGGAAAACGGTCACCTGCTTTTAACTTTACTCTTTTTGGATTGACCACCGGACTTCCTGTGTCACCCACTTCAATATAAATGCCATTATTAGGTGCTTTTTGTCCAGACCGAAATTGACGATTTTGGCCCATTCGATTCCCTCCTTCGTTTACATCCATATTATTACCTTTTAGGTTCAGTCCATTAAAGGAAGTTCTTGCATTTTCATTATTTGGCAATATTATTTCCGAAGAAATAATCGGGCTGTTTTTGACGATTGTATGAACTTATTCAACATTTATTGCTAATTAAGCTTCATTAACAATATAATTATAGTAATTTCAAGAGAATCCAACCGTTACTGTTTTTATGTTAACACGGATTTTCACATTAAAAGGTGGTTATTTTCATGTTAACTAAAGAACTGCCCGTCACTTTAGCCCATTTATTTGAGACTGTCCATCACACAAGAAAAATGGAAAAAGGTGCTTTTTTATTCCAAGAAGGGATGCAGTCAGATGAATTATATATCGTTCAAAGCGGGATTCTGCAATTAAGCAAAATTATTCCCGATGGACGGGAACTTACCTTAAGAATGTGCTCAAGCGGTGATTTTGTCGGTGAAATCAACTTATTCTCGCCTTCAACCAAATATATGTTAAGCGGCCGAGTAATCGAAAGCGGAGAAGTAGCCGTCATCATGAAAAATGAACTAGAGGAAAAGCTTTCCCTTAATCTTCCGCTTGCTCTTGAATTTATCCAATGGTTTAGCCAGCAATATCGCAAAACTCAAACAAAGTTCCGCGACCTTGTTTTACATGGCAAAAAAGGGGCATTGTACTCGACATTAATTCGGATGAGCAACAGTTATGGAATAAAAACAAATAAAGGGATCCTAATCGATTTACCGTTAACCAACCAAGAATTGGCTAATTTCTGCGGCACATCCCGGGAAGTTGTGAATCGGCTGCTCAGTGAGCTTCGAAGATCTGATATAATATCCATCGATAAAGGTACTATTACCATTCATGATATCGACTATTTGCGCAGTGAAATTGACTGTGAAGACTGTCCAATTGAAATATGTAAGGTAAATTAGAAAAAATCGGTCTCAAATGACCGATTCAGATTGTCGAGAAAGGGTATTTTTCTCGGCAATTTTTTATTATCACAGAATCTAAATACCAAATTTATTGATTGT